>NZ_CAKZMJ010000023.1 GCF_937128415.1 uncultured Caldilinea sp.
GGCAAACCGGTCGGCCTTGTTCGTGGCTTCGGGGCGGTCGAGGGTGTGCGGCTGAGAGCCGCACCTACGAAAATTGAAGGGTGATTTTGTCGAAAGCCTTGAGGGAGTTGTTCGGTCTTATGACGGTTTCACGCGAGAACTCAAAAGCGGTCTATCAGGGCATCAAGGACGCCGGCGTGCGTTCGATTTCGGCGCTGCCGGAGACCTGGCTCGTCTATCTCCTGCAGCTCGCCAGCAACGACCCGGAGATGCACCTGATCGAGGTGGCGAAGGAAGAGGAGGCGATCGGCATTGCAGCCGGCGCCTATTTCGCCGGCGAAAAGCATATTCTGCTCATGCAGAATCACGGCTTTCTGGCCGCCATCAACGGCATCGTCTCGCTGGCGCAGCTGTATAAAATTCCTCTGTGCATGTTGATTGCGCTGCGCGGCCACTGGGGCGAGCCGTACCCATGGCACACGCGCGGGGGCATCGTCACCGAAGAAGTGTTGCGCGCGCTGCAAATTCCTTTCGAGTATGCGCGCGATCCGGCGAAAGTCGGCAGGCAGATCCGCGAGGCGTACACCCTGGCGCACAGCGCGCTGTGGCCTGTGGCGCTGCTGTTAACCCGCGACCTGATGGAGGATTGAATCATGCAACGCGCCAAATGCATCGAAGCCATCTACCCCGAACTGCACGATAAACTCGTCGTCACCAACATGGGAGCGTGTGCGCAAGAGCTGTATAATCTCGGCCACCGCGACAACTTTTTCTACCTGCAACATGCCATGGGGCTGGCCTCGTCGATCGGGCTGGGGTTGGCGCAGAGCCTGCCACAGGTCAAGGTCGTGGTGTTGGACGGCGACGGTTCGGTGTTGATGAATCTGGGCGCGCTGGCGACGATGGCGCGCTACAAACCGACGAACCTCATCCACATCATCTTTGACAACGGCAGCCTGCTTTCCACAGGCGGCTTCCCTTCCCACACAGCGGAGGGCGCCACCGATCTCGCCGCCATTGCGCGCGGGGCGGGCGTGCCGCACGTCGACAGCGTGAGCACCCCTTATGACTTCATGGAGGCCGCCGCCGACGCCTTTGAGCGCAACGCACTGAGCGTGATCGTGGCAAAGGTTGAAGCCGTCGGGCCGGATCACTACGGGATGCATTTTCAGTTGCCGGAGAATGCGTTCCTGTTCAAACGCTGGATCGCCGAACACGTCAGGAAGTCGTCTCACTCACCATCATCAACGCAAGGAGGAATCAAAGCATCATGAGCAACGCTGTTCTTTCTCAACTGGTCGAGGCGCTGCGCAGCGGCGCAGTGCGCGTCGTCGATCTGACGCAGCCGCTTGGGCCGGACACGCCTGTGATCGAGCTGCCGCCGATCTTCGCCTCGTCCCCCGGCTTCAGCATGGAGGTCATCTCTCGCTACGACGACAAAGGGCCGGCGTGGTACTGGAACACGATCCACCTCGGCGAGCACACCGGCACGCATTTCGACGCGCCGGTGCACTGGATCACGGGCGCCCAATTGCCAGACAATACGCTGGACAAAATCCCGGCGAGCAAGCTGATCGGCCCGGCCTGCGTGATCGACTGCAGCAAGGAGGCGGAGGCCGACAACGACTTTTTGCTGACGCGGGAGCATGTGCTGGCGTGGGAGGCCGCGCATGGCCGAATTCCGCCCGGCTCCTGGCTGCTGATGCGCACGGACTGGTCCAAGCGCAAGGGGCGCGAAGCGTTTCTGAATATCCGCGCGGATGGTGCGCACTCCCCTGGCTTTACGCCCGACTGTGTGCGTTTTCTCGCCTTCGAGCGCGATGTATTGGGCGTGGGCGTCGAATGCGTAGGCACGGACGCCGGCCAGGCGGCGAGCTTTGACCCCCCCTTCCCGGCGCACAACATCATGCACGGCTCCGGCCGCTTTGGGCTTGCCAGCCTGGCAAACCTCGATCAATTGCCTCCCACCGGCGCCATTGTCATCGCTGCCCCGCTCAAGATCGTCGAAGGTTCGGGCAGCCCGGCGCGCGTGCTAGCACTGGTTCCCTGAGATGATGCTACGGGCGGTCACTTCCATCGAGGAAATTGAGCACTTTCAACGACTGGAGCAGCTTATCTGGCAGTCTCCGCCCGATGAGCTCATGCCGGTTCACATGGTGATCACCGCCATCCACAACGGCGGCGGTCTGATCGGAGCGTTCGCCGAAGATGGGCCGGCGGAGACCGGCGGCATGGTGGGCCTTGCCTTCTGGTTTCCGGGGCTGGGCGTTCCGACGACGTCGCAGTGGCGCCGCGCCGGAGGAAGCGCCGGGGACGCGCCAGAGATTTCTGCGCCTCAGGGCGCACTCCAACTCAAAATGTGCAGCCACATGGTGGGCGTTCTGCCCGGCTGGCAGGGCCGCGGTCTGGGCGTGCAGCTCAAGCTGGCGCAACGCCGGGCGATCCTGGCGCAAGGGATGACGGATTGGGTGACCTGGACCTATGACCCGCTCTTTCGCGTCAACGCCGTGCTCAACATCCATCGCCTGGGGGCGGTCTGCAACACCTATCGGCGCAACTGGTACGGCGTCATGAAGGATGGCATCAACGCCGGCCTTCCCAGCGATCGCTGTCAGGTGGATTGGTGGATCGCCAGCGAGCGGGTGCGCCGACGAATCGAGGCAGGCTCCAGAGCCGATAACAGCGGACGGTCAGCCGCGTTCGCTCGCCTGGCGGAGGAAATGCACGTGATTCCGACGACGGCGAGCGGCGCTCATTTCCGCGCGCCGCTCGAGGTGGAGCCGCCCCTGGACGGACGGCCGCTTGCGCTGCCGATTCCGGACGACATTGCCGCAATCCGCCGCAGCGATCCAGCGCTGGGGATGGCGTGGCGAATGGCGATGCGCGCTTATCTGGAGCAGACGTTCGAGGCCGGCTATGTGATGACCGACTGCGTTCACCTCCCCGACCGAGGGTGGCACTATGTGCTGGAGATGCGCCCTGGGGAGCATGAAGCAGCCGGAGCGTAATGCTTTTGCAATCAAAAAGCGGGTCGAAAGGCGCCTCTCGACCCGCTTTTTCTTAAATACCCAGCAGCTCTCTCACCGCCTCTCGCTCCTCCAGCAGCTCGTCGCCGGTGATGCGAATCATCTGTTTGTCGAAGTCGCTCAACTCCAGCCCCTCCACGATCGTATATTTCCCATCTTTGACGGTGACCGGATAGCTGAAGATGACGCCCTCCGGCGCTCCGTAGGCGCCGGTGCTGGGGATGGCCATGCTGACCCAATCGCCCGCCGGCGTGCCGCGCCACCAGCTCTGCACGTGGTTGATGGCGGCGTTGGCTGCGCTGGCGGCGCTGCTTTGCCCGCGCGCCTCGATGATGGCTGCCCCGCGCTTTTGCACCGTGGGGATGAAGACCTCCTTGATCCAGGCGTCGTCGTTGATCACGGCGGGCGCCGGTTTGCCGCCGATCTCGGCGTGGAAAGCGTCGGGATATTGCGTGGCGCTGTGGTTGCCCCAGATCGTCACCTTCTTCACCTCGGTCACCGGCACGCCCGCCTTGATGGCGAGCTGGCTGACGGCGCGATTGTGGTCGAGTCGCGTCATGGCGGTGAAGCGCTCCGCCGGCACGTCGGGCGCGCTGCGCATGGCGATCAGGGCGTTGGTGTTGGCCGGGTTGCCCACGACCAGCACGCGCACGTCGGAGGCGGCGCGCTCGTTGATCGCCTTGCCCTGCACCGTGAAAATAGCGCCATTGGCGCTGAGCAAGTCCTTGCGCTCCATGCCCTTGGTGCGCGGCCGCGCGCCGACGAGCAACGCCCAGTTGGCGCCGTCGAAGGCGATGTTGGGGTCGTCTGTGAGCACCGTGCCGGCCAACAATGGAAAGGCGCAATCCTCTAGCTCCATGGCGACGCCTTCCAGCGCTTTCATGGCGGGCGCAATCTCCAGCAATTGCAAAATCACCGGCTGATCGGGCCCAAAGAGATCGCCATTGGCGATGCGAAACAGCAGCGCATAGCCAATGTTGCCGGCGGCGCCGGTTACGCTCACCCGAATTGGAGTCTTCATATGTCTCACCTCCGTCAGAAAAGGATGTTTTGATTTGGATTCGGAACGTTTCAATTGGGGTGCACGTTGCTTACTGTGTACAATGCGATGGATCGATTCACAATCGATGGAACCAGGATACCGCTACTTATAGTTTTTGGCTAATGGAGTCCGCCTGATTTGAATTTTAGGGCGCAGCGTCCAGCAATGACATTCTAAAAACACTTTTAACCAAAAGGGCGCAGCCCCAGAGACCTGGCGCGCAGGCCTTCCTGTGCGCTCAAACTGATGATGTTGACGTGAAAGGAGAGAAGTTGAAATGCGACGACCATTGCGTCACAGGCTGCTTTCCGTGGCAGCGCTGCTCATCCTGTGGCTTTCTCTGTTGCCAGCCGGATCGCTGCCTCCCCAGACGGCGCTGGCTGAAGGCGAGGCGGCCTATACGCCGCAAGCCTCCGGAGGCGATGTCGCCAAAGAGATCATCTACACCGATCCCGACGGCTTCATCCGCATCCTGGACCCTTACCACCCCGGCCAGCAGGTGCAATGGGTCAGCCCGACCGGCAACTGGCGCAGCATCGCCGTGGGCGACTTCAACAACGATGGAGACATGGAAATCGTCGCCGTGCGCGGCGCGCCGGGCACCTCGGTGGCGCCGGAGCTGGCCATCTTCGATCCGGTGGTGGCGCGCGGCTCTACGCCGGCTGATCCGAAGATCAACGGCATTCCCTGGCGGCAGCTTGCCAGCATTCCGCTGCCGTCGAGGCCGGAGCTGGTTTTCGCCGGCAACTTCGACCCCAATGTGCCGGGTGATGAGATCGGCGTCCTGCGCGCCGTCGTGCCGGAGGATGGCGCGCCCGCCGGCACCGTCCTGCGCGCAGTGATTTATAAGCAGACCAGTCCCACGCCCGACGGGACTTCCTGGACCGTGCATCAGTTCAGAGATTTCAGCGAGCCGTGGGAGCGGGTGGCCGTCGGCAACCTGGATCGCACGGGCGGCGATGAAGTGGCGTTCGTCTCGCCGGACAAAGGCGAATTCTCGGTCTTTCGACCCGACGCCGGTTTCAGCAAGATCAGCGGCCCTGGCGGCAGCAATAGCCGTCCTTTCCGCGATGTCGCTTTCGCCCAGTACATTCGCGGGGGCAACTTGGAAATCGTGGCCGTGCGCAGACAGGACAACAGAGGTTCGCCCACGTTTGAGGTGTACAGCTACGATGGAACTCGCCTCAACCTGGCGGTCAGCGATGTGCTGGTGCCCGGGCCCAACGTCGTCTTTGCAGGCGACATCAACGGCGCCAACGAAGATGAAGAGGCCATGATGATCCGAAGATGCGCCGGCGATTGTGTGCGTTTCATCGTGCGCAACGATGGACCGGACGGCGTGATTCAGGAATTCCTCAACGGTCTGCGCCTCGATGACGACGATGGCTGGAGCCTGGGCGCCGCCGGCGACATCGACGGCGACGGCCGCGCCGAAATTGTGTTGATCCGAGACAACAAAATTCGCTGGTATCCGGACGCCCACAACTCCCCGCGCTTTGAGGAAGTGAGTGCGTCCACCAATCGTCGCAACCTCGTGTTAGGGGACGTAGACCGCATCGGCTTCATCTCCGGGCCGGCGTTGGCGGCGAACCCGGCCAGCGTCACCACAGTGGCGTACAAAGGCTTCACAAAGACCGGGACGATCCAGCTGCAGAACCCGGCTACGGCCGACGCCATCCCCTTCACGGCGACGCGTGACCGAGATTGGCTGTCGGTGTCGCCGGTTTCTGGCCTTGCCCCGGGCAACACGAGCGCGCCGCTCAATCTCACCTATCAGATCGACACTTCCTTGCTCGTCGTAGGTCAGCAATACACCGGCGCCCTCATCTTCACCAGCCCAAACGCCACCAACAGCCCGTTGACGGTGCCTTTCACGGTCACGGTCGAATATCCACCTTTCGGCGCCACGCCCTCCAGCATCACCACCTTGTACCTCCCGTGCCAAGAACCGCTGGAGGAGAGATCGGTGACGGTGCAGGTGGTGGGAGTGCCGGGCAACCCCTTCAAAGCGCAGGTGCTTGCGCCGGTGACGGCGGGCGCAGCTGCCGCGCTGCAGGGCGAGATCCTGCTTGTGGAGCCGACGGACGAGGGTCTTCTGCTGACCGATCGCACCGGCGCGCAAGCGGCGATGGCCGACCTGGGCGGCGAGGTGATGGCCGCCGCCAACACCTGGCCTTCGGAAGTGGCCTGGATCTCCAACGTTTCGTCGAACGCCAGCACCCTTCCCGCCACGCTGACCATGACCATCACCCCGACGCTGCGCACCTCGAATCTAGAGCGCGCCTTCCTGTTCCTGCGCACGCCGGACCCGCAGCAACCCGGCTCTGAGCTGGCCAGCCTGCATCCAATCACGTTGCTGTGCACATCCAATGGTTTGTGGATGCCGGTGATCGCCAGATAGCACAAACGGGCATTACGGAAGGCAAGGCGGAGACGACCGGAAACGGGTCATCTCCGCCTTGTCTTTTCGAGGTTTGCACCGCGCATCGTGGACTCCTTGACGCAATCTCATCGTCAAGGTAACATCTTTCCCGAAGAGGACAATTGGCTTTTGTTTTTCATGTTCCAGAATGCGTGGGAAATCATGCTCTCGAAATATGGACGCGACTGGATAGCGACGCCGCTCAATCAGATCACCCGCGCCCTGGAAGGGACGGGCGTCAGCCCCAATGCGTTGACAGTGATCGGCTTTGTCCTGACGGCGGCCGTTGCGCTGATTCTAGCCACAGGCAATCTCTTTGTAGGTGGCCTTTTGTTGATCTTTGCGGCGCTCTTCGACACGCTGGACGGTGCACTGGCGCGCAACACCGACCAGGTGACAGTCTTTGGCGCTTTTCTCGACAGCACACTCGATCGCTACTCCGAAGCGGTGACCCTGTTGGGGCTGATCTATTTCTACAGCGGGCGTCCTGACGGCGCCCTTTACATCTTGCTCCTGGCCTTTACACTTGTAGGCTCAATGATGGTCAGCTACACGCGCGCGCGCGCCGAAGCGGTCGGGATTGAATGCAAGGAGGGATTCTTTCAACGCACGGAGCGAATCGTTGTGTTGATCGTTGGCCTGCTCACCGGATGGATGCTGCCTGTGCTGTGGATTCTGGCGGTCTTCACCAATCTCACCGCCCTGCAGCGCATCCTCGACGTGTACGCCAAAAGCAGGTCCATTTCATAAACGAAAAACTTGCAACGTAGGCGGGCGTCGCACCCTCACACCCTTTTCAGACGCTCGCCCCCCATGCAGACGCCTGCCATGCAGGCGATGGAACAGCGCCAATCCCGTTACGAATTCTCCAAATCGACCGTTATTTTTTATAACGATTTTCGTCATCATGTTCAAAGGGCGTTCGCATCCAGCTCATACTGAAGCACCCACGCCTGTCGCCGACGCCAGCGAGGAAGCGCTGTTAGAGGCTGCTGCACAATACGATGAAGCGGCGCTGGGTGAGCTGTATGACCGGTACGAAGCCAAAATTTTCAATTATATCTATCGTCGCACCGGGGATGAGTCCCTTGCAGAGGACCTGACTTCTCAGGTCTTTCTCAAAATGTTGGAGGCGATCCGCGATCAGAAGGCATGGCGATCTTCCTTTTCTGGTTGGCTCTATCGAATCGCACACAATCTCGTGATCGATCACTATCGACGGAAAGGGAGACAGGGAACGGTGGATATTGAAGAAGCGACGCCGGCGACTGCGCAGGAAACGCCGCTCGACGCCGTCGTCGAACAATCGCTCGACATCGAACGCCTGCGCGCCGCCATTCGGCGCCTCACCGACGAACAAGCAGAAGTGGTCAGCCTGCGCTTTTTGGAAGGATACAGCATCAGCGAAGTCGCCAAGATGATGGATCGCTCCGAAGGCGCAATCAAAGCGCTGCAATATCGCGCCGTGGCGACGCTGCGCATGTTCCTGTATGGAGGAGAGCCTTGAATCTCGTTCGTGCACAGCAAGCCAACGCCGTCAACCGAATCGAAGATCGAAGAAGTGGGCCAAGCGCAGTCGCCCGGAGCGAGAAACTCAACTGAAAAGTTTTATGTCCATGGAAGATTATTTCGCCGAAGCGGTCGACAGACTGCAGGCGGGGGAAACCATCGAGCAGATTCTCGCCGACTATCCTGATGAGGTGGCGCAGGAGCTTCACCCCTTGTTGCTGGTGGTGGAGCTGGCGGAGCAAACGGCGGCGCAGGCGCCTCCCCAGCGCCTGCCGTTGAATCGCCTCGCCGCGCGCGTCGCCTTTGCACAGCGCGCCGCCGAGCTGCGCGCCGAGATGGAAGCGGAGCGCGCCAGAGCCATGCCCTCGCAACAGCGGGAAGCTGCGCCGACGGCCTCCTTTTTCGCACGCCTTGAAGCCCGGCGCCGCCAGCTCATCCACGCATGGCCCATAGCCGCTCCGGTGATGCGGCTGGCCCCGCTCACGTTGTTGCTCGTCGTCGTCTACCTGTTGACCTCCGTCGTGGTCGCCGTCGCACAGGAAGCGCTTCCCGGCGAGCCAGCCTACCCGGTCAAGCTCTGGATCCTCGAGCAGCAGGTGGCGACTGCGCCGGAAGACCAACGCGCCGAAGCGCGCTGGATGGCGGACAGGCGGCAGTCGGAGGATGTGGCGCGGCTGGCCAGCCGGCTTCAAGCCGACCCGAACGCAGCTCCTGTCACCGCCATCACGATCCAGCAGTTCCGCGGGTTCGACGGAGAGCAGCTGCTGATCGGCGATCTGAGGGTGATTCCGTGGCATCAACCCCCTGGAGCCGATGCGTGGCTGCCGCTTGAAATCGACGGCGTGCTCGAACCGGGCGCCGTCGTCATGCTGCGCTACCAGGCGATCCCCGGAGCGCCGAACGTCGTGCAGGGCATTGCCCTGCGCGTCATGCAGGCGCCGCCGGTCCCAACCCCCGAACCGACGCCGACGCCGACTCCGGCGGCGAGCCTTGTCTGTCAGCGCATCCAGCCGCCCCATTGGGTGGAATACATCGTGCGGCCCGGAGACACACTGAGCCATATTGCCGCACGTGCGCAGACATCGGTGGCGGAACTGCGCCGCGTCAACTGTCTGACGGACGGCGTCCTGCGTGCAGGAACAACCATCCTCGTCCCAATCAGAATTCTGGGACAGGCGCCGACAGCGCCGCCGCCCGCCGTGATCACGGCCCTCCCAACACAGCTATTTACGCCGACGCCGGCGCCAGCCACCCAGACGCCTGCGCCGATTGAAACGCCCACCAACACACCGACAATGGAGCCGACCGCCGCGCAACCGGGAGGCGAGAACGAAACGGTGGAGCCAACGCCGACGACCGCGATCGAAGAGACCACGGCGCCGGACGTCACCAGCAGCCCCACGGAGACGCCAGCCCCGGCAGAGACGCCGTCGCCCACGGAGACGCCGTCGACGCAAGCCGGGCCGACCGAGACGGGCGCCCCGCCCCAAACAGCGCCGGCGAACACGCCGACAACGACTCTTCCCGCGACCGAAACGGCCGCCGCAACGGCGACTGCAACAGCCCTGGCAACCGAGACCGCAGAGCCGCCCATCGAGGTGACCGCCGCCGCCTTGACGGAAACGGCGCCGCCTGCGACCGCCACGCCTGAACCGACTGCGACGGTCGGCGCTCCCAGCCCCACGTCCACCCTTGCACCGACGTCTACGGCGACGCCTCCCCCGCCATCTCCCCCATCACCCACCGGGGAGGCGTCGCCGCTCGCCGAGCCACCGGCGGCAGGCGAAGAATAGCGCCGTTTTGGCAAGACGCGCGTGGTATGACCGCTTCACCGCTTTCCGACGTCCGCGTGCTCGATCTCTCGCGCATCCTGGCCGGCCCCTACTGCACAATGGTGCTGGCCGACTATGGCGCAGACGTGATCAAAATTGAAGAGCCGCTCACCGGCGACGGCACGCGCGCCTGGGGGCCGCCTTGGGTCGGCGACCAGAGCGCCTACTTCCTCGCCGCCAATCGCAACAAGCGCAGCGTCGCCGTCGATCTCAAGCGGCCAGAAGGGCGCCGGATCGTGCATGAACTTGCCCAACGAGCGGACGTCGTCATTGAAAACTTCAAAGTCGGCGGCGCGGAAAAGCTTGGCGTCGATTATGCGACGCTATCCGCCTTGAACCCGCGCTTGATCTACTGCTCGATCACGGGCTATGGCCAGACCGGCCCTTACAAGGACCGCGCAGGCTATGATTTCATCATCCAGGCCGAAGGCGGCGTTATGTCGATCACCGGCCCGGAAGAAGGCGAACCCTACAAGGTGGGCGTGGCGATCGCCGACATCACGGCGGGGCTGTTTGCTGCAACGGCGATCCTGGCGGCGCTGCACGAGCGCGAACGCAGCGGCAAAGGGCAGGCGATTGACGTGGCGCTGCTCGACGCACAAATCGCCTGGCTGGCGAACGTAGCGCAAAACTATCTGGCGACGGGCGAGCCGCCCCAACGCTACGGCAACGCCCATCCCAGCATCGTCCCCTATGAGACCTTTCCCACCGCCGATGGGCGCATCGCGGTCGGCATTGGCAGCGACGCGCAGTTTCGCAAGTTTTGCGAAGCGGCGGAACGCCCCGAACTGGCGGAGGACGAACGATTTTGCACCAATCGGGCGCGCGTCGAGCATCGACGGACGCTGATTCCGTTGCTGCAGGCGCTCTTTCGCACACGCACGTCGGCGGAGTGGCTATCGCTCCTCGCAGCGCTGGGCATTCCCGCCGGCCCCATCAACGACGTTCCTGCGGCGCTCAACAGCCCACAGGTGCGAGCGCGCGCCATGGTGCAGGAGGTTGACCATCCGACGCTCGGACGCATTCGCCTGCTTGGCCCGGTCGCCAAATTCAGCCGCACGCCTGCACAGATTCGTCGCCCGCCGCCCCCGCTCGGCTATCACACCGACGAGGTGTTGCGCACCCTTCTCGACTATAGCGACGATCAGATCGCTGCGCTGCGCCGCTCTGGCGTCATCGCCTGATTTCATCATCGCCTGATTTTATCGACGTCGCCCCTGGGAAGAGGACAAATTGTCGAGCGCATTCATGTCGCACCAAGCTTCACCGGCGCAGGCGCTATAATACATGCTATGGAACAGGCTATCGCCTATCTGCCGCGTGATCGTCGTCAGGCGTTGTTGACCGGCCGACCGCTGCCGGAGCGGGCCGTCGGCGCCGTGCTTTTCGTCGATATTTCCGGCTTCACCCCCCTCACCGAAGCGCTGGCGCACCAGTTCGGACGAAGTCGCGGGGCCGAGCTGCTGACGCGTGCGCTGAATGCAGTGTACCAGACGCTGATCGATCAGGTCGATCGCCACGACGGCAGCGTGATCGGTTTTGCAGGCGACGCCATCACCTGCTGGTTTGACGGTGAAGGATCGCTGCGGGACGCCGCCCTGCGCGGTCTGGCGGCTGCGCACGCAATGCAACGCGCATGCGCCCAATTCGTCGCGTATGAAGTCGCCCCCGGCGTCGTCGCAGAACTGGCGCTGAAAATCGCCATGGTCAGCGGAGAGGTGCGCCGTCTGTTGGTGGGCGACCCCTCGATCCAGGTCATCGAGGCGCTGGCAGGCGCAGCGCTCGACCGCATGGCTGCGGTGGAGCATGTCGCCCAACGCGGCGAGCTGGTCGCCGATCGAGAGACGATCGACTTGCTGGATTTACATGCATTCGTCGGCGTCTGGCGCCCTCTCGAAAGCGGCCAGTGGGCCGGCGTGTTGACGGGATTGGACGATTATTTTCTCGACCAGAATTTCGGTGCGTCCGAAGGGAGCGCCGAAGCGTCCCCCCTTGCAGCTGCGTTGCCTGCAGAACAATTGCGTCCCTGGCTGCTGCCGGCGGTTTGGAACAATCTTCGCCAGGGGGAAGAGCACTATCTCGCCGAATTAAGGCCGGCGGCGGCCCTCTTTCTGCGCTTTTCCGGCATCGATTTTGAGCACGATCCTGCGGCGGGCGCACAACTGGATGCATTCATCCGCTATGTTCAGCAGTTGCTTGTCGAACACGAAGGCGCGCTGATTCAACTGACGACGGGCGACAAGGGCAGTTATCTGTACGCAGCCTTCGGCGCCCCCATCGCCCATGACGACGACGCTGCGCGCGCCGTCGCTGTGGCTCTGGCGCTCCGCAACAACGCCGGCCGCTTTGCGTTCATCCGCCAGATGCAGTTCGGCGTCGGCGCCGGCATGATGCGCGTCGGCGCTTACGGGAGCAGCACGCGACGCACCTACGGCGTGCTGGGCGATGAAACCAACGTGGCGGCGCGCCTGATGATGCAAGCTGCGCCTGGACAAATTTTGATCAGCGCGCGCGTCGCCGAGTTGGTGCAGGCGCGCTATTTGCTGGAGCCGCTCGGCCTGAGAACCTTCAAAGGCAAGCGCGAGCCGCAGCCCGTCTACGCCGTCACCGGCCTTCGCACCCCCACCACGCTTCAACTTGCGGCGCTTTATCCAGAGCGCCCGATCGGTCGCGAGCGCGAAGTCGAGGCGATTGCAGGCGCGATCCAACGCGCAGCTGCCCAGCAGGGCAGGTTGGTGCGGATCGAGGGAGAAGCCGGCATAGGCAAAAGCCATCTGGCTGCGACGGCCGCACACCTTGCCTCTCAACAAGGATTCACCTTGTTCTACAGCTCCTGCCAAAGCATCGGCCAGCAGCCCTATGGCGCCCTGTCGGAGCCGCTGGCTCACCTGCTGGGCTTGGCCGGTTTGCGTGCAGAGCCTGTCGAGACGCAGATTGCCCACCTGCACTCGACCCTGCATGCACTGGACCCCGCCTGGAGCGTGCGCTTGCCGTTGCTCGGCGACCTCTTTGACCTCCCGATCCCGGACAACCCGACCACCGCAGCGTTTGACGTTCGCCTCCGCCGCGCTGCACTCACCGCGCTGGTGGTTGACCTGCTTAGCCGGGCGGCTCAGCGGCGGCCGATCTTCCTGTTGGTGGAGGATGTGCACTGGTTAGATGAGGCGGATCAGGAGATTGTTCTGGCGCTGGCGCGTGCGACGATGAACCAGGCGTTGCTCTTCTGCATGACCCATCGCTCCGTCAACGCCGCCGAGAGCGCATTTTTCGATGCGCTCGAGAAAATTCCGGATCAGCTGCACCTTTCGCTGGGCGAGCTCAGCGCGCCGGCCATCGCCGCCCTGACGGAAGAGCGCCTGCAAGGTCCGGTGGCGACGCTGGTGATCGACCTGATCTACGCCTACACCCAGGGCAATCCATTCTTCGCAGAGGAAATGATCGACGCGCTGCGGGAACATGGGCAAATTGCGCTGCGCGAAGGCGTCTGGCAACCTTCACGTCCGTTGTTGCACGCGCTGCACGAGGCCGGCGCGCTCGAACGCATGGACGAGCAATGGCGATTGCGCCCCAATGCCCGCCTGGACGCAGTGTCGTTAGGCATTCCCGACACCGTGCACGGCCTGGTGCTTGCGCGGTTGGACAGCCTTTCTGAAGAGACCCGACTCACGCTGAAGGTGGCGGCGGTGATCGGGCGCGCCTTTGAGCCGGCGGTGCTGCGCGAGGCGCATCCGCGGCGCCCTTCCATGGAGACGTTGCACCGCCAGATCACCGAACTGGAGCAGCGCAATTTTATCTACACCGAGCCGCTGTTCGCCGAACCGGTTTACGTCTTCAAACATAGCATTTCACAGGAGGCTCTCTGCCAGACGCTGCTGGAAAGCCAGCGTTGCGAGCTGCATTTGGCCGTCGGTGAAGCGCTCGAACGCCATGCCCCCCATGCCGTGGAGCGCCTGGCGCATCACTTTCTGCAGGCCGACGACAAACATTCTGAAGTGCGCAGCAAGGTCATTCGCTATCTGGACGCTGCGGCCTGGCGTGCCAAGCGATCCTTCGCCAATGAAACGGCGCTGGCGTATTTCGAGCGGGCCTTGTCGCTGGAGACGCGCTGGCAATGGCTGGCGGGAAAAGCGGAAGTGTTGCATATCCTTGGGCTGCGCCTCCAAGAAGAGGCGACGTTGATGGCGCTTGAGGCGCTGCCGGGCAGCGATCCCATGCGCACGCTCGAACTGTGGGCCGATTTTTATGAAGCCACCAGTCAGCTTTCCCAGGCGCGCGGCGCATTGCAGGAGGCGCTGGTGCGCTACGAAACCCGGCAGGACTTGCTCGCTCAGGCGCGTATCCTTTCGCGCATCGGCGAAATCGCACTGCTCGAAGGCGACATCGACGAGGCGGAGCAATACTACCGTCGCGCATTGACCTTGCTTTCTGGCGCCGACCGGCGCGAACGCCTCTCTACAGACGAAAGCCGGGCGACGCTCCCCTCGGCTTCGGACGCCGCCGGCCTCGATAGCCTGCGCGCGCAGGCGCTGCTGGGCTTAGGCGTCGTCATGCGCCAGCGCGGCCATTACGACGAGGCAGCCGCTATGCTCACGGAGGCGTTGCGACTGTACGAGCAGGAAGGCAACCAACCGGAAGTGGCGACGGCGTTGACGCGGTTAGGCGGGGTCGCCTACTTGCGCCGCAATTTTCCAGAGGCGTTGGCGGCTTGGGAAAAAGCGTTGGCGATCCGCCGAACCATCGGCGACCGCGAAGGGGAAGGGAGCAGCCTGCTCAATATCGCTCAGGTGCACACCAGCCTGGGCGACTACGCCGCTGCATTGCCGCTGCTTCATCAGGCCTTGGACATTCAACGCACGGTCGGCAACCGGTGGTGGGAAAACGCCGTCTGGAACGCGCTCGGCATCATCGCGCTGACGGTGGGAGATTACGCCGAAGCGCGACGCTGCCTGACCACAGCTGAACGTCTGAGCGCCTCGGTGGGGGACGAGTCCGGCGTCGCCATTGCCAGGTTCAACCTGGCGCAGGTTGAGCGAGAATGCGGCGATGATGCGGCTGCCTTTGCGCGGCTGCAGGAGGCGCAGCAGTGGGCGCACGAAAATGAGGATCGGGAGTTCGAGGCGCAGTGTCTCACCGAATTGGCGTTGACCGCGGAGCGGACCGGCGAACTGGACCAGGCCGAAGCCTTCGCCAACGCTGCGCTGCGCATCTATGAGGGTCTGGATATCCAGGCGCTGACAACCACCGACCTGGCCACTCTGGCTCTTGTTCATCTTGCACGCGGCCAGATCGACGCCGCCTGCGCCTTGATCGACGCCATCCTACGCATCTTCGACCAGAGCGAGATTCATCAGATCGAGTATCCACAGCGGGCGCTCTACGTCGCCGCCTGCGTTGCGGCGGCTAACCGTGACCAGCCTCTGGCGAAACGCTGCCTCCATCGCGCTCGCAGCTTCATCCTCGAACGGGCTGCAAAGATCTCCGACGAGAAGTTGCGCCGCTCCTACTTGGAGAACGTGCGCATCAATCGGCTCGTGCTGGAGGCGGCGCCGTCGGCGTAATCCGTTGCTTGCGTCGATCAGTGCTTGCATCGCTCAATCGTCAGAAAGACGTCCTGAAAGCGTCCGAACAAAGTCGCGCGGCTGAGACGTCGCAGGCGTTATAATTTTTTCACCTTTTGGGCGATGTTCGAGCAATAAACATTCCCGAGCGGAAAATTGCATGATCTCGGTACATCGATGAGATGGCCCGGCGCATCAACCAGGTTACGCCGGGCGGGTTCGACCCCAACCGAAACCCCGCCATCACGGATACGGCCATGTGCCGGTATCTGTGGCATCACTACGTCCACGTGATTCGTCTGGGCGAGCGCTATCTGCAGCAGCCCTCGCGCGGCACGGCGCAACAGACGCTTTGGAATCAGTTGGTGCGCCACGTCGATCGCAACTACACCATCCCCACAGGGGTGCTAACTGGTAGTCTTGATGGTTGGGAGGGGCGAAATGTTGCCCACGTCATCGCCCTCATCGGCTACGACGCAGACCTGGTGAATGCAATTTATCCTGTCGTTATGCATTCGGTGCGCTATACAGAGCCTGCCGACACCATGGCCGGTTACAAAGGAGGCAAGTTTAAGATTTGGCTTCCTGGTTGGCGTATGTGGCAAGCGATCAATGGGGAACCCAACAACTCTAACAACACGCAATGTCTACTCAGGTCAGACTTGTAACCTCAGGCAGTGCATCGAGCAATAGACCAATGGCCTTGAAAATGCAGAGTCGCCTTTGACGGAGAGGCGCCAGAGCTGAGAGGAACGGAGAAACAGCGCAGGATGCACCCTGCACGAAACCCACTCCGCATCTCTGCGCCTCTTGATTTCCAATAGTTGCAAGGCTTTCTATGCGATGCCTGCCGACTCTTTGAGAGAAAGCGAGATTTTACATGCTGAAGCATCTACGGCTGTTGTGTTTCCTATTCACATCACTGTGGATCATAGGCTGCAACCAGACGCTTTCTTCTCCGACGCCTACGCCGACCAAAACGCCTTTAAGCGATGTTTCCCCGGCGACTGCTCATGCCAGAGCAACGCCAACTCCAGAACACCTTCTTGAATCCACTCCTACACCGTCGACCGTGGCGGCCTACGAGCTGCGGTTAGAAAAACTCGAGATGCGTGCTACATGGCTGGACAGCGACGACACATACCTTTACTGGACTTCGGCCAGTCGCTTTGACTGGGAGTCGGGTGAACCTCTCGATGGCCAAATCTATCGATATCCACTGATAGGCGGCGAAATTACAGCACTCGTTGCAACCAGATATCCCGAAGGCTCCGTAGCCACTCTTCGTCCAGCAATCCATGGAGAATGGATGGTGTACGCCGATCAGGAATCCTGGTATTTATATTCTCCCTACATCCTCTATGCGTACAATCTGCGCAGCGGCGCCTTGATTGAGCTTTTCTCCGACCCAAGACCACAAGCCCTCCCTCCCGCCTACGCGCTGGCGGGCGAGTGGGTCGCATGGACGACCCTGATCGAGAGCCACAAGGACGGCTGCAGCGCCGACAGCGTCCTCGTCCTGCAAAACATCGCGAGCGGCGAACGCCGAGAACTGGACAGAATTTGCATCGACGACAACTACATGTGGAAAGCCATCAGCGGCATCGGCATGACGGAGCAGTACATCGTCGTCGAACAGCAGATTGCAGACAGCCAGGGAGGCGGCCATTTCATCCATCTCTTCGATCGACAGAGCGGCCAACGCCGACGACTGTCGGAAGGCTACGGCCGCATGCCCGCCATCAACGGCGACTGGGTGGCCTGGCGCGACATGCGCGCACTGGACGACGCCGACGGCGTCACCATCGCACTCAACCTCAAAACCGGCGAGCGCAAGGAGATTCCATACCCAACCTCCCCAGATGAAAAATATCCCTACCTGCGCATCGACGAGCCTTACATCGTCGGGAACCGGTGGCTCTACTGGGATGTCATGGGAGACATCTTCCTGCCCGTGTATGACCTCACAACCGACAAAATGTACATGGTGCGTTCGACGCCGCTATCCCCATACCACGTCGGCCTCGGCAGCGCCTGGCATCTGTCCGAGCGCCTGATCGCCTGGAGCCTCGACCGCTACGAGCACGGCTTTGGCCGCCTGGTCGAAAGCACGCTGCACTGGCGCACCGGCCCCGACCTCTTGACCCTCCTGGAGTCGTTGACGCGTTGAGATGAGGTGCGCAGAATGTACTCTCTGGCGATGCTCGGAGCAGCGCTTCTTCGATTCATCCAATGCTTTGGGGACCGCCAGGGACGTGCGGGCGCGAGCCGCATCTACGATGAAACCGACGCCTTCGCGCAGGCGCTCCCCTCTCCCAGCATTGGGAGAGGGGGCCAGGGGGTGAGGGCCTCCACTTGCGGGCCCTCAGGAACGTGCGGCTGCGAGCCGCACCTACGATGAAACCGACGCCTTCGCGCAGGCGCTCCCCCTCTCCCAGCATTGGGAGAGGGGGCAGGGGGTGAGGGCCCACTGCGCCCCTCACCGCCACTGGGCGTAGGGGGAGGCGGCGATGACGCCGATCACCGGGCGCAGCCGCGGGGAGGCGCTCGTCACCGCGGCCTGGGGATTGCCCGCGCCCAGGTAGTCGATCAGCGCGCTGCGGTCCTGGGGATCGATCCTGCGGCCTACAAACCGGTCGAGCAGGCGGTCGATGACCTGAGTGGCCGTAGCTGGCGCGGCGATGAGCTGATCGAGCGCAGCGTTGACAGGCGCGCTGTCCACTTCCGTCTGATCGCCGAAATAACGGCTGATCAGCGCATTGGCGAGCGTCCAACGGCCAAAGACCTGGTTCGTGTTCCACCAGGCGAAGCGCACGTCGGGCAGGCCGGTGGGCGCCGAAAACTCAAAGAGCTTCTGACCTAGCATCTCGATCTGGCTCTCGAAGAAGCGCGCGCCGAGCGCGTCGTGCCAGTCGTCCGGCAAAAAGTTGATCATCTCCCGAAGCCCCAAGGCGCGCATCGTCGAGATCAGGAACTCGAAGGGGCGTTTGATCTTCTGCCCCCAGCTCGCTGCGAATTTCGGATGCAGCAGGATGGCGCGCAGGGTGGCGCGGATATCGCCGTGCGTGCTCAAGAACGCCTGCGCGCCCGCCTCGATGGCGTCCGGACAAAAGGCGTCGGGGAAGTCGCTGATGAAGCGCCGACAAAGCTTGAAGGAGATGAAATAGGCGGTGCTGGGGTGCTCCGCCAGAATGTCGAGCAACTGTTCGCCCTGCTCTTCGCCGCCGTAGGGGAAGTAGTAATAGTCGTCGTTGCCCAGCCACATGCGTTTTTCATGCCAGTGATGCGACGGCCAGGCGCGCCCGGCGTTGAAGCGATAGGCGTCGTCGGGCGATCCCATCGTCGTCCAGCCGCTGAGGATCTGCGCGGCGGTGTGCACATCCTCCTCGGTGTAATTCGGTCGCATCAGAAAGCCCGGCCCCGGCACGCGACTGTAGCTGCCCATCGTATGAAGCTCCATCAGCTCGCGCGCGTAGTTTTCGTTCGGGTTGGCGCCGTCGCTGTAGGTGTTGCTCAGGAAGTAGAGCATCGACGGGCTTTTGGCGCTGGCGCCGATCAGGTCACGGAAATTGCCCAGCGCATGGCGACGAATGACGTGATAATCCTCCCAATATTTCAGACGACTTTGGAAATTCGTCTGCAAATGGTTGGTCCAGAAATCGACCATCACCTCGAACAGCTGGCGTTTGCTCAGCAACGCGCGAGCATAGGTGACCGTCCACAGATGGCGCTGCAAGTTGCCGTTGGGCCAGCCGCCCGCCGCCTCGCTGGCCTGGCGATAACGCTCGATCTCCGCAAGTGAAGCCTCCGGCGGCGGCACAGCGATCCCCTGGGGATCGGTGCGGTCGAGTCCGGCGATGTAGGCCTCGCAGGCCGAATCGTCGATGCTCTCCGGCGCGAGCTGGGCGTCCACATAGCCGGGGAAGTCAAAAGCGGAGAGGTTCGCCAGGTCCTCGGGACGCGGGCCGAATCCCAGCCGATTGTAAGCCAGCCTTGCCAGCGAAGGCGCCTCGCCGGGCGGCGTGGAAGGAGAATCGATGTCCATGACGTTCATCTCTTCCAGATGCTTCTTCTTTCGACGCTCTTCAAAATAAAAGAGACCCAGAGCGCACTGCGATCATCGTCGAACGGAAGGCAGGTAAACTTTTTGCGAAAGATCGATCGGGACGCCCTCCGTCGTCGCTGCGACGAGCGTCGGCGAGCGGCCGTTGCTGCGCGTCGGGAAGACCGCAATCCACCGCTGCCGGAGCGCGTCATAAACGACGGCGCCGGCGCTGTCGCCTTCGTACCACTGGCCGTCGTAGTCACCCTCCGCGACCCAATTCGTCGTCGCCTCGCCAAGTCGCTGAACCGTTGCCACGGCTCCGTTGCGGATCAGCGCCGCGTAGAAATTCCAACTTCCTTCGACGCGCGCGGGGTACAGCACCATCACCTCATTGTCGGGGCCGACGGCAAGCGTCGGCCTGCTGGCGGTGCTGTTATGGTGTTCTTCGTCGTCTTGCGCAATGGTGAATCCAACGCGCAGAGGCGCGCTGAAGGTGACGCCGCCATCGCTCGACATTGCATAGAAAACGTAGCTGTCGTGCGGCCACTCGTCCGGCGGGTTGCGCAACGCACAGCCGGACCAGACAAGGTGCAGGCGACCGGCGGCGTCGCTGCGCATCTGGGGATATTGCTGCAAACACCAGTTTGAGGCGACAGGCGGATTCACTTGCGTATAGCTCCAGCCGCCGCCTTGCAGGCTCCGTCGCGCCGTCATCAGACGACCACGTCCATTGTCGTCCCATTCGCCCCAGGCGACGACGATGTGAGCATCGCTGAGCGCTATCGTCACGGGCACGGTCCAGCGATCGACCATCGTCGCCGGAAGCACCGGCTGCGGCGACGTCCAGCCTGCGCCGGAGTTCCACGTCGCATAAAGCTGAGTCCAGGATTGTCCATCCCAGCGCGCTTCGCTCCACGCCACGGCGACGACGCCGTTGCGCACGGCGATGGCGGGACGGTGGCGCTCACGGCCGTCGTCCTCGTCTCCGCTCAGCCGCTTTGGATCGCTCCAACGGCCCCCTTCAAAGACGCTGTACAGGATGTGGCGTCCATAAGGCCAGAGATACTCGCTCCACACCGCATGGACCCTGCCCGCGGCGTCGACGGCGATCTGCGCGCCATGAGCGGCGATATGGCCGGCGTTCGCCCAGGTCGGCAGGCGCGTGGGCGAGGTCCAGGTCGGCGTCCCCAGGGGCAATGTGCTCGACCACAGCTCGTTGTAGCCTCGGCGATTGTCGAGAAAGACCAGATGCGTCGCGCCGTTAAAGCTGACCAGCGAAGGCGCCATTTGATACGGGCTGCGTTCGGCGGCGCTGTTGACCACTGCGCCATCCGACCAGCCCCTGCCCTGCCAGGAGGCCATGTAGATGTCGTGGTCGCCGTCGCGCGCATCTTGCCAGGCGATGCGGACGCGCGCTCCATCCGCAGCCAGCGCAGGCGCCATCTGCATGCCAGGGGCCGTCGTCACCGGCTGCTCTTCCCATCCACCGCCGTTCCAGCGCGCCGCGTAAATGTCCGGATTGCTCGCTCCATTGCGATAGTCCTGCCAGGCCACAAACAGCCCTGCTGCGCCGCCGGCGATGACAGGCGCAACCGAGCGCACGCGCGGCGGCGCAGCGTCGACGCGTTGGGGCGCATCCCAGCCGGAGCCGTTCCAACGCGCTGCGTAGATGTCGGCCGGGGCTGTCGCTGCGCCCGCGTGATGCTCCCATACGGCGAAGAGGCTGCCGTCGACGGCGAAGGCGACGGCCGGCCGCGTGGCGCTGTCGATGCGGCCGGCCGTCGTGGATGGGCGAGAGACGCGCACGTTCGGCCCCCAGGTGCGGCCCCCGTCACTGGAAAGCGCAGAATAGACCTGCGGCGCCTCGGCGCCGTACTCTCGATGATCTTCCCAGACCACAGCGACCTGCTCCCCGCGGCGGGCGATGCGCGGGCGGCGTTGGTCGCCGCGACTGTCGTCGCTGTTGAGTTTGACGTTGACGGCGTCGCAGGTCATCGCCACGCCGTTGCAGCGCGTCGCGTAGATGTCCCCGCCCTTGCTGCTGCGCCCATCGTCGCTCCAGTCCAGGTTGCGGTAGTCTTCCCAGACGACCACGAGATCGCCGGACCCGTCGCTGGCGATCTGCGGGTACCGCGCCACGGCGATCCAGTCCTCAAGGCCCTGTGTCACCTGAATCGGCGCGCCCCAGCGATTGGTGGAAGGGTTGTAGCGCACGAGGCGCACCTGCTGCTCATCGGCGTAGACGACAAAGGCGCGGCCGATCGCTTCGACGGTCGCCGCCGCGCCGAAGGGGCGCTGAACGTCGAAGTGCGGGGTGAGGTTGGTCGCGCGCGCTTCGGCGACGACCTGCTCGCCGTTCCACATCACGCTGTAAAGATCAGGGGCTGCGTTGCGCGAGTCGAGCCAGGCGACCAACGTCCGCTCGCCGGCCACGGCCACCGAGGGTTCGCTCTGAAGAGAAGGCCACTCGTCCACCGTCACCGGCGCCGGCGCGCCCCACGCCGGCAATGAATGTTGTGCAAGCGGCGCAGCGTTCAAGCTTCGCCCCTGCCACCAGGCGAACGCAACGAGCGCCGTCAGGATGAGGGTCAACTTCCAGCGCATCATATCCTTGTCTTGACCATACTCGATGACAATTGCATGGCCTATCTTGCGCTACCGAGGAACGCCGATCCCAAGGCCAGACGCATAATTCAGGCCGGGGAAGATCACGCTGTTGACCTGCTGCACCCCGACGTTCATGCGCGCGGTGAGGATGTCGGCGAGCACGCGGCGATAGTCGGTGGTGATCTGGAGACCGTCGTTGAAGCCGAAATGCTTCAGCCCAGGCCATTCGCCGTAGACCTGTCCCCCGCGGATGTTGCCGTGGCTACCGACGACCAACATGACGTTGCCGGCGCCATGGTCGGTGCCGCCGCTGGCGTTTTCATAAAGCACGCGGCCGAATTCACTCACGACGACCACCACAAAGCGCCCGCGCCAGGCCGGGTCGGCGTTCATGTCGTCGCAAAACGCCTTGATGTTGTTGGCCAGGTTGGCGATCAGGCGACAATAGCGAGAGTTGCCGCTCCAGTCCACGACGCCCTGGTTGTCATGCGTGTCGTAGCCGCCGCCCACGTCGATGGTGGCGACGCGCAGCGGATTGGCGAGCGAGCTTTTCGCCAGTTGCGCCACGGTTTTCAACGAATGACCAAAGTGGCCATAATCCGCCACGTGCGACGCATCGGTCAGATACGGCGCCGACGGCGTGTAGCTCGTCTCCAGCACGTCGCGCAACATGTCGTAATTTTGCAGGGCGGAGCGCCCCACCTGCTCGATGAAATCGCCCCCACGCTGATACATCTGCTCCAACAGCGCCCGCTGCGCCGCCTCCAGCGCCGAGGCGTTCTCGTGCGAGGTCCACTGCCGCGTCTTCCACTGTGGGCCAAAGTTTTCCGGGTCGGGAACCGCCACTGCGCTGCGACCGGTCAGCGAAAGGAGCGAGGGCGGAATGCCCCATTGCGGCGCCACCGCCAGCGCATCGTTGGGTTCGCCCGCGGCGTCGAGATAGCGCGCCAGCCAGCCGCCCTGATTGTTTTTGCCCCCCAAATCAACGTACAACTCGGTGTCGAAATGGGAGCCGGTCACGTCGGGCGAGCCGCAGGCGTCGACGATCGCCAGGTCTCCGCGCTGAAAGAGCGCATAGAGGCCGCCTGTGTCGGACGCATGGCCGTTGGGGACGTTGACGCCCGCCGCGCCGCGTGCAGCGTCGGGATGGAGGGCAAAGCGTCCGTCCAGGTCGATGGCCTTGCGCGTGGCGCTAGAGTTCGGAGCCGGCACGCTCAGCGTGGGGCGTAGCTTGTTGTAATACAGATCGCGATCTGTTGCACCGGTGTTGAAAGGCACAAGCAAATTCAGCCCATCCAGCCCGCCGCGCACAAAAATCAGCACCAACAAATCGCGCTGGAGAGGCGGCTGCTGAGGCGAAAACGCGGCGCCTGTAGGTGCAGACGCCGTCAACCGATGCGGCGCATGGCTGTCGAAGAGCAGGTTGGTGATGCCAAAGCCGCGCATGGCCGCCGCCGCGGCGAAACCCGAGCATCCCTGCAGAAACGTTCGGCGTGAAATCGGGCGAGTCATATTCCAGATTGTGGGGAGCAGAGGGGCGGATTGTCAACGGACAATTTCACGACGGAAAACTTCCGTTTCAAAGACGATGCAGCTGCGGCGCTCACTACCTAGAAATTCAATGGAATTTTCAAACTCACGGTTACCCAAAGGATGCTCGATCTTGCCCCAACCCTTTTTGCCTACCTTTCGCCGCCACCCTGGTGACCAGGCGCCTAAGACATCACCACAAAGGCACAAAGACACAAAAAACCAAAAAACCACGAGGATTTGATATCTTTTCCTCTCTCTTTTGAGTGTCCTTTGTGTCTTTGAGTCTTAGTGGTTCACCATCTTACCCGAACCCTCGCAGCGCCTCCTCGGTTCGCTCAAAAACCTTACGCCTCGCCGACGCCAGGCGCAACTGCGAGCCGCGCCCGGCGTGTCAAAGGCGCCTGGGGAATGATCGCCTCCGGCAAGACATGGCCATCTGCCGAATCAACCGGCCTCCTTTGCATACGCCTCGATCGGCAGGCAGGCGCAGACCAGATGTCGGTCGCCGTAGACGTTGTCGATGCGCGAGACGTAGGGCCAGAATTTGCGTTCGCGCACCCAGGGCGCCGGGAAAGCAGCCTGTTCCCGACTGTAGGGGCGCCCCCACGCTCCGGCGATGACGGCGGCGGTGTGCGGCGCATGTTTGAGGGGGTTGTTCTGGGGGTCGCTGCGCCCGTCGCGCACGGCGAGAATCTCGGCGTGAATCTGAATCATCGCCTGACAGAAGCGCTCTAGCTCCGCCAGTGATTCGCTTTCGGTCGGCTCGATCATTAACGTGCCCGGCACCGGGAAGGAGAGCGTCGGCGCATGGAAGCCGAAGTCCATTAAACGCTTCGCCACATCCTCGGCGGTGACGCCTGTTTCATGTTCGAGTGGCCGCAGGTCGATGATGCATTCGTGCGCCACGCGGCCATGCTCGCCTTTGTACAGCACCGGGAAATAGGGGTCAAGCCGCGCCGCGATATAGTTGGCGTTGAGGATGGCGACCTTGGTGGCCTGGGTCAGCCCTTCGGCGCCCATCATGGCGATGTAGGCGTAGGGAATCATCAAGATGCCGGCGCTGCCCCACGGCGCCGCCGAAACCGAACCGACCGAATGCGCCCCGCCGACGCCGGCCACAACTGCGCTGCCGGGCAGGAAAGGCGTCAGATGCGCCGCCACGCAAATGGGGCCAACCCCCGGCCCGCCGCCGCCGTGAGGAATCGTAAACGTCTTGTGCAGATTGAGATGGCAGACGTCCGCCCCGATGGCCGCCGGGCTGGTCAGGCCAACCTGGGCGTTCATGTTGGCGCCGTCCATATAGACCTGCCCTCCGCGGGCGTGGATGATATCGCAGATCTCGCGGATGGCGGCCTCGAAGACGCCGTGCGTCGAGGGGTAGGTGACCATCAGCGCAGCCAGGCGGTCGGCGTAGGCGTCGGCCTTGGCGCGCAGATCCTCGACGTCGATGTTGCCGTTGCGATCACACGCCACCACGACCACCTCCATGCCCGCCATCACCGCGCTGGCCGGATTCGTGCCGTGCGCCGAGGAAGGGATGAGACAGACGTTGCGATGCCCTTCCCCGCGTGAACGATGGTAGGCGCGGATCACCAGCAGGCCGGCGTACTCGCCTTGCGAACCGGCGTTCGGCTGCAGCGAGACTGCGTCGAGGCCGGTGATCTCCTTCAGCCACTGCTCGAGCCTTCTGAACAGCTCCAGATAGCCCTGCGCCTGGTCGAGCGGGACAAAGGGGTGGAGGTTGGCGAACTCCGGCCAGGTGACGGGCAGCATCTCGGTGGTGGCGTTGAGCTTCATCGTGCAGGAGCCGAGCGGAATCATCGAGTGCGTCAACGAGAGATCGCGCGACTCCAACCGCTTGATGTAGCGCAACATCTCATGTTCGGTGTGATAGCTGTTGAAGACCGGATGCGTCAAGAAAGCGCTGTTGCGCGCAAAAGGCGCCGGATAGGACAGATCTATTTGGCGCGCCAGCGCCTCCAGGTCCGTTGCGCCGTCGTCGCCGAAAATTTCGAGCAACACCTGCAACTCTTTGACGGTGGTCGGCTCGTCGAGCGAGACGCCTACGCCGCCGTCGGCGTAGAAGCGCAGGTTGATCTGATTGGCGTGCGCCAACCGTTCGATTTGCTCCTGCGTATGCGGCCCGCCGCTGACCTTGAGGGTGTCGAAAATCGGCCCGGCGTTGACGGTGTAGCCCAACGCCTGCAGTCGAGTGCGCAACAGCTCGGTCAGCAGGTGAATGCGCTGCGCGATGGCGGTCAGCCCTTGCGGCCCATGATAGACGGCGTACATGGAGGCCATCACCGCCAGGAGCACCTGCGCTGTACAGATGTTGCTGGTCGCTTTGTCGCGGCGGATATGCTGTTCGCGCGTCTGTAAGGCGAGGCGCAGGGCGGGGTTGCCTTCTGCGTCGATCGAGACGCCCACCAACCGCCCCGGCATCAGCCGCTTGAACTCTTCTCGCGTCGCCATGAACGCCGCATGCGGCCCGCCGAAGCCCATCGGCACGCCAAAGCGCTGTGCGCTGCCGACGGCGATGTCGGCGCCGAATGCGCCGGGCGGCGTCAACAATGTCAACGCCAGCAGATCGGTGGCGACGACGACGAGCGCGCCCGCGGCGTGGGCGCGTGTACAGAATGCGCTGAAATCGTGGATCGTTCCCTCGGTGTCGGGATATTGCACCAGCGCGCCGAAAGTCCGGTCGCCGAAGTCGTAGCTCGCGTGGTCCCCCACCACGACCGTGTAGCCGAGCGGCTCGGCGCGCGTGCGCACCACGTCGATCGTCTGTGGATGGCATTTCTCCGACACGAAGAAGACGTTGCCGGTGTGGCCGCGCTTCTGGGCGCGTTTTGCCATCGTCATCGCCTCGGCTGCGGCGGTGCCCTCGTCGAGCAACGAGGCGTTGGCGATGTCCATGCCGGTCAGGTCGATGACCATGGTCTGAAAGTTCAGCAACGCCTCGAGCCGCCCCTGCGCGATCTCGGCCTGGTAGGGCGTGTATTGCGTATACCAGCCGGGGTTTTCCAGGATGTTGCGCTGGATCACGCCGGGGGTCAGCGTTCCGTAGTATCCCATGCCGATAAAAGAACGGTAAACGCGATTGCGACTGGCCAGGCTGCGCAGTTCGGCCAACACTTCGGACTCACTGCGCGGCGGCTCCAGACGCAGCGGCTCTTGCAGCCGAATCTGCGGCGGGACGGCCTCATCGATCAGCGCATCGAGGCTGTCGACGCCCAACACCTCCACCATGCGCTCGATGTCGAAGGGCGAGGGGCCGAGATGACGTCGTGGGAACGTATCCAGGGGCTTGAGCAGTTCAATCGGATCGAAGTGCGGCATGATCGGGTTCTCCTTTGTTCAGAATCAACGCGTTCTCACCATCAAAAATGAAGCGCAGAAACGCTGCGGCGTCTATGCACCACAGAACAAAAAACGGGCGCCTCGAAAGAGATGCCCGTTGCCTCTGTCCTTGACCTGAGAGATTGACCGGAATCGACCGGCTTGCCCCGTGGGTGGCGGCGGTCAGCTCTGTCCCCCGCGCTTTCCAGAGTTGCCAGCACATTGCGATCCTTTTGCCTGAGAGTGTCACCGTGCAGCCGTGGCGAGCTGCGCAGCTTGCACCTTCGGCGACCGGGTTCAAACCGATTCTCTCTCACAATGTGTATGGCGTTGCTATGCGATTGTGCACATACAGTATATCACAAAATTCCAGGTTGCAATGAAAAATACTTCCAAAAGACGGGAAGGAACAATGAGCGATGGAAGGTTTCAACCCGGCGCTTTGGCGGAACAATTCTGACCGCGATCGGAGCGAGGCCCTCGGCCCCACGTTTCGGCGGCCCTAGGGTCCCGAACAACGCAGAGAAGCGCCGCTTGCAGCTGCGCCTACAAGGTTGCTTCATTCGATGGGAGGAGACTATACACAACACAACGCAGTGCGCAGCAAACTTTTCTATCTCCGAAACCAGAGGGTGCGGAATCGATCCGGCTTCCGCACCCTCCACTCGCTTCTCGTCGGCTGCACAGGAAAATGGAGGCGTCTCGCCTCATTTCAGCTCGTTGCGCGTATATCCGAGGATTTCGCGCGCAACAATCAGTGTGTTGATCTGGCCGGTGCCCTCGTAGATGTCGTTGATCTTGGCGTCCCGCATCCACTTTTCGACCAGGAATTCGGTGCTGTAGCCGAGAGGGCCGAGCAATTCCACCGCTTTTTGCGTCACGATCGTCACGGCGCGGCCGGCCTTGACCTTCGCCATGGAGGATTCCAGCTTGTTTTCCCTACGCGCGTCCAGAAGCGCGGCGGCCTTGAGCGTAAGCAGCCAGGCGGCGCGCAACTGCGCCTCCATCTCGAGCAGGTCCGCCTGGACGGCGCTCAACTTCCAGCGCGGCTTGCCGTATTCCATCTTGACACCTTCTTTGGCCAGCGTGTCGCGCGTGAACTCAAAGGCGGCGCGGCCGACGCCGATGGCGCTGGCGGCGACAATCGGCCGCGTGGCGTCGAAGGTTTTCATGGCGCCCTTGAAGCCTTTATCGCCTACGCCCGTTTTCACTTCGGCGTCGCCGAGGATGTTGTCCGCCGGAATGCGGGCGTTGTCAAAGATGATTGTGGCGGTGTCGCTGGCGCGGATGCCGAGCTTCTCTTCGACCTTGGCCACGACGACCCCCGGCGTGCCCGCCTCAACGACGAAGGGTTTCATTCCGGCGCGGCCCGCCTTTTTATCCACCGTCGCCCAGACCACCACCAATCCATCTGACTCTTCAAGCGCCAATTTCCCGTTGGTGCAGAAGATTTTCTGGCCGTTGAGAATCCACTCCTGAGTCTCCGGATCAAAGGTCGCCGTCGTCTGAATGTTGCTGGTGTCGGAGCCGGCCTGGGGTTCGGTCATGGCCATGGCCCCCCATTTCGGCTCCCCTTCGGTGTAGCGCGTGAGGAAGCGTTCGATCTGCTCCGGCGTGCCCACCGCCTGGATGGCCGCGCCGCCCAGCGCGCCGCCGGGGATGCATAGATAGATGCCGGCGTCGCCCCAACTGAGCATTTCGATCATGTGAATGAGCGAAAGATTGGCGATGCTTTCGCGTTCCTGCTCCTCTTCAGCGGGCGGCGCCTCCACCACCGCCACGCCGTGGCCGTTCGTCTGCGCTGCGCGCAGCGCTTCTTGCTTTTTGAGGGCGCGCTTCTTCGCAGCGGCGATATTGGCGCGCTCCATTTCTTTCATCCTGGGCCACATGGCGTGGATGTAGCGCCACGGCCGTTCATGCTCATGCTCGTCCAGATACCGGCTGTCTGGCCGCATCACGTGCTCGGCGATGACCTGCACGTCGCGCAGTTGGCGTTCGATCGATTCCGGCAGCTTAAATTCGATTGGCATTGTTTTGTTCCTCTTGACCGAAGTGTGAGACCTCTATTCTCTCGACTAGGCAATCACTGCCCCATCTAAGGTGGCAAAGCCGCGACCGTTGCGCAGCCACAGCTCGACCGGATGGTCGCGGATGTAACCATGTCCGCCCAACACCTGCACGGCGCCATCGGTCACCTCAAGCACCATCTTGTCTGCATAGGTCTTGGCCAGGTAGGCGGCTTTGGTGGCGTCTTCGCCGGCGTCATATTTGTAGGCGGCTTCCCACACCATCAGCCGCGTCGCCTCGATTTCGATGCGCATGTTGGCGAGCATGAAAGCGATACTCTGGCGGTGGGCGATCGGCTCGCCGAAGGCCACGCGCTCTTTGGCGTAGTTCAAGGCGTATTCATAGGCTGCGCGCGCGACGCCCACCGCCAGCGCGCCGAGCGTGATGCGGCTCAACGTCAACAGGCGTTGGATGCGAATGCCTTTCAGCCCACCTAATCGATTGGCCTTCGGGACGGCGACATTCTCGAACTCGACTTCGTACATCTCCAGCGCCTGCACGCCCATCAACTTCACGCGCTTGCCGACTTTCACGCCGCTTGCGTTCCCAGGGGCAATAAACGCCTGCGTGACGCCGTTTTCCTGAGCATAGACCAGGAAAAGCTCAGCCTGTTTGGCCAGGGGAACATAGGTTTTCTTGCCGTTGATGACGTACTCGTCGCCCCGTTTCTCCGCGGTGGTGCGCAACTCCGCCGGGTCAAACTGCACGACCGGCTCGACGATGGCGGCGGTGGCTCGTGGGAAAGCATCCCCGCAGAACATTGAAAGATATTGCGCTTTCTGTTGGTCTGTGCCGAACTGAGCGATGGGGATGGCGAAAAGGTTAGGCGTCAACAGGTGCAGCGTAATGCCGAGGTCGCCCCATGCCATCTCTTCCAGATAGAGAGCGCTGGTCAGCGCCGAATACTCTCCATAGCCGCCATATTGGGCGTCGATCAGGCCGGGCAACAGCCCCAGCTCCCAGCCCATCTGCACGACCTTCTCCGGCGTCTGCTTAGACTCTTCCGCCTCGCGATAGACGGCGCGCAGATTTTTCTCTGCATATTTGTGGACTGTGTCCACCAACATTTTTTGTTCCGGCGTCATGTCGAACGAATACATAATGGCTCCGTTTGGGAAAACTTGGACGAAGGTCGGTGTTGTCGAAGAGTCGCCCGGCGACCTCCCGTCCGTGCACCGAATGTCGAAAAGGGATTGCATTTGTAGCGTAGGGTTTTGATGTTGCGCTGCGGTTGCGAGAAGGTTGAAACGCCATCGAGCTCCGCCCCTTCGGCGTCACTCCCTCTGCGTCAGGTGCGACGCCGACGAACGGTCGCATCCTCTCCGCACGACTCCCCATCTCTCCTGTTCCATGGTACAATAGCGGCCATGAGCGCCGGTGTGCAGCAGCCGCACGACAAGCTCTTCCGCACCGTCTTCTCCGACGTCGAGGAGGCGGCGCTCTTCCTACGCGAGCACCTGCCCCCCTCGCTGGCCAGCCGGGTGGAGTGGTCGAGCCTGCGGCTGGTCGAGACCAGCTTCGTCGACGAGGCGCTGCGCGACAGCGAGTCCGACCTGCTCTATGCGGCGCAGATGAAGGAAGGCGACGCTCCGCTCTTCCTGTATCTGCTCTTCGAGCATCAGTCCAAGCCCGACCCGTGGATGCGCTTTCGGCTGCTCAAGTACATGTGTCGCATCTGGGACGAGTCGTTCAAGGAGCGGCCGGAGCAGAGCGAGCTGCCGGCGATTGCGCCGGTGGTCTTCTATCAGGGCGAGAGCGAGTGGCGCTATTCGACCGAGTTCGTCGACCTCTTCGCCGCAGGCGTGCGGGAGTATGACTTTCCGCCTCGCTTCGCCCACTATCTCATCGACCAGTCGGGGCTGGCGCCGGAGGAGGTGAAGGGCGGGCTGAAGGCGAAGGTGGCGCAGCTGCTGATGATGGCGGCCTATCAGAAGCGCATGCGCGAGGCGCTGCGGCTGGCGGCACCGTTGGTGGCGCAGCTGACGCGCACGGGCGGGCTGGACTACGTGGCGGTCTTTGTGATTTACCTGGCGTCGACGCAGGAGCGTCGGGTGGTGAACGAGTTTGCGGCGCAGGTCAAGCGCCTTGCGCCGGAGACAGGAGGGGATATGCTGACCTACGCTGAGGAGTTGCGACAGGAAGGACGCAAAGAAGGGCTGCAGGAAGGACTGCAGAAAGGATTGCAGGAAGGACTGCAGAAAGGCGAGATCAAAGGCAAAATCGAGACGATTGAGAGCCTGTTGGCGGTCGGCGCCGAGTGGTCGCTCATCACCACGGCGACGGGCATCACGCCGGAGCAGTTTGCGTGGCTGAAGGAAGAACTCCAACGGCTCGGAGACCTCCAACCCTCGGAGGATGACCAGCCATAGCCGCCAGGGGCAAGCGCTGCGCCGGAAGAGTCCGTCTGACGCCGCAAGTCGGCACGCTGTAAGGGCGGGTAGCGCCGGCTTCGTCTACGACGGCGATGGCCGACGGGTCAAGGCGACGGTCAACGGTGTGACGACCTGTTACGTCGGCGACGATTACGAGGTCTCCGGCGGCTTGGTCAGAAACACTCCAGCGCCAGAGGCCGCTGCGCATCGCGATGCGCAGCGACGGGATGCTCCTTTCACCTTCCTCATACAAAACGCAGCGTGAGCGGCGGCTGCCCGTGCATCTCCAGCACAAAAATATCGCCCTGGCGCGCCGGGATCGTCGCCGCCAGCGCGCCGGAGATGACGACGTCGCCGGCGCGCAAAGGGATTCCGAAGCTTTGCAGCTTGTTGGCGAGCCACGCCACCGCCGTGGCCGGATGTCCCAACGCCGCTGCGCCGACGCCAAAGACCGCCGGACGCCCGTTGTGACTCATCACCATGCCGACGGTTCTGAGGTCGCTCTTCCGCAGGCTGCGACTCCAAGGGCCGAGGGTCAGCCCGCCGTAGGATGCGTTGTCGGCGATGGTGTCGGCCAGACGAATGCGCCAGTTGTCGATGCGACTGTCGACGATTTCGACGGCGGCGGCCAGGGCGTCGGTGACGGCGAGCACCTGCTGCGGCGTGACGCCAGGCCTGTCCAACGTCTCGCCGATCAGAAAGGCAATCTCTCCTTCCACCCTGGGCTGCAGAAAGAGGTCGATCGGCGCTTCGGCGCGGCCGTTCACCGCCGGGAAATAGCGCGACGCCCACAACGTCCCATAGTCCGGTTCATCGACGCCCATCTGCTCCTGCACCGCTTTGCTGGTCAGCCCGATCTTGCGCCCCAGGATGCGTTCTCCGCGCGCCACGCGCAGCGCAGTCCAGCGCGTCTGGATGGCGTAGGCGGTGGCTGCATCTGTCACGCCCTCGCTTTCTGTGAGAGGCGGGATCGTAAAACGCTCTTCCCAAGCGCGATCGAGCCGCTGCGCCAGCGCGTCGATGTTCTGTTCGCGCCCATCTGCATGTTTTTCGGCGGCTGTGGATCGTTCAGACATGAGGAGATACTCCGCTATGCCACTTTTGCCAATAGAAGAGGGTCATCTGCGCTTCTCACTTCAAGGACTCCGGCTTCGGCGGGAACGGCCTGCCCCGGCGAGCCGAGAAAGACAATTTGCCCAGCGGCCAGGCCCCCTACGCTACGCGCCAGCCAGCACAGCCGCTCCTCAACGTTGCCCAGGGCGTCCATCGGCCCTTCGCAGCGCAAGACGCCGTTGAGATAGAGGCGCAGCGTTCCCGAAGGCGGCGCCTCCAGCAGGCGATTGCCCAACAGAAACGCGCCGCCGGACGCATTGTCGGCGATCACCTCGACGGCGCTGAAGCAGTAGTCCATCCACACGCTGTCCAACACGTCGACGCCGAGGAAATAACCGCCGACAGCATGGGCGGCCATGCCGGGCTCCGCCTCTGCAGGCAAGGCTTTGCGCAGAACCACAGCGATCTCCGGCTCCAGCCGCGGCTGGATGAAGTCGCTCAACCGGACCTCGCCCTCAAGCAACATCGAGCGACGAATCCGCCCGTAGATCGGCTGCTGCACACCCATCTGCGCCTGCTTGGCAGGGCTGATGAAGCCGAGTTTGTAGCCCACGCAATCAGCTTGCGTCTGCAGATGGCGCTGAATGCGATAGGCGCTGGCAATGTCTACATCCCATTCGCGTGCGCGCCCTGGCATCGAGATGCGATTTCGCCGCGCCTCGGCGATGACGTCGGCCAGGGCCTGTTCAGCAGCGTTCAGCTTCATGCTTGCGTCCAGGAGTGCGTCAAATGCGTCTTATTGAACTTCGCTGAAAAAGTGCGTCAACAGTTCATGGAAGCGCCGACTGTGCTCGATCTGCGTCCAGTGGCTGCAGCGGCCGATGATATGCATCTCCACATTTTGCAGGCGATTCACCAAATAGTAGCTGGTTTCGACCGGCACGATCAAATCGTCGCGACCGTGGACAAGCAACACCGGATGCTCGATACGGCGCAGCGTCGAATCGGGCACGATCAGGTCGTCGAGATGTTTTTGACGTGGGGAGGGGAACATGGCTGTGAAGGAGCGTCGCACTTCTTCTTTCATCGCCGCCGCGTAGCGAATGCGCACGATCTCATCCAACCGCTCGCGCAGAAAGCTATCATCGTAGACGAACCAGCGGATCGCCTGGGCCAGCAACGCCGGCGAAGGATCGTCATAGAACCCCCACAGTCGATCCAGCTCCGGCGTGAGGCGACAGGGCGCGCCGATGGCGCCCATCAGCACCACGCGCTCGAAGCGTTGGGGCGCCTCCATGAGCAGATGCAGCGCAACCGCGCCGCCCATGGAGTTGCCGACAAGATGCGCCTGCTCAACGCCCAGGGCGTCGAGCAACCCCAACATCTGATCCACCCACAGACGCATCCACCCGCGCATGCCGGTCGGCGCCGGCTCGGGGTGATGACTTTCGCCAAAGCCGATCAGATCGGGTGCAATGCAATCCCAGCGATCGCTCAGCGCAGGGAGAGCAAGTTGCCAGTTCGACCAGCCGTTGGCGCCAGGTCCGGAGCCATGAATGAAGAGGATAGACGTTGCACCTGTTCCCTCGCCCTGACGATGATAGTTGGTGACCTGCCCGCGGATCGTTATTTGTTTCGCCGATGACATAGGTTGCCTTTCGCCTGTTCTGAAAGTAGAGTCAATCCAAAGCCCCAAAGACGCAAGGAAAACCAGAGGGAGCCCACCGACTACGCCTCGGACGCCAGTCGGCCATATTGCCCCCGATAAAAGAGCAGCGGTCGGCCATCGCGGTGATGCAGATGCTCCACCTGGCCGATAAAGAGGGTGTGATCGCCGGCCGGATGGGCGTCGACGATGCGCGCAACCACATGAGCCAGTGCATCGGCCAGCAGAGGCGTCTCGCCGTGCCAGATGAACGTGGGCTGCAGCCCCTCGACCGGCCTGCCGCTGAAATGGCGGCTGTAATGCTCCTGCGCTTCGGTCAATTTGCTGACGCCATAGGTGCGACCGACGGCGAGAAGCTGGTGCATGCGCGCATTGCGGCCGATGGAGACCAACACCAACGGCGGCTCCAGCGACACGGAGAGAAAAGCGTTGGCGGTCATGCCGTGCACCTGTCCTTCCCAGGCTGTGGTGACGACGGTGACGCCTGTGGCGAAACACCCCATGGTCGTCCGAAAGAGACGCGCATCGATCACGCTCGGCTGTGGGGCGACTTCAATGTTCATTCGAGGACTCCTTTGCAAACCATCATTTTTCAAACAAGCGCTCGCCGGCGACCGGCTGTCCGTTGTTTCTGGCAAGCTCCAGCGCCACATCCAGGATCCAATCTTCCTGGCCGGCGACGGCCTGACGACGGCCCAGCTCCACCAAAATCTCGCGTGCGTCGACGCCATATCGCTCGCCGGCGCGCTTGGCGTGCAGCAGAAAGGTCGAATAGACGCCGGCGTAGCCGATGGCGATGGCGTCGCGATCCGGGAAGGGCTGGAAGGGCATGATCGGCGCCACGATGTATTCGGCTGCATCCATCAGCGCAAAGACGTCCAGCCCAGGATTGACGCCCAGGCGGTCGAGCACAGCCGCCAGCAGCTCTGTGGCGGCGTTGCCTGCGCCGGCGCCCAATCCGCGCAGACAGCCGTCGACCTGATCGGCGCCGGCCTCCAGCGCGGCCAGCGTGTTGCCGATGGCCAGGCCGAGGTTGTTGTGCGCATGGAAACCGACCTGGATGGAAAGCGCTCCCTTCAGCGCAGCCACGCGCGCAGCGGCTTCATGCGGCAACATGGCGCCTGCTGAATCCACAATGTAAACGCAGTCGGCGCCGTAGGACTCCATCCGCTTCGCCTGCTCCACCAGCGCCTCCGGTGGGCGAATGTGCGCCATCATCAGAAAACCGACCGTCTCCAGCCCCAGCTCTTTGGCCAACCCGAAATGTTGCTCGGAGATGTCCGCCTCCGTACATTGGGTGGCGATGCGCAGCACCTGCACCCCGCGCGCCGCCGCTTCTTTCATCTCCTTGCGCGTGCCGATGCCCGGCAGCATCAATGCGGCGATGCGGGCGCGGCCGGCGGTTTCACGGGCGGTTTCGATCAGGTCGAACTCGGATTCACGCGAAAAACCATATTGCAACGACGAGCCGCCCAGCCCGTCGCCGTGCGACACTTCGATCACCGGCACGCCTGCAGCATCCAGCGCCTGGACAATCGAGCGCACTTGCTCACGCGTGTATTGATGGCGCATGGGATGAGAGCCATCGCGCAAGGTGGTGTCGGTGATGCGGGGGGATTTCATGCCACGACCTCCTTCTGGGATAGCAGGCGTTGTGCAAACAGCTCGCCGACGCGCCGCGCCGAAGCCGTCATAATGTCCAGATTGCCGGCATAGGGCGGCAGGAAGTCGCCGGCGCCCTCCACCTCCAACAACATGATGACCACCGGCTGCTTCCCCCATGGCGTTTCTCGACGCTCGATCACGGGGCGATTCTTCAAGCGATAGCCGGGCACATATTGTTGCACTTCCGCAACCATTTGCTCCACAGAATCGATCACCGCTTCCTCGTCGAATGCGCCCGACGGCGCAACGTAAACGGTGTTGCGCATCAAAATGGGCGGCTCGGCCGGGTTGAGGATGATGATCGCCTTCCCTTGCGCTGCGCCGCCGATGACCTCCAGCCCGCGCGCCGTGGTGAAGGTGAACTCGTCGATGTTCTGACGCGTGCCCGGCCCCGCCGACCGACTGGCGACCGTGCTCACCATCTCGGCGTAGCGAACCGGCGTCACGCGACGGACGGCGTAGACCAGCGGGATGGTGGCCTGACCGCCGCAGGTGATCAGGTTGACGTTGGGCGCATCAAGATGTTCGCCCAGATTCACCGGCGGCACGACGTAGGGGCCGCGCGCGGCCGGCGTCAGATCGATGGCGATGCGCCCCGTCTCGCGCAGCGCCTTTGCGTGACGCACGTGCGCTTTGGCGCTGGTGGCGTCGAAGACGATGCGAATCTCCGGCGCCTCCAGGATGGCGTCGATGCCTGCATGGCTGGCGCCGACGCCCAGACTTCTGGCGCGCGCCAACCCCTCAGAATGCGGATCGATGCCGGCCAGCATCACCAGCTCCATCGAACCCGGCTGTTTCAACAATTTGTACATTAAGTCGGTTCCAATATTGCCGGAACCGAGGATGGCGACCTTGACCTTGTCGGCTTGCATACAGGCTCCTTCTCGAAGTAGCCCAGACGCTCCGAGATGCGCTGCGCGCCCTCGACAATGGCGCGGGTGTATTGCATCTTGTGCATCTGAAAGCGGTGCGTGGGCGTCGAAAAGCTAACTGCGGCCACCACCTGCCCTTCATAGTCCCGAATCGGCGCCGCCACGCAGCAGAGGCCGATGGAGACTTCCTCCAGATCGTAGGCGTACCCCTGTCGACGCACTCTGGACAGCTCGTCGGCCAGCGCGTCGAGCGATGTGATCGTGTTGGGCGTGAATGGATGAAGCTCGCCGTCTCCCACCACGCGCAGCACTTCCTCCCACGGTCGATGAGCCAGGAGCACCTTACCCACGCCGGAGCAATGGGCCGGCAATCGCACGCCTACGCCGGAAAGCTCGACCTGCAACCCCTGTTGACCGCGCAACTTTTCGAGGTAGACGACGGCGCCCGATTCCAGCACGGCCAGATGCATCGTTTCGCCCCAGCGCGCCACCATCTCCTGCATCACCGCGCGCGCCTCGTCGCGAAATTCGGTGGTCTTGAGCAGCGTCTGGCCCAACTCTAGCAGACGCCACCCCAGCCGATAGCGGCCTGGGCCGACGCGGCGCAGCAACCCATGTTCCGCCAGGCTGCTGAGCAGCTCTGAAACGCTGGATTTGGGCAATTCAAGCGCCTTCGCCATTTCACCCACCGTCCACTCCGGCTGGAGCGGCGTGAAGAGCGTCAACGCGCGCGCTGCTTTATGGAGCGTTCGCAACATAGAAAACCTCCTGACAAATCAGAACGCCGGCGATGGCCCCGCTGCGCAAGACAATCGGTTCAGGGCGGAGTTCATCCCACCCTGGGGGATGCGATGCGTCTTGAACGATGGCGAGGGGCAAAATTTAAGTATACGCCTGTTGTCCGATTTTCACCAGCAGCACGCCACGACGACTTCTCTCCGGATTTTCCATTGATAGGGCCGAAGCGACAGAGGGCGCAGCGATTTTCACCGCCCTCTGTCGCCTTCCCTGTCATGCAGGCGTCATCTCTTTCTCTTCCACGAGCGGCGTCCCGTACAGGAAGAATTCGCCGGGCAGGTTGCCGCCGAACCAGACGATGCCGGCGGCCAGCGTCTCTTCCGTCCAGACGATCGGCTTCCAGGCCGGATCGAAGATCAGATAGCCCGGGTCGCCGAAAAGCTCCACGCGATTGCCGCCCGGCTCGTAGACGTACATGAACATGGCCTGGCTGATGCCATGCTTGCCGGGCCCCGCTTCGATAAAGATCTCCTGTTCGCGGAAGACGTCGGCCAGATCGTTGAGATTTTGCGGATAGCCATACCAGTAGCAGACGTGATGGAGACGTCCGCGCGCGCCCTTGCCATCGCGCATCAGCGCGACTTCATGCACCAGGGGCGAGACGCTGAGCCAGCAGCCAGCTTCTATGCCGTTGTCGAGGACGATGTGCTCGCGCAGGCGGAAGCCCAGGCGCTCCATCATGAAGTTCTTGTTGGGCGTGACGTCCGAAGCGAGCAGGTTGACGTGATCGAGCCTGCGCACCGGCACGCCGCGCAGCGGTCGCTTCTGCGGCCGGTTAAGCAGCGGCGTCTTCTGGTCTTCCGCCGGCCGGTAATACTCCACCTCCCACAGAATCTCCATCCGATGGCCATCCGGCGTGGTGAACTGGTACGCAGGGCCATGACCGAGGTCGCCGTCCATCCAGCCCTTGCCGAAGCCGGAGTCTTCCAACGCTTTCACGCGCCGTTCCAACGCCTGCGGCGAGCTGGCGCGCCATGCCACATGCCCCAGCCCTGGCTCCTTTGCTTCGGTGATCTTCAGCGTGTGGTGATACCAGTCCTCGTACGCACGCAGGTAGACCGATTGCCCATCCTGCGTGGTGACCTCCATGCCGAGCAAGTCGCGGAAGAACCAGAGCGTCTTGTCGGGCTTGGGCGTCAAAATTTCGACGTGCGCCAGTTGATGCGTGTCAAAGATCGGTTCAGACATGGTTGCCTCCTCCTGGAACTAGAAAACAACAGAGCAAAGCGCCTGAAAAACTAACGATTGTTGACCACCATACTCACATCGTCGGGGTTGACCAGGTCGGGCGCAGTCCAGCCGTCCAGGTCATATTCGGCCATGCACTTCTCGGCGAAGGCCTTCAACCGATCGGCTACGCCCATCGCCATCGCCGCGCCGAGCGTCTCGATGCGGATGTTCTCGTGGTTGCCGGCGTAATTGCGTTCGTAAAGTTCATGGCGACCGCCGAACTCTGTGCCCATGGCGTCCCAGAGCAGCTTCATCAGTTTGATGCGGTCATGCGCACTGTAGCCGTTTGAGCCGCGCACGAATTTGTCCAGATAGCTGCGCACCTCCGGATTCTTCAGGTCGGCGGCGTGGGAGGGGAGATAAATGAGCGCGCTCGCCACGTCCTTCTCGATCAAATCCTTGACCTTGACGTAGGCGTCCGGCGCCATCACGCGATAGGCGAAGGCGGCTTCCAGATTGGGCAGCAGATAGCCATCCACCCAGGGCATGGGATTGCGCACCATCGCCTCGGTGAGTTGCCAGAAGAGATTGCGATAGGTGACGATCTCGCCCAGCCGCGCCTGCACGCCGCGGAATTCGGCGACGCCGGTCGCCTCCACCGCCTTCAACATCAGGCCGGTGATGAAGTCCAGCTTGACGGCGAAGCGCGTGCCGCCGTGCAACGGGAAGCGATGACCGAAGCCGGAAAGTGGGAAAAAGGTGTTGGTCTTCTCCACGTCGCCGTAGACGAAGACGTTCTCCCAGGGGATGAGCACGTTGTCGAAAATCAGGATGGAGTCGTTTTCATCCAGGCGACTGGAGAGCGGATAGTCGAAGGGGCTGCCCGCCACCGCCGCGTTGTACTCGTAGGAGGTGCGGGCGATCAGCTTGACGCCGGGTGAATTCATGGGCACGGCGAAGATCAGCGCGAAACGCTTCTCTTTGATGGGCAGCGGGCCGTAGTGGGCGATAAAGTTGACGTGCGTCAAGGCGCTGCCCGTCGCCACCACCTTTGCGCCGGAGACGATCAGACCGGCGTCGGTCTCTTTTTCGACATGCATGTAGACGTCGCCGACTTCGTCCGGGGGGCGATTGCGGTCCACCGGCGGATTGACGATGGCGTGGTTCCAGTAGATGAGCGCTTCCTGCGTTTTGCGATACCAGCGGCGGGCGTTTTCCTGGTAGGGCGCATAGAACTCGGCGTTGGCGCCGAGCGTGCCGGTGAAGGCAGCTTTATAGTCGGGCGCCCGGCCCATCCAGCCGTACACGGCGCGTTGCAGCTCGGCGATGGTGTCGCGCGCTCTGACAAGCTCCTCCACCGTGCGCAAGCCGGCGAAGAAGGGGTGCGTCCACCCTCCGCTGCCGGTGTCGGTCGGCTGCGTCCACTTCCAACGCTCCGGGCCGCCGCGCGCCACATCTTCCTCGTGCAGCTCGTGGAGGCGGTCGTACCAGCGCGCCACCATGCGCGCCGAATTGCGAAAGGCGGGGTGGGTGGTGATGTCCTTGACTCGTTCGCCCTGAAAATAGACGACCCGTTCGTCGCGCAGGCTCTCCAGATACTCGCGACCGTTCATAGGCCGTGCGGCGGCGACAGGCGTCTCCAGGGCTGGGGCGCGTACTGCCACAGTCATACTCAGACCTCCTTGTTGAAAACAGGCTCCGAAAGCGATGGCGGTCAAATGCTCAACTGCGTTGCGGTGAAGCCATCATATCGAATCAACGAGGAAGGCGTCGATAGAAGAATTCGGAATATCCGAACAGAGGGCGATTTTTCCGCCAACTTCGAGAAAACTTCCATTGACAAAGACCTCGGGCGCCCACATCCGGGCGTCGTCTTTGGCGTGACGCAACGATCTCACGGTCCGTCCGGCTGGAAGCCGAACCTCTGACTGTATCCGGTTTGCTTCGATTCGTCAGATTCCAGGGAGCCTGACGAAAGGAGTGAGCAGGGGCGGCAGAAGGAAGATCAAAGATGATGCGTGCAGGCGGAACGCCGAAAAACCTCGCTCCGCCTGCACCTTTTATGTGTGATTAAGAAACGCAAAGATTCTGCTCGTGGCTCACGCCGCTTCTTTGGCCGCAGCCGCCTGCGCCTTGGCCGCCTGGCGAGCCTCGGCGGCGGCCCAGTCTTCGCCCTCGCGTACGACGCCGACCTGGAAGGTGGCCGTCACGTCCGGCATCAGGCGAATGGAGACGGTGTGAATGCCCAGCTCGCGGATGCCGTGATCCAGCTCGATGCGCCGGCGATCCACCTCAAAGCCCAGCTCCTGCGACAATTTTTCGGCGATGTCCGCCGTGGTGATGGAGCCGTAGAGACGGTCGTTCTCGCCAGCATTGGCGGTGAAGAGCAACCGTTTGCCCATGATCATCTGCGCCTGCGCCTCGGCATTGGCGCGCTCACGCGCACGCCGTCGCAGCGCCGCCGCTTTGATCTCCTCCGCCTGTTTGAGCGCACCCCGCGTGGCAAGCACGGCCAGCCCACGCGGCATCAGATAGTTGCGGGCGTAGCCGCCCGCCACGCTGTACACTTCTCCGGCGTTTCCCAACTCGGGAACGTCCTTAACCAGCAACACTTTTACACGCGCCATACAATTCTCTCCTTTTTCAACAAGCGCATCATACAGATACGTGGTTCGCAGCCCGATGGAATTTCACAAATCAATCTGGCAATCTGTAGGCGCTGCACAAAACCTTGCGGCGCACCGAGGGCGTGCGGCCGGGAGCCGCACCTACGATACGGCGCAAACTGGGATAGCTTCCCACCCCAGCACGTGCGCCAAGGGCGTGCGGCTGGGAGCCGCACCTACGATACGACGCAAACTGGGATAGCTTCTCACCCCAGCACGTGCGCCAAGGGCGTGCGGCTGGGAGCCGCACCTACGATGATAGCCAGATTCTGTTGTTAAAAGTCCATAGACTGCTATGACTTTGACTTTAAAATGTCAGGCGCCGAAACGCAGACAGACTTCTATCTTAACAAAGGACGCTCTTTGGGGTGAAATTTTGATGCGCCGTTTACGATTCATTCCTGGCGTCGATTCCATGCTATACTGCACCGCGTATTATGGGCGACAACCGGCTTCAACGCTTTTTGAAACAAAATCATCTGCGACGCTGCGCAGCGAGGCTTTTTGTGTTGTCAGAATCCGTCGACACCGCCGCTCCTGCAACCTGTTTCTCTCATCCTGTTTCAATCGAAAAGCAAAAATCGCTCCACCGGCGCAAGAGGCTGGCGGGGCTGGCGGCCATCCTCCTGTTGTTCGGGTCGACGTTGGGCTGCGCCTTCGTAGACCTGCTGGCGCCGCCGACGCCGACGCCCGTGCCCACGCGCACCCTGGCGCCGACCTTTACGCCGACGCCCGAGGCGCTGCTGCCGCTGGTCGTCGTCACGCCCCCGCGCGACGGCACGCCCGGCGTGATTGTGATCCAACCGACGCTCGACGCCGACCGCATCGTCATTGCGATTCCGCCCACCGACACACCGACGCCACCCCCGACGGAAACGCCGACGCCGACGGCGACGCTTTCACCGCTGGAACAGACGGCGACCGCCGTCTTTCTCGAAGCGCAGTTGACTGCGCTGGCGCAGCCCGGGGCTGCTCCCATCTTTTTGCCGACGCCGACGGAGACTCCCACGCCCGGCCCAACGCCGACGCCGTTCATCATCGTCGAAAGCGGCTTCGTCGCCCTGCGCACCGGGCCAGGCGTTCAATATCCTCTGGTGGCCCAGCTCGGCCCCGGCATCCCGATCGCCATCATCGGCCGCAACACCGAAGGGACATGGTATGAGGTCTGCTGCGTCAACGGCGTCTCGGTGTGGGTGGCGGCCACGCACGTGCGCGTCGTGAACGAGACGCAACAGGTGGCGCTGGTGGTGGCGCAGCCGCCGCCCACCTTCACGCCCACCTTTACGCCCACCGAAACGCCGACGGTGACGCCGACGCCGACCGCAACGCCCTACCCGTTCGAGCGCGCCATCGGGCCCCAGTTCTTCCCGACTGAAAATCAGTTCCTGACCATTTGGGCGTACTTCTTCGTGGGGACGCTGAACGATCCGAATCGCCCAGAGGAGCCCGCCGAAGGCTATTTCCTGGACGTGCGCTTTCGCGGCGTGGAGCGCCTCAACACGCGAGGCGAGCGTCCTAGCTCCAACGTCGTGGAGTTCAGCGCACCGCCGGGCGCAGGCAATCGCGTCAAATACAACTATAAGTATGAATATATGCCGCCGCTGCAGCCGACGCCGGCCCCCGGCGAAATCGCCACCCCACGGCCGTGCGAGCTGCTTGGTCAAGGGCCGTGGCAAGTCTGGGTGCGCGACGGCGCCGGCAATCAGCTTTCCGACGTTGTAGAGTTTTCAACGGATTGCAACAATCCGAATCGAGAGATCTATATCGGGTTCGTGCGCGTGCGATAACGCACAGCGCACCGGCCCTCTAAGGTGTTCAGAATGATGAAACGAAAGATTGCACTGTTTATTTTGGTTGGCGTCACAAGCCTGCTTGTGGCCGGCTGTTTTGGCGGAGGCGAGGCAGAGGAAGAGCCGATTGCGCCGCTGCGCTCACCGCATCCCACCTTCACGCCGACGCCTGTGCAGCCTCCGTCGCCGACGCCTCCTGCGCCCGCAGCAGTTGGCGAATCTCAAGCCCCGATGCCGAGCGAAAGCGCCTCCGGTCAACCTGCGCAAGCGCCCGCTCTCGACGCAGAAGCGCAGACCGTGCTGGGCGTCCTCAACGACGATCTGGTCAACATTCGCCGCGGACCTGGGCTGCAATATCCGCCGATTCGGCTGGGGATGCGCGGAGACCAGTTTACGATCACCGGCCGCAGCGCCGACGACGAGTGGTGGCAGATCTGTTGCGTCGAGGAGCAGCCCGCCTGGGTCTATCAATCCTTTGTCGACGTCGACGGCCCGGTGGACGCCGTGCCCGTGGTCGACGCCGATGACAACACAGGCGGGCCGGTGGTGATCAACCCAACGCCGACGCCGCCCCCTGCTCCGCAACCTCCGCCGCAAAGTGCGCCGACGGTCCCTCCTCCAGAGTCGCCCAACGAAGCGCCGCCTGCAGAGCCGACGGCTCCGGCCTTTCCCTTCGCCCTGGTTGCACAGGAGCAATTCCCCGAAAGCAACCCACTCGTGCGCATCTTCTTGTATGTCTACGAAGGCGACCGCGCGCTGCCGGGCTATAGCCTGCGCGTGAGTAAAGACGGCGTCGATCTGCCGGTCAGCGCGCTCTCCGGTGACGCCGCCGGCCTCACCTGGCCGATCACCAGCCCGCGCCAGCGCTTCCAGAACATGAAAGTCGAGTTCCCGGAAGCCAATCCGGCGGGGACTTGGGTGGTTCAGCTGATCGACGGCGGCGGCGCAGCGGTTGGACCGGCCGCCACCTTTACACTGGGGCCGAACGATGCGAACCGAGAGCTGTACGTTCGCTACGAAAAGCAGTGATCTGCCATGAGCACAGGCCTCCCATCGCCGCTTTCTGCGCGCTCAAGGCAAGGGAAGCGCCTCGTATGGTTGATTTTGGCGCTCACCGGCGTCGCCGTCCTGCTGCGGGCGCTGCGGCTTTCCTGGCAGCCGCTCTGGTGGGATGAAGGCTACAGCGTTTATTTCGCCACCGAGCCGCTGGCGCGCATGCTTGACCTCACGGCGCACGACATTCATCCGCCCCTCTACTATGCGCTCTTGCACGGATGGATCGCGCTTTGGGGAAGCGCAGCGCCGCCGATCCTGCGCCTGTTGTCTGTAGCATTGGGTGCGCTTGCCATTCCTTTGCTGGCGTGGATGGCCTGGCGGCTCTTTCCAGGTCGGCCGCGCATCTGGCTGCTGGCGGTCGGCCTGCTCGTCCTCAACCCGATGCACCTCTTCTACAGTCAGGAGGTGCGCATGTACGGGTTGGGCATGGCGCTCAGCATTGCCAGCACAGCGTTTTTCTGGGAATGGATGCAGCCGCCGAGCAGGGAGCGCACGGGATGCTGGCCGCCGGTCGGCTATGCGCTCGTCACCGCAGCAGGGCTGTATACGCTCTATTATTTCGTTTTCGTCCCGCTGGGTCACCTGGCATGGACGCTGATTGCGCATCGGCGCAGGCGCCATCGCATCTGGCCGGTCGTCGGCGTGCAGGCGCTGATCGCGGCGCTGTTTGCGCCCTGGCTTTTCTACACCTTGCCCAAACTCACCGCCTACGTCGGTCACAAGGTGGCCTCCGACCGAGACAGCCCACTCGATCCGCTCCAGTACGCCGCCCGCCATCTGGCCGCCTTCAGCGGTGGACACATCGCCTGGCCGGTGGGGGGCGTCCCGTGGCCGCTTCTCTTCGCCGGGGCGACGCTGTTTTTGCTCCTGATAGCGCTCCTTCTATGGCGCCGCAACCAGGCGCCGTCTCGCAATTCCGGCAGCGCCTTCACGCCCGACCACGCGCCGGAGCGCAGCGCCGCCGGCCTGCTCAGCCTTCTCGTCGTCACGGCGCTGGTCGGCGGTTGGCTGGTGAACCTGCGCTTTCCGTTCTTTCCAGAAGGCGGCGAGCGGTTGCTCCTGTTTGCGCTGCCCTATGCGCTGCTGCTGTTGGCGGCGGGCGTCGATCGCTTCTGGAGCGTCGCATCCTTGGGAAAAATGGCGCTGCTCCTGTGGGTGATCGCCGGAGCGGGAGGCGTCGTCGCTTTTTATGTCACCCCTCGCTACGCGAACGAAGATTATCGTCCGATCGTGCGACAGATCATCCAACAGGGGCGCAACCAGGACGCCATGCTCGCCATCTTCCCATGGCAGGTGGGCTACTGGCGCGCCTACGCACCGCAGCGCGATCCGCGCGTGACCGGCCCTGCGCCGTTGTTGCTTTCCGATCGCGTTGTCGGATGGTCGGCGGAAGTGCAGGCGAGGATCGACGCTGCGCTGCAGAAGGGAGTCCTCTGGTTCCCTGAACCACTGGCCTTCGGCGCCACGCTCCCGCATGAGATCGAGGCGTATCTGGCAAAGCAGGCGTTCAACCTGGAAAATCGCTGGTACGGCGCCACGCGGCTGACCGCCTGGGCGAAGCTGCCGGCGCCGCTGAGCAGGGGAGAGAAGGTGATCGATTTCGGTGCCGTGAAGCTGGTTGAGGCCGGTGTGGAAGGCGACGGCGTGGAGGCCGCCAATCAGCCGATCGCCGTGACGCTTGACTGGCAGGTCGTCGAACCGGCCGATCTGAACATCAGCCTGCGCATCCTGGATGATGCAGGTCATGTGTGGAGCAGCCGTGAATATGCGGCGGATTGGTCTTCCGTTCAGCCGGGATTTCAACAGCGCCATACCGTGGGCGTAATCGTTCCGGTGGGATTGCCGCCCGGCGCGTACACGATTGGCGTCAGCGTCGCCCGGCAGGATGCGCGCGGCGAAAGCGCCGCCGCCCTGACCATCCGCGGCAGCGACGCCGTGAATGCGGCGATCGGCGGCGTCACGGTTCTTCCTCCTGAAGAAACGCAATCGCCCGCACGGCTGCCGATGCGCACGCCGTTGGAGCAGCCGGTCGTTCAGGATGGCGTCGCCTTTCTAGGCTTCACCGCCCCCGATCCTGCGACGCCGCTGCTGGCCGGAACCGAGCTGGCTATTACGCTCTTCCTGCAAGCGCAGGAAGACGCGCCCTCGGATCGTCTGCTGTACGTCAGCCTGCTCGACCGTCGGGGAAACGGCGTCGCCGGCTACGAAGGATGGCCTCTGCCGGGCGCGGCCCCCCCTGCGCTGGTCGATGGCGAACTTTTGCAGGTTCCGGTGCGCTTCTTTACGCCCGGCGCATTGAGCAGCGGCGATTACCGGCTGGCGGCGGGCTTTCAGTTGAAAGAGCAAGAGGCCAAGACGCCGCCGGTCGCGCTGGGAGCCATCCGGCTTCAACAGCGCCGTGCGGTGTTTACAGAACCATCGCCTGCAGTTCGTCTTCCCTCGCCCGCCCAGCTCGGCTCTCACGCCTTGCTCTATGGCTACACGCTCGAGCCGCTGGACGACGGTCGCATTCTGCTGCGCCTCTACTGGCAGGTGATTCAGCCGTTGCTGCCGCCGCATCATATCTTCGTGCATGTTGAAGCGCCCGACGGCGCCATCCTCGCGCAGCAAGACGGGCCGCCTGTCAACGAAGACGGTCTGGCTCCCACAGGAAGCTGGCAGCCCGGTGAATTTCTGGTCACCCAGCACACCCTTCAGGCGCCGAAGAACGCCGTGCTCAAAGTGGGCCTTTACAATCCCTCGACGCTGGTGCGGCTGCCCGTAACCATCGACGGAGAGACGATCGGAGACAGCGTGACGTTGCCGTAGTTGCTCTGCGTCTGACGATGAAAATCTCAGCAGGTGGCCGAGACACGCATTGCCAGGAAATGTGCAGGGGCGTCTTGCCTTTTTGCGCCTGCGCAGCCGCTCGTTCTCCTGTTTGCACAACTTCATCGGAACTGCACCGGAGGAATGCAACGAATTGGCGTTGCTTCGGCGAGGATGATAGACTCAAAGGTGACCGGATACGCATTTTTTGATATACGCTCGATTTTGGAGTCGTTTTGCCAGAATGCACGCAAACTAGCGGATTATGGCGACAAAAGCAGCCCAACCCACTCGAACAGCCATCGATTTTGCCGGATGCACGCCCCTGTTTCCGCCGCTGCCCGGCGGCTCTTTGCAAAGCAGCCTGCGCCTGCCCGATCTTCATTCCAAACGCCTGATCTTCAACCGACTCGGACAGCCCGGTCAGGTGCACGTCTATTCCGCCGATTGTCGCGCCGGCGAGCGCCTGCGCGTTCAACTGCTGGTGCCGATGTTGCCGATCGGAGGCGCAGTGACGCCTGCGTTTGCCATCGTCGCCCAGAGTTTGCCCTACAGCGCCGACGCCCAGAAGCTGCCGATCCCGCTGCCCGCAGGCTATAGCGCAGTGGTCGCCACGCCGCCGACGCAGCTGGTGGCGCCCATGAAAGACGTTTTGACGCGCGCCCGCTACTATCCCGGCCCGGTCATCGACACGCGCGCCCTGGTGAGCGGTCGCGCCTACATTGTGGTGTGGAGCCCCCATCACCACATGGGCAAATATGTGTTGCAGGTGGGTCATCGATGGCCGTTCCACTGGACGTACTGGATGCAGCTGCCGTATTACTGGTGGCGCATCCGCGGTTGGTTCGGGCTGAGCCGCGCAGCGATGACGTTGGCTTTTGCGGCCGTCTTTCTGTTGATTGCCGTCATTCTCGCCAGCCTGACTCGACGAGAACGGTCGAGCGTTCATCCGGAATGAAGGAGTGCAACCGCTATGCGCATCATTCTCTACCTGGGCAAGGGGGGCGTCGGCAAGACCACGACGGCCGCCGCGTCCGCCATTCGTTGCGCCGACCTCGGCTATCGCACTCTGGTGGTCAGCACCGACATCGCCCACAGCCTGGCCGACAGCCTGGATGTTCCGCTGCGCGCACAACCGGTCGAAGTTGCGCCGAACCTCTATGCGCAGGAGATCAACGTCGTCGAGGAGGTGCGCGAGCACTGGGGCGAGATGCAGGGCTACGTGGGCAACATCTTGCGCCGTCAGGGCATGAGCAAGGCGGTGGCAGAGGAGATGGCCATCATCCCCGGCATGGAAGAGGTGGTCAGCCTGTTGCATATCAACAAACAGGCCAACGAAGGCCGCTTTGACTGCGTCATCGTCGACGCGGCGCCGACCGGCGAGACGATGCGGCTGTTGACCATGCCCGAAAGCTTCCAGTGGTATGTGGCGCGGCTGCGCAGCTGGGGCGATGCGCCGATCCGCATCGCCGCCGGCTTGCTCAACCGCCTTGCGCCGGAGAAAGACCTGGTGTCGGGGCTGAACTCGCTGGTGGAGGGGGTCAGAGAACTGCAGAAAGTGCTCACCAATCCGGACATCACCAGCTATCGCATCGTGTTAAATCCCGAAAAGATGGTGATCAAAGAGGGCGCTCGCGCCGTCACCTACCTCTCTCTCTTCGGCTATCCGGTGGATGCAGCGATCGTCAACCGCATCCTGCCCGGCGTGCAGAGCGACGGCTTCGGCAAGGCGTGGGTGGCGGAGCCAAGCGCCGATCCCTATCTGCATCACCTGCAGGAAATCCAGGCGCGTTATTTGGGGGAGATCGAGCGCGACTTCTACCCGCTGCCGATCCTGCGCTCGCGCTGGTATGACGAGGAAATGGTGGGTCTGGAACGACTGCGCCAACTCGCCGACGATCTCTTTGAAGGCCGCGATCCCAGCCAGCTCTTTTTCCGCGGCCAGGCGCAGTCGATCGAGGAAGAGGGCGAAGACCTGGTGTTGCGTCTTCCGCTGCCTCAGCTGGAGCTGGAGAAAGTGCGCTTGACCAAGCGCGGAGACGAACTGTTTATCAACATCGGCAACTTCAAACGAGAAATGTTGCTGCCGTCCGTCCTGGCGCAGCGCGAGGCCAGCAGCGCCGTCTTCGCCAACGGCGTGCTGAAAATTCGCTTCCCTCCATCCAAAGGGGATGGCAAGGGAGAAAAAGTTTAAGTCGTTCAAGCTGCAATTTCTAGCATTCAACCCTACAAAAGAGGATCGAATCGTGGCGGGAATCGTCGATGCACTGGCCAATCTGGCCGTCAGCGGAGTAGGCGCCTTTGTCGGCTTCAACGTCACGCTGCGCGCCCAGAATCATTTGCAGCCCCATCCGTTTCCATGGCGCTTCGCCGATCTCCTCGAGCATCCCTGGCGCGTGCAGGCGCTCGATCCGGGGCAGACGCTCGACATCCACGGCCTGACGGCCGGCATGACTGTGCTCGATCTCGGCTGCGGCACCGGACTTTTCACGCGCACGGCGGCGCACATGGTCGGTGAAAACGGCCGCGTTCATGGCGTCGATCTGCAGGCGGCCATGCTGGAGCGCGCGAGGAAGAGTCTGGCGGAGGCCAGCGTGCTCGAGCGGGTGGCGTTACATCATTGCGGCGCCTATGACCTGCCCCTCTCAGATGACGAAGTGGACCTTGCGATCGTGGTCTCTACATTGGGAGAAATCCCTGACAAGCTGGCGGCGTTGAATGAACTGCGCCGCGTGCTTAAGCCGGGCGCCCGTCTCGGCGTCACGGATGAATTCTACAATCCCTCGTTTACGATGCCGGGGACCGTGCGCCGACTGGCGGAGGAGGCGGGCTTCCGCTCGCTGGGGAGCGCAAGCATGGCGATCTGTTATCATCAGGTCTATGTTAACGCCAAATGAAGCTCTGCTCGGCTGCGATCGGCGATGAACACGCACATCGCGAATCACGCAACACGAATCACGCAACACTGTTTTGGAACCTCCCTTCCTGCATAACCCTTCAGCATTATGCAAAATAATATGGATGAATTGAATCTGGCGCTGCCCTATCTGACCGCCCACCTGCCCGGCGTCGGTGGACGGCTGCGGGCGGAAGCCGATCATTTTGTGGTCGAAGAAATTGCTCTCTATGAGGCGTGCGGCGAAGGACAACATCTTTATGTCAATCTGACCAAAAGCGGGTTGACCACCAGGGAAGTGCAGCTTCGTCTGGAACGATTGTTCGGCCTTGCACGCGGGGCGGTTGGCTTTGCCGGGTTGAAGGACAAATTTGCCAGGACGACGCAGACCTTCAGCCTGAACGTAGGCTATCAATCCGCCGCTTTCATCGATGAGGCGGTCCGACGCATCGAATCGGAGCTGCCGGTGCGGGTCAACTGGGCCCAATTTCACCGGAACAAATTGCGTCCGGGCCACCTGCTCGCCAATCGGTTTGAAATCACCGTCACCGACCTGGCCGTGACGCTCGATGAGGCGGTTGTGCGCAGTCAGGCCATTGTCGCCGAGATTCGACGGAGAGGGTTGCCGAACTTTTTCGGCGTGCAGCGTTTTGGGCAAAAGGGCGCCAATGCCCATCAGGGTCTGGAGCTGTTGCTGAGGCGACGATCGATCAGGGATCGATGGTTGCGTCGCTTTTTGATCTCCAGCTACCAGAGTCACCTTTGCAATCGCTATCTGGTGCGGCGGCTCGAAATCGGCGCCTTTGACCATTTGCTGGCAGGCGACGTGGCGAAGAAGGTCGCCACCGGCGGCATGTTCGACGTCGAGGAGGTGGAGCGAGAGCAGCCTCGCTACGTTGCGCAAGAGATCAATTTTACGGCGCCGATTTACGGCTCGCGCATGTGGCAGGCCAAAGCCGAAGCGGGAGCGCTCGAGCAGCAAATCCTGGCGTCTTCGCCGGTAACTCTGATGCACTTTGAAGAGGCGCGCATCGAAGGCTCGCGGCGGGTGGGGCGACTTCTGGTTCCTGACCTGGCGGTGGAAACGTCCGAAGGGAAGCTTATCGCCAGGTTTACGTTGCCCAAAGGCGCCTACGCCACCGTCGTCATGAGGGAATTGATGAAGGTCGACGACGACCACTTTTCCATCGTCAATGAAGAGGATGAAAATCTGGAGTGAGATGAAAGAGTCCCAATCGTCATTCGAGCCACCGGAATTGGAGCAAACGCGGCGGAGCCGCACCATGCAAATGCCGATCTTTCCACTGAAAAACGTTGTGCTCTTTCCCGGAATGGTGCTGCCGCTGCATATCTTTGAGATGCGCTACCGTGAAATGATCAACCGCTGCATCGAAGAGCATCTGCCCTTCGGCGTGACGCTGATTGCGCACGGCGAAGAGGTGGGCATGACGGCCGAGCCGCATCGAGTAGGCACGGCGGCCCGCATCATCCGCGTGGAGCGGCTGGAGGATGGCCGCATGAACATCGTGGCTGTCGGCGCCCAGCGCTTCCGCATTTTGCGCCTGCACCATGATCGCAGCTATCTCACCGCCGAAGTCGGTCATTTCCCGGTGATCAACGGCGCCACGCGACGGGCGATGGAGCTGAGCCAGCGCGTGCGTCCCCAGGTGCTGGAATATGTGGATTTGCTCTCCAAGGCGGCGAACGTGAATCTTACGCTCGATCGCCTTCCAGAGGACCCGCTGACGCTGGCTTTTCTGGTGGCGATCTCGCTGCAGGTCAGCCCGCAAGACAAACAAAAGCTGCTGGAGGCGGTCGGCGTGCCGGAAATGCTGGCGCTGGAAAGCTATCTGCTGGCGCGCGAAGCCAAACTGCTGGAGTTCATGATCAACACCGGCCACGCCATTCAGGCGCTGAACAGCGGCCCAAGCGGCTATCTTTTCCCTAACTGAACGGCGTCAGAATTTTGTGGTTCCCTCTGAACGTGCTATACTAAATTCTGTCTTGGGGGATTAGCTCAGCTGGCTAGAGCGCTACGTTGACATCGTAGAGGTCACTGGTTCAAGTCCAGTATCTCCCACACGGCGAACAATTGAGAAGATGAAAGCGTTGAACAGGACAGCTTGACGGCGGAAGTCCTTACAGAGAGCGATGCACGTCGGCTGGAATGCATCGCAGGCAACACCTCGTCAAGACCCCCTGGGAGCGGATAGCTGAAAGCGAGGCTAAGTAAGCTATCCCGGTTCGCCCCGTTACCGGCGATGGAAGTGGCCTTGCCTGGCGCATTGAACGGGTGAACGTTAAGACCCCGAAGAGTGCGTCCGAACAAGGCAAGATGGGTGGAACCACGCGGCGTAAGCTTCGTCCCATGCGGATGAAGCTTTTTTATTTTGGGTGAATGAGGGAGAGCGGGTGACGTTGAAAAATTTTGAAGGCGCGCCAATCCAAACGCATCTCCGGCAAGACAGGGATCGGGTCATTGAACTCGGCGTGGCGATCCAGCAGATTGCGGCGCCGACCGGCGCCGAGGCGGAGCGCGCGGCGTGGGTCGCCGGCCATCTGCGCGGCCTGGGATATGATGTGGAACTCGACGAGCTCCACAATGTATATGCGCGCCTTCCCGGCGTGCGCCGCAGCCCTGCACTCCTGATCTCGGCGCACACCGACACCGTTTTCCCCCATTCGGTCGATCTGACCGTCCAACGCGATCCCAAACATCACCGTCTCTTCGGTCCCGGCCTGGGAGATAATTCGATCGGCGTGGCGGCTTTGCTCTGGCTGGCCGAGGTCACGCGCGGCTCAACGCCGCCGGTGGACCTGATCTTTCTTGCCAACGTCGGCGAGGAAGGCAACGGCGATCTGCGCGGCATGCGCGCGGCCTTCGATCGATTGACGACCAACGATCCCCAGGCGATCGGCGCCGCGCTCGTGATCGAGGGCATGGGATTGTCACGCGTGGTGCATCGGGCGCTGGCGATTCGACGCTATCGCATCCACGTCACCGCGCCCGGCGGCCACAGCTGGAGCGATTTTGGAGTCGCCAGCGCCGTGCATGTGCTGGCGCAGCTCGCCGCCGACATCGCACACCTGCGCCCTCCCAAAAGTCCACGCACCACCTTCAACATCGGCGTCATCGAGGGCGGCACGTCGGTCAACACCATTGCACAACACGCCGCGCTGGAGCTAGACCTGCGCAGCGAAGACCCGACCGCGCTGGAGGCGATCGAGCGCGATGTGCACACGATTCTGGCGCGCTATCAGACGCCGCGCTGGCGACAGGCGGGCGTGAGCGTCGCCGCCGCCGTGATCGGCGACCGGCCGGGCGGCGGCATTCCCGACGATCATCCGCTGGTGCAGGCGGCGATCGCCTCTCTGAAGGCGTTGGGCGTCAAGCCGCAGCTCTCGATGCGCATCAGCAGCACCGACGCCAACATTCCGCTCAGCCGCGGCGTCCCGGCGGTCTGCATTGGCGTCACCGAAGGCGGCAACGCCCATCGCACCGACGAATGGATCGCCACCCAGCCGGTGGAGACGGGGTTGCGCTATCTGTTCGATCTCACGCAGTGGGCGGCGACGTGGCTGGCGGAGGGCGGCGGCGCGTTCGGCCAGACAGCTTCGCCATCCACTCGCCCGGAGGATCGATCGACGAGATCGGCCTGACGCCTTGCTTCGGCTAGGGCGTCGGTTCGCCTCGATGCAGCACTGCGCATCCGGCGTTGCCTGGGTCGTTGAGAGAATGAGCAAAGGGCGCGCCGGCGCAGCAGCGAATCGATTCGGCCCATGCCGCCTGGCTGCGCTTCACGAGAGGGATGCGCGAAGCGGCGCAACAGATTCTCACGGAGCGTTTGGTTCTAAAGTGGTCTTTGATAGACTGAAAAAAGGTTCACGGTCCATCGGCAAGGAATTCGATATGGCTCAGCAAAAAGATCGTTCACCGCAAGACGAACAGCTGTACAGGATCCGTCACAGCGCCGCCCATGTGATGGCGCAGGCGGTGCTGGAGTTGCATCCGGAGGCGAAAATCGCCATCGGCCCGCCGATCGAAAACGGCTTCTACTATGATTTCGATCTCGGCAAGGATGAAAATGGAAAGCCGCGTACTTTCACGCCGGAGGAGCTGGAGCTGATCGAAAAGCGCATGCGCCAGATCATCGCCGGCAAGCACCCGTTCGTCTACCGGGAGGTCACCGCCGAGGAGGCGCGGCGAATTTTCGCCGACCAGCCCTACAAACTCGAGCTCATCGAAGGCCTGGAGAAAGGCGGCATCGACGAATACGGCAATGAGACGAAAGAAAAGCCGGTGATCAGCACCTACCGGCACGACACCTTTGAGGACCTCTGCCGAGGCCCCCACGTCGAGCACACGGGGCAGATTCCGGCCGACGGTTTCAAGCTGATGAGCGTAGCCGGCGCGTACTGGCGCGGGGACGAGAAAAACCCGATGCTGCAGCGCATCTACGGCACGGCGTGGCGCAACAAAAAAGAGCTGAACGAGTATCTGACCATGCTCGAAGAGGCGAAAAAGCGCGACCATCGCAAGCTGGGCCGCGAGCTGGAAATCTACATTTTCGACGAGGAGGTCGGGCCCGGGTTGCCGCTCTGGCTGCCCAACGGCGCCATCCTCATCGCCGAGCTGGAAAAACTGGCGATCGAGACGGAGCAGCGCGCCGGCTACCAACGCGTGCGCACACCCCATTTGACGAAGGAAGACCTCTTCTTGCGCAGCGGCCACCTGCCCTATTACGCCGAGAGCATGTTCCCGCCCATGGAGCTGGAGGGCGTCCGTTACTACGTCAAGCCGATGAACTGCCCGTTCCATCACAAAATTTTCGCCAGCAAGCCGCGCTCCTATCGCGACTTGCCGTTGCGTCTGGCCGAATACGGCACCTGCTACCGCTACGAAAAGAGCGGCGAGTTGTTCGGGTTGATGCGCGTGCGCTCGATGCAAATGAACGACGCCCATATCTATTGTTCGGAGGAGCAGTTCGAGCAAGAGTTCATGGCGGTCATCGATCTCTACCGTTACTATTTCGAGATCTTCGCCATCGACAAATTCGTCATGCGGCTGAGCACGCACCACCCGAAGGGGCTGGGCAAAAAATATGTCGACAACGAGCGACTGTGGCTCAAAACCGAGGAAATGGTGCGCCGCGCCATGGACAACGGCGGCGTGCCTTACGTCGAGGCACCCGATGAAGCCGCCTTCTACGGGCCTAAAATTGATGTCCAAATTTGGAGCGCCATCGGTCGCGAATTCACGCTGGCGACCAACCAAGTGGACTTCGCCGTGCCCGCGCGCTTCAACCTCGTCTACACCACCCGCGAGGGCAAGGAAGAGACGCCGCTCTGCATCCATCGGGCGCCGCTCAGCACCCACGAGCGCATGGTCGGCTTCCTGATCGAGCACTTCGCCGGCGCCTTCCCGGTCTGGCTGGCGCCCCAGCAGGTGCGCGTCATTCCGATCACCAGCGACCACAACGACTACGCGGCGCGGCTTGCCCAGGAGTTGCAGGTCGCCGGCGTGCGCGCCGACGCCGACCTGGGCGCCGAACGCATGAACGCCAAGATCCGCAGCGCCCAGTTGATGAAGGTGCCTTACATGCTCGTCGTCGGCGATCAGGAGGCGGCGAACGGCACCGTGTCCTTGCGCAAGCGCGATGGCTCGCGCATCAATGACATGAGCTTTGACGCCTTCCTTGCGCTGGTGAAGGACAAAATTGCAACTCGAGCGCTGACGCTATAGGAGCCCCGCCGATCTGTGCGCTCTCCTGGAAAAACACTTGACGCTCCAGAGAGGGGATGTTATACTTTTCAATATAGTGTAAGAGTGGCGCAGTGCACTCACTGGAGATTCGCCAAAGAAAAAAGTGAGTGTGCTGCGCCTTGAAGTTTCAGGCGCGAAAGGAGCCTCCTTATTAGCAAGAGACCAGGTATGCAACGTTCAGGCTCAACTGCGGATTCAACGCGCATCAATTCGGAAATTCGAGCGCCCCGTGTGCGCGTCATAGACAGCACCGGCAAACAGCTAGGCATCATGTCCACACGCGAGGCGCTTGCGCTGGCGACGGAGCAAGAGCTGGACCTCGTCGAAGTGGCGCCCAACGCCGATCCCCCGGTCTGTCGGCTGATGGACTACGGCAAGTACCTCTACGAAAAACAGAAGCGTGAACGCGAATCGCGCAAGGCGCAAAAACAGATCGAAGTGAAAGAACTGCGCCTGCGGCCCAAAACCGATGAACATGACATCAATGTCGTGATCTCGCGCATCCGCAAATTCGCCAAAGAAGGGGCCAAAATACGCGTGCGCATTCGCTTCCGCGGGCGAGAAATGCAACATCCTGAGGTGGCGCGCTCCCTGCTTGAGCGCGTGGCGAATGACACCGCCGACGTGGTCACCGTTGAGTCGATGCCGACGTTCGATGGCAACAGCATGGTGATGGTGCTGGCGCCTCAGAACTGACCGCAAATTTCACCCATCCATGAATTGACATTCCAGCCATTGTCGAGTATTCTGAGCGACTGCGGTTCGCAACAAACGGGCCTTTGCGCCCGTTTGTTTTCTGTAGGCGCGTCTAATGTATGCACGGAAATGCGCGCATGAAAACGTGTGCATGGAAAACGTAGAAATTGACAAGAACGAGAGGAGGCCATGATGCCGAAGATGAAAACACACAAGGGGACGGCCAAGCGTTTTCGCCTGACCAAGAACGGCAAGGTGATGCGCATGCTCGCCGGTCGCTCGCATCTGCGTCGCCGCAAGAGCGCCAGCAAGAACCGCGCGTTTCGCCACGCCGTTCCCAGCGACGTGAAATATATCGTCAAGCAGGTTAAGACAATGGCTGGCAAGGCCGCCGAATAATTTTCTAAGAGAATGAATCGTCGCCACACGTGAACGGCTATGTAAGCGGCTCAACAAGCGCATCGGTTGTTGACCCGCCTTCACGAAAGGAGAGGAAAAAATATGCCACGTTCCAGACCGAAGGTCTACGCCCATCGGCGCCATAAAAAGGTGCTGAAATTCACCAAAGGGCAGTTTGGCACGCGCTCGAAACTTTTCCGCCGCGCCAACGAAGCCATGTTGAAATCGCTGTTTTATGCGTATAGAGACCGGCGCAACCGCAAACGCGACTTCCGCAGCCTGTGGATTCAGCGCATCAACGCGGCGGCCCGGCAGAATGGTCTCAACTACAGCCAGTTTATCCACGGCCTGAAGAAGGCGGACGTGCAGGTGGACCGCAAGGTGCTCGCCAGCATCGCCTACAACGACGCCGCCACTTTTGCCCGACTGGCTGAAGTCGCCAAAGCCCAGTTGAGTTGACGCCGCTGATTTGCCAATCCACGCTTTTCCATGCACACTGCTTCGGCGGGAGTCTCAAGGCTCCTGCCGAATTTTTTTGGCTCGAATTGTAGAGGGTGAAATGATCACCAGCACGGCCAATCCGCGCATCAAAGAGGCGCGTAAGCTTCATACGCGCAAAGGGCGATACGCTGCGGGCAGGGTGCTCGTCGAAGGGGTGCGCCTGGTCGGCGATGCGTGGCGCAGCGGCGCACGGCCGCTTTACGTCTTTTACGCGCCTGACCTGTTGACCTCGGAGGAGGGACAGAGGCTGTTGGCGCAATTGAAGGAGGCGGACTGCGAGTGCCTGCCCTGCAGCGCTGCGGTCTTCGCCACGCTCAGCGAAACCACAACGCCGCAGGGGATCGCCGCCGTGCTGCCGCTGCCGCAGCTGAGCTGGCCGCAGCGCCCCAGCCTGCTCTTGATCCTGGACGGCGTCGGCGATCCGGGCAACGCCGGGACGCTGGTGCGCAGCGCCGAGGCGGCCGGCTGCGAAGGCGTCATCTTTGCGCCGGGCGCCGTCGATCCGTTCAACGATAAGGTGTTGCGCGCAGGGATGAGCGCACACTTTCGATTGCCCATTCGGAGCTGCGCTGCGTGGGAGGAGGTGGAGGCGCTGTTGCCAACGAATATCTCCTGCTACCTCGCCGACGCCCACGCCTCCGTGACTTATGATGAGATCGACTGGAGAGAGCCTTCCGCCTTGATCGTGAGCAACGAAGCGCATGGCGCCAGCGCCGAGGCGCAGCGCCGGGGACAGATGATCGTGATTCCGATGCGAGGAGCGGTGGAGTCGCTCAACGTCGCCATCGCCGGGTCGGTGATCCTGTTCGAGGCGGCGCGACAACGTCGCGCCAGCTGCGCCCAAAGCGGCGCATAGCAATCGTTGAACATCTAACCGGAATCAATCAAAGGAAAGGTTTCGTCTCTACATGGCTGCGTGGAGTCTTCCGGTGAAAATCGGACTTGGTTTTGGCCTGATCGGCTTGCTTTTGACGGGGGTGGGCGTTGTGCGCGGGGAAGTCCCCCTGGCGCCGCTCAATATCGCCATTGCGCTGATAATCGGCGGCGGCGTCTGGTTCGTCGTGGCGTGGGCCGTGGCTGCGGCGGCGGTGGATGTGGAGCGGGATATAGAGGCGGAGGAGTGAGATGCGTTTGGGGCTTGCAGGCGCAGCGCATGGCTGCGCCTCCTCGCATCACCCCAAAAACCTTGCGCTCTATCGAAAGCGTGCGGCTGGGAGCCGCGCTTCCATCGCCGCCGTCTATTGGCGCAACCCGTTCTATCCATCCCTGCGCAAACTCTTTGCTAGATAGCCTTCTTCCTACTTATATTCCTACTTAATAATCGTCTGGCTTTGCTCGTGCATGTAGAGCGGCAGCGTATAGAAGCCGCCGACGCCTTTGCCGCTCATGCCGCTGCCCTTCCAGCCGCCGAAGGCCTGCACCCCCGGCCAGGCGCCGGTGGTGGCGCCGCCCTTGCGATTGGCGTAGGTGGTGCCGGCTTCGATGTTGTCGAAGAACCACTGAACCTCTTGAGGATCCTCGCTGAAAAAGCCGGCGGTCAGCCCGTAGATGGTGTCGTTGGCCTTGGCCATTCCCTCTTCCAGGTCTTTCACTTTGGCGACGTACAGGATGGGCAGGAACAGCTCTTTTTTCACCAGCTCGTGGTCTTCAGGCAGGCCGGTGATGATCGCCGGCTGAACGTAATAGCCGCGGCTGAACTCGCCTTCGGTCAATGTGTTTCCCCCATAGAGCACCTGGCCGTCCCGCCGCGCCATCTCGATGTAACGCTGATAATCTTCATACGCGCCCTTGTCGATCACCGTGCCCATGAAGGTGTCCCGTTCGGTGGGGTCGCCGACTTTCAGCGCCGCCGTGCGTTCGATCAGCATCTGCAGGAAGCGGTCGTAGATCGGCTCCTCCACATAGACGCGTGAGCAGGCCGAGCATTTTTGCCCGTCCAGGCCAAAGGCTGAACGCACAATGCCGGTCACCGCTTTGTCCAGGTCGGCGTGGCGAGAGACGATGGTGGGATTCTTGCCCCCCATTTCGATGATGGCGGGCTTCGGATAAGGGCCGTTGAGGGCGTTGCGCGCCACCTGCATCCCCACCTCGTAGGAGCCGGTGAACGTCCAACCGGCGATGTCGGGGTTGTCTTGCAGCTCCTGGCCGACGGTGCGGCCGGGTCCGCTGACGTAATTGAAAACGCCGTCGGGCAGGCCGGCCTCGGCGAAGAGCTCGGCGGTCTTCCAACCGGTGTAGAGCGTAGACGAAGCGCCTTTGAAGACGACGGTGTTGCCGGTGATCAGTGCGGCGCAGATCGGCGCAGCGGAGAGCGCCATCGGGAAATTGAAGGGCGAGATCACCGCCCACACGCCGTAAGGTTTGAGCACGCTCAGGTTGACCTCGTTTTCGCTCAGCTTGCCCATCTCGCGGATGTAGCCGTTGTTTTGCTCCATGGCGTTGGCGTAGTAGCGCAGCAGGTCGGCGGTTTCCTCGACCTCGCCGAGCGCCTCCAGCCGGCTTTTGCCGACCTCCAGGATCATGATGGCGGCCAGCTCCAGGCTGTTCTCGCTGATCCGCTCGGCGATGCGGCGCATGATGGCGACGCGCTCCTGCCAGGGGGTGGCGGCCCATCCTTTGAAGGCGCGCCTGGCGGCGGCCACCGCCGCGCGCGCGTGCTCTCTCGTCCCTTTTTGCGCCGTGCACAGATGGATGCGCGTGTCGATCGGGCTGTAGGTGATGGTCTTTTCATCGGCGTAGACTTTTTCGCCGTCGATGAACATGGGCACTTCGACGCCGAGCAGTGACGTCCGCACCTTTGCGATGGCGTCATCGAAAGCCGATTGCAGTTCCTCGTTATCCGCAGAAAGTGTGGCGTAGGTGATTTTCATTTTGAGGGCCATAAGTCTCTCCTTTGAGCGCTATTGCAGAGGCGAAGCGCAGCGGGAAACGCCCTCTTCGCCGATCCCTGTGGAAAATCTTTCACTCCATACGTTACACGATTTGAACGCCCGTAGCAAGCCACTACGTGCATGAATTCGGACAACAGCCGTCCCGTTTCATAGCAATTTTTTTATCCCAAAAACTTTCGATTTCGTAAGTATTTTTTGCGATTTTTGTGCGTTGAATGAGCCGACTAAGCCACTAAAATTTCTATCCGGCCTTATCCGGGGGATCCATGCTCTGTTTATCAAAACAAGTCAAACTGCGTCATCCAAACTGTTCAGATCGCAAAATGAAAATGGAAAGGAACCCGTATGTGGAACACTCGAGCGTTTCGTGGATGGATCAAGATTTTGATTTTTGCAGGCCTGGGAATCGGTGCGCTTGCGATGGCTCTGCCTGTACGCGCATCGGGCGCCGTGCTGTACGCTGCGCCGGGCGGACTGACCACCGGCGCATGCACCTCCTGGGCGACCGCCTGCACGCTCAGCTACGCCCTTTCCATCGCCGTCAACGGCGACCAGATTTGGGTCAAAGAAGGGGTGCACAAGCCAGACACCACCGGCTTGGCCAATCCACGTCTGGCCACTTTTTCATTAAAAAAAGGTGTGGCGCTCTACGGCGGCTTTGCAGGAACGGAAACCAGCCTTGGGCAGAGAAGCTGGACGAGCCGTCCAACCGTCCTGAGCGGCGATATTGATCACAATGACGTCGTCGATGCAAACGGCGCAACGGTGACCATCAACGGCGCCAACGCGTACCATGTGGTGAGCGCGTATAACGTGAACAGCACGGCCTTGTTGAACGGCTTTATCATCACAGGCGGGCAGGCGACCGATCCCTCCTCCGTCCATGAACAAGGCGCCGGCGTTTACGCTGTCAGCGCCAGTCCTCAACTCAGCAATTTGGTCATTGTCGGCAACGTCGCCAGCTACGGCGGCGCCGGAATATACAATCAAGGCGCCAGTTTTCCATCCTTAACCAATGTTGTTTTTCGCAACAATGATGCGCAGACGGGCTATGGCGGCGGTATGTACAACGAGGATCCCAGCAGCCCCACGCTCGTCAACGTAAGCTTCATCAGCAATACAGCCTCTTACGGCGGCGGAATTTTTAGCAGCGCAAACTCTTTCGCCATGTTCCTGGTGCAGTTCCGGGAAAATTATGCAAGCTACAGCGGCGGTGGAATCCACAATGACAGCGGCGCCATCCAACTTGCAAGCGCGACCTTCGTGAGCAACACTGCCGGCGCTTTCGGCGGCGGCGTTTGGAGCTACGCCGGCGCGTTGACGGTGGTGGACAGTGAATTTCGCGGCAATTTTGCAGAGGGAGGCGGCGGTGGAGTGTACCATGATCTTAGCGAAGCTACCTTCACGAATGTGCGTTTTGTGAACAATGCCACCCTGACTTCCGGCGGCAATTACGGAGGAGGGCTCTACAACAGAAGCGGGGCTGCGACATTGACAAACGTCCTCTTTGAGGGCAATAGCAGCGCAACCGGCGGCGGAATGTATAACTACGCATCCGACGCCTGGCTCGATCAAGTGCAGTTCATCAACAACACCGCCTCCGCACAGGGTGGGGGAATGTCGAGCATTTTCGGCGTCAGCGTGGCTTTGACGGATACGGTCTTCATCGGCAATGCAGCCGGCGTACGCGGGGGCGGGATGCACACCCTGCTCGTCGAAGAAAACCTGGCGCTGACCAACGTGCTCTTCAGCGGGAACACAGCCCAGCAAGATGGCGGCGGCATGTATAGCGAAAGCGCCGTCGGCGATCCCCCTGTCGCCTTCACCAACGTGACCTTCAGCGGCAACGCGGCTCAAAACAGCGGCGGCGCACTGGTCAGCCTATACATGTCGAACGTGACGCTCACGAACGTCATCATCTGGGGCAACACGGCCGGCGTCAGCCCGGGCATCGCCAATACCTCCAGCAGCCTGCTCATTTCGCACAGCGACATCCAGGGGTGCGGCGGCTCTACTGCGTGGAATGCAGCCTGCGGCGTCGACGGCGGCGGCAACATCGACGTCGATCCCCTCTTCGTAGACGCCGACGGCGCCGACAACATCGCCGGCACGCCGGATGACAATTTGCGTCTCCAGGTTGGTTCTCCGGCCATCGACGCCGGCGACAACGCCGCCGTTCCCTCTGGGCTCATTCATGACCTGGACGGCAACGCCCGCATCCAGGATGGAGATGGAGACAATAGCCCTGTCGTCGATATGGGCGTTTATGAGACGGCGGACATGCATCCTCCGGTGGTCATCTCCAGTGTGCGCGCAGATGCAAACCCGACGAATGCAGCAAGCGTAAACTTTATTGTGAGCTTTTCAGAGCCGGTGACCGATGTAGACGCAACGGATTTCAATGTGACGGCTACGGGTGTAAGCGGCGCTGCAGTGGCCAACGTGAGCGGAAGCGGCGTCGCCTACACGGTGACGGTGAGCACCGGCAGCGGAGACGGAACGTTGCGACTGGACGTTCCGGCGCTCGCCACGATTCGCGATGCGATGGGCAACGGGCTGGCCAACCTGCCCTATCAGGCGGGCGAAACGTACACCGTTGACAAGACAGGGCCTGCGGTGAATCTAGAGCAAGCTGCAGGACAGGCCGACCCCACCAATACCGCTCCTATCCACTTTACGGTGATTTTCAACGAACCGATTCTCACGACCACCTTTTCGGTAGAGGACGTTGTGTTAGGCTGGTCGGGACCTGGCGCAATCACAGCCACAGTCGCCGAAGTTGCGCCCAACAACGGAACTGCTTTCCAGGTCGCCGTCAGCGGAATGAGCGGCAGCGGCGTGGTGACGGCGAGCATCCCGGCCGGCGTGATTCAAGACCTGATCGGCAACTTGAACACGGCAAGCTCAAGCACGGACAACAGCGTAACATACTGGGATCCAAATGCGGACAGCGATGGGGACGGCCTCAGTGACTGGGCGGAAGTGCAGCTCGGTGCGAACCCCAACGCCGCCGACAGCGACGGCGACGGCATGCCGGACGGCTGGGAGGCGGCCAACGGCCTGAACCCGACCAACCCCTCCGACGCCAGCGGCGATGC
>NZ_CAKZMJ010000024.1:0-5000 GCF_937128415.1 uncultured Caldilinea sp.
ATGCCGCCCTTGTTGCCGCCGTTGGCCCAGATGCCGCCCTTGTTGCCGCCGTTGGCCCAAATGCCGCCCTTGTTGCCACCGTTGGCCCAGATGCCGCCGCGGTCACCGCCGTTGGCCCAGATGCCGCCGCGGTCACCGCCGTTGGCCCAAATGCCGCCCTTGTTGCCGCCGTTGGCCCAGATGCCGCCTGCCTGAGCGGGAACGCTGACGCTAATCAAGAGGGCGAACGCAATGAGTGTTGCGATCACAACGGTTCCAAAGCGGATGGTGCTGCGGTTCATGGTGTCTCTCCCCTTCTGTTTGAATTGCAAAAGATCAAAATCAATAATCTTGGGATCCGATGGGCAATATGACGTAGAACAAATCCGTCGCCAGCGCGAGACTTTTAGTGTAGGCTCTTGGCGCTGTTGGCTACGACAAATGCAGTATACTACAACTTTTGCAAAATTACAATACCGTAAAGTAATCGAATTTCAAACCCAAGAATTCGTCAAGTTGGCGCCTTCACTGCGAGTTAGGGCGATCTTGGAGCGCGTTAAATCATGGGCGCGCGAAAACCACGAGCGAGGCGCCATCAAATCATCAACCGGAATGGAGCGAAGCGTTGGAGGCGTCTACTGGCTGCCCGCCGGGTGCGTGGGAAAATTCAGGCAAAAGCCGGCGACTGGCTGATTCCCAGGAAACTGCGGGATATTTTTCTTGCGAATTCCTCGCTTCGACCGTCGAAGGCGCTGCGAGCGTCCGGGCAAGATGGTGAGAACCACCAAGACGCCAAGACACCAAGGACACTCACAAGCGAAAAAGACGCAAAATCTTCGCGTTTCTTGGCGGCTTCGCGTCTTTGTGGTGATATTCTGCTCGCCTGGCCGCCCAGCGGAAGGGAAGCGAGGGGCAGGGGACAAAAGCGAGCGATTGGAGACGCCCGGTTTGCACAAAAGGAGCGAGCAATCTTCTGCGCAACGTGAGCTTCTACATTTGTGGAATCCAGCTCTAAACTCCCAGAAAGATAGGCGCTATGCCTGAGGGGAAGCCTCTCTCAGGGGCTGCGCCTTCGCTCTGAGTTGCGTCCAGGGCATCCAGTCTTCTGCACGCCAGGGGCCGCCTTTGGCTGCGGGCACGGGACGATTGACGTTGTCGCCGTAGCGGAAGGCCCATGCCGGATCGCACGCCTGGCAGGCCATACAACCGGCGCTATCAGGCGGACAGCTCAACCCTGTTCTGTTCCGGCTGGCGAGCCGCAGTTCATAGTGGAAATAATTTTCGCTGACGCCGCTCTGCACCACGTCCCATGGCAGCGGCGAGCCAATTTCCCATGCGCCGACGTAGTGCTCCTTGTCCAAACCCTGCGCCGCCAGCGCCTGAAAGAAGGATTTCACCGTCAGCCCGCCGGAGGGAATGGCCAGCAGCGCCTCGGCCAGCGCGCGGTCGCCGCGGCTGAGCACCGCCTGCACCTCGGCCCAGTCGGGCGAGTCGGCGCGCACTTCTATGCCGTGTCGCGCCAGCGCCTGATGGATCATTTTCTGGCGTCTGCGCAGCGTCTCGACGGGCGTCATCGCCTCCCACTGGAAGGGAGTGTGCGCCTTGGGGACGAAGGGTGTGGCGTTGATGGCGATGCGTCGTTTGAAGCGTCGGCGCGCTTCAAGCGTGAAGTCGATCAGCGCCTGGATGTCGTCGTCGGTTTCGGTGGGATGGCCGACCATGAAATAGAGTTTGAGTTGAGGAAAATTGAACTCTTGCGCCAGGCTGATGGCGCGCATCATCTGCTCTTCGGTCTGCGTCTTGTTGATGACGTTGCGCAGCCGTTGCGAGCCGGCTTCGGGCGCCACGGTCAGTGTTTTGGCGCCGGTTTCGGCCAAGGCTTTGATCAGCGGCACAGAGATCGGATCCATGCGCATGGAAGAAGCGCTGAGACTGGCGCCCATCTGTTGAAGCGCGATCGCCAGCTCGTCGATCTGGGTGTGATCGCTCACGGCGGCGCTGACCAGCCCGATTTTCGTATAGCCGAGAGAAAGGGCGCGCTCGGCGGAGGCCAACAGGGTTTCGATCGGCTGTTCGCGCGCCGGCCGATAGACATAGCCGGCGAGGCAAAAGCGACAACCGCGGCCACAGCCGCGCGCAATTTCCATCAGGTGCATGTTGGCGAACTCGGTGTCGGGCGTGTAGAGCGCGCTGCTCGTGTCGAAGTCCGGCAGATTGCGCACCCACAGCCGCTCGACTTTGCGAAAATGGGGATGGTTGCGGTTGGAAGGGCGCAGCGTCGGTGCGTACCAGCCGGGCGTGCGGTCGAGTTCGGCCAGCAGCGCCTCATGGTCGTCCAGCCCGCCATGACGACAGCGCTCGATGAAATGCGGAACCGCCTCTTCTCCCTCGCCGATCAAGATGGCGTCGAAGAAAGGCGCCATCGGCTCTGGGTTCATGGTCACGCCGGGGCCGCCTGCAATCAGCAAGGGCCAGGGTTTGCCGTTCCACTGTCGGGAAGCGGCGCGATCCACAGCCAGCGGCGGAACGCCGGCCTGTCGCAGCAGTTCGACGACGTTGAAATAATCCATCTCCCAGGAAATGGTGAACGCCCATACGTCAAAATCGACGGCGGGCGCTTCACTTTCCAGCGAAAGCAGCGGTCTGCCCGCCTGCGCAGCGCCTTTTTCCCAAAAAATGCGTTCGCACACGACGTCCGGTTCGGCGTTGAAGATGCGATAGAGAATCTGCAGCGCCAGGCTGGACATGCCGACGTAATACGTGTTCGGCATTGTCAACGCCACACGGATGCGCCCTCCCCAGTCCTTGTAGATGGCGCCATGTTCGTTGCGCTCAGGCTGGCCGCCGCGTGGGCGATGCGCTATCGAATTGCGATTTTGGACCGTGCGTTTCCTGCTCAATTCCCTGCCTTCAATTGTTCCACCATGAACACCCCTGGGGCGCTCCTGCATCCCGATTCTTTTACATTGTCGATCGGACAGTATAACACAAAGGAGAGAGCGCATGTGTAAGAGCGCGTGCGAAAAGAAAGTTCGGCGGCGATATGTTCTATTGGCGTTGGACAGCGTATAATGCGTCCAGACTTTTTTCTCCAGTCCATCGACTTCGGGTGCGAACAGCAGCGAGGAGTTATGCAATCCGATCGCAACCTGCGCGCCCTGGCGCACAAAATCGGCTTCGACCCCGATGATCGATCACCACCTACACTGTGGTGAAAGATGCGCTCGAAGATCGCTCGGCGTTGAAGGCCGTCTAAACGTGACTCGATGGAGCGTCCTATTTTGTCGTTGCCGCCGATGTCCAGGGTGAAGCCGTGCTTGTGACCCTCGAAGGATCTGGCGTATTGCCTCCGCTGCGCAATCTGGCCGCCAATCTGGCGTCCGACTTGAAACGCCCGATTGTAGTCAACGCGCAGGTGTTGCCGATAGATGCAAACAGAATCTTCTGAAGGTCCCTTTGGCGCAAGAATAAGAGAAACGCCTCATCACAAAGTCTCTGCTCTAAATTGTAGAAAGGCGGAATCGCATGTTGCGCAGTCTTGTTCACACCATCACGCTATTCCTTGCAGTGATCGGCCTGCTCCTTTGTCTCGCTGCGCTGATCGGCGTGTGGGCGGTGCGCAAACCGGCCACCGACGCAACCGTGGCCGTGCTCCAAACGTTCGCGCAAGAGGCGGCCTATGCCGGCGCAGCAGGGGGTGCGCTTTCTGAGCAAATTACGAGAGCCGACGCCGTGATGGAAACTGTGCGCGAGCGCCTGGGGAAAACGGTGAACGGAGGAGCGCCAGAGATTCAGGAAATGATCCGGTCCCGCGTGGCGCCTTCGATTGCCTCGGCCCGCTCCACGCTCATCAATGTGCGCACGAGCCTGGTCGCCCTCAACGCCTCTCTCGAGCAGCTCAACCGACTGCCGGGCGTTGAGGCGCCGACCTTTACAGCCGAGTTGCAGGAGTTTGACCGGCATCTCGCCGAGTTCGATGCACTTGTGACGGAGCTGCAAATCTTGACGGCGGAGTCGACGCTCGACGTTTCTCAAATCGAAGCGAGCATAGAGAGAGCCTCTCGCACACTGATGGGCCTGAGGGCGAGGGTGGACGCCTGGAGCGCCCAGATCGAGCAGGTGCGCGCCTGGAGCGAGGAGAGCGCCCGGACCGCCCCGTTTGCCATCGACCTGGTCAGCGTCCTGGTCTCTCTGCTGGCGATCCTGTTCGGGGCGGGACAGCTCTGCCTGATTCGGCGCATTCCCTAGCCCATCGCATCGCAGAGAGGGCGAAGGGGAGCGCCTGCGTGACCGCCCGATAGCCGAGCGGCGAAATTACATAGTCCCAGGCGCCGATGTGCGGCTGAAATTCTGCGCCAAAGCCCTGTTTGAACTGCCAGACGCCCTGCAGCGGATCGGCGGGGTCGTCCGGCTGCGTCGGCGCGCCCCACCAGTCGTAGAGGGTGCAGCCCTGGGCGATCGCCCAGCGCATCGCCTCCCACTGCAGCAGGTAGTTGGGCATGTCGCGACGATGACGATCGCTGCTGGCGCCGTAGAAATACCAGACGGTTGCTCCGTAGCGCAACAGGAAGAGGCCGGCCACCGGCTCCGGATCGTCGGGATGTTCGGCCAGCAGCAGGGCGCCCCCGGCCGGATTGCCCGGTTCGCGCTGCGCGGCCAGGAAGGCCCGCCACGCCGTTCGATAATAGGCGGCCGGCCGAATCAGAAAGCCATCGCGTCGAGCCGTCTCGGCGTACAGGGCATAGAATGCGTCCAGCTCTTTTTCCTCGCCGCAGCGAACGCGCACCCCTCGCTTCTGCGCCAGCCGGATGTTGTAGCGCCATTTGCTTTTCATCGCCGCCAGCAACGCGTCTTCACCCATGCGCAGGTCGGTGAACGCCGTGTTTTTGAATTGAATCTGCTCTGCGCTGAAGCGCCACCCCCGCCGTTGCAGCGCATGCAGCGTCAGCCGGCCCGCCGTAGTGTCCTCGCGCACGTTGGGATCGATCTTCACAAAGACGCACTTTTTGCTGCGTGCGTAT
>NZ_CAKZMJ010000024.1:7500-27500 GCF_937128415.1 uncultured Caldilinea sp.
GGAGCCGACGACGATTGAACGCACCATTGAGGCTGCGATGCGTCGCGCCAAAGGCGGCCAATCGATCTGACTCAATTTCGGCCTGAAATGAGCCGTGCTACAATGGAGATGACGCGTTTGCAAACGGTGGTGCAATCAGAGGAATTTGGGGCGAAATCGTCCATGCCTGCTGCGTCGGATCGCTCGATTCAATCGTCGGCGGACCTGGCGATTGTGATTTTGAATTACAACACGGCGACCTTGCTGCGCGATTGCCTGCGCTCAATCCAGACCAGTCAGCATGAACTCCGTGTGGAGGTGATCGTCGTGGACAACGCCAGCAGCGACGAGAGCGTCGCCATGGTGCGCAGCGAGTTTCCCGACGTCCGGTTGATGGTCAATCCTGCCAATATCGGCTACAGCGCCGGCAACAACGTTGCCTTGCGCGCGCTGGGCTTCGATCCACAAAATCCGTCGCCCCCGCAAGCCCTGCCGCGCTACGTGCTTCTTCTGAATCCAGACACGATCTTGTCCCCGACGACATTGGCGAAAATGGTGCGATTCATGGACGATCACCCTACGATCGGCGTCGCCGGGCCGCGCGTGCGTCGCCCGGATGGCAGCCTGGATCGCGCCTGTCGCCGCAGTTTTCCCACCCCACAGGTCAGCTTCTATCGGATGACAGGCCTGAGCCGACTCTTCCCGAAGAGTCGGCGCTTCAACGCCTACAATCTGGAATACCTGCCAGAAGACAGCGTGCACCCCGTCGATTCGGTCGTCGGCGCCTACATGCAGGTGCGCCGCGAGGCGATCCTGCAGGCGGGGCTGTTGGATGAGCGCTTTTTTATGTACGGCGAAGACCTGGATTGGGCCAAGCGCATCAAGGATGCCGGCTGGGAGATTTGGTATAATGGTGAGGTGGAAATCACGCACGTGAAGGAAGCGGCCAGCAGCCAAAGCAGCAAGTCGCGCATCGACTTTTACGAGGCGATGTGGCTTTTTTACCAGAAGCACTATCGACGGGAAACCAACTGGGCGCTGGATAAGGCGATCCTGCTCGGAATCGTGGGCAAAGGGGCATTGGATGTAGGGCGACATCTCTGGCGCTTTTGCACCAGAGATCGGCGTCTCGAGGATGCGTCGTCGATGCAGCGAGTCAATGTGGACGGCAGGTAGATGCAACAGAGCATTTCGGATCGAACTACGCCAACCGAATACGTTGTGCGACGGTCAAGCCGGCCCGGCGTGCTGAAGCGCGCACAGTTTTTCTTCATGGCGACGCTGGCGGTGGTGGACCTCGCCAGCATCTGGCTGGGGTTCTGGTCCGCCTATTGGTTGCTCAAGCGCAATCCCGAATTCATCATCGGCGAATTCGGAGAGTTTTTGCTGTTGCCCGGCGTCTACATGGGGGTCATGAGCCTTATCTACTTTAGCCAGCGCATGTATCAGCGACGTCGGCCGGTGACCCATCTGGACGAGTTTTTTAAGGTCGTCACCTACAACCTGCTGACCATGTTGTTCACCGTGGCGCTTTTGACGCTCTTTGCGCGCGATTTTCAGTACCATCGCGCCTTTGTCTTGCTTGGCGCCGGGCTGACCATGGTCTATGACACCGTCGGCCGCGTCATTCATGCGCAACTGCAGTGGTGGGCGCAGGCGCGCGGCATCGGCGACGATCGCGTGCTCCTGATCGGCGCCGGCGAGGTGGGGCAGATGCTCCTCCAAAAGATCAAGATGCATCCCAAGCTGGGCTATCAGGTCGTGGGCGTCGTCGACGCCGGCAAAGGGGAGCGCGCGTTGCAGGGTTTGGACGCCCCGCTGCTGGGTTCGCTCGCCGATGTGCCGACGCTGATCGACCGCTACGCCATCGACGAGGTGATCATCGGCCTGCCGGAGAGCAGCCATCAGGACCTCGTCAACATCATCAGCCTGTGCGAGCGCGAGAAGGTGGGCATTCGCGTCTTCCCAGACGTATTCCAGATCATGGCCAGCGAAGTCACGATCGGCGACCTGGGCGGCCTGCCGCTGTTGACGATCCGCGACGTGGCGCTGCAAGGTTGGAAATTGACCGTCAAGCGCGGGATGGATATCGTGCTCAGCGCCATTGGGCTGGTGTTGCTCAGCCCCTTCATGCTTTTGATCGCGCTGCTGATCAAGCTGGACAGCCCCGGCCCCGTCTTCTACACGCAGGAGCGCATGGGGTTGGACGCCAAGCCGTTCAAGATCATCAAGTTCCGGTCGATGCGTCAGGACGCCGAAAGCGACGGCCCCGGCTGGACGACGCCCGACGACCCGCGCAAGACCAAGCTGGGCGCTTTCATGCGGCGCTTCAACATCGATGAATTGCCGCAGCTCATCAACGTCTTGATCGGCGAGATGAGCCTGGTCGGCCCGCGGCCAGAGCGCCCCGTCTATGTCGAGCAGTTCCGGCAGATCATTCCTCGCTACATGGATCGCCATCGCGAGAAGGCCGGCCTGACCGGCTGGGCGCAGGTCAACGGGCTGCGAGGAGACACGTCGATCGTCGAACGCACGAAGTACGATCTCTGGTACATCGAAAATTGGTCGATCGGCCTCGACATCATGATTTTGTTGCGCACTGTGTTGCAGACGATCTTCGGCACCAACCGGAACGCATATTGAGCAGATAGGAAACCATGCCAGAAGACCAACTATCCATCGATTCACTTTCCGAGCGCCAACGGCAGGTGCTGCGGATTGTCATTCAAGAATTCGTACAGACCGCCCAGCCGGTGGGCAGCGCAGGCATCGTGGGGCGCTACGATCTCGGCGTCAGCCCCGCCACGATTCGCAACGATCTGGCGGCGCTGGAGCGCATGGGGCTGCTCACCCATCCACACACGAGCGCAGGCCGCATTCCCACAGATCTGGGCTACCGGTTTTTTGTCCACTACCTCCTGTCCAATCTGGAGCTGCCTCCGGAGGAACAGGAGACGATTCGGCTTCAGTTTCGCCAGGCGCCGGCCGAACTGGACCAGTGGCTGCGCACCAGCACGGCGGTTCTGGCGCGCGCCTCCCAAAGCGCAGCGGTGGCGACGCCTCCGCGTGTGGCGCGCTGCACCTTCAAACACATGGAACTGGTTCACATCCAGGGCACCAAAGTCTTGCTGGTGCTGGTCTCGCAAGAGGGGGCGGTCAAGCAACAGATTTTGGACCTCGACCAGCCGATGGAGCAGCATGAACTGAGCCGGATCAGCAACGAGCTGAACGACCAGCTCGGTGGCCTGGACAGCGTCGGCGTCGCCGCGCGCATGGCGTCGCTGACGCCCTTTGCGCAACAGGTGGCCGAGGTCGCCCTGGAAGCCATGCGACGCATCGAGCAGACCGATGGCGCGCTCTTTTTCCGCGATGGCCTGGCGGAGGTGCTCAGCGCCCCGGAATTCGCCGAGCGCGAGAGCGCGCGACGCATCGTGCGCGTCCTCGAAGACCCTGGCCTGATCGAGCAAATCGCCGAAGATCTGCCGGACAGCGGCAACGTTTACGTCCTCATTTCAGGTGATGGGCGGTATGCAGAATTGCGTGACGTGAGCGTCGTGCTTTCACGCTACGGCGCCAGCGATCGAGTTTCTGGCCTGCTCGGCGTCATTGGGCCGGTGCGCATGCGCTACGGTCGAACGATCGGCGTGGTCCGCTTTGTTTCGTGCATTATGAGTGAAAAGCTTGAAGAAATCTACGGGGGCGATTAAAATTAGAATTGGTATGGAACAAAATTTCGCAATGACGATTGTCTTCCCGTTTCCTGGAAGATAGCGGCGAAGAGTCCGCATAGACTCAAAAATCTGCAGGAGACGCTTATGCGTTTCCGAACAACAATAATTTGACAGGAGGTGCCAGAGAGAATTATGACCGAGAAACACACAGAGGAAATGCAATCGACCGGAATCGGACCAAATGCGGAGAGCGCTCCAACTGAATTGGTAGAGGAAGTTGCAAGCGCCCTTTCCGAACCAGCGAGCGAAGAGGCCGCTCCGGCGCCGGAAGTCGATGTGAACGCTCTGTTGGAAACTGTCGCTCGCCTGGAGGCGGAGCTGGCGGAGGCGCGGCAGCAATGCGCCGACATCACCGAAAAATCACAGCGTCTGGCGGCGGAATTCCAGAACAGTCGCCGACGCCAGGAGCGTCAGCTCGCCGAAGAGATGGAGCGCACCAGCGCCCATATCATTCGGCGACTGTTGCCGGTGTTGGACGACTTCGACCTGGCGTTGGCGCACGCCCCTGAGGGCGATGAAACGTGGGAGGCCTGGGTGGAAGGCGTGCGTCAAATCCGGCGCAAGTTCTACGCAGTGCTCGAAGAAGAGGGGCTGGCGCCCATCCCGACCGACGGCGCCTTCGATCCGATGCTTCACGAAGCGATCTCCAGCGCGCCGAGCGAGACTGTGGAGAGCGGCCACATTCTTGAAACGTTGCGCGCCGGTTATACGCTCAAGGGGCGCGTCTTGCGTCCGGCGCTGGTGCGCGTGGCCATGTAGCCTTGCCCTACAGGCGTCGGTCGATAGTCTAAGCGCTTCGATCGGCTTAACTAGTTTTCATAAATTTTTATGGCCGTCATTCCCGTTCCCGGTTACCAGTACGATCAGCGACTGGAGACCGGGATTCGACCCTTCGACATCAGCCGAGATCTGCGCGCCGTCGCCGAGCTGATCTCCATCTCCTTTGCGAACGAGTTGGACGATCGCGGGACGGCGGCGCTGCGCGAGATGCGCGCCATGAGCCATTTCGGAGGCCTGCTCGGGACGCTCAGCCGCGGCGCCGGTGAATGGAATGACATGCTGAACGGTTTTGTCTGGGTCGAACAGGGACACGTGGTCGGCAACATCACGGTGCAGCGCGCCGACAAATACGCCACGCGCTGGCAGATTGCCAACGTCGCCGTCTCTCCTGCATTTCGAGGGCGCGGCATCTCGCGGCGTTTGATGGAGGCGGCGCTCAATTATGCGACGCGCGCGGGCGGCCTGTGGGCTGTGCTCCAGGTGTATGAATCGAACCAGATTGCCCGCCATCTGTACGAAAGCTTTGGCTTTGAGCCTGTAGGCGGGATGGTGGAGCTGCGTGCGCCGCATGCGCCGCTGGTCGGCGAGCAGCCCATTCATCCCTGGCTCAAGCCGTTTTCCGCCTCCGAATGGCAGCCGCTGTACGAGCTGGTCAATCATCAGCTCGGCGCGCAGGCGCAGTGGTGGCGCTCCATTCGGCGCAGTGATTTCCAAGCTCGCTTCGAGGAGCAGCTCAGCGAATGGTTCTGGCGCACGTTGGGACGCAACGTTCTGTATCGCCGCGCCATTCGCAATTCGTCTCGGTTTGAAGCTGCGCTTCTGCTCAATGCGCGCAGGTGGCGCGGGGAGCATGTGCTCCATCTCTGGACGCGGCCTGAGCAGTACGGCGTTTTCGATCGTCTCCTGATCGACTGGGCGCTCTGGCGTTTACAGGAATATCCGCGCTGGCCGATTCGCATCAACCTCAGCACCGAGCATCGCAGCGCCATCGATTATTTGCATCTGCGCGGATTCGTGCCTGTCCGCACCTTGATCACCATGCGCAAACGATTGACAGAGGACGCAACGGCTTGAAATGAAACGATGTAGCGGTCTTCCTGACAACCCCCGGGCAGTGGAGGCGGAGCATCTATGAAAACGCGCTTTCTTCATTGCGCTGATATTCACCTCGGCTATCTTCAGTATGGCCTGAAAGAACGTTTCAACGACTTCGCCGCCGCCTTCAACGCTGTCATCGACAAGGCGATCGGCGAATATTCCCCACGCCGCGATGGGCGGCGCATTGCGTTCGACGAAGACCTGCAAGGGCCGGTCGATTTTGTCATCCTGGCCGGCGATCTCTTTCACAAACGATCCATCGATGCGCTCACGCTCAACCAGGCGATGCGAGGGTTGCGCCGTCTGCGCGACAAAGGCATTCCGTGCATTGCCGTGGAGGGCAATCACGAACGCGCCTATTACGACGACGTCATTGGGTGGATGAAATTTCTTGCCTTGCAAGATTTGATCATCCTGCTCGACGCTGAAGTGGAGCCGCACGGCTTTATCTTGAAACCATGGGATGCGAAACGACGGCAGGGAGCCTACTACGAGCCCAAACCGGGCGTGCGCATCTATGGTATGCGCTATTTTGGCGCCGGCACCGGCGCGGCGCTCAAGGCCTACGCCGAGGCCCTGGCCGCGACGCCGAAGGAAGGCGTCGAGTACAGCATCTTTGTCACCCACGCCGGCGTCGAAGGTCAGCTTGACGATAAGGCCGGCGGCGTCAGCTTTCGTCAGTGGTCGCCGCTGCGTCCGCACATCGACTATGTGGCGTTAGGCCACTTCCATAAGCCGTTTCAATTAGAGGACTGGATATACAATCCGGGCAGCCCTGAAGCTTGTTCGAGCGCGGAGGCAATGTGGAATCCACGCGGCTACTGGTGGGTCGAAGTGGACACGGTGCGGCGCAACGCCGGCGGCCCGCCCCATGAGGTGAAGCTCGGCAACCCTCCGCGTCGCGCCTTTCGTCGCTACAGCTACAAAACCGACCACGCCCGCTCCCCGGAAGACCTGATGGGCCAATTGGAAGCGTTCGTCGAACGCAAAGCGCTGGAGCTGACGTCCGAACTCGCCGAAAAGCGAGACGAGATTGGCCCGCCCGTGATTGAGCTGTATCTGACCGGCGTGCTGCCGTTCGACCGTCGCGCGCTGGATGTGACCGCCATTGAGGCGCTGGTGCGGAAAGCGTTTCGACCGCTTGCCTTGCAGGTGAAGAGTCTCGTGCAGAGCGCCGAGCAGCCGCTCGATGCGGGGCAACCCCTGCCGCGCGGCGAACTGGAAAGGCAGGTGCTTGCCGGCCTGTTTCGCCGCGATGTGCGCTACGCGGCCAACGCAGATCGATGGGCGCAGGCTGCACTGGCGCTCAAACAGCTCTCCTTGAGCAACGCGTCGGCGGATGCAATTCTGGAAGAGCTTAGCGGGCTTCTGCGCCAGCTCGATGGCGCAGAACAAGAAATCACCTGAGAGGGTCCACAGGCGCATTGTCAAAACGCGTCGTTTGTGGGAAGATTGCCTGCATGTTGATCGTCGCATTGGAATTGGAAAACGTAAAGAGCTACGAGCGCGCCCGCATCACTTTCACCGAAGGCGTCAACGCCATTGTCGGCCATAACGGCGCCGGCAAAAGCACGATCATCGAGGCGATCGGCTACGCCCTCTTCGACGCACTCCCCTATACTGTGAAGGAATTTGTGCGCGAGGGCGCCACCACAGGCTCCATTGCAGTCCTCTTCCGCAGCGATTACGATGAACGACTCTACCGGGTCGAACGGCGTTTTGGCGGGGGCAACGCGTACTTTGTCTACGATGAGGAATTGAAGCTGAAGATCTGCGACGGCAAGGCCGATGTGCTTGCATTTGTGCGCCGTCATACGCTCGCCGATCCTTCTGTGGACCTGACGCGGCTCTTCAACGATGCGTTGGGCGTGGCGCAAGGGACGCTGACGGCGGCCTTTCTGGAAACTCCCGCCAAGCGCAAACCGATCTTCGATGCGCTGCTGCAGGTGGACGATTACAGCACAGCCTTTGAGCGTCTGCGCGAGCCGGTGCGACGCCTGGAGGAGCGACTGGCCGAAACGGAGCGCGAGTTGGCCATCCTCGCCACCCGCCTCGAGGAGCTCCCCGCACTGGAACAGAAGACGGCGCAGCGCAGCCATGAAATTGCGGAGGCGGAGAAGACGCGCCTGTCGCTCGAAGAGCGGCTCCAAAAGCTTCAGGAGCAGCGCAGCTTGTTGGAGGCGCAAAAAGCGGTCATCGACGCCCGCAGCGCAGATGTGAACCGCCAGGAAGAGGCTGTGCGCAATCTGGTTGCGCAGCGCGCCCGCGCCGAGCAAGCCTGCAAAGAGTCGGAGCAGGCTGCAGCCGTCGTCGCCGCCCATCAGGCGGGGTATGAGGCGCACCTCGCCGCGCAACAAGAGCGCGCAGCGCTGCAACGCAAGGTGAATGAACGGCAGGCGCTTCTGGAAAAGAAGGCGCAGCTCGACAGACGGCTTGCGCTGGCGGATGCGCGCTGTCAACAATTGGAGCGCGAGCTGGCGGAAGTCGCCCAGGCTGAAGCGATTGTGCTCGAGTTGTCCGACGCCGTGCAACAACAAGAGGCGTTGGACAGGCAGATAGCGGCGTTGGAGCGCATTCAACTGCAGGCGGCGGAGCTGGAACGCAGGCTCGAGGAAGCGCAGGCAAAGCGCGCCAGGCTGCTGGAACGTCGAGACGCCATCGCCGCCGGCCTTGCCCGCGCCTGCGCTCTAGAGGCGGAAGGGCAGACGATTGCCCAGCAGTTGACGGAGAAGTCCGCTGCGCTCGAGCAGATGCGCGCACAGCTGGCTGTGTGGAGTGCAGAGGTCGCCAACCTTCGCCAGCAGAGTGCGGCGCTGGAAAATGTCGAGGCAGCTCTGTGTCCCGTTTGCGAACAGCCGCTCACTCCGGAGCGCCGTCGCGATCTGTTGACGCGCAACGGAGTGCAGATCGATGGACTGGAGGGCGAGATTGCCAGATTGCAGGAACGCCTCGCCGAACAGGAGCGCGAGGTTGCGGCGCTGGAAAGGGAGCGCACTCGCCTTCAACAGGCATGGGCCAAGCTCCCGCGCGCGGCTGAGCTGGAGAGCATCGAGGAGGATTTGACCGCCGCTGCACGCGATCTGAGCGAGCTGACCGTCGCACGTGAGCAGATGGCGAAAGAAGTTGCCGGCCTTGGACCGTTGCGCGAGGCGCTGGCTGCATTGGGCGACCCGCGAGGCCGCAGCGCCGTCGCCGCAGCGCGTGCGGCGCAGCGACCGACGTTGGAAGAGCAGCTTGCAACTGCGCAACGCCAGCGGCTGGACGCCCAGGCGGAGGCGAATGCGCTCGAGGCTGCGCTTGCCGAGGTCGGCGATCTGGACGCGGCGCTGCGCGCCAATGCAGAAGCGCTCAGCCAGCACCAGGCGGCCTACGAGGCGGTCCTGCTTCATCGTCAGGCTGCAGAACGGCTGGCGCAGCGCATCCAGGAGCTGCAAGAGACCGAGACGGCGCTGGCCAAGGCGGAGGCCGAGCTGATCGCCTGTCGCAAAGCTTTGCAAGAAGCCTGCGCGGCGTTTGACCAATCTCGCTATGAGCAGTTAGTATTGGCAGATCGTGGACTCCGCGAAGAACTGGGGAAATTGATCGCCACGATCGACCTGTTGCGAACGGCGCAGGCGAACGACGAGGCGCGGCTGACGGTGCTGCGACAGGCGCAAGCAGAGCACGGGGCGCTTGAAACCAGGCGCAATCGCCTGCTTCGGGAAAAAGAAGCGCTGGAGAACATCCGTGCGGCGATCAAACAGGCGGGGCCATTTGTCACGGAAGCGATCGTGCGTCAGGTCAGCGAAGCAGCGGCGACCATTTTTGGCGAGCTGATGGAAGACCACAGCCGTGTGCTGACGTGGGGAACGGACTACGGCGTCAGGCTGATGACCAACGGCATGGAACGCAACTTCCGACAGCTCTCCGGCGGCGAGCAGATGAGCGCCGCCCTTGCGGTTCGATTGGCGTTGGTGCGTGAAATGAGCAATCTCAACATCGCCTTTTTCGACGAGCCGACCGCTAACCTCGACAGCGCACGCCGCGAGGCGCTCGCCCAGCAGATCATGACCGTCCGCGGCTTCAACCAGCTTTTCGTCATCAGCCATGATGACACATTCGAGCAAGCAACGCAGAACTTAATCAGGGTTAAACGTCATGGCGATACCACCTTCGTTGAAGACGCTCACGCATGAATCGACCCAGGAAAGCCGCCCTCGTCTGCTCTGTATTGAGGGCGATGCGACGCTGGCGCACCTGTTCAAACAGCGCATGGAGCAGGAGGGCTTTGTCGTCGACCTCGCCCTGAATGGGTTAGATGGAATGGCTCTTTTGGAGCAGCGCCCGTATGACCTGGTCGTCCTGGATTACACGTCGCCGGAATTAAACGGGCTGCAAATCTTGCGCCGGTTGGCCGCCAATGAGCTGCGTCCACCGGCCATTATGGTGGCTGCGGAGGACGACGCCGCCGTGGTGATCGACGCGATGCGCCTGGGCGTCGCCGATTTCGTCATCAAAAGCGAAGACGCCAGCCATATTCAGCTGCTTCCCGCCATCATCGAGCGCGTGTTGAGCCAGCATCGCCGCTTCACCGAACGCGAAGCTATCGTCGAGGATCTGTATGGTCAGAACCGCAAACTGGCCCTGCTCAATCGGGCGACGCAGATTTTCACCTCAACTCTGGACGAAGAACAGATTGCGTTGCAGCTGGTGAAAAGCATCTGTGAATTCACCGACGCCGAGGGCAGCTCCGTCTGGCTGCTGACGCAGGGAAAGGGCGGGGAGGAATTGCTGGAATGCGTCGCCATCTTCGCCAATGGCGAATACATCAAGCCGCGGCACGTCCCGTTGGCGCCTGGAGAGGGGATCGCCGGCTGGGCGTTCGCCCATCGAGAGACGGTCATCGTCAATGATGTGATGCGCGACTGGCGGTTTTCGGCGGCCAGCGACGACAAGCTCAAGTTTCAGACGCGCACGTTGTTGGCTGCGCCGATGCGCGCGCCGGAGCGCGTGGTGGGCGTCCTGGAGCTGGTCAACAAACGCAACGGCGTGTTTACGGACATCGACCAGACGTTGAGCGAAACGCTGGCGGCGTCGGCGGCGATCGCCATCGAAAACGCCCGTTATTTCCAGCATCTCAATCGTCAGGCGGAGGAGCTGCGTCTGCGCAACGAAGAGCTGGACGCCTTTGCGCACACTGTGGCGCATGACCTCAAGACGCCGTTGTCGGTGATCGCCGGCTACGCAGACATGCTGCGCGAAAATTTTGAGTTTCTGCACCCCGAAGAAGCCGATCTCTATCTGAAACAGATCGTCGACAACAGCATGCGCATGAACCACATCATCGATTCGCTGCTCCTGCTGGCCGGCGTGCGCGGTGCGACCAATGTCGAGATCGAGCCGGTGGACATGGGCATGATCGTGCAAGAGGCGTTGAGCCGCATCGAGTTTATGAGCACGGCGCGCGGCGCCGTCATTCATCTGCCCGATCAGTGGCCTGCTGCGCTGGGATATGGCCCCTGGCTGGAAGAGGTTTGGTACAACTACGTCGTCAATGCGTTGAAATACGGCGGCGACCCTCCGGTGCTGAGATTAGGCTATGACTTCCCTGAACCGAACAAGGTGCGTTTCTGGGTGGCCGACAATGGGCCGGGCGTTCCGGAGGATTCCACGTTCCTTTTCAAGCCCATGTTGCGCATGCAGACGAGCGAACGGCGCAAAGGCTATGGGCTGGGGCTATCCATTGTAAAACGCATCATTGAAAAGCTGAACGGCGAGGTGGGCGCCGAAAGCCTTCCCGAAGGGGGAAGCCGCTTCTACTTCACCCTGCCGGCGGTTGTCTAGTCGGTGGGTTCCGGCTGCGGATGCCGCAGTAAGATGACATAAGGCATCCACCCATAGTACCATGCCAACCAGAAGGCGATGCGCACCCCTTGCCAGCCGTCACGCCATCCCGACAACGTGACGAAGCGTCGCCAGAACTCGCGCAGCGGCTGTAGAACAAAGTTGTGAGGGCGAGGACGAATTCCTCGCATCGCCAGAATGCGCGCCTCATAGGCGGCGTAAGATCGCTGCTTGCGGTGAAACTGCTCCCAGGAAAGATAGTTGAAGTGAATCAGCGGGTGACGCAGATGAGCGTCGCGTCCGGCCAACTCGACGATCTCGTGCACCTGGCGATCCGGCGCGTAGCGCGCCGCCCCGCGGCGCAAGAGCCGCAGCTGGTAGTCGGGGAAAAAGCCGCCCCCGCGCATCTCATGGCCGACGATCAGGTTGCGACGAGGAACCCAGTAGCCGACAGGCGCTTCGGAGGAGTGCGCAGACTCCTCAAGAGCTTGCGCAATCTCGGCGGCGAGCGCCGGCGTGACTCGCTCATCTGCGTCCACGAAGAAGATCCACTCGGCGTCGATGGCGTCAAGCGCGGCCTGTCGTTGCGCCGCGTAGTTGTCAAAGGGGCGCTGCACCACCAGCGCGCCGGCGGCGAGCGCGCGCGCTGGCGTGTCGTCTGTGCTGCCTGAATCCCAGACCACTACGACGTCTGCGCATTCGCGCAGCGAGGCGATGCACGCTTCGATGTTGTGGGCTTCATTGTAGGTCAGGATCACTGCAGCCAACTGCGTCATCTCGGCTCATGCTCGCATGCTCAATGCAGGACAAAGGTACGCGTTCCCTTCTCACCCTCTCCCAGCACTGGGAGAGGGGCTAGGGTGAGGACCTGCAGCTGGAAGCCGCACCCACCGTCACTTTCCATCAGATATCGTCGCTCCTTGAAGAGCCTTGCATGGGCGACGCAGCGCTGCGGGAAATTGCCTCCAGCGCAGCCAGCGCCTTCGCCAGCTCCACGCCGTCCAGCTCTCCGGCCGCGAAGCGAGCTTCAAGGCGCCTCGCCTCTCCGGCCATGCGGGCGCGCACCAGCAGACGGATCGCCGTCAGCGCGCCGGGTGGGAAGTCCTCGCGATATTTTGCATAGAAACGAAAGCGGCTGCGCCACAGCTGAACCTGAGCGTCCCAACGTCGCTGGCGACTGCTCTGCGCTTCATGGTGGATCACCCGTGCGCCGGGCAACGCGTAAACGCTCCAGCCGCTGCGCCAGAAACGCCGACACCAGTCCATCTCTTCGCAGTACATCCAATACCCTTCATCCAGGCCGCCGACCGCATCGATGGCCGCGCCGCGCACCATCATGGCGGCGCCCAGCACGAAATCGACGGGAAAGGGTTCCCCACGACTCCACCAGGCGGCCGGATAGCGTCCGTTCAGGCGGCTGTTGAGCAAACGATGACCGCCGGGGACGCCGAGCGGCGGAAAGAGGTCGAACAGCACCTGGAGGACGCCGGGGAACCGGAAGGCGCTGTGTTGAAACGAACCGTCGCCGTAGCGCAGCTCCGCGCCGCACGCCGCGGCGTGCGGCGTCTGCTCCAGAAAGTTCACCAGCCTGGGCAGCGCATCGTCGATCACCTCGGCGTCTGGGTTGAGCAGCAGCACATAGTCGGGGCGGGCGTTCGCTGGCGCGACGTCGCGCTCTGGGGCGTTGACGGGATGGGCGGCGGGCGCTCGCCGTTGGATGGGATGCGCCGTTGGCAGCGCAACCGCTGTGGAAAAGCCGAGTTCGCGCAAGGCGAGGTTGTTGGCGCGCGTGAAGCCGAGATTTTCCCGGCTGGCGAGCAGGCGCACCTGCGGAAACTCACTCGCCGTCATCTCGGCGCTGCCGTCGCAGCTGGCGTTGTCAACGACGATGACTTGAAGATCGAACGAATCGACGCCGTAAACGGCGGCCTGCGTCAGGCTGCACAGGCTCCGACGCAGGAGGTCGCGCACGTTGTAGGAAACGACGATCGCGGCCAGCTGAACCCGGCGCTTCACGGCACACCCAATTGCACAGTAATGCGGTCGATGTTGTTGTTGACGACGGCGACGCCCTGATGGATCAATCCACCCCACCAGAAACGGGTGCCGACGGGCAGCCTCTCATCGAGCACGATGCAGCCGCTCACCTCGCCGCGCTTGCCGGGCGGCAGATACCACTGCTCGACGCCGTCGATCAGGCGCATTTCGAGGTCTTCCTGGCGCCCGATCGCCCAGCGGTAGGGAAAATCCACGCCCGTGGTGTCGAAGTTGATCCCGAAGCGCCAGGCGCCGTCCTGTTGCAGCCAGCTTGGCTCATCGTGCGCGATCGCCAGCGTGTTGTAATTTTCGCCGAAGCGGTACTCCTGCCCTGGCCAGGGGCCGCTGGTGCGGATAGGCACGGTGCTTTCGTTCTCCACGTAGGCTTTGAAGCAAAGCTTATCGCCCAGGGTGAGCAATACGACGCGGTTGCTCTCGCCCTGCCAGTCGATCTCGCCGCCGACGACGTCTGCACGCGGCTTGCCGCCCTCTTCGATGGTCAACGTGCGCACGACGCGCACTGCATTGCCGGCGGCGTCGCGCGCCTCGCCGACCAGCTCGTAGAGGCCATCCGGCGGCGGCTCGGCGTTGAGATCGACGCCGCCGTCGTAGCTGTACGAGTGATAGCCTCGCTCCGTCGGTTTGACCAGGCCGGGCGATTCGGCGATGAAGTAGCGCAGGTCGGGCCTCTCCGGATCGCGCAGGAAGAGCACGATCGAGGCCACGTCCTTGGTGAGATAGTAGCCGATGGAGACGCGGTCGTCGAGCAGGCCGTCTTGATTGGGGCGGAAGACATCGGGCACGACGGTGAAATTTTGCAGCTCCGGCAGCTCGGTGTCGCTGTCGCGCAGCGTGATTTGACCGGAGACCGCCTCGACGTTGCCGTTTTCCTCTTTCGCCTCGACCACCCAACGGTACACGCCGTCCGGCAGCACGCGGCTGAGAATCTCCACCGGCCCGTAGCCGAAGTCCACCGTCTCCGGGATGTCAACGACGCCGCCCCACAGCACGCTGTAGTTTCCAGGGGAGCGCCGCCGACTTTCGCGGAAGTAGAAGCGTTCGCCCTCTTCATTCTCAAAATAGATGCTGACGTCTGCGGTTCGCCGCAGCGTGTATACGATCTCCGTGGCGTCGTCCTGTCCGTCGGCGTTGGGAGAAATCTCGCTCTTGGAGAATGCAACGTTCGTCAGCAAAGGCCCTGCACGCAATTCGAGTTGACCACAGGCGCTCAAAGCAACGAAGGTGATGCCCAGGGTCAGGGCAAGAAATGCAAATTTGGCGACCTTCCAGAACACTGTGACTCCTTTTTATCTTTTTCGCCAGTTTACCGCACGTCTCGGCTCGCCGCCAAGCCCACCCCGCTGCAAACCGATCGATTTCACCGGCATAATTTCCGGGGAGAGGCGTCGGCGGCGTCGACTGCTTTATTCGATGGTGACCTCGACCGGCCCCAGTTCGACCTCAGTGCGTCCGTCGGCAAGCGGCAGAGGCGAAGCAGTCGGATCGTTCATGTCGAAAACGCGCAGCGTGAATCGATAGGCGCCGGGCGTCGGTTCGGCTGCGCCCAGCCAGGTGCGCGCCGGCACGTGCGACATAACGATCTCGCCGGAGCGCCAACGCGCAAAGGGGTAGGTGTAGCCGGCGAGGCGGCGCTCCGGCGTCGTCGCCACGGGAACGCCTGCGGCGGTCGTCGTGGCGAGCGTCATGTGCAGGTCTGGCGCCGGCTCTCCTGCGGGGAGCAGCCTTTCCCAGAAAAGCAGCAGATCGCCGTTGTCCATCGCCTTGTAGCCGCGCAGGAGCACCTGATTGCCGAAAACGAGATCGACGGCGACATCGATGGGCGGCTCCACGACGAAACGATGCTCTCGGAAGCCGGTGAAGCGGCGCAGGCCCAGGCCATGAAACGTCGCAGACTGTCCTTTTTCCCGGCCGCTCAGTTCGAGCTGCACCGGCACGACGTCGTTGGGATCGACGACCTCCGCCTGCCATGTCACCAGCCACGCGCCGCGCAGGCCGCTCCCCTCGGCGAAGGCGCGGCGGAGCGCTGCGCCGGTGGTGGGAAAGTCGAGCACGGCGTCTACGTCAAGGATGTCGAGGGCCGGCAGCCGCACCACAGGCAGATCGGGCGCATAGTACTCCCACACCGGCCAGGCGTGGCCGCTCACCAGAAGGACGGTTTCATCTTCCGCCAGGCGAGGACGCAAGAATTCGGCGAGCTGGCGCCATTGATCTTTGCTGAAGGCCGGATTGAAAAACCAACCGGCGGCGCCGTAAACAAAGCCGAGAAGCAGCAGAAGCGTCGACGCTCGACGCAAGGTTGACCATGGCGTCCAGGCGGGGGTGTTTCCCGACAGGCTGAAGCCGCCCGCCCAAATTAGGAGCAGCCCGGGCAGCGCCTCCATGACGTAGCGCGCGTTGAACTTGGGAATGGTCATCGCCAACGTCAACACGGCGATCACCGGCGTCAACAGCCAGCAGCCGGCGTAGAGGAGCAGCCGACGCCCCTGGTCGACTCTGCGCCAGAGCCGACCGACGGCGATGGCCGTCAACGCCGCATAGCCGCCAAGCAGCCAGAGCGCAGTCTGTTCAAAGACCGTTTCCCCGCTGGTGAAAGCGACGGCGACTTTTGCGATCGCCTCCTGCAGCTTGAGCGCTCCTTCCCAGTAGCTGCGATCGTTGCGCAGTTGACCGAAGAGTGCGCCCAGCCAGGGCGCGTACAGCAGCAAAATCGCCGCGCCGGCGAGCGCAAGCGCCCGCAGCTTCTTCACCGCCGGACGCCGCGTCTCGCGCACAAGCACATCGACGGTGAAGGCGAGCGCCAGGCCGACGAGGAGAAAGACGGCAAAATAATGTGTGTAAACGGCGGCGGCCCCGACCAGGACAAATGCAATCCATCCGTATAAGGAAGACGCTGACGCAGTGGCCAGGCGCACAAGCAAATAGCCCGCCAGAACGCCCAACGCCGTGAGCTGCGCGTACATGCGCGCTTCCTGGCCGTAGTAGATGAGCAGCGGATGCAGCGCGGTCAGCAGCGCAGCCAGCGCCGCCGCCGATCTGGAGGCGCTCAGGCGCAGGGTCAGCGCCGCCATCAGCGCTGTGGTCAGCGTGACCCACCATGCGGAAGGAAAGCGCAAAGACCACTCGCTCCAGCCCGCCAGCGCCCCCCATCCCGCTGCGATGTAATAGTAGAGCGGCGGTTGGATGTCGCCGGCGGTCCATTGCGTCAACGCAAGGGGGCCTTGCCGGGCAAGAAAGGCCGTCACTCCCTCGTCGTACCAGAGGCTCTGAAAGTCCAGACGAAACGTGGTCAGGCCGAAAGCGATCAGGATCGCGGCGAGCAGCCGCGCACGATGAGATGAAAGCGAGACTATCGCAGTTGTCTTCGTATGGGCCCCGGCCATGAATGCAGCCGTCATCTCCTACGTTGTTTTCCGGTGCAGCGCATTGTTCTCCCTCGGCGACTCCGATCGGACGGGCGATGGTTCTTCCATGGGAAGGCGCCTGTCTGCCCCATCCGAGGCGCGATCGGGAAAAAGTGCGCTGACGCCTGCTGCAACCACTTCCCCGAACGTCGTCCAGATGCGCATCGCCAGCGCCAGCACCGTGGCGCCGCCTCCGCCCAGGAGAGGCGTCAACAGCACGTAAAGCGCACCTTCGCGTACGCCCAGCCCGCTCGGCGTCAGAAAGCTCAGGAAGCCGATCGCATACGCCACCGGATAGAGTGGGAGCAGATGCAGCATGGCAAACTCGTTTCCTCCCGATGCAGCCGCGCCGATGCCGAAGGCGAGCGCATAGAACGCCGCTCCCCAGAGCAACCAGTCGAACGCGCCGAGCGCAAACAAGAAAAACAGCGCCGCCCGCGACAGGTGGATGGGAAGGCGCGGTCGCCCGATGCGATGCAGCCCCCAGTTGATCCCTTCCAGCAGCCAGCGCGGCCGGACCAGAAAAACGATGGCCGGCGCCAACCCCAGCGCGACCAGCACAGGCGTCGCTTCGTAGAATACGTCGGTCAGCGTCCCCCAGTTCCCCGTCAGCGGGAAATATGCGGCGGCGATCGGCCCCACGGCGAAGATCGTGATGACTTGATAGAGCAGAATGCTGGTCAACGTCGCCTCGATCTGCACCCCGCGCCGCGCCGCAAGATAGGTGAGCGACATGGGCTGCCAGATGTTGCCGGGGATGTAGCGCACGATGGCGCTGAGAAACCAGATGCGCAGCGCCGCCCAATACGGCAGGCGCCCTCCAACCGCATCCAGCATGCGCAGCCATAAAAGAACTTCGACCGCCCACGCTGCGATCATAAACCCTGCAGAGAGCGCCAGCCAGTGCGGGTCGATGCGCCACGCATAGCCCTGCAATTCCTCCCATTGCGCATGCAGGAGCAGGCCGATGAAGATCAAAGCCAGCGCCACAAAAAAAGGCTGCAGTCGGCGCAAAATACGCATCAGCATAAGTCTTGCAGCGTATCACGCAAAGGCGAAAATGGGAAATTGAGCGGCCAGGCGGCGGGAATGAACGGCGCCCCAATGCGCAGGTCGCTTTGGGAAATGTTGCGCAACCGACATACAATGTCGCCATGACGATGCGCACGCTCCTCTTCGGGCTGATCTTTTTTCTACCGCCGGCTTTGAAGCCGTGGCTGCTGCGACGGTTCTGCCGCGCGCGCATCGGCAAGCGGGTTTCCATCGGTTGGTTCGCCAGCGTGATGGCGCGCGAGATCGAGCTAGGCGACTATGCGGCGGTGCGCGCATTCACCCTGATCCGGTTGGACGGAAAATTGCGGCTCGGGCGTCAGAGCGAGATTTCCAACTTTTGCCTCATCTATGGCGCCTCTGACCTCGAAATCGGCGACCAGTGCTACATCGGCCCACAGTGTCTGATCAACTGCGACGAGCCGGTGCGGATGGGCTATTATTCGGCGTTGGGGCCGCGCACGATGGTCTTCACCCACGGCTCTTTTCTGCCGTTCACGCAGGGGTATTGGGTTAAGCTGGCCGGCGTCACCATCGGCGACTATGTCTGGTGCGCGGCGGGCGTCTTTTTGCACCCAGGCGTTGAGATCGGCGACGAGACCTTTGTCAACTCGCGCGCGGTGGTCACGCAGTCGATTCCGGCCGGCTCCGTTGTCGAAGGCAATCCTGCTCGCGTGATTCAACCAATGGAGGCCGTGCGTCGCAAGATGTCCCCGCGCCGCGTCGATGCGGCTCTGCAACAGGTGCTCAAGGACTTTGCGCGCGTGACGCTGGAGCGAGAATGGGGGCTTGCCGACGTTGAGCGCGCGCCGAATCGGCTGGCGTTCTGCTGGAAAGGGCGGCGCTATGCCGTCGTGTTAGCGCCATCCTCCACTCCGCCGGACGCCCTCCCCTCTGCGGCGGGTGATGAAACTGTGGTGTATCTGGCCAATGCGCCGCACTCTACGCCGCCTGCAGGCGCCCTGTGGCTTGACGCCGCCACGCTCTCGGCGATGGCGTCGGACGATCCCGTCTATAAGGCGTTGCGCATCTTCATGCAACGCTATTATGGAATGCGATTCACCCTACGAGGATGAGCAAAGGCGGGATTACGCTTCGTTGCTCGACGCAGGCGAGGTCAGCAGCTCCTGAAGCCGTCTATGAAGTTCATAGATGCTGTAGGGCTTCTGGATGTACTCGAACGCGCTGCCTTTCGGAAAATGTCGCAGTGCGTCTTCGACGTCATGGCCGCTGGTGACGAGCACGCGCAGGTCTGGCTTAATTTTTCGCATCTGCGCATAGGCGGCTGCTCCGTTCATGCCGGGCATCGTGAGATCGAGGAGGACGCAGTCAATCTGTTCTCCCTGCGCCCTGACCACCTGCACCGCTTCCTCCCCGTTCGCCGCCAGCAAAACGCGGTACCCAAAAGCGTCCAGCACGTCTGAGCACGCCTGTCGCAGCGTATCTTCGTCTTCGACGATCAATATGGTGTAACCCCTTGTTTCCGGCGACATGAGTGATGACAATGGCGACGGATGGTCCTGACGGCCAGGCGCCGAGACAGAGGGCTGGAAGAAAGTCGTTGTCTGTTGCGCAGTGCGTTCTGCGCAACAGACAACGCTCGAGGCGCAATTGGGCTCCCGGTTTAGTCGTCTCCGGCCACCATCTCCGGCAATGTGATCTCCACTTGATGGCGTTCAGCGTCCGTAAGAATAAAATACTCCACTGAATCGGAAAGCGCAATCCAGCTCGCCTCGATGATGTTCGTGGAGGCGCCCACCGTGGTCCATTGACGCTCGCCGTCGGTGAAGTCGATAAGCACGCGCGTCATGGCTGCGGTGCCGCTTTCGCTGTCGAGGATGCGCACTTTGTAGTCGGTGAGGTGCATGTTGCTCAGTCGCGGATAGAAGGGCAGGATGGCTTTGCGCAGCGCCCGGTTGAGCGCGTTGACCGGGCCGTTGCCCTCGGCGACTTCATGGAAAATGCGGTCGCCCACGCGCACCTTGACCGTCGCCTCCGCAAACATGCCGCGACCGGCGCGATGCTCGACGGTGGCGGTGTAGTCGATCAGCTCAAAGGGAGGCTGATAACCCGGACGCGC
>NZ_CAKZMJ010000024.1:30000-63218 GCF_937128415.1 uncultured Caldilinea sp.
CAGGGGATCGCTCGCAGGTCGCTGATGTCTTGCGTGGCCTTGCGCCGCGCCGGTCGCGAGCCGATGTTGAGTGCGCCGATATGGTTGATCGGAGTCGCTTCGTGAAAATAGGTGATGAAGCCCGGTTTCGTGACCAGCGAACGGTATTTGTGGAACGCAATGTCGCTCAGTTTGTCCATGCGTTGCGCCCATTCCTCCTCTTTGGGGAATTGCGGGCGTTTGCCTGCAGTCAGGATCACGGCGTTGACCAACTGCTCCAGATGGCGACGCGCCAGCGCAAAGTTGGAATAGCGCGTGCTGATCACCTCTCCCTGTTCGGTCAGGCGCACGCGTCCGCGCACCGATTCGGGCGGCTGCGCCAGAATGGCGCGATTGGCCGGGCCGCCGCCGCGCCCCAACGTGCCCCCGCGACCGTGGAAGAGCGTAAGCTGAACGTTGAACTGATCGCACAGCCGCGCCAGCGTGCGCTGCGCCAGGAAGAGCATCCAGTTGGCGCGCAGGTAGCCGCCGTCTTTGTTGGAGTCGCTGTAGCCGATCATCACCTGTTGTCGCCAACCGCGCATTTCGAGGTGACGACGATAGGCGGGGTTTTCAAAGAGCGTCGCCATGATCTGCGCCGCAGCGTCGAGGTCGCTGACCGTCTCAAAAAGGGGCACAATGTCGATGCGCCCCATCAGGCCGGCGTCCTTGGCGAGCAGCAACACTTCCAGCACGTGGCTCGCCGAATTGGTCATGCTGATGATGTAGGTCTGCACTGCATCTTCGTCGATCTCATGCTTGGCGCGTCGCATCAGGCGGAAGAGGGCCACCGTCTCGTTGGTCGGCTCTGAAAAATGAAGTTGGGCGGTCAGCGGCCGCGGGTTGTGAATCTCGCGCGTGAGCACGCCGATCTTATCGGCTTCACTCAATGCCTGATAATCGGCGAAGATGCCATAGGTGGCGAAGATTTCAGCGATGGCCTCGCGGTGGCGAGATGAATGCTGTCGGATGTCGAGCGTCGCCAGGTGAAAGCCGAAGACCTCCACCTGACGGATCAGCTTCGCCAAACGACCGCGCGCCAGGCGCTCCCCCTTGTTCGCCAGCAGGCTGCGCTCGATGATGCGCAGATCGTTCATGAACTCATCCACATTGCGGTACGCGCGTGGGTTGCGCTCGCGGTCGTCCCAAGGGCGCTCATTTTCGGCGCGCGTGGCGCGCAGCCGGCGGAACATCATGATCAGCTTCTGGCGATACGGCTCCATGCGGAAGCGCTCCAACACCTCGACTTCCTCTTCAGGCACCAGCTTGAAGTCCTCGGCGATGCTCGCTCGCAGCTCGTCGCTGATGCTGACGCGCGTGGTCGCCGGGATCAGGTGCTGATACAGCTCGTCGATGGCGATGTTGTATTGCTTGAGCACCGTCTCCTTCATGGCGCGCAACGCCTCTTCGGTCACGCTCAGGGTGACATTGGGGTTGCCGTCGCGATCGCCCCCGATCCAGGAGCCGTAGCGCAGGAAGGGTGGAATCCGGAACTTGACGCCCGGATAGACCTCCGCCAGGCTGCGCTCGAGCTCTTCATAGATCTTGGGGATCAGCTTGAAGATAGTGACCTCGTAAAAGTAAAGGCCGGTGCGCACCTCGTCCATCACGGTCGGCGGTCGATCGCGCGTCTCGTCGCTCTGCCAGAGCAGGGCGATGTCCTCGCGTAGCTGCTCCCGCAGCTCCCGTTCTTCGCTGGGCAGAAGCCCCGGCGTGGTGATCTGCTCGAGCGTGTCGCTGATGGTGCGCAGTTTGTTGAGGATCGTCTGGCGTTTGGTCTCGGTGGGATGCGCCGTGAGCACCGGCACCACGTAGAGGTTGTCCAGGATGCGCTGCACGTCCTCTGCAGACAACCCTTCGTCGCGTAAACGGGCGATCGACTCGTAGAGCGTCTCGCGCATCGGCACGCCGGTCATCTGCGCCTCGCGGGCGCGATCGCGCAAAATCTCGATGCGCTGTTCGTCCTCGGCCAGGTTGACCAACTGGAAGTAAGTCGTAAAGGCTTTGAGCACCGCAAAGGTGCGCGGCAGGTCCTCGATGAGCGAAGGCATCAGGGCTTTAATGGCCTCGCCCGCCGATGCATCGCCGGCGCGCCAGGCTTTGGCCAGGCCGCGGATCTGCTCTTCTAATTCAAAGACCGCCTGCCCTTCCTGCTCGATGATAGTTTCGCCGAGCATGTCACCGAGCAGGTGAATATTGGCGCTGAGTCGTTGTTGTTGCGCTTCGTTCATAAACAATTTCTAATGTCTTAAATTCTTGCCGCTACAAGGTCACCCATGACGCCGGTTCCCACAACTTCGCAGCCCGGGTCGGCGATGTCGCCGGTGCGCACGCCGGCGGCCAACACTTCGTCCACCGCGCGCTCGACCGCCTGCGCCTCGGCTTCCAACCCCAGGCTATGGCGCAACAGCATCGCCACGCTCAAGATGGTCGCCAGCGGATTGGCGACGCCCTTGCCGGCGATGTCGGGCGCGCTGCCGTGGATCGGTTCATACAATCCCAGTGGAAGGCCGTGGCTATTTTGCTTGTCGCCCAGGCTGGCGGAGGGGAGCATCCCCATAGAGCCGGCCAGCATGGAGGCTTCATCGGTGAGAATGTCGCCGAAGAGGTTTTCCGCCACGATCACGTCGAAGGCGGCGGGGCGGCGGATCAGGTGCATCGCCATGGCGTCCACCAGCACATGCTCCAGCTTGACGTCCGGATACTCCTTCATCACGTCGATGGTGACGCGGCGCCACAGCCGGCTGGAGGCGAGCACGTTGGCCTTGTCCACGCTTGCCAGCTTTTTGCGTCGGCCGCGCGCCGCCTCTGCGGCCAGCCGCACCACGCGCTCGATCTCCGGCCGCGTGTAGAGCATGGTGTCGTAAGCTTCGTAGCCTTCCTCCCCTGCTTCCTTGCGCGGTCCGAAATAAGCGCCTCCCGTCAGCTCGCGGATGACCAGCAGGTCGGTCCCTTCCAACACCGACTCCTTGATCGTGCTGGCGTGAATCAGCTCTTTATGCACCTTCACCGGCCGCAAATTGGCGAAGAGATTAAGCGCCTTGCGCAGGGCCAGCAGGCCGCGCTCCGGTCGATCGGGCGCAGTGGGATTATCCCATTTCGGCCCGCCGACCGCCCCCAGCAACACCGCATCGGCCTGGAGACACGCCTCCACGGTGGCGTCGGGAAGGCTGGTGCCGAGTTGGTCGATGGCGCAACCGCCCATCAGTTGGTGGTCGTAGACAAAGGCGTGACCGAATTTTCGGCCTACGGCGTCGAGAATTTTCTTCCCTTCGTTGGTGACCTCTGGCCCGATCCCGTCTCCGGCCAGCACGACGATTCTGGCTTGCATAACCGCTCTTTCTGAAAATGCATCCATGTTTTTGCGCGCTCGGGGTGGATAAACAGCGGAGACGCAAAGGCAAAGGCTTTCCTCTGCATCTTTGCGTCTCCGCCCCATTGCGCCTTGAATGGCACATATGATACGCCAGAACGGCGAATATCGCCAGAAAAGCGCCAGGAGGATCGTGATATTGTTTGCGCAGTGCTGCGTGTTGCGTGTTGCGTAGAGCGAGATTCTTGTTGTGAATCTTTACGGAACACGCACCACGCAATAGTTTCACAGCAGCGCGAAAATGCGCGATGGCCCGCCCGTGGCGCCCGCAATGGTGGGGCCGCCGACGATGGCGATGGCGCCGGTGGGCGGCAGCAGCCCCAGGTTCGCCACGTTCTCGATGCCCCACTTGTTGGCGGGCAGCCAGCGATAGTGCACGGCGAAATCCGCCGAAGGGCCGTAGTCGAGGCTGAGCGTGTCCACGAAGATGCCCTTGACGTTGCGTTCGCTCAACAACATCTCGATGGCCTCGATATGAAAGCCGGGGAAATGCATCACGCCGCTGTCGTCGACGTTGCGGAATTTTTCCGTCGTCACAAAGGCGTCCCAGCCACTGTACATCGCCACGATGGCGCCGTCTGGCAAGGGGCCATGCTGACTTTCCCAGGCTGCGATGTCGTCTGGCGTGAGCTGGGCGTCGGGGTTTTCCTCGGCCTTGGCGCGAATGTCGATCACCGCCAGCGGTCCCAGTAAATCTTCCGCCGGAATCTGGTCGGCGCTGAGGCCGTCCGAGAAATGGAAGGGCGCATCCATGTGGGTGCCGGTGTGCTCGACCAAGAGCCAGCGATACATGTTGTAGCCGTCGTTGGCCAGCGTCACCAGCGTCTCCATCTCCAACTGCGGGTCGCCGCCGAAGGTGGGGAAATCAGGGGCGAGGGTGTGGGTCAGATCGACGATGCGACTGAAGCTATGCTTTCCGGCCATGGCGCCGACCGCCGCGGCGGCGCTGCCGGCGGGGGGCGTGGCCGAGACCGGCGCACAGCCCGCCAGCGCAGCCACGCCGATCATCCCTGCAGCCGCCCGCAAAAAATTGCGTCGAGCGACTGCCTCTGAAGCAATCTTCTTTGTGCAAGCAGGAACGCACATGTTTATATCCTCCTTTGCTGGAACGAGAACGCACGATTTTGAGGCGGGAATGCTGGCGATTATAGAACGACTGAGGGGCGGTCTCAAATCGAGAAAAAATCTCGCTTGATTGGCGCTTTGCGGTTGGTGCAACGTAGGGGAGGAGGCCCTCACCCCCCGGCCCCCTCTCCCAAGGCTGGGAGAGGGGGAGGAGGATGCATCGTAAGGGCGGCTCGCAGCCGCCCGTCCTCGGCAGACCAACAACGTTTGGGAAAATAGCGGCTCGCAGCCGCCCGTCCCTAGCCAATCACGAGGTTGGGGGACGGCCAACGAAGACCGGTTCGCCGTAGGGGAGGAGGCCCTCACCCCCCAACCCCCTCTCCCAAGGCTGGGAGAGGGGGAGGAGGATGCATCGTAGGGGCGGCTCGCAGCCGCCCGTCCTCGGCAGACCAACAACGTTTGGGAAAATAGCGGCTCGCAGCCGCTCATCCCTGGCAGACCAACAACGTTTGAAAAAACAGAATAGGGACGACCTCACGGTGGCGCCAGCAGGATTCTCTGATTGGCTGCTACATTTTCCAGGCTCGTCTCCGCACCGTTGGGCCAGCGCACGGCGACGCGCCTTACGTGCGTCGCCTTTCCCAGGCCAAAGTGCAGCCGCGCATCTTCAGAAGCCAGGTAGCTGCTGCCGACGTGCACCTCGCCCACCAATCGCCGACCGTCGGGAAGCTCTACGGTGACCTGCGCACCCGGATGCACGCCGCCGAGATCGACCTGCAGCCAGGCGCCGACAGCGCCGCTGCTTTTGAGCAACACCAGATCGCCTGCGATCTGGCTGATGGCGATGTCGGGCGCTCCGTCGTTGTCGAAGTCCGCCAGCGCGCTGCCGCGACCGAGCAGCGGACCCAGCTCTTTCAGCCCGACCTGCTGCGTCCATTCGATGAAGTGGCCGGGGCGGTCTGAAGGGCCGTCGAGGCTCCAGGTGCGATTGCGATAGTAGCGCACCAGCTCGGGGTCGGTCTCCAGGTTGGTGACCGGCACGCGGCCATTGACGATCAGCAGGTCGCGGTCGGTGTCGTTGTCGAGGTCGACGAGATGCGTTCCCCAGCCGGTCATGCCGTTGCCCAGTCCGCTGAGGCCGATGCGGAAGGTGCTGTATTGGAAGGTGATCGGCCCACCCGGCTCGGTGGTGTTGCGATAGAGCGCGTTCAGCTCGCGCTCCCAGTTGGTGATGAAAAGGTCGAAGCGCCCGTCGCCGTCGTAGTCGCCGGAGGCCACGCCCATGCCGGAGCCGGTGTCGCCGACGTCCGCCGAGTGGGTGACGTCTACAAAACGGAAGCCGAGGCGCTCTGGGTCGGCCTCGACGCCCCCCGGCCAGGGGTCGTTGCGATAGAGGCGATTGGGGTGGCCGTCGTTGGCGATGTAAAGGTCGAGGTCGCCGTCGTTGTCCACGTCGGTGAAGATGGCGCCAAGCGTGCGCTCCTCCTTGACGAGGCCGGCGCTCAGCGTGACCTCCTCGAAGACCACCCGTCCGTCTGCGTCCAACCCACGGTGGAGATAGAGTCGGTCGGGGATGCCGTAGTAGTCCTGTGGGAAGGCGCCGACAGGCTTGGGAATTTTGCGTTTGAAGTCGATGTAGCCGCCGACGAAGAGGTCGAGCCAACCGTCGCCGTTGAGATCGGCGACGGCGGCTGCGCTGCTCCATTCGGGCGCGTCGACGCCGGCTGCGGCTGCGCCCTCCTGGAAGGTTCCGTCGCCTTTGTTCCAGAGCAAAGCGTTGGCGCCATAGGCGGTGACGTAGAGATCGACCCAGCCGTCGTTGTTGAAATCCGCCGCAATGCAGCCGTTGCCGCGCATCGTCAGCCCTGCGCCCGAGGCGGCGGTGACATCCTCAAAGCGGCCGCCCACGTTGCGATAGAGGCGATTGTGCGGCAGGCCGCCATTTTGTAGCCAGAAATCGGTTTCCTGCACAGCATAGGAGTTGACGACGTACAGATCGAGCCAGCCGTCGTTGTCGTAGTCGATCCAGCAGAGGCCGCCGCCCATCGCCGCCACCATGTCCTGGTGGATGGCAGTGCGAAAGGCGCCGTGGCGGAAGTCGAGGCCGACCTCCGCAGCCACGTTGCGCAGGATCACGTCACCGGTCGCGTTTTCGTTAATTGGAGCGATTGTTTGCGGCGGGGGCGCTACAGCCGCCTCGATGTGGGGCGCCTGCACCTGCTGCGAGGGCGCGTCTGCGGGCAGTGGGTCGAGCGGCAGCCCGCTGGGGACAGCGTCCGGGATCAGGTGCATCAAGTTTTTAGCGGCTGGATCCGTCAGCGCCTCCAGGAAAGCGACAAGATCGGCCACGTCCTGTTCGTTCAGCGGCAACCCGTTGCGCAGTAAGGGCGCCGCAGAGCCGAGCTGCCGCTCCGGCGCAAAGGGCTGCACGCTGCTGTACAGGTCGGGCGGGACGCCGTTGACGCTGGGGTCATAGCTGAGCACGCTGTTCAGCGGGTCGGCATGGTGCCAGATGGCGGCCTCCAGCGTGGCGAAGGCGCCGTTATGAAAATAAGGCGCGGTCAGCGCAACGTTGCGTAGGCTGGGTGTGCGGAAGGCGAAGCGATCGCGCGCGTCGAAGGTGACGTTGGCGCGGCCCCAGTCCTCGCGGCGGCTGTAGCCGTTGCCTTTGCCGGGGCCAAGTTGCGGCGCCAGCAGGTTATGAAAGGCGTGGTCGGTGAAGAGATCGCCGCTGTGACAGGCGGCGCAGTTCACCCGCTCATCGAGCGCACCGAAAAAGAGCAGCGCGCCGCGCTTTTGTTGCTCGCTGAGCGCGTTGGCTTCTCCGCGCACATAGGCGTCCCAGGGAGCGTCGGTGAAGATCAGCGTGCGTTCAAAGGCGGCCAGCGCCTCGACCAGGCGCTCGATCGTCACCGGCTCGGCGGCGGGGGCGTCGGGCGCATCGAACGCCTTGCGAAAGAGGTCGACGTAGGTCGGGTTGGCGCGCAGCCGCTCGACCAGGGCGCGGCGAATCTGGTGAGGAGGCAGGCCGCCGAGCGTGGCGCCGGCCATCTCATGCAGGCTCGTGACCGGAAAGAGCGCCTGCGCAGTGAGGGCGTCGTCGAGCGCCAGCTCGTTGACCACGCGCTCCAGCGTCTTGATCTGACCGGCGTAGGGCTGGACGCGGCCGTCCCAAAATTGCAGCTCCATCAGCGCGCTGTTGAGGATCGTCGGGCTGTTGCGCGGCACGAACTGGCCGATGAAGGGGTTGTGCACCCAGTCATCTGCGCGGGCCGCCAATCGCCGCACGTTGCCCGCCTCTTGCGCCAGCTCCACTTCCTCCACAAAGACGCGCGAGGGCCCCAATCCCTGACCGCCGGTTCCGATGGGCAGCACGCGTCCGTCCGCCATGGCGAAGGCGGGGTGATGGCAGGTGGCGCAGGCGATGTTGCGATCTCCCGACAAGATCGGGTCGAAGAAGAGCAGGCGGCCCAGTTCGGCGCGCGCCGGATCGACCTGCGCCATGTTGCGGCCGGGGTTAGGGCGCAAATCCAGCGTTTGAATCAGCCGCCGCAACGCTTCATCGTACGCCTCGGGGGCGATGGAGACGCGGCCGCTTTCCTGGGGCGCTGCAGCCTTTTCCTTGGCGGACTCGTCTTGAGGGCGATTCCCGACTGCGTCTCCGTTCCTCCCTCTCTCCGGTTCCTCGCTTTCACCCCCTCCAAAAGTCACGCGCAGAACGCGACCGGGAAACACCTCGCTGATGTAGAGCGAGCCGTCGGGCGCAGGCAAGACGGCGCCGGGAAAGTTCAGTTTGTCGATCACGGTTTCGAGTTGGCAGCCTTCGCGCAGGCCGCGCGGCGTCAGGCAAGCGGGCGGCACGCGGCTGAGGCGGCCGCTGTTGACCTGGTAGCCGCTTCCGGTGAAGCAGGAGGCGCCAGGGGTGAACGTGGCGAATTCGAGCACCCAGAGCGATCCGTCCGGCCCAAACGCCACGTCGATGGGCATGTTGAGGCCGTCGAGCACGGTGCGCTGGTTGCGTTGCAGATCGACGGCGACGACCTGCCCGACGCCGGCCGGATAGGGGCAGCCGCCCGTCAACGTCACCAGATACTCCTCGCCGAAGCGCTCGATCCCCGTCGGCACGGCCTCCACGGTCTGCACGGGGTTGTTCGGATCGACCAGAGGGTCAAAGCGATGGAAGAAGCGCGTCGTCCCGTCAGGATTTTCGATGGCGACGCCGTTGCCGCTGGCGTCGGTCACGACCGGGCGACCGTCGGGCGAGAAGGTCATGTCGAAGGGGTTGATCAACATGACATTGTTGAGCCGCCGCATCGCCTGCCCCAGCGCGTCAGGGGTGAACGGCGTCTGCGGCAGCGCGGCTTTCGGCGGCGACGCCGGCCGCAGCACCTGTTCGAGCGGCAGCGTCCACAGGTGGCCGGCCCCGAAATTGCCGACGTAGATCAGGGAGCCATCGCCTTTGACGCCCACCAGATTGGCACCGGCGAGGTCGCCTGAATCGCGCGAGGAGGGAAGCCCCGAGACCAACCGCCCAATTTCGCCGTCGACCGTGATCAACGTCACGCCGGCGCTGTCATCGCGCTTGCCGGTGCCCTCCTCGGCCACGAGCAGGCTGCCGTCCGGCAACAGCGCCAGCCCCAACGGCGCAAAAAGGCCATCGGCGACGACTTCAATGCGCGGCGGCGGCAGCGGTTGCGGCTTGCCGACGCTGAGCGCCTTGCTCGCACAGGCAGAGGCGGTTGCGCTGGCCATGGCGAGAACACCCAAGCAGAGCAAGGAGCGCATCCAGAATGGCAGGCTTGCCCAGGCAATGCGACGTTTCATTGCTATTCACCTACCCAGGGGACGAGATGTCTGCTCGCTGAAATGTGGGCGAGAGGCTTGTCGCCCCTCGCCCTGGAATCATCGGTTGCTGTAGGCTTACTCGAAGAATGCGTTGTAATTTTCCAGCTCCGCATTGGCCTTGACGGCGGCCTCGTTGAGGGCGTCCTGCGGCGAGAGCCCGTCGTTCAGCACGCGGCTGTAGGTCTCGACGATAATGCGGCGGATGGCCGGGAAGGGGCCGGCGCGGCCGCCCAGCACGGCGTAGTTCGGCGTGCCGTCATCCAACACGGTGCGGGTCGTCACGAGCTGGTCGATGGCGGTGCGGAAGTTGGGGTTGTCGGTCCAGAACTGCAGCAGCTCCGGGTCCTCCAACAGCTCGACGCGCACCGGGAAGTAGCCGGTCGCCATGTGCCAGTCCTTCTGCTGCGGCAGGTCGGCCATGAACTTCATGAACTGCCAGGCGGCGTTGTTGATGGCGGGGTCGCCGGAGTCGATCAGCCACAGGGCTGCGCCGCCCAACACGACGCCGTTGCGCTCGCTGCTGTCGGCGTGCGGGATGAAGGCCGTGCCGACCTTGAACTCCGCCTTCTGGATCAGAGAGACGTCAGAGGTGGAGTCGAACTCGATGGCGGCCTGGCGGGTCAGGAAGGTGCTGTCGGTCTCCGTCCAGGTGTTGTTCAGGTTGGGAGCGTAGCCTTCCTTGACGAGGTCGGTCAGGTGCGTGAAGACCTCGACGCCCTTATCCTGGTTGAAAAGCACTTCGGTCGGTCGCGCCGTGCGTCCATTGTTGTTGTTGAAGTAAAGGCCGCCGCTGTTGGCCAGATATTGCTCGAACTCCCAGCCGACCTGACCAAAGGTGAAGCAGTAGGGCGCCACCTGCGCAGCCAGCAGCTTGTCGCACAGCGCCTTGAACTCCGAGAACTTCAGGCTGCCCTGCGGCGGCTCGACGCCGGCGGCCTCGAACATCTCGGCGTTGTAGTAGAGCAGGGGCGTGCTGCTGTTGAAGGCCATCGCCACCATGCCGTTCTCGTCCGAATAGTATTCGCGCACAGCCGGAATGAAGACGCTCGGGTCAAAGCCGTCGGCCTCCATCAACTGCCAGGCCGGCACGAGACGTCCGGTGTCGAACATCGTCTGCGAGGAGAGGTCGAAGTTTTGGACGATGTTCGGAGTGCCGCCGCTCTCAAAGGAGGCCAGGAGCGCGTTGTAGGTGTCGTCGTACGAGCCCTGGTAGGTGGCGTTGACGAACACCGCATCCTGGCTGGCGTTGAAGCGATCGACCAGCATCTGCACCGTTTCGCCGAGGTTGCCGCCCATGGCGTGCCAAAATTCGATGGTGATCTTTTCGGTCGGCGCAGCCGCTTGCGGGGCCTCCTGCGCAGGCGCCGAGGGCGCGCTGGGCGCCACCGGCGCGGCGCACGCCGCCGCCACAATGGCGATGATCAGGATAAGCGTCAGAATACTCCATCTCTTGTTCACAGTTTCCTCCTGGTAATCTTGATAAAATGATTCTGGATACCGACAGTTGATGATTCACAGCCCATCGGGCTGGATATCCACAAGCGCATCGAAGGCGAGCCGCTCACCCTTTCAAGCCAGTCATGGCGATGCCGCGCACAAGCTGCTTTTGGGCGAACAGAAAGACCAGCAAGGCGGGCAGGATGGCGATGACCGAGCCGGCCATCACCGGCCCCCAGTCCGCCCCACGGTCGAGCGTGCTCATAAAGTAGCGGATGCCGATCTGCAACGTGCGCATTTCCACCTTGCTGGTGATGATGAGCGGCCAGAGGTATTGATTCCAGGCGCTGAGAAAGGCGAAAATGGCGAAGGCGCCGATCGAGCCTTTGCTCAGCGGCACGAGCACGGTCCACAGGTAGCGCCAGTTGCCGCAGCCGTCGATGCGGGCGGCGTCGTGAAAGTCCTTGGGCACGGTCAGGAAAAACTGGCGCAGCAAGAAAACGCCGAAGGCGCTGACCAGGAAAGGCGCCGTCAGCCCCATGTAGGTGTCTCCCCACCCGAGCGCCGAGACCAACTGGTAGTTCGGAATAAAGACCAGCTCAAAGGGCACCATCAGGCTGCCGATCACCAGATAGAAGAGGCCGTTGCGTCCTGGGAAATCAAGGATGGCGAAGGCGTAGGCGGCCATGATGCTGAAGATGACCTGCGCCAGCGTAATGATGCCCGACTGAATCGTCGAATTGAGCAGGAAGCGGCCAAAGGGATTGACGTTCCAGGCGACGATGTAGTTCTCGAACGTCCACTGTCGGGGCAAAATTTCTGGAGGGAAGACGATGATCTGCGATGGAATTTTGAAGCTGGTGAAAAAGGCGATAATGATGGGCAAAGAAATGATGAGCCCAATTCCTAGCAGAAGCAGATGCACGACGATGTCTTGGACGTGAATATGCAATCTGCGACGAGGTCGCTGCGTCTGTGTGGCAATCATTGGTAATGCACCCTCCGATTCGCCGCCGCGTAGTTGATAAAGGACATGATCACCACCAGGATGGCGAGCAGGTACGCCTGCGCCGAAGCAATCCCGCGCTGCGGCGTGCCGACGAAGGCGGTGTCAAAAATGCTGTAAACGAGCGTCATTGTGGCGCGGCCCGGCCCGCCCTGCGTCAAGATGTGAATCTCGCCGAACGCCTGGAAGCTGTAGATGATGTTGATGATCAGCAGAAAAAAGAGCGTCGGCGAGAGCAGCGGCAAGGTGATGTGGCGAATGCGCTGCAAAACGCCGGCCCCGTCCACCTTGGCGGCGTCGTAATAGCTTTCGTCGATGTTCTGCACGCCCGCCAGCGCAATGATGACGTTGAAGCCAAGTTGCCGCCAAGTGGTGGCGATGATCACGGCCACCAGCGCCCACTCTTTAGAGCCGAGCCAGTTGGGCGCCTGCTGCATGTTCTCGAATAGACCAAGCTGCACCATCCAGTAGTTGAGATAGCCGACCACCGGATGATAGAGCCAGCGGAAGAGCACGCCCGCCACGGCGCTGCTGATAATCACCGGCACGAAGATCAAGGCGCGATAGAACCACGCCATCTTGCCGAGCGGGTAAGAGAGCAGGATCGCCAACACCACCGCCAATGCAATGCCGGTGGGCACCGTGCCCAACACAAACAGGAGCGTGATGCGCACGCTATCCCAGTAGTCCGGGCTGGTGAGCAAAGTGCGGTAGTTGTCGAAGCCGACGAAGCGCATCACATTGCCGAACGGCGCAATCCGATGCAGGCTTAGGTGAAATGAGGTGAAGATCGGGATGAAGACGAAAATTAACAGGCCAAAGAGCGTCGGCGCCAGATATAAATAAGCCTCGACGGTCGGCCATATCTTGCGCCGCCATTTCGCCTGTCCAGTTGCCGTCCTATGCAAAGACAGCGGCTGATTCAGTGTGCTTTGCGACATATTCGATTCCATTAGAGTGAGTAGAGGGAGCTGAAACTGTCAGAGCGACTGTACAAACGGTTGTTATGTGTTCGCCAGCGATGCGCCAACAGTATACTCCAGCTTCGTCACTCTTTCAAACTTCTTTTTTATCTAAAGTGCGTTTTTAAGCTCAACCGATGCTTCTGGCAACAACATTTGCAGTCTATCCCGGCTATATTAAGCAGCTTGTGATGAAACGTTAACAGATTGTGATCGAACGGGTCCGTCGGAGGGTGCAGAGAATAGAAAAGGGACGCTTGCTGCAAGCGTCCCTTTCTTGAAAGGTCAGTGTTTTTGGACGTAACTTTAGAGGAGGTGTAGGCTGCGCCGCTCTCCACCCTCTCCTATCGATTTGACTGCTGTCGATTCGTCAGCGCATCCGCCAGGATCGGGCGGAATTTATAACCGTAAATGATCTGGCCTTCTTCGCCTTCTTCACGCAGCTTGCGGGTCACCATCTCCACGCGCAGGCCGATCTTCACCTCTTGCGGGTCAACGTCGGTGAGCTGGGCGGTCACCATCGGACCCTCGTCTAATTTGATAAGTGCAATCGTATACGGCTTCTGATCTTCATAGCCGCGTGGGACGTTATACATGGTCGTGAAGCTGTACACTTCGCCCCGACCGCTCAGCCTGGCAGGAATGCCCTCCGGTCGGTTTTTGCCCAAGTGGCCGCTCATCAGTCATCTCCAACCATCATCGGCTGAGCGGCGACGGCGGGCATCATCGCATGGAAGTCAAACGCCGCCGCTGTGGAAAAGCGCTGCTCGCGCATCGGCTGATGGCAGTGTGGGCAAATTTGTCGCGGGGGAAAGACGGCGCGCTCGCAGTGGATGCACACCTCTCCCTGCAGACTATAACGCTGTTTCTTGGTTCGCCACATATTCGGAATCGCCATAATCCCTATCACCTCTTCACAAATATTCTTTGAATCGGAGCATCTCTTGCGACGGCCATAGGCCGCTTTCTCGTAAGCCCCTCGTCTAACTGCAATCTTACGCCGCACAGCATAGCCGCTTGGGGCTCTCAATTCCTATCTGCTCCGCTCTATGGTGAACTTGATAGGTTTTGACAGGCTTTCTTAAAAACTTTGTGGAAATATTGTGAAAGCTTTGGTGCGCCTTGGTGAAGGAGGAGCCGGTGATTCACGCTGTGGCGTTCATCCGATCGCTGCGCCGACCATCCACAACAACGCCAGCGTCAGCCCCAGCAGGGCCCCGCCGACCAACAGCCAGTTTGAACGCAGGCGCAGCTCCCAGCTCGCGGCAAGATCGGCGGCGGCGACCTGCCGTCGCCACATAGAGAAAGCTGCGACGAGGCGTCGCTCGCTGCCTTCAATCGAGTTTTGGGCGACGCGCAGCGCTTGGCTCAGGCGCACCGCCGCGGCGGCGTAGAGGACGAGCGCATCGCCTGCCGGCAGGGGAGACCAGGGGATGGAACGCGCGACCCAAGGCGCTACCGCCGCCGCCAGTGCGCCGACGAGCACCGGCCAGGTCGCCACCCACAGGCTGTCAGGTTTAAAGGCGTCGCGCACCGCCGAACCCGCCGAGGGCCAGACGAAGAGGACGCTCGCCACGCCGACGAGCAAGGCCAGCCAGGCCCCCCACATAACTTTGGGCGGCCTCTTGGCCTGCGGCGCAGTGGTCGCCATCAGCCACAAAAAGCGCGCCATCAACAGCGTCGTGCCGACTGCGGCCAACGGCAACAGCCCGTTCAGCAGCGCAGGCCAGCCGTCCGGCAGGGTGGCCGTCGCGGCTTTCAGCGCCGCTTTCGCCACCGCGCCGCTCGTCAACGGAAAGCCGGCCAGCGCCAGCGCCGGCAGCAGCAATGCAGCCACTGCCGCCCGGTTTACGCCGGCGAAGCCCACGCCGAGAAAGAGCGCGCCCTTGGCCAACCCATGATGCATCACGTACAGCAGCACGGCGGTCAGCGCCGCCTGATCCGTCCTGCCGGTGAGCAGCCATGCGCCGCAGGCGACCGTGATCAGGCCGATCTGGCTGATGCTGGAGTAGGCGAGCACCGTCTTTGCGTTGCGTTGGGTGACGCCGATCAGCGCGCCGTAAAACGCCGTGACCAGCCCGACGCCGATCAGAAAGCCGCCCCATTCCCCCAACGCGCCGACCGGATTCAAAAAGCGCAGCCAGCCGAGCACGCCCGCCTTGATCATGGCGCCGCTCAGGACGGCGCTGGCCGGGATGGGCGCCGCCGGATGGGCGAGCGGCAGCCATACGTGCAACAGGACGACGCCCGCCTTGACGCCGAAGCTGGCGAAGATCAACGCGGCGGCCAGGGGATCGGCGGCGGGATCGAGCGCCAAGGAGTTGGAGGCGATGAACAGCATCGCCAGGCCGGCGAAGAGCAGCACTTCCCCGATCATCACCAGGATGATGTAGACGCGCGCCGCCGTGCGCGCCTCCTCGTCGCCATTGTGCACGACCAGCCCGTAGGAGGCGAAGCTCATCAACGCATACCAGGTGTAGAACGACCCCATGTCCTGGGCGACGATCAACCCAAGGTTGCCCGTCATCGCCAGCAAGAAGTAGATGGAATAGCGCCAACGTTTGTTGTCTTTGGCCAGATAGCCGACGCCGAAGAGCGCCGCCAGCAGCCAGAGCAAGGCTGTGAAGAAGAGAAAGGTCTGGGCGACCTCGTCCATGCCGTAGCGGGCGCCCAACAACACCCAGGGCAGCTCCAGCGCCGTCCCCTTGGGCGTAGCCAGCGCTGCGACAAGCGCCGGCCCTGCTGCACTCGCGACCAGCCAGGGAGATGTGCGCGGACGCACCATATACGCCACGGCCAGGGCCAGGGGATAGAGCCAGGTTAGAATCAAGAGCGCCGCCAACGCCGTCATAGCCGGTACTCCAACAGGATCAGGAACTCAACCCAGCGCAGCAGCCCAAAGGGCATGTTGGCAAGCACGCCCAGCAACAGCACGAACGCGCCGGTGATCGCCGGGGGGAACAACAGCATCCAGTGCGTCTCCATCCGACCATAAAGATGCTCTTCAGGCCATGCGCCCTGTTGAGGCTTGAACCAGCCGCGGTAGAGGATGGGCAAAAAGTAGGCGGCGTTGAGCAGGCTGCTCGTCAAAAGAACGCCCAGCGCCCAGCCGTTCTCCGCCTGCAGGGAGCCAGCTCCCAGGAACCACTTGCTGATGAAGCCCGCCGTCGGCGGGACGCCGATCATCCCCAGCGCTGCGACCGTGAAAGCGGCCATGGTCAGCGGCATGCGTCGACCGACGCCGTCCATCTCGCTCACTTTGTGGATGCCCAGCGTCTCGGCGAAATTGCCGGCGCAGAAGAACAGCGTGATCTTCATGACGCCCTGATGCACGAGGTGCAGCAGGCCGCCGATGGCGCCAAACAGGCCGAAGGTCGCCGCGCCCAGGATGATGTAGGAGACCTGGCTCACCGTCGAATAGGCCAGCCGTTTTTTAAGGTCATCCTGATTGAGTGCAAAAAGCGAACCGACGATGATGGTGATCGCAGCGGCGATCAGCAGCGGATCGATGAGGCCGAGTTCATGCGCCAGATTGACGCCATAGAGGTCGTAAACAACGCGCACGATGCCGAACGCCCCTGCTTTGACCACGGCCACGGCGTGCAGCAACGCGCTCACAGGCGCCGGCGCCACCATCGCCCGCGGCAGCCAGCCATGCAGCGGAACCAACGCCGCCTTGACGCCGAACCCCACCATGAAGAAAGGGAAGAGCCAGCGCAGCGCCTCGGGCGACCGCGCTCCCACTGCATCCAGCGCGCCGCCGTCCACGAATTCCACCGGCCCGGCCAGGACGTGGAGGCCGATCACGCCGATCAACAGCACGACGCCGCCGCTCAACGTGTAGGCCAGATAAACGCGTCCGCCGTGCATCGCCTGGGGCGTGCCGCGATGCACCACCAGAGGATAGGTGCAGATCGTCAGCATCTCGTAGAAAATGAGAAAGGTCAACGGATTGCCCGCCAGGGCAATGCCCATGGTCGAGCTGACGCATAAAGAGAAGAAGCCGAAGAAGCGGCTGCGGTTCGGCGAATACTCCAGATAGCCGATGGCGTAGATGGTCGTCACAAGCCACAGGCTGGCGGACAGCACAATGAAGAGGACGGAGAGCGAATCTGCGCGCAACACCAGATCGATCTCCGGCAACAAGGGCAGCCGCGTCTCGTAGACCCTTCCTTCCAGCAGGCCGGGCACCATGATGGCGAGCAACGCCAGTTTGAGCAAGGCGCCGAAGAGATTGAGCACGGTGCGCGTCGTATGCGCCTCTTCCTCCAGAAAGAAGATCACCAGCCCCGGGGCAAACGAAGAGAGAAACAGGAGCAGCGGCAGAGAACTTTCCCAACCCATCATTCGATCCCTAACATCCCGATTGCACCGATGGAAAGCATCTCCATGACGGCGATGCCTGCAAAACTGAGCAGGAGCGCCAGCACGGCCAGGCTGAAGGCGGAAAGCGTCATCGTTTTGGGCGCCAGCGTCAGGCGGTGCAGCACCGCATCGTCCGGTTGGCGGAAGAGCGGGGCCACCACGCGCATGACGTAAATTGCAGCAAGCAGGCCGCCCGCCACAATGATGGCTGCGATGAGCCAGTCCCCGTGCGCCAGAGATGCGTCGAGCATGAACCATTTGGCGATGAAGCCGCCGCTAGGAGGCAACGCCGCCAGGCTCACCCCTGCCGCCCCAAAGGCGACCACCGCCAGCGGCTGCATTTCCATCAAGCCGCGCAGCGACGCAATGCGATCGTCGCCCGTGACCAGCTGAATGGCGCCGGCGCTGAGAAAGGCGGCGGCTTTGGCGCTGGCGTGCGCGAGAATGAAACAGACGATCCCGGTCAGCGCCAGCGCACTCTGCTCTTTCACGAAGAGCAGCGGCATGAGCAGGAAGAGATAGCCGATTTGCGCAACCGTGGAATAGGCGATCAGCAGTTTGAGGCGCGTCTGCCGGATCGCCTGCAGCGACCCCCAGAGGATGGCCACCCCACCCAACCCCATCAACAGGTAGGGCGCTCCTGTATGGCTGAGCGGATAAAAAATCTCCAGCCAGGCGCGCAGCAAAATGTAGAACGACCCCTTCACCACCAGCCCCGAAAGCAGCGCGCTGACCGGGGCGATGGCATTGGCGTGCGCAGGCGGCAACCAGAAGTGGAGCGGAAAGAGCGCCGTTTTCATCATCAGCCCGACGGTCATCAGCCCAGCGGCGGCGGCCAGCGAGGGCGCAGTCGTCACCCCTTTCTTCAGTTGGTCGATGTCGAGCACGCCGAATTCCCCATAGAGGAAGGCCACGCCCATCAGATAAAAGAGAGAGCCGGCCAGGCTCACCAGCAGGTAGCGCATGGCCGCCCGGAGCACGTCGGGCTTGCCCGCCAGCGCCGTCAACGCCACGGCCGCAAAGCTCACCAGCTCCAACGTCACGTAAAGGTTGAAAACGTCTCTGGAGAGGAAGAGCGCGTTGAGCGCCGACCAGAGAAAGAGCCAGAGCGGCCAGAAGGAGGCGTAGCGCTGCTTTGTCTCCTCGTTGTGGCCTGGGAAGTTGAAATAGCCGTAGGCGTAGAGCGCAACGGCTGCGCCGACCACAGCCGTCAACATCAGCATCAGCGCAGAAAGGCCGTCCGCCGCCAGATCGATGCCGAGCGGGGCGCCCCATCCTCCCACCGGGTGTCGCGTCGGGCCGTCGCGCACCAGCAATGCGCTCAGAAAGCCGACGGCGACAAACGTGATCGCGGCGCCGATCATCGTCACAAGGGGCGACATGCGTTGCGGCGCCAAAAAAGCGCACAATGCAGCCAGCAGAGGCGCCATGATCGCGACCGGAAGCCAGAAGGCCGCCTCGAAGATCATGTTACGTCTCCTCGTCCGTTTCCAGGCGCGCGGAGCCGGTGAGCGCCTGAATGCGAGTCGCAAGCGTCAACGCTAGCCCCGTTGCGCAGACGGCCACTACAATGCCTGTAATGACCAGGGCGTGCGGCACAGGGTCGGCGCGCTGCGTCGGCCCTTGATAGGCGATGGAAATGAAGACCATGAAAACGCCGGTGCCCATGACATTCATCGCCAGGATTTTGCGCAGCAGATGTGGATAGGCGAGCAGCGCATACAGCCCCATGCCGAAGAGCAGGACGCCGGCCAGTGTGTAGAGCGTTGCGGCGTCGATCATTTCTCTTCCTCTCTGCGCGGGTAGCCGCCGATGAAAAGCACGGCCAACGTGACGCCAATCGAGAACATGGCCGCCCCCTCAATCACGAGAATCACCGTTTTGGCCTGCTCTGGAGGATATTGCAACAAGCCGCCCGTCAAAAGCAGCAGCCCAACCGCAGCGATGACAAAGGCCGCCACGCCTGCTCCCAGCAGCAGGCGTAGCCAGAAGGGCCGGCCTGCGTGCGGCAGCCAAACGGCGGCCGCCACCCACAAGACGCCGACGCCGCCCAACACCGCGCCGCCCTGAAAGGCGCCGCCCGGCTCATCGGCGCCGAGCCATAACATGTAGCCTGCAACCACGATCATCAGCGGCAAGAGCAGCCGCACAAAGGTCGCCAGCACCGGCGTGTCGGGCGTCTTGAACCAGATGCGCGCCCTCGGCGCAATCGCCCAGACGCCGACGATCGCCAGCAACAGCACGGCTACTTCAAGCAAGGTGTCATAGCCGCGATAGTTGAGCAACACCGCCGTCACCGGGTTCAAAACCCCGCTGCGAGGCAGGGAGTCGATCGCCAGCGGAGCCAACCTGCCGACGTTGGCGGGAAAGGTGAGCGCAGCCGTCGCCAGGGCGGCGACCAGCGCCGTCGTCAACGCCAGGACGAAGAGGCGCGGCCGCGTCAGCCGGGTGTCGTCGTCGGCTTGCAGCGCGCGATCGATGTCTCTAGTTTGCATTGCTTCCCTCCTTCGTGGATTTCGGCGCAGCCTCCACTTGCAATCGTCGCTTTTGCGCAGCGCGTTGCATGGCGCTCAACGTCGAGAGCAGCAGCGCGCCGGTCAGCCCCGAGCCGACCGCGGCCTCCGCCAGCGCCACATCGGGCGCCTGCAGCCGCACCCACGCCAGCGCCACCAGCAATCCGAACGCAATGAACAGCATCACTGCGCGTAGCAAGTTCGGCGTCGTCAGAGCCAGCCAGGCGCAGGCCAGCAAAATGATCACCAGCGTCGCGTCGAACCACTCAACCACCATCATGGCGACTCCTCTTCCCTCGTTTCCGGTGTTTTCACAGCCTGGAGTCGGCGATGCGTTTTTCGGCGACGCCAGGCTTCGCCCGCTTTTCAACGACCGGAGCCCGTTCCTCTTCCATCTGCTGGAGCGCTCTGCGCGCAATCAGATGCGCGACGGTGGCGCTGGCGAAGAGCACAAGCGCCCAGATGAACACCAGCTTGAGCCGCACCAGCCAGTCCTCGATTTGAAAGAGGGCGCTGAGCACGATCAGCCCCAGGCCGAGGTTGTCGGCCTTGGTCAGCGCATGAAGCCGCGTGAACACATCGGGCAGGCGCAACAGGCCGACGGTGCCGGCTAAAAAGAAAAACCCTCCAAGCGCCAGACAGGTTAAGGAGATCAGGTCATTCCAGCTCATGACGCTCTTTTTCCTCCGTCGTCGTTCCATGCGGGGGCCGACCGTAGTGCGCCCCGTATTGGGTGAAAACGACGCCCAGGACGCCCGCCAGCAACGCAAAGATCAATGCGACGTTCTGAAACGCTACGTTGCCGACCGCCACCGACAAAAGGATCAGGATCGCAGTTCCGGTCGTGCCGAACAACTGAATGGCCAGCAGGCGGTCGGCGCTGGTCGGCCCGCGCCAGATGCGGATCAACCCTGCGCCGATTGTCAGCAAGAGAAAGAGGGCGGCTGCATGATAGACGGAATCCATCGCCATGGGAACCTGCACCCAGTTCAAATTGCGCTGTTTTGCTGTTGTGAGGAGAGCGCCAGATTGAAGCCGTACATGTCGCCGATGCGCTCCTCCAGAGTCCTCAGTTCTTCCATCACGTGGGCGTCCACGTCCAGCGCGTTCACGACCAATACGTCGCCTTGCAGATCGACGCCCAGGGTGCCGGGCAGCAGGCTCGCCGCGTTCGACATGACGACGCGCGCCGAACAAGGAGGCAGGCGCAAAGGATAGCGCACCATCCCTGGCTTCAGCGGCATTTGAGGGCGCATGACCCGGCTGGCGACGTCGATGCTGCTGAACAGCGACTTCCAGAAGAAATAAAGGGCGAAGCGCACGGCGCCGATGGGATGAATCCGCCATCGACGCGGAGAGAGCATGGCGAAGCTGAAGGCTGTGGCGAGCGCAATGATCGGAATGCCTAGCGTCCAGGACTCAGCGTCGCCACGGTTCAGCACCCACCACAGTGCAGCGAAACCGAGGCTGCGCAGCATCGCGTCGAGCGCCATAAGGAGCGTCGGCGAGGGTTGCCTTTTCATGCGCCGAGAATATGGGTGATGATGGTGGCGCCGCTGCCGCCGATATTCTGCGCCATCGCCAGGCGCGCGTTGGGCACCTGGTTGGCGCCGGCTGCGCCGGTCAACTGCAACACACACTCGACGATCTGATAGACGCCGGTGGCGCCGACGGGATGGCCGCGGCTCTTCAGGCCGCCCATCGTGCTGATCGGGATGCGGCCGTGGATGCCGATCTCCCCTTCATGCGCCATGCGCCAGCCCTCCCCGCGGCGCGCAAAGCCGTTCGCCTCCAGGCTCAGCGCCGTCATGATGGTGAAGGCGTCGTGCAGCTCGAAGAGGTCGAGATCCTCGGGCGAGACGCCCGCCTGTCGAAAGGCTTTCTGGCTGCTGATGTGCGCCGCTTCCAGGAAGAGCGGGTCGCGGCGGTCGTGCACGGCCAGCGTATCGTTGGCGCTGGCGCTCGCCAGAATCTGCACCGCGCCGCGATGATGGCCGGTCGTGAAGCGATGCGCCCACTCGGTCGGCGCCAACACCACCGCGGCGGCGCCGTCGCAGACCGGGCTGCTGTCCATGATGTTGATGGGCGTGGCGATCACCGGCGCGCGCAGATAGTCTTCGAGCGTGATCGGCTCTTGAAACATGGCGTTCGGGTTGTTGGCGCCGTTGCGATGCGCGTTGATGCTGAAGCCGGCGAAGGCGTCGAGCGGAACGTCGTATTCATACATGTATCGTTGCATGATCAGGGCGTTCAGGCCCACGAAGCTGACGCCGTGCAGCGCCTCATATTCGGCGTCGGCCGCCGTCGCCAGGCCGGCGGTGGTGTCTTTGCCCACCGTGTCGGTCATCTTCTCCAGCCCGGCGACAATGACGATGTCGTGAAAGCCGCTGGCGACGGCCATCGTCCCGACGCGCAGCGCGGCCGCGCCGCTGGCGCACGCCGCCTCGACTTTCGCCGCCTCAATGCCGTGCATTCCGCAAAAATCCGCCACCAGCGTGCCGAGGTGCTCCTGGTCGAGCAGATTCCCGCTGAGCATGTTGCCGACGAAGAGCGCATCGGCGCGCTCGACGCCCGCATCCGCCATGGCGCTGGAAATCGCCTCATAGGCGAGCTCGCGCGCAGAGCGCTCCCACAGTTCGCCGACCGGAGTCTGGCCGATGCCGATAATCGAAACAGAACGCATAAACCCTCCTGATGATTTTCGTCTCGGCGGTCAGGCGTCGTCACGCGCCTGGGCCGCGTTCAATTTTGTCTTATTGTACCGGCAACAGGCAAACGTGCATGTAATCGAGACCGCTTTGCAGGGGAGACGAAGGTCATCCCACCCATCATGTTCAGGATGCAGCGGCGCCGGCGAGGACGGTCAAACTGCTGCGAGCGCCTGCTCTAAATCTGCGAGCAAATCTTCCGGGTGCTCGACGCCGATGGAGAGGCGCACCATCTTGTCGGTGATGCCCATCTCGATGCGCTCCTCCGGGTCCACGTCGGAGTGCGTCATGGAGGCCGGGTGTTCGGCCAGGGATTCGGTGCCGCCCAGGCTGACGGCCAGGTGAAAAAGCTGCAGCGCGTTGAGGAAACGGAACGCCTCCGCCTCGCCGCCGACGATTTCAAAGCTGATCATGCTGCCGGGCGCCAGGCACTGCCGCCGATAGAGCGCGTGCTCGGGCGTGTCCGGCGCGAGATGACCGAGATAATAGACGCGCTCCACCTTGGGATGGTCGGCCAGAAAGTCGGCGACGTAGCGCGCGTTTTTCATCTGCGAGGTCATGCGCAGCTTGAGCGTCTCCAGACTGCGCAGCAACATCCAGCCGGTCATGGGGCTGGCCATGGTGCCGAAGATGGTGCGAAAGGTTTTCACCTGATCGATCAGGCTCCTGGCGCCGAGCGCCACGCCCGCGATCAGGTCGCTGTGTCCGCCGATGAACTTGGTGGCGGAGTAGAGCACAAGATCGGCGCCATGCTGCAACGGGTGTTGCCAGAGCGGGCCGAGGAAGGTGTTGTCCACGGCGAGCAGCACCTGGCGCCCGGGACGCGAGAGCCGACGCGCCAGCCCGGCGCAGGCGGCGATGTCGACCAGGGCGTTGGTGGGGTTGGCGGGCGTCTCGATGTAGATCATGCCGACGTGCTCGCGGAGGTTGCGGTCGAGCAGCGCCTGCTCGAAGCCCTCCATGCCTGCATTCGCCAGCACGCCGACCGGGCGAATGCCGAAGCGAGGCAGGATGTGCTTGAGCAAATAGTCGGTGCCTCCGTAGACCGGCTCGCTGAAGAGCACCACGTCGCCCGGCGTCAGGAAGGTGAGCAGCGTGGTGGTGATCGCCGCCATCCCGCTCTCGAAGACCGCCGCAGCCTCGGCTTCGTCCCACAGAGTGAGTCGGTCTTCGAGGATTTCCAGGTTAGGATTGTTGAGGCGGCTATAGATCAGCCCCATCTCTTCGCCAGGCCGTTCTTTGCGCAGCCCATAGGCAAGCTCGAAAAAGGCCTTGCCTTCCTCTGCGCTTTGAAACACAAAAGTCGAAGTGAGAAAGAGCGGCGGCTTGATGGCGCCCACCGAAAGCTCGGGGCGATAGCCGTAGCCCATCATCAGGCTTTCAGGCCGGAGGCGTTTGCCGGCGATGGTGCGTCGATGGGAGTCATGTTGATTTGTGGTCATGTGGCGTCTCCATTGACATGATTTGACCGGAAGGAAAGGATATTTTCATTATAGCTGCAGTGAACGCCGCAACGAATCGGCCATCCAGCCAGGAACGTGGACGACAAAAACAAAATCCTTTCCACTTTGTGACTTCGCGTCGTTGTGGTTGATTTTTCCGGCCAGGAAAGCGGACGACGCAAACAAAATTCTTTTCCACCCTTAAAAACGAATTGACAGTGGCGCATCTTTTCGGTAAGGTTACTGCACTGTGCAAGAGGTTTTGTGGAATTGCCTGTCGTGAAGATCGCATTGTTTGGCGCCACAGGTCGCACCGGTCGCCATATTTTGCGGGCAGCCCTTGCCGATAGTCATCAGGTGCACGCGCTGGTGCGCAGCCCATCGAAGTTGACGCTCCCCGACGAAGCCGTCGTAGTCTTTGTGGGCGACGCGCTGGACGTGGAAATGGTGAAGTACACCATGCGCGAATGCGATGTTGTGGCCAGCGCGTTGGGGCTCACCGACCCTTTTAAGCCGGAAGCGCTTTCGCAGGCGACGGCCAACATTATCGCCGCCATGGAGAGCCTGGGCTTGCAGCGTCTGGTGGCGGTGGCCGGTGCAGGCATCCTGCAGGATCGCAAGACAGGGCGTCTGCGCCTGGAGTCGCCGGACTTCAATCCCGCCTATCTTCCCTATGCCAGGGAGCATTTCCGGATGTTGGAGCTATTGACGCATTCCCATCTGGCCTGGACGTTGGTCTGTCCGCCGGCCATGCGCGAAACGCCGTCCGTTCCGCTGCGCGCCGAAGCGAACGTTCTACCGGAAGGGGGGCGCAGGGCGTCTTACGCGGCGGTGGGAGAGTTTGTATACAGGTTGCTGAGTTCGTTGGAGTATCTCCACCAGTGCGTGGGGGTCGCCGAGTGAGGAGTTATGCCTACGCATTATAAAGGAACGCCCGAAGAAATGCTGGCGCTGGATACATTCATCAAGCTGACGCGCGCCAACAACTCTCTGATGGCGCGTATCGCCCAACACGGCACCCATCCCACCCTGAGCGTCAGCCAATTCGGCACGCTGGAGGCGCTCTATCACCTTGGCCCGATGTCGCAGACGGAGATCTGCGGCAAGCTGCTCAAGAGCGGCGGCAACACGACGTTGGTTATCGACAACCTTGAAAAGCGCGGCCTGGTGCGCCGACGCAGGGCCCCGGAGGACCGTCGCGTGATCATCGTCGAGCTGACCGAAGAAGGGCGAGAATTGATCCGCTCCATCTTTCCGCGCCATGCTCAGGTCATCGCTCAGGAGATGTCCGTGCTCACGCCCGAGGAGCAGCGGATTCTGGGCGAGCTTTGCAAGAAGCTAGGCAAGGGGCGGACCTCCTGCGCTCCCCAGACGGATGAAGCATCGTGCGAGGCAGCTCCAGAGTTGGAGCCTCAAAGTTGAATCTGCTTGTTGGTCATCGTGAGCCTGACGGTTGCGACGGCAATGAATTAGCCCCCACAATCAATCGGCAGAGACGCAGAGAACACAGAGGCCGATGGCGGCGTGCTCTGTGTTCTCTGTGTTTTGTGACGAAAAACGCCTCCCGTTTCAGGAAAGCTGATACAAGCGCTGCGCGTTGTCCCAGAGAATGTCCTGTGCCGCCTGCATCGCCTCCTCTTCCTTTAAAAAGCCTTGTTGCGTTAACTCGGTCAACGCCTGAGCGAGTCCCCAACGTCCCCAGCGCGCGGCGATCCAGTAAATCTCGGGCATCGTGAAGGCGTCGGTGGCGAAGAGCACCTTGCGGAAGGGCGCCATGCCCAAAATATCGCGAATCATGGCGGGGATGCCTACGGTGGCGAAGGGCACGGCGAGCGAGAGGTCCATCCAGACGTTAGGATAGATGGCGGTGAGGTGCGTCAACTCGCGGAAGAAGGGCCAGCCTGCGTGCAGCAGGACCAGTTGCACGGCGGGATATGCCTCGATTACGTTGCGCAGATGCAGCGGGTTCGCATAGCGAAGATCAGCGTCGCTGTCGCCGAAGCCGGTGTGAAACTGGATCGGCAGCGTCTGTCGCTCCGCCTCGACCAGGGCGAGATGCACGATGTAATCGCACAACCCTTTGCGCGCCAGACGCACGCGGCCCTCGCGAGCCGCCATTGCCTTTAAGTATGCAAAATCCCGCTGCGCCGCCTCCCGGTCAGGCGCATCGATTTGCAATCCTGTGCGGTAGGCGATGATGCTCTTGAACGCCACGACGCCCTGGTCGCGCGCCGCAGCGATGCGCTCCCGGAACGCCTCGAGCATGCGCTCGAACGTTGGCTCGGCCACGATCAGCTCCTCGGCGAGGCGCTCCAGCCGCAAGATCGGATGGACGGGGCAGGGCAGCAGCGCCTGCATGCCCGCATGGTCATAGGCTTCGGCGCTGCCGTAGCCGTAGTCGCAGAGCACCATGCCGATGTTGACGTCGGCGAAGAGGCGGGCCGTGTACTCCTTTTCACTGAGACGTGCGCGCGCCGCCAGAATCCCCTCTACAGTCGGCTCGCTTCCCAAAAATTCCGCCAACCATCGGATAGCCGTGCGAAAGACGAGCAGGCTGGGCACGTAGCGCTGATGGGTCACAGGATCGGTCGATTCGGTGAACCAGCGTTGAAAGCGCGCTGGATCGTCTGTGGCCGTGCGGCGCAGAAACGGATGCGCATGGTGATCGAGAATGGGAATGTGGTCGAAGTTCAACATGGAGCGGAGTCCATCGGCGTCTTCAGAACTTGTAGATGTGGTGCTTGATCTCGAAATCGACGTCCTGGGCGGAGAAGGCGGCGTACTCCGAGCGCTTGACGGTGATGTACGCGTTCGCCAGCACCGGCCCCAACGCCTCCATCAGCACCGGGTCGGCCTCCAGCGCGTCGAGCGCCTCGGCCTGGGTTGTCGGATAGCGGCGGATGCCGCGCGCAGCGCGTTCCTCCTCGCTGTAGTTGCCCGGATCGATCAGCGTCGCCTGACCCGGCGTCAGCTCCCGCTTCACGCCGTCCAAGCCGGCGGCGATCAATCCGCCCAGCGCCAGGTAAGGGTTGCTGCTGGAGTCCGAAGCCTTCAGCTCCAGGTTGATGCTGGTGTCCTCGCTGCCCCAGTGTCCGGAGACGACGCGCACCGCCGCCTCGCGGTTGTCCGGCCCCCAGGCGGTGTAGGCGCTGCTCCAGAAATGGGGTTGGAGACGGCGGAAGGAGTTGTAGCTTGGCGTCGTCAGCGCCAGCAGGCCGGGGAGGTGCTCCAGCACGCCGGCGATGAAGTGATAGCCAACTTTGCTGAGCAGATACGGGTCCGAAGGATCATAGAGCAGGTTGCGCTTGCCTTCCAGGTCCCATAGGCTCCAGTGAATGTGGCAGCCGTTGCCGGCCTGGTCGGGCATGGGCTTGGGCGCCAGCGAGGCGATGACGCCGAACCGCGCGGCGACGCTGCGAATGGTTTCGCGGAACCAGATTTGGTTGTCGGCGGCGCGTAACACCGGCGCATGATGCAACGGCATTTCATGTTGGCCATGACCTAGCTCCGGGTAGTAGGCGTCCACCGGAATGCCCTGCGCCTCGAACGCGGCGACGATGGCGTCGATCACGTCGGCGGCGGCCGTCATCGAGATCGTGCTGAAGCAGAGGCCGGTGTCGATGGGGACATACTTCCCCGGCGCTTCTTCGCGGAAGAGGCTGAACTCGCCTTCCATCGCCGCCTGCATGGTCATGCCGGCGTCGGCGAGGCGGGCAATCATGCGCTTGAGGAAAGAGCGCGGGCACGCCTCCCACGGCTGACGGTCGAGCTTGATCATGTCGCACATCATGGCGGCGCTGTGGGGGGCGTAGGGCAGAATCACCAGGCTGTCGGGGTCGGGCACCAGGCGAATCTCGCCGACCGGCCCCATGCCCTCGACCGGCTGAAGCTGGTCGAGCATGTTCATCGCCTGCATGGCCAACGTCAGACCCTGCCCCGAAGCCATGCGGCTGGCCAGCCGCTCGATCGGCACCAACTTGCCGCGAATCGTGCAGCCGTTGTCACAATAGAGAAAGCGGACCAGGCGCACACCCGCCGCCTTGCACTGGGTGACGACTTGGTCGATGTTCATAACAAATTCCCTTTCCTGATGTTGCGGGCTGTATGGTGCATGTGGCGTGATGGGTGTTTCGTGTTGCGTGTCTCGTTACAGAACGCGAAACACGCAACACGCACCCCTTGTCGTTAATTTACGGTTGGATTTCGGTGACGAAGGAATAGACGCCGTCTTGCACCTGGATGATCGTCACCGACTTGATCGGCTTGCGCTGTCCTTCGGGATAGCTGATGACGCCCGTCACGCCCTGGAAGCCTTGTGTGGCCGCCAGTGCGTCGCGAATGGCGGCGGGCTCCGTCGAACCGGCGCGGCGGATGGCGTCGGCGATCAGGTTCATGGTGTCATAGCCCAGCGCAGCGAAGGCGTTCTCCGGTCGGCGGCCGTACTCCGCCTCATAGGCGGCGACGAACGACTGCACAATCTCCGCCTCGTTGTCCAGCGAAGCGTGCGTCGAGAAGTAGACGTCGTCGGCCAGCTCGCCCGCCACCTCGCCGATCAGCGGCGTGTCGAAGCCGTCGCCGGAGATGATGGGTTGCGTCAGCCCGGCTTCGCGGAATTGCTTGGTGGTGATGCCCGCCTCGTTCGGGATCGCCGAAATGAAGAGCACGTCCGGCTGCGGGTCCAGCGCCTTCACGCGCGCGATCTGGGCCGAGAAGTCGGTGTCGCCGGAGTTGTAGGTGTCCTCCAGCACGATGGTTCCGCCGTTGGCCTCCCAGCGCTCCTTGAAGAAGCGCGCCAGCGCAGTGGTGAAGTCATACGCCTGATCGACGAGCATGTAGGCCGTGCGCGCGCCCAGCTCGTTGAAGGCGTAGTCGGCGATGGCGTAGGCCTGGGCGTCGTCGCCGAAGGGCGCCATGAAGAAGTAGTCGCCGATCTGTTCGGGCAACGCCGGCAGCGTGGCGCCCGCCGTGACGAAGGGGATGCCCGCCGCCTGCGCGATGGGGCCAGCCGCCAGCGCAAAGGTCGAATCGTTTAACCCGCCGATCGCCACGACCTTGTGCACCTCGATCAGCTCGGTGGCGGCGCTGGTCGTCGCCGTCTGGTCGGACTTGCCATCGATGGCGATCACCTCGATCATCTGGCCGTTGATGCCGCCGGCCTCATTGATCTGTTTGGCCGCCAGCTTGAAGCCGTTGAGGCCCGGACCGTCGATCGAAGCCATGCCGCCCGTCACGCCGTAGAGCGCGCCGATCTTGATCGCGCCTGCGGCGGGCGCCGCCTCCTGTGCAGGCGCCTCGGTCGCCGCCGGCGCAGCAGCGGGCGCCACCGGAGCCGGACAGCCGGCCAGCGCAAGGCTTAGCGCCAACAACAATGAGAGCATCGTCCATGTGCGTCGCATAGAGTCCCTCCTTTTAGAAAGAAAAAGAACACGGAAAATAAAACGATGAAACGATCAGAGCTTGTGGTGCAGGCCGGTCGCCTTTCCACCTCCAATCTCTCATCCCCGATCCTCCGATCACCGCTCCACCATCCCCGGCAACCGGATTTCCCTGCCGCCGAACAGCCCCTGTCTGCGGAAGATCATCACCAGCGCAGCCAGCAGGGCGATAATGATCTGACTCAAGCCGTAGAGCGGAGTCCCGCCGGCGGCCAGCGCCGTCTCCACCTGACGCAAGCTCTCCGGCAACAGCGTCAACAGCACGGCGCCGATCACCGAGCCGGTGATGCTGCCCATGCCGCCCACCACCAGCATCACCACGATGTTGAAGGTGATGACAAACGAAAACGACGACGGCGTGATGGCCGTGATCAGATGGGCGTACAGCGAGCCGGCGACGCCGGCGAAGAAGGCGCTCAAAACGAAAGCCAGCAAGCGCGTGCGCAGCACATTCACCCCGCGCGCCTGCGCCGCCAGCCAGTCCTCGCGGATGGCGATCATGGCGCGGCCGTAGGGGGAGTGCACCACCATCCACACCACGTAGATCGTCAACACGGCCCAGCCGAAGGTCCACCAAATGTTGCTGAGCGGCGGAATGCCGTTGATGCCGCGCGCGCCGCGCGTCACGTCCTGCCAGTTGTTGGCGACCACGCGCACGATCACCATCAGCCCTAGCGTGGCGACGGCCAGATAGTGGCCGCGCAGCCGCAACACGGGAAGTCCAACGATCACCGCAGCGATCGCCGCCATCACGCCGCCGGCGATCGTCGCCGGCAGGAACGGGATCGAGGTCGCTTGCAGCCACGTCGGCAGGCCGGGGAAGGAGGCCGTTTTCATGGCGACCGGAAGCGAGAGCAGCGCCGCCGTGTAGGCGCCGATCGACATGAACGCGGCGATGCCGAGCGAGAAGTCCCCGGCGAAGCCATTGGTCAGGTTCAGGCTGACGGTCAGAATGATGTTGATCCCGATCACCGCCAGAATGCGAAGGTAATAATTGTTCAATGTGCTCTGCGCCAGCCACAACAGCGTCGCCAACAGCGCAATGTACGCGCCGCCCACCAGCAGATTGCGCGCCGCCCCGTTGATGTTCACCCTGCGCACGCTTTCCATCGCTCGAGACATATCGCTACGCCCGCTCCTCTGTGGATGCGCCGAGAATGCCGTTGGGGCGAATCAGAAGGATGAGGAGCAGCAGGGCGAAGACAAAGGCGTCGCGGTAACCCGAATAGGCGGGCGGCAGAAAACCCACGAAGAAGATTTCGGCGAAGCCCAGCAGATAGCCGCCCAATACTGCGCCGGGAATGACGCCGATGCCTCCGATCACGGCGGCCACGAAGGCCTTAAGCCCCGGCAAAAAGCCCATGAACGGCTCTACAGTAGAGTACTTGGCCGCCCACAGCCAGCCTGCGGCGGCGGCCAACATGGAGCCAAGAAAGAAGGCGACCATCACCACGCGGTTGATGTCGATGCCCATCAGCCTGGCCGCGCGCAAGTTTTCCGCCGCCGCGCGCATGGCGATGCCTGTGCGCGTGTTGCGCACGTAGAGCGTCAACGCCGCCATTAACGCCACCGACAGCCCAACGGTCAGCGCATCGAGCGTGCTGAAGCTGACCCCCGCCACTGTGTGAAGCTGATTGACCCCCGCCGGCAAGTTGAAGGCGCGCGGCTGCGCCGTCACCGTCATCACCATCGAGTTCTCGATGATGCTGCTGACCGCCAGCGAGGTGATCAACATCGTGACCTCCGGCGCTCCCCGCAACGGCCGATAGGCGAGCCGCTCCACCAGGATGCCCACAAAGCCGATCACGAGCATCGGGATGAACAGCGTCAGGATCAAAGGGGTGAACGCAGCGCTCACCAACAGCAGGCCCAGATAGGCGCCCAGCATCAGCAGATCGCCGTGCGCAAAATTGATCAGCCGCAACAGGCCGTACACCATGGTCAGCCCGATGGCGATCAGCGCATACATGCTGCCCAGGTTCACGCCGTTGATAATCTGTTGCGCAACATAAGTCGGTGTGAACAACGTCTGTGCTCTCCTCTCAAAGCTCCCAGCCCAAAGTCTGTCGACCCCACTCCGACGCCAGCCCCGCCCCCGTCAAGGCGACGGCGGCCAGCGCTGAATCACGCCAGCTAAAGTCGAGCCAAACGCCCATGGTGAAGATAAACGCGAAGATGATTGCGCTAGAATCGCGTAGGTGTTTTTCAACAGGGTCATTGACTTAAGTACGCCTTTCTAACTTCCGGATTGTCGATCAATTGTTTCGCCGGTCCGGCGAGCCGCACTTCACCGGTTTCGAGCACATAGGCGCGATCGGCGACGGTCAGCGCCAGGTGCGCATTTTGCTCGACCAGTAAGATGGTCACCCCCTCTTCATGCAGTTGCTGAATGACGCTGAAGATGCGCTGCACGATCAACGGCGCCAGTCCCAACGAAGGCTCGTCGAGCATCAAAAGGCGCGGTCGGCTCATCAGCGCGCGGCCGATGGCCAGCATCTGCTGCTCGCCGCCGCTGAGCGTGCCGGCCAGCTGCGAGCGCCGCTCAAGCAGCCGTGGAAAGAGCGCATAGACGCGGTCAAGGTCCTGCTTCACGCCGGCGCTGTCCTTGCGCTGATACGCCCCCAAGCGCAGATTCTCCTGCACCGTCAGCCGACCGAAGACCAGCCGCCCTTCCGGGCAGTGGGCGACGCCCCGCGCCACGATCGCATGCGGGGGCAGCTTCGTCGTCTCTTCGCCGTCGATGACGATGCGCCCGCTGCGGATCGGCGCCATGCCGGAGATCGCCATGAGCGTGCTGGTTTTGCCTGCACCGTTATTGCCGATCAGCGTCACCAACTCGCCCTCCCCCACTTCCAGCGACACGCCCCGCACAGCCTCGATGCCGCCGTAGGCGACGGTCAGATCTTCAACGCGCACCATGGTTTTCCACCTGTCCCAAATAGGCTTCCACCACCAGCGGATTGCGCCGAATCTCGTCGGGCGCGCCTTCGGCGATCAGCCGACCATAGTTGAGCACCTGGATGCGCGAGCACATGTTCATGATCAGGCGCATGTTGTGTTCGATCAAAATGGTCGTCAGATTGAACTCTCGATGCAGGCGCAGGATCAGATGCATCAGCGCGTCCGCCTCGGTGGGGTTCATGCCGGCGGCCGGCTCATCGAGCAACAACAGGCGAGGGCGCAACGCCAGCGCACAGGCCAGCTCCAGCCGCCGTTGCTGGCCGTAGCTCAGCTGCGCAGCGGGCTTATGCGCTGCATCCGCCAGATCGACGAGCGCCAGCAATTCCCGCGCGCTTTGGGTCAACGTCGCCTCGCTGCGCAAGAAGTGGGGCGTGCGCAAGACCACCTGCCAGAGCGCCACGCTTTCGTGCATCTGGAGCGGAATGCGCAGATTTTCCAGCGCCGTCAACGCCGGAAAGAGCCGCACCTTCTGAAAGGTGCGAGCCACGCCCAGACGGGCGATCTCGTCGGGCCGGCGCCTGGTGACCTCGACGCCGGCAAAGCGAATCACGCCGGTCGTCGCCGGCGTGACGCCTGTGAGCAGGTTGAAGAGCGTCGTCTTGCCGGCGCCGTTGGGGCCGATGACGCCGAGCAACTCTCCTTGACGAAGGGAGAGGTTGTACTCTTCCAGGGCTTGCAACCCGCGAAACGATTTCCCCAGGCGCTCGACGTTGAGCAGCAATGCGGATGAGTCAGCCATCGCCATGCGTTTCTGTTTCGGTCAAGCGATTCAGACACAAGAAGTCAAAATGATGCGGAAAGGTCGAAGCGATGAAAAAATTCACGCGCTCTGTGAATTTTCCCAACCAGAAAAAGTATAAACCGGCGTTGGCAGGCTGTCAAAAGGCAAAAAAATGACCGACCGAAAATGCTGCGAAAGGAGGGCGCTTGTTTTTACAGACAAATTGCCGATGAGGCCAATTTGCATGGATCGAGGCCTTGGGCGCAGAATGACAAAATCATCAGATTTTACCATTCCAAAATCATTACGAATCATCGATTGCGCGTTGAGAAAAGAGCCATGAAACTCTTGAACTGGATCACTCCCG
>NZ_CAKZMJ010000025.1 GCF_937128415.1 uncultured Caldilinea sp.
TCCCCAATGAAAACGGAGCGAGTGAACCTTCATATATCTATTGTACATCGCTCGCTACTTTTTACCGGAACCTGGTCAGTCCCTCGTCTCCGGCGGAATGACGGTTAACCCAATTCCTCTGGCAAATCGAGAGCAATCACCGCTTTACCGAGCGAATGTGAAACATAGCTCGAAGAAAATAGACAAACAGGCATGGGCAAATTAGAATACTGTGCATCGTTTTTTGCTCCGATGGGGAGTAGCCGCCCGTCTCACGGGTTGCGCAATCGTCAAGACGGACATTCGTCCCGGTTGCTCAGGAAAGGCAAGACCATCGTCACACAGAAGTGACGGTGGTCTTTTTATTTGATGCAAGATGGTATAGAAAGGGGTTGTTGCAATGACAGAGAAAACTCAAAATTCTGGTCAGCCGGGCCCTCATCACAAATCTCTGAGCGAAAAGTTAGAAATTATCGCTCATGAAATGCCGGAAGGCGTCATCACAATAGCGCACATTCTAAATATTTTTAAAGACGAAGGCCTGCTGCTGCTTTCCATCTTTCTTTCTCTAATTTTCTTGATCCCCATCTCAATCCCCGGTGTAAGCACGGTGTTCGGAACGGTGATCCTGTTGATCGGTGTTGCCCGCCTCTTCAATCGTCATTTATGGCTTCCGAGAGCCGTTGCCCGACGAACCATTGCAGCTGACAACCTGATCGTTGGTTTAACCAAGGCGCTCCCCTGGCTCCATCGCCTTGAAAAAGTCAGTCGACCTCACCGATTGCCTTGGTTAACCGAAAATGCTCTCAGCGCAATCCATCAACTGGCATATCTCTCCGCAGCACTGTTGTTGATAGCTCCCTTCGGATTTGTACCGTTCAGCAATACGCTGCCAGCCCTGTCTCTGATTTTCTTTGCAATCGGCGAGCTCGAAAAAGACGGCGTTAGCATTTTAATAGGACATCTTTTCAACGTGGCGACAGCGATCTACTTTGGCCTACTCATGACAGGCGTTGGCGTCACCCTTTGGGAAGGATGGACTCGTCTTCCGTTTTAGTTTCATCGCTGTTATCGCTTCATAAAAAAGCAAAACAAAACTAAAAATTAGTTCTTGACAATCGATTCGCTTCATGTTATTATTTGCACCAATTTACACGTGTAATCTTACACGTGTAAATTGTTCTGTCACTATCTTCGATTCACAAAAACGGCCACAACAACAGAATGAATATGAAAAAGCCGACGCAAGCGGATGTTGCTCGTTTGGCTGGTGTTTCCAGAGCAACCGTTTCATACGTCTTGAACGGCGTTGCCACTGAACGGGTGCTCATTTCGGAGGCGACTCGGCAGCGCGTTTGGGCTGCCATCGAAGAGCTGGGTTATGAACCTGACGCTCGCGCGCAGGCGCTGCGTTCAGGACGCACTAAAACGGTTGGCCTTATTCTTCCGGAAATTCATAACCCGCACTTTTGGCAGACAGCGGATGGCGTCGAGCAGGAGCTGCGCGCCGCAGGCTATCATCTCTTGCTTTCCAGCGCAGACCTTAGCCCGGAGTATGGAGATGATATTTTCAAGGAGCTGTCGCAGCATCGCATCGATGGTTTGATTCTGATGAGCGCCTTTGTTCTCCAATCGGCGAAAGGACAGGAGACACTGAATCAGCTTCTGGAGCGCCGGTTCCCCATCGTCAAAATCGGGGAGCACACAGCGATCGACTGCATCGTTTCGAATTACCGCACGGCGACGCGCGAGGCGATGGAGCATCTGTTAAATTTTGGACATCGGCGCATCGGCTTGATTTACGGCGTGCGTTCAGCGTGGGAGACGTCGGAGACCGAGAACCCGCCGGTCGATATGTCCGGTGGATTGGATCGGCTGTTGACCTATCAGGAATGTTTACAAGCGGCTGGCCTCTCGGTCGATCCGGGGCTGATTGTCACCTGCGGCACAAGTTTAGAGGACGGTTATCAGGCTGCGCAGCGACTTTTGACGCTTTCTGATCGGCCCACAGCGCTGCTTGTGATTAATGATTTGTTGGCTATCGGTGCGCTGCGCGCCGCCAGCGATCTAGGGTTGCGCGTTCCGGAGGATCTATCGGTGGTGGGTTTTGATGACATCCCGATGGCCAGCTATCTGACGCCGCGTTTGACGACGAGCTCAAAGGATATGATCCGCGTGGGGCGCGAGGCGGTCAGGCTATTGCTGTTGCGCATTAACGATCCTGAACGTCCACAACAGCGCGTGGAAGTGCAGGCGCGCTTCATCGTACGAGAGTCAACAGGGCCGGCCCCGTTTTGAGAAAAAAGAAATGAAAGAATAAAAGGCATGTCGCCTCGAAAAATGCACAGAAAGGGCTTGCCATGAGCGATTCGCACGCCGTCGTTCGGTTTCTCAGGCGCAACGCTGCAGGGTATTTGTTTCTTGCGCCCTGGCTTGTCGGTTTTTTTGTGCTCACGCTGTATCCGATGATCTATTCCCTGTGGCTGAGCTTCACCAATTACAACTTCACCAAGCCAGATGCAATGCAATGGATTGGGTTTGGCAACTACGTCAAGATGTTCGGTTCCGTGTTCGGCCTGTCCCAGTTCACGGCTGCCACGGGCGAGGCCATGCATGTAGACAGGCACTATATGAAGTCTCTCTCGGTCACGTTCACCTATGTCTTTGCAGCGGTGCCTTTGAAGCTTACGTTCGCCCTTGGCGTGGCAATATTGATGAGTCAGAAGCTACGATGGGTGCCGTTTTACCGCGCGGTGTATTACATTCCCACGCTCCTCGGCGGTTCAGTGGCCATCGCCGTGCTGTGGCGCAAATTGTTCGAGAAAGACGGTCTGGTCAATGCCTTCCTAAGCGCCCTTGGCTTCACCGACCTACCTGGCTGGATCACCAATCCTCGATATGCGCTCTGGACCCTTGTGTTATTGGCGGTGTGGCAGTTTGGCTCTTCGATGATCATTTTTCTAGCAGGATTGAAACAGATCCCGCAGGAATACTATGAAGCCGCCAGCGTCGATGGAGCCAACAAAGTCCATCAATTCTTTTTCATTACCCTTCCTCTGCTTTCTCCGGTGATTCTGTTCAACCTGGTCATGCAGATGATCTCGGCCTTCCAGGTGTTCACGCAGGCGTACATCATCGGCGGCGGCGGGGGCGGCGTGCTGAACTCCACGCTGTTTTACACCTTGCATCTGTACATCCAGGGCTGGACCTATTATGAAATGGGATATGCGTCCGCCATGGCTTGGGTGTTGTTGTTGATCATCGGAGCGCTCACAGCGTTGATCTTCCGCTCATCACGTTTTTGGGTTTCTTATGGAACGGGGGAGTGACGTGAAAACAGGTGCAGCTTTACGTCATGGGTTGACGCATCTGTTCATCGTCGTCCTGGGAATCACGATGATCTACCCCGTGCTCTGGATGATCGTCAGTTCGTTCAAGCCGAACAGCATGATCTTCAGCGATCCGGGGTTAATTCCAAAGGCGGTGACCCTTGAGAACTACATCGCCGGATGGAAGGGATACGCCGGTGTTTCATTTGGTGTGTTCTTTACAAATTCCCTCTTGCTGTGCGCTGTGGCCATCCTCGGGAACTTGATCTCCTGTTCGCTTGCTGCGTACGCTTTCGCCCGTCTCAAATTTACGGGCCGGAGCTTTTGGTTTGCGGTAATGATGGTGACGCTAATGCTGCCTGCGCACGTCACCCTGGTGCCACAGTACATCTTGTTCAACTCTTTCGGATGGGTGGGAACGTTTCTGCCGATCTTAACGCCTAAATTTCTGGCGACCGACGCGTTTTTCGTATTTTTGCTCGTGCAATTTATTCGCAGTCTACCGAAAGAGCTGGACGAGGCGGCGACGATCGATGGTTGCAGTAAGTTCGGCATTTTCCTTCGCATCATTTTGCCGCTCGCCCTGCCCGCCTTGGTGACGGTTGCGCTCTTCACTTTCCTTTGGACGTGGGATGACTTCTTCAACCATCTCCTTTATCTAACCAAGCCGCCGATTTTCAGCGTGGCGCGTGCACTGCGCACGTTCGTCGGCGATGCGGGAGCAGTGTCCAATTGGGGCGCCGCATTGGCGATGTCGACGCTAGCCATGCTCCCTGCGTTTTTTCTGTTCTTCTCCCTACAGAGATATTTTGTGGAGGGAATCACAACCACCGGTCTGAAGGGCTGAAAAGCTCGCTGCAGATGACAGCGTCGGCGCCGTTCATGAATCGTCGAGACTGCCATGACCGATGCGAAAAATAGGAGGGTGAAATATGAAATGATGCGATGACAATCTGCCCTGTATTCGTTTGTTCAAACCATCTGGCACCCAGAAGGAGGATTCACCTATGAGGAGCCCTGTTACGATCATGCTCCCGTTTTTGTTCGCACTCTTGTTAGCAGCATGCGTTCAACCCGCGCCAGTTTCTGCGCCCCCTCAGTCGGCAGCGACTGTTGAACCTGCGCAGGCCGCGTCGACGCCTGCCGATGGTTCGGTTACAATTCGCTTCGGCTGGTGGGGCAACGACGAGCGCGCAGCCCGCACTCAAAAAGTCATTGAACTTTTCCAGGCAGCCTATCCTGAGATCCAAGTGATGGGCGAGCCAAACGGTGGAACCGCCGACCATTTTCAGATCATCAATACGCAATTGGCGGCGAACAACGCCCCTGATCTGATCCAACTCGGCGGGAACTGGCCCGACTACCAGCAATATCTTGAGCCGCTCAACGCCTATCTGGGCAAACAGCTCCTGATCGACACACCTGAACGTTTTGACCAGACTGCGCTCATCCCCGCGACGCGAGACGGTTCCCTCTGGTGCGTCAGTCTGGGCACCAATACACTGATCCTTGCCTATAACAAGACAATGATCGAAGCAGCAGGCGCTGAGCTTCCGAAGGATTTGATGACCTGGGATGAGCTTCTGGACTATGGCCGGCAGCTCAAGGCGAAGCTGCCTCAAGGCGTCTATCCTTTTGTCGACAACAGCACGAATACGGCGAATTATCTGAGCTTTTTCTTCCAACAGCAGGGTACGCCGATCTGGACGCTGGATGAGGGCGGCAAATCCTACGCAACGGTGGAATCCGCCAGAAAGTGGTTCCAGATGTGGGCCGATATGCGCGCTGAGGGGTTGATCCCAGACGCAGACACCACGGCCACCTATGGGGAGACTGGCGCAGACAATTCGGCGCTAGTGGCGGGCAAGGCGGCGATCGGCCTGATCTGGAGCAATCAGCTGGCGGGCTACCAGGCGGCGATGACCGATCAGCTCGGCGCCATCACGCTCCCCAGAGGCGGCGAGAATGCATACGCCATCCAGATGAGCCAATGCATCGGGATCAACAAAGCCAGCCTCCATAAGGAAGAGGCCGCGTTGTTCATCAACTTCTTTGTGACCGACCCGGAGGCCGGCGCCGTCCTTGGCACCAATCGAGGCGTGCCCAGCTCGCCTGTCGTGCGCACAGCGATTGCCGATCAGTCCACCGAAGCCGATGCGGCCGTCTATCGCATCTACAACGCCATCGCCGATCAGATGGTTCCGCAAGGTCCGAACCTCCCGAACGATCAGGAATTCGTAAACGAGCTGCGGTTGCTGGGTCAGTCCCTGGCCTATGGCGGAGTCACTGTCGATGAGGCGGCAGAGCAGTTGATCGAGCTGATTCAGCGGCTGTCTGCAAAATAGCTCGATGCAGATAGTTTCATCCAGTCTCCAAGTTCATGGAAGATGGCAGTCCATGGAAGAAAGGCTGGAGATCTTCCGTAAGAGTTTCCCTCGATAAAACCCTCTTCGTGCTCTTCGTGTTTCTTTTGTGGATCGTTCAATTTCGTCCACGAAGTGATGCGAAGAGCACGAAGAAAGATAGCTTGCTGAAAGTTGCTTTCTTTTCTTTTTGATGAGAAAAGGCAGCATCTCACTCCGCCGTCATCCGATAGATCACGCCGCCGCCGTAGTCGAGCACGTACAGTTCGCCCGCTTCGTCCTCGCCAAATGAAGAGATCGCCAAATCGGCGTCCAGCACCTCCGCATTGAGCCAGCCACCTGCGCCGTCCGGCGCCAGCGCCCAAATGCGGCCGCTGCAGAAGTCGCCGTAGAAATAGACGCCTTGCCACTGCGGGTGCGCCTCGCCGCGGTAAACGTAGCCGCCTGTCACCGAACAGTCGCCGCGGCCATGGGCGTAATCAACCACGGGCAGCGTCAATCCGCTCTGGTCGCAGTCGGCGGCGTTGAAGCAGCTTTTGCCCTCCATGATCGGCCAGCCGAAGTTGTATCCGCCGGGCGCGCCGGAGGGGACGACGTTGACCTCTTCGAAGCGATTCTGCCCTACGTCGGCGATCCAGAAATCGCCCGTGACGCGGTCGAAGCTGGTGCGCCAGGGGTTGCGCAGGCCGATGGCCCAGATTTCATCGCGCACGGCGCGGCCATTCCAATCCGCTGCCACGAAGGGGTTGTCCGGCGGGATCAAATAGGGCTGGGTCGGGTCGCCGGTGACGTCGAGGCGCAGAATTTTACCGAGTAGCGCGTCGGGGTTTTGGCCATTGCCGAAGCGATCGTTGGCCGCGCCGCCGTCGCCCAACGGCACGTAGAGATAGCCATCCGGCCCGAAGTCCAACATGCCGGCGTTATGGTTGCTGGCGGGCTGCGGCACGGTGAGCACGGTGAAAGCGCTCTGTGGATCGGCGCGGTTGGGGGTGTCGCTCGCTACGGTGTAGCGTTCGACGACCGTCGTCCCCTGACGATCGGTGTAGTTGATGAAGACATGGCCGCTTTCGATGAAATTGGGTGCGAAGGCCATGCCCAGCAATCCCTGCTCATTGCCCGCCGTCGTGATTTTGCCGCTTACGTCGAGAAAGGGCGTGGGCTGCACTTCGCCGTTGTCGATGACCCAAATTTTGCCCGTCTTTTCGACGACGAATAATCGCCCGCTGCCGTCGCCGGCATGAGTCAAAAAGACGGGCAGTTCAAAGCCTCGATAGACCGGCTCCAGGCGCAATCGAATCTGGTCAGGCGCCAACGCGGCGACGGCCGGGGTCGGGGTCGGCGTAGGCAGTGCGACGTCGATCTGGGACGCAGCCTCGGCCTCGAAGACATCGTCTGAGGCGGGCGGCGTCGCTATCGCCGTCGGCGTAGATGCAGGTATGATTGCGGCCGGCGGTTCAGCGCGATTCGAGGCCGGCGCGGTGCAAGCCGACAGAAACAGAGCAAAGAGCAAAAGCGAAGCGGTGTATCGTCTCATGGAATGCAACTCTCCTTGAACAAAGCGTGTTGCATCGTTTGAAAGAATCCGATTTTGAAACGCGCAACAGCCACGTAACACGTAATACGCAATAGTATCTCTGATTCCAGGGCGATGCGAGGTTAGAGGCGTTCCATTTAGGAAGAAGAGGAGAGATTTTGTACGCGCAACGCGTCGTTTTCCAGAAGAAGCTTTACACGCGTCTGCCCATCAATAGCAAGGGCGACATTGCGCTTCACCCCATCGGGCGTTTCCACCTCCACCGTATAGACGCCGGAGCGAACATCTCGAAAGCGAAAGACGCCCCGCTGCGACGTCGCACAGGCGAGCATAAAACGACCGGCGCCCACGGTGCGCGGCAGCAGATACTCCTGGTCGGCCAGCAAACGCCCGCGCGTCTGCGCAATAGAGGGGTTATAGGCGACAAACTGGCGCCGAAACGCCGGATACTCCATCCCCGCCACTTTGCCTTCCACCAGATCGCGCCACGCCCGACGAAGCGTCCCCGCATAGCCCGCCACCGTCCGATCCCATAGGAAGGGCAGGGCGTCCGGCGCATCGACGACAAGGACGGCTCCACGCACTTCGCCAAGCTGCGCCAAGTCGCCTAACAGCCGAACATGCGCGCCGGCCAACGCTCTGCCGTTCAACAGCACCTGACCGGTCAACGTCGCTGTTTGATGCAGCGAAGGAGGCAATGCGGGCGCCGAGGCGGGCTGCAACGTCTGCTGCGCCAGCGCCTCGCGCAGGGCGACGATGCGGTCGATCACATGCAGCCGACGCCCCTGGTTGTCGACGCCCAAATGACGGAAGGTCGCCCAATCTCCGCGGTGACCGACCTGATAGAGGCACGCGCCTACGACGTCGTCCTGGTCGAGCAGCGCATTGTACCAGGCCAGCGACTCCCAGTAGCGATTCTCGTCGAGCGGCTCTTGCCGATTGAGCCAACCTTCGTCCGGGTTGTGCGGGTGGCCATAGGCGCGCGTCAACCCGGCCTCGGTGATGACGATGCGGTGGCGGCTGCCGTCGCCGCGCCGCGCATTTTCAAGCACTACGCGATACAACCCGGCGCCGGTGTAGGTTCCTCGCCCTGGAATCAAGGAGGGCCAGCCATATTCGTGGAAGCCCAGGTAAAGGTAGCTCGCCAGCGTGCGGGGGAAAAAATTGAGATAGTGCGACGCTGCGCTGAAATTGCCGGCGGCGAAGTTAAAGGCGACCGCCTCAATGCCTTCCGAGAGTAAGCGATTGCGAAACGCGACCTGGAAACGGTCGTACGCCTCGTACAGGCGGTGGTAATAGGCAGGATTTTCGCGATAGCTGCCGGAGGCGGGGCCGGGCAGGCACTCGTTGAGGCTCATCCAGGCGTCGATGTAAAGCCTGCCGTTCGGGTGACGCCGCCTGAATTTGCCGAAGTCATAGGTGAGAATGCGCTCGGCGAAGCGACGCCCCTCCCCTTCCGGGTCGCCGCTTTCCAGCATGGCGCGCTGCGCCTCGTTGGTCACGTAGAAGCGACCGATCACGAGTGCGTCCGGCGCGCGCCATTCGCGGATCTCGCGCAACAGAATGTCATTGGCGGCGTCTTCGTGGATCAGGATCACGGGCGGCTGCACGCGGCTGATGGCGTCCCACAGCCCATCGCGGTTTTCGGTGGAATGCAGATAAAAGCCGAGTCGGTTGCGTTTAGGCGGGCGCAACGGCGGCGATGGGGGAATCGGCCTGGGCGCAACCGGCTCCGTGGGCGCGGCTTCGACGGCGCTCAACAACAGCGCCTCGCCCACGCGTTCGGCGGCCCAACCCTCCAGCCTCCGGCCATCCGCCAGCGTGACGCGCACCGGCCACCAGGTCAGTCCGTCGGCCAGGGTCGCTGCGCCGGTGACGATGCAGGTTGTCCCTTTGGGCATGACGGCCAGCACGGGCGGCGCAGCGACGCCCAGGTAGCCCGGTGCGGCGCGCAGATTGACGGCGGTGCAGGTGACGACGGACTGATTGGGTCGAAAAGACATTGTTCATCTCTCCTTGCGCTGGTCTGCGGCCATCCTACAGCCGTCGAAAGATTCTGTCAATTCATCACCTCAAAAACAAAGCGAGAGCGTCTTGCCGTCTGCCGAGAACATGAGAACGCCGGCCGCCGGTTTCTCGCCGGCGGCCGACGATGTCCGGACGAGGGGCTTGACTACCGGCTGATCACCGGCAGGAAGAGCTGATTGGCGTTCGCCGCCTCGAGCACGATCGTGTCGTACACGATCAGCGACTCATTGCCCGCCCCGTCTCGGAACTGCGCATAGACCGTGCAGGTCTCGCCGGGGTTGCAGTCGAGCGTCCATGTTTTGCGCTCGGCCAACGGCTCCCAGGCTGCGTTCTGCATGTCCTGCGTGTTGGAGAAGCGCATCTGAACGTTGCCGCTCACCACGTTGAAAAGCGTGGAGTAGAGGTCGGTCTGATGCGCCGCTGCGCCCTGTGCAGCGCCCTCCAGCGGCGTGTCGGTGGCGCTGATGTACAGGGTCACCTGCTTGCTGCCGGTGCGCTGCTTGCCGTTCTCGATCAAGATGGCGCCGGAAGGCATGTCCGGGTCGGCCTTGGGGGTCGCCGGGATCGGATCGCTCAGGTCGCCCTGCGCCTCCTCGTTCAGCCCTTGCAGCCGGATGTAATACGTCTGGTCGTTGCGCAGGCCGGTGATCAGGAAGTCGCCTTGCTGCCCTATCTCGAACGGTTGGCCTGGATCATCAGGGGTGGTGGAGATGTAGGCGATCATTTGCGTGTAGGAGAACGGCCGACTCCACCCGATGAAGATCGAACTGTTCAGCGGGCGCACGCGGATTTTATCCAGCACCCGCACCTTGTCGTCTTTCGGGTTGAGCGGGTCGCGGTTGTTGTTGACCTCGGAGCCGTCGTTCTCGCCGCCGTTGTCGGTGTCGGCGCGGCAGGGCCGCGTGCCTAGCTGCAACTCCTGATAGTTGGTCAGGCCGTCGCGATCCGGGTCGGCGTTGCGATCGTCTTGCCCGACGATCAACTTGCAGCGTTTCTCCCACTCGTCCGGCATGCAGTCGTTGTCCGTATCGTCGGGGCCGCCGCACCGCTGCAGATCAGGCCGCGGGCCTTTGATCCAGAAGCCGCCGTTCCATTCTCGCCACAAGAAGTTGGACGGATTGGCCGGGTCTTTGAAGTACGCCAGGATGCGCACGCTGTACCCGCCGCCATAGGCCGTCTGGGCGAAGCGCGCAGCGTAGATGTTGTCCCCGGCGGCGCCGTCGTTGTTGGCGCCGTCATCCTTCAACGGGATGATCGCGTTGCCGGCGGGTCCTTCAACCAACGCTGCGATGGTGGCTGCAGGAATTGCTCCATTGCGATCGAGCAGCATGCCCACGATGGTCACCTCGTCGCCCGCCACCCCCTGACCGGCATTGAGGCCGAGCAGCCGACCTTCGAGCTGAATGGTGGACTGCACCGAGACGTTCATGAAGAATGCATAGGGCGCGCCGGTGGCGGCTTCTGCGCCGTCGACGGCGGCGCTCGCAACCTGGGTCTCGTCGGTCGCATCGCCGGCGGCCAGCGGGATGCAGACATTCGGATAATAGTACGTGCGGAAGCGCCAGAGACCTTTTTCGGGATTGTTCACGATCAGCACGTCGTCGAAGCGATTGTTGCGGACGATCCAATCGGACGGCGTGACGCCGGCGAGAGGTGGGCTGATCGGAATCCACCGTTTTTGCGGATCGCTGCTGGGGGGCATCACATCGACTTTGCGGATGTCGCTGACGGTGCAGCCTTCATCATCGGGCTGTTTGCCGGAGACCACCAGGCGCAACTGGTTGACGCTGGCGTCCACGACGATCATGATCTCCTTGACGCTGCCCTCTGCGGGGTAGGCGGGCGCATTGGTGTAGTTCATATTGATGACGCGCGCTGCGCCTTCCGCCTCGGTGTCAAAGTAGTCGTAGACATTCGCCAGGCCGAGATGTCCGGGCAGGTAGGAGGCCGCCATCACCGCCGAGGCGTCCACCGGCAGATGGAGCGCCTCGAACGCCGCCATCGCCTCCGCGTTCGCCGCCATTACGCCGGAGCCGGTGACGCCTGTCGCCACCGGTCGATAGACGCCGCCGGTGTCGGCCGCAATCTGCGCCATCAAGTTGCCCGGCGCCTCCGGCCCGAAGGCGATCGTGTTGACGACCACGCCCGAGGCAATCAGGCCGGCGCGAATGTCGGCGTAGAGGGGGCGCACGTTCTCTTCGCCGTCGGAGAGCAGGAAGATGTGTTTGGGGTTGGTGTTGGGAGCGCCGCCCAGCAAGGCGTTCTTGGCCGCCTCGATGCCGCCGCCCACGGGCGTCCACTCACGCGCGCTGATGGCGTTGATCTGCGTGCGCGCCATGCCGATCACCGTATTCAGGTTACCGGCGGTCAGTTCGGTGAGCGGCAGCAGGGTGCGGATGTCGAGCGGGCAGTTGCCGTCGCCGAAGGGCAGTCCACAGCCTGGAGGCGAGTTGAACGCCGACCAATCCTGCACGACCAATCGATCGCCGACGCGCAACAGGTCGGCGATGACCTGCGCAGCGCGCTTGGCATTGGTCAGCCGCGTGCCTTCACCGGTTGTGTCCTCCGTGTTCATCGAGCCGCTGGCGTCGAAGCTCAGGGCGGTGTCGGTGTTGCCGGGGTTCACATAGAGCAGGGCGTTGGTTTCTGTGTCGGAGATGCTGGTGTGCAGCGTCACCCGAAAGTTGACGAAGGTGGTTCCGGCCGGCTTCACAGGCGGCAGGAGAATCGCCCAGTATTCGTTGCCGACCTCCTGGAAGGTGCCCGGAACCAGGGTAACCGGATCCCCGCCTGCGTCGAAGGAGAAGTCCGAAGCCTGCAGGCCGCGCACCGTGCTGACGCCGTCGCTCACCGTCCAGCGCGCCAGGAAGGCGATCGGGCTGGCCGGGTCGCCGACGAGGGCGAACTTGACCTGTCTCGGCTCCAGAATATTCACCGTCGGGGTGACGCAGGTGAACTTGACCGTATAGCTGTAGTTGTTGTTGAAGCTGTTCACCGCCGCCACCAGTCGGTTGTGGACGCCCGCCGCCGCAAAGGTGCGCACAAAGTCCTCGCCGATGCGGGCCGAGCGCAACACCCGCCGGGGCGCAGTGGTTTTGGCCGCCATCAGATTGATGCCAAGCTGTGCGCCGGAGGAGCCGTCCACCTCCATTTGCAGATACGGGCATCCCGCCTGCGGCGTCACCTGATAGTAGCGCGCCGCCCAGTCGTCCGGCGTGCTATCAGGGAAGCTCTGGCTTCCGCCCGCCATGGTGATGTTCTGGGTCGTAGGCGCCAGATTGCCGTAGGGGCTGGCGTCGTCGTCGAGATAGACCAGCTCGGGCTGGGTCACCGGGTCGGCCCAGTCTTTGGCCCAGTTGGCGGCGAAAAAGTTGAGGAAGAATTCGCGCTCCGTCCATTTGCCGCCGCTCAGGGCCGGGATCAACGAACTGAGCACATACAGCGTATCCTGGTTATCGCATTCGCTGTAGTGGTCGTACATAGCGTCAATGCGATGCCAGGGATCGCTGGGCGTCCCGATCGTGCCGAGCTGTTCGATGAAATATTTGTTGAAAATGTTGCCGTAGTCCTTGTCGTACATCGAGGTGGAGGGGTTATAGGTGATGCCGCTGTACCCCATGGCGTCCACCGCAACATTGACGCTGTCGGCGCCCAGGTCGGCGTAGCCCTCCACGAATTCGGAGTCGTCGGGATAATTGGGTTGGAGGAAACCATAGCATCCGTTGTCGTACGAGTATTGCAGATAGTGCTGCGCCTCATGATAGACGACCCACTGTCCGCCGCCGTTGCGCACCATCGGCGCATCGATGCCGATCCAGCAATTGCCCGGGCTGCCCCAGTATGCGATGCCGGACCAACCCACCCCATCTTCGAGTCGAACGTTGACCAGATTGCCGCAGCCGGTGTCATAGAGATGGTGCCCCGAATCGGCGAAAAAGCGCAGCCACGCCTCCTCGAACCAGGCCGCCACCTGTTGCGCCTGGTTATCCTGCGTGATCCAATGCTCCAGGGTGACCGTGTTTCCATCGACGGTGCGCGTGGCGGTCGTCTGGTTCTTGGTGTACCAGACGCGGATCGTCTTGTTGACGCCGCCCACGAGGAAAGTGCGCGTGACGCACTCGTCCAGCGTGACGCCGTCGATGGTCGGGCCGCCGGGGCAGGCCGCATGCACGCCGGCGCCTTGAACCGGCTCCGACGCTGCATCAGCAGGATGCGGATGCGGCTCATCTCCGTGAGCGGCTGCAATGCGATACCCGACCAAAGATATGAATAGCACAATTACAAGCGCCAACCATCGTTGCGTTTTCATAAGCGTTTCCTCCTTGGTGAACCGACGAAAATGACCTGCAGAAGTCGTTGGGGAGTGGAAGCGGTGGAAGCGGCTCCGTTTGGCGAGGGAGTCTCAACAGATGGAGCGCCGTCGATGCGGAGGCGATCCTTGAGACGTTACATTTTCATTATAAAATCTATCTTTAAGTTTGAATGCGTCGCCGTTTTCTGACTCGGTGTGAATCAGATCACAAGCGACAAGGTCACGTCGATTTCTGCTTAAGCAACGCCTGCAGCATCTCCAGAGTGTCGGCGTCCTGCGGCCGTTTGTCTCTACGCCAGCGCGCCATGCGCGGAAAGCGCAACGCAACGCCCGATTTGTGACGGTTCGACGGTTGAATGTCCTCAAAGGCAATCTCGAAAACTAGTTCCGGTCTCACGGCGCGCACCGGGCCGAAGCGTTCCACCGTGTTGCGCCGCACGAAGGCGTCCACCTGGCGAATCTCCTCGTCGGTGAGGCCGGAATAGGCTTTGGCGATCGGCGTCAGCTCGTCCCCGTCCCATACGGCGAAAGTGTAATCGGTGTAGAGCGAAGCGCGGCGCCCATGACCTCGCTGGGCGTAGATCAGCACGGCATCCACCGTATACGGGTCGATCTTCCATTTCCACCAGTCGCCTTTGATGCGCCCGACGCCGTAGGACGAGCTGCGCCGCTTCAGCATCAACCCTTCGGCCCCCCGCTCGCGAGCGGCGGCGCGCATCGCCGCCACGGCCTTCCAACCTTGCGCCTCGAGGGTGGGCGAAAGCGCAAACGGTGCATCGGCCGGCAATGACGCCGCCAGCCTTTGCAGACGTTGGCGCCGTTCGCTCAGGGGCAGAGGGCGAAGATCGACGCCTTCTTCCTCCAGCAGATCGTAGGCCATCAGAATCACGGGCGCCTCGCGCAGCGTTCTGGCGTCGATGCGCTTACGTCCAAGCCGCTGCTGCAACACATGAAAGGGCAGCGGCGCACCCTCGCGCCAGGCCAGAATTTCGCCGTCAAGGACGAGGCCGTCCGGCAGCCACTGACCCAGGCGCTGCAGTTCCGGATAGCTGTCGGTCACCAGCTCCTCCCCGCGCGTCCAGAGGAGCAGCTCGCCACGGCGTCGGATGACCTGGGCGCGAACGCCGTCCCATTTCCATTCGATTTGCCATTCATTGCAGGAGCCGAGCCACTCCAACGGGTCTTCGAGTGGATAAGCTAGGAAGAAAGGGTAGGGTTGGCTGTGGTCGATCTGGTTCACTCCTCGATCGAGCAGCGCCCTGTAGTCGGCGGCGGTCGGCGTCCAATCGCCCATCAGACGGTGCGCCATCACCGCCGGATCGACGCCGGCCACGTTCGCCAACGCGCGCACGACCAGCGTGCGTCCGACGCCGACGCGAAAGCCTCCTGTGATCAACTTATGCCAGACAAAACACTCTTGGCGATTCATCTCTCGCCAGGTGCGGCGCACCAGCTCGCGCTGTTTTTCCTCGCCGAGCGCGGAAAGCGGCGCAATTCGTTCGGCCACCACCTGATGGAGCGGCAAAGCGATGCCGTTTCCTGTTTCGGGCAGCAACAGCGCCAACGTTTCGGCCAGATCGCCGACGGCGTCGTAGCACTCCTCGACCAACCAGAGCGGCAGCTTCGCCTCCTCCGCCGCCCAGATGCGAAGCTGCGTAGACGAAAGCGTGCGCTTGAAGCGCCGACCGGTGAGAAAATAGAGCGCCCAGGCTGCGTCTTCGGCGGGCGCTGCAGTGAAATAGCGCTCGAGCGCCGCCACCTTGTCGTTGGTGCGGTTCGACTCATCCAGCTCGGTGTATAGCTGCGTGAATCTATCCATGATGCCACCGTCATTCCACCGTCCCGTCGACGCCTGCGTCCATTTCTTCCAGCGCCTCGCCGGTGAACCGGGTTGGGATCACCTCAGCGCGCCATCCGGCCTCTTGCAAAAAGCGCGCCATCTGGCTTGCATAGCCATGGGTGACGCCGATGTGTTCTGCGCCGGTGGCGCGAATCGCCTCCAGGAGACCGGCCCAGTCTGCATGGTCGGAAAGCACGAAGCCGCGATCGAGGGCGCGGCGTCGACGCGCGCCGCGGATAGTCATCCAGCCCGACGCAAAGGCCTGGGAGCAAGGACCGAACTTGCGCAGCCAGCCGGACATATGGCCGGCCGAAGGAGGCGCAATCACCAATGCCCTGCCTCGATGCAGCCGGGCGTTCATCTCATCCGCATGGAAAACCTCAGGCAATTCGACGCCGGCGCTGCGATAGAGTTGGATGAACGGCAGCACGGCGCCGTGCACCAGGATCGGGCCAAGCGAGGCGTCGATCCCGGCCAGCAGGCGTTGCGCTTTACCCAGCGCATACGCATAAAGCACGCTGGTGTAGCCGTTTTCCTGGTTGGTTCGCCACCAGCGCTCGATCTCGGCGAAGACCTCCGCCTGCGGCGGCCATCTGTAGATCGGCAGGCCAAAGGTTGATTCCGTGATGAACACATGGCAGCGCACCGGTTCAAAAGGCTCGCAGGTGCGATCGCGTTCCAGCTTGTAATCGCCGCTGACGACCCACGCCACGCCCCGCCGTTCGAGGCGCACCTGCGCCGAACCGAGCAGATGGCCGGCGGGATGAAAGGAAATCGTCACGTCGTTGATGGTCAGCCGCTCACCAAAGGGCAGCGTCTGAACCACCGCGTCGCCGACGCGGCGCGCAAGCAAGGGCGCGCCGGTCGGCGTCGTCAAATAACGCTGGGAGCCCGGACGTGCATGGTCGGCGTGCGCGTGGGTGATGATTGCGCGCGCAACCGGCGCCCAGGGGTCGATATAAAAATCGCCCGCCGGACAATAGAGGCCAGAAGGCGTAAGCCGCAGCAGATCCTCAGTCATAGCTCAATTGAAGCATACGCCGGAAAAATCTCCGGTTGCGCGGCTTGCAATTGGAACAAAGCGTCCTTCTGCGCCAGGAGCGGCAATTGGAGAGACCGACTCTCACAAATGCAGAGGCGTCCTGCCTCTGCATGGACGCCTCTGCATTTCCTTGGTTCACCCACAACCCCGCAGTTTGCCGGGAATGTGCGGCCGGAAGCTGCACCTGCGACGCTTGTCAGATGATGCTGTCAAAAACTACGGAACCGCCTCCACCACAGTTGCCGGCTGATTGGAGGGCAACCGGGTGCATGCCGCAGGCAAGCGCCTCTACCTCAGATGGCTCGCCACCAGGTCGGCGATTTCGTCGGGATGGCGCGCCACTTTGGCGCCGGCGCGCGTGAGTGCAGCGATCTTCTCGGCGGCCGTGCCTTCGCCGCCGGAGATGATGGCGCCTGCGTGCCCCATGCGACGCCCAGGCGGCGCAGTCTGACCGGCAATGAAGGCGGTCACCGGCTTGCTCATCCGAGAGGCGATGTATTCCGCCGCCTTCTGTTCATCCGTGCCGCCGATCTCACCGATCAGGATCACCTGCTCGGTTTCCGGGTCCTCCTCAAACATTTGCAGCACATCCAGGAACGAGGTGCCGTTGATGGGATCGCCGCCGATGCCGACCGCCGTCGTCTGGCCGATGCCGCGTTGCGTCAATGCATAGACGACCTCGTAGGTGAGCGTGCCGGAGCGGCTCACCACGCCGACATTGCCGCGCGTCATGATGTGCCCTGGAATGATGCCGACTTTGGCCTCGCCCGGCGTGATCAAGCCGGGACAGTTCGGGCCGATCAGCCGCGTGTGCGTGGTGTCGAGGTAGGCGCGCACCTGCACCATATCGAGCACCGGAATGCCTTCGGTGATGCACACGACCAGCTCGATGCCCGCTTCGGCGGCTTCGATGATGGCGTCGGCGGCGAAGCGCGCCGGCACGAAGATTACGCTGGTGTTGGCGCCGGTGGCGTGCACCGCCTCGCTCACGGTGTCAAAGATCGGAATGTTGCCGAACGCCCATTCGCCGCCCTTGCCCGGGGTCACGCCGGCGACGACCTGCGTGCCGTAGTCGATCATCTGTTTGGTGTGAAAAGCGCCCTCGCGACCGGTGATGCCTTGCACCAAAAGGCGCGTCTCTTTTCCGACCAGAATGCTCATTGTAGCTCTCCTTTGGCGGCGGCCACCGCTTTCTGCGCAGCGTCGGCCAGGCTGGTGGCGGTGATCAGGTTGGCTTCAGCGAGAATTTGGCGGCCTTCTTCTTCGTTGGTGCCGACGAGGCGGACGACGAAGGGCACGCGCCCGTCAAGCGTCCCGATCGCCTCCAGCACCCCGCGCGCTACCTCGTCGCAGCGTGTGATGCCGCCGAAGATATTGATCAGCACCGCCTTGACGCGGCTGTCGCTGAGGATAATGCGCAGCGCCGCCGCCACTTTGTCCGACTGGGCGCCGCCGCCGATGTCGAGGAAGTTGGCCGGCTCGCCGCCATACAGCTTGACGATGTCCATCGTGGCCATGGCCAGGCCGGCGCCGTTGACCATGCAGCCGATCTCGCCGTCCAGGTGAATGTAGCTCAGGCCGTAGCGATGCGCCTCGCGCTCGCTGGGATCCTCTTCATCGGGGTCGCGCATCTCGGCCAGCTCCGGATGTCGGAAGAGCGCATTGTCGTCGACGGAAATTTTGCCGTCGAGCGCCAACAGTTTGTTTTCGCCTGTGATGACCAGCGGGTTGATTTCGGCCAGGCTGGCGTCGGTGTTGACAAAAGCCTGGTACAGCCCTTGAGAAATTTTGATGAAATCGTTGATGAGTTCCTTCGGAAGTCCGATGCCGTCGGCGAGAATGCGGGCGTGATGGGGGCGCAAGCCGAGGAACGGGTGCGCGGCTACCTTGACGATCTTCTCCGGCGTCTGGGCCGCCACCTCCTCGATGTCCACGCCGCCCTCGCTGCTCGCCATCAGCACGATGCGCCGACTGGCGCGGTCGAGCACGGCGCCTAAATAGATCTCCTTGCGAATGTCGGCGGCAGGGTCGACGAGCACCTTCTTCACCGTCAACCCTTTGATCTTCATGCCGAGAATTTCGTCGGCGCGTTGCTCGGCCTCATCCGGCGTGCGGGCCAGCTTGATGCCCCCCGCCTTGCCGCGTCCGCCGACCAACACCTGCGACTTCACTACAACCGGCCCGCCGAGACGAACGGCGATGTCGCGCACTTCGCCTGGCGTGGTCGCCACCTCGCCGCTCGGAACCGGAATGCCGTAGCGGGCGAACACGCGTTTGGACTGATATTCATGCAAATTCAAGTGAAAACCTCCTCAAGGTTGGCTCGCGAGCCGAGTTTGACTCCGAAGTCGAGTTTTCCGGCGTCCAGAGAGCGTCGATCTCGCCTGGCGCCGAAAAGATGTAATAAAGGTGTAAATGTGCAACTGTTGTCCGAGAAAGGTTCTACACGTTCGCCATTATAGTACTCTGCAGAGATAGATGACAAAATAGATGGACTTTCAAGGCGTGCTAAAAACCAGATGCGAAGATTCAAGAGAAAATGTCATTCGCCTCGCCAGGGTGCGACGCCCGCATTGAAAATCAGTATCAATTGCCCTCGATTGATTTGGACGATTGTGCGGCAGTGAGATATGATCTCTTTTAAGGTCGCAGAGCTGCTTGCGCTTTGCGCGACCGGAAAACGTTCGAGAGATGGAGGGCGTTGAGATGTTTTCCTTTTCTTACGCAGGTCGCCATGAGGTCTGTCCGGTGGCCGGCGAGCCAGCGCTTTTGGTGCGCGACCTGCATGCAGGCTACGATCAGCGCGACGTATTGCAAGGCGTGACAATGCACGTGCCGGTGGGCGCGCGCGTGGCGCTGATCGGCGCCAACGGCGCCGGCAAATCGACGCTCTTCAAAACTGTGGCCGGCCTGCTGCCCATCCGCAGCGGCGAGGTGCGCATCTACGGCCGTCCGGTGGGAGCATGCCATCACCGCGTCGCCTATCTACCCCAGCGCAGCGAGATCGACTGGCATTTCCCGATCACGGTGCGTCGCCTGGTGGTCAGCGGCCGCTACGTGCATCTGGGCTGGTTTCGACGCCCGCGCCCGGAAGACTGGCGCATTGTGGACGCCATGCTGGCGCGGCTGCAGATCGACGACCTCGCCGAACGCCAGATCGGGCAGTTGTCCGGCGGCCAGCAGCAGCGCGTCATGCTGGCGCGTGCGCTGGCGCAGGGCGCCGACCTTTTGTTGCTCGATGAGCCGCTCAACGCCGTCGACGCGGAGACGCGCGCCATCGTTGCAGCCGTGCTTGCCGAAGAAAAGGCGAATGGACGCACCATCGTCGTCGCCACCCATGACCTCGATCGCCTGGAGAGCGACTATGACGCGGTGATTCGTCTGGAGGATGGCAGGGCCTACGGGGAAGCTGTTTTACACCTGCCCAAACAGGCGCTGCCGGTGTTGACGCCAGGAGTCGTCCATGCTTGAGGTTCTCGTTGCGCCTTTTCGTTATAGCTTCATGCAAACCGCGCTGCTCGCCGCCGTCTTGATCGGCGTGCCGGCGGCGGTGATCGGGAGCTACGTCGTGCTGCGTCGGATGGCCTTCATCGGCGACGCCATGGCGCACACCGTGCTGCCCGGCCTGGTGATCGCCTACCTGGTGGGATGGAGCCTCTCCGGAGGCGCCGTGATTGCCGGCGTGATCGCCGCCATGTTGATCGGCTGGCTGGCGCGGCGTCAGGAAGTGCGCGAGGACACGGCCATCGGCATCGTTTTCACCGGCATGTTCGCGCTCGGCATCCTCCTGATCAGCACCGTGCGCTCCTATCGAGATTTCACGCACATGCTCTTCGGCAATATTCTGGGCGTTACGGTCGAAGATTTACGCCTGATGGCGCTGGTGGCGGCGCTGGTGCTGGGTCTGCTGGCGCTCTTTCACAAGGAGCTAGAGCTTTCCTCCGCCGACCCGATCTATGCGCGCGTGATCGGCATCCCGGTCGATCGGCTGACCTTCTTGTTGCTCATTCTGCTGGCCCTGAGCGTGGTGACGGGCATCCAGGCGGTCGGCGTGGTGTTGATGAGCGCGCTGTTGGTGACGCCTGCCGCCGCCGCCGCACTGCTCACCCATCGGTTGGTGCGCATGATGGCGCTGGCGGCGTTCTTCACCGTGCTCGCTGGCGTCGTAGGGCTATACGCCTCCTACTATTTCAACGTCTCCTCCGGCGCAGCGATCGTGTTGACCTGCACGCTCATCTTCGGCGTCGCCTGGGCGGGCAGGCAGCTTGTGCGTCGATAGAACTTCTCGCCGGCTCGTCGCCTGAAATTGCACCGGAAAGCCCTGAAATTTGGCTGCTTCGCAGGTCTGGAGTATACTGTTTGTACAAATACAGGTGTGAGTCAGGCGATGGGGGATAGTTTAATCGGCAGAACACCTGACTCTGGATCAGGCAGTTGGGGTTCGAATCCCTGTCCCCCAGCCAGCAACGAAAGGCAGCGACGGTGAGAATTCGCCGTCGCTGTTGATTTTAGAGGGGCTGTGCTATGATAACTGACGCCATGAACGAGCCAAAGAACCCAATCAAACTGAAAGAGCCTTCTGTTTATCAGCTAGGGCTGTGGCCGCAAGATGAAAAGAACGCCTTGTCGCCCGATTTGCCTTATCGGGAGCGTCTGGTTCGGCTTCTGATGGGGAATCTGGACTACCATGGCCACGATACAGGCTATGCGTCTCATGATTTTCACGCATTCCCGGCGAAATTTCCTCCGGCTCTTCCCGATGCGTTTATTCGTGGGTTGACGGCGCCGGGCGACGCCGTGCTCGATCCGATGATGGGCTCCGGCACGACGATCGTCGAGGCGTATCTCGCTCGACGACGCGGCATTGGAAGCGACATTGACCCGTTGGCGTATTTGATTTCCCGCTTCAAGACGACGCCGTTGGACGGAGAGGCGCTGCGCCGACAACTTTACGCCATTATTGACCGGGCGAACCATTGCATTGCGACGCAACCCGAAGAGACGCTGGCGGCAATCGGCGCCCGCTGGGATCAAAAGACAAGAGAATTTATCGACTACTGGTTTGCCCTCGAAACCCAGGTGGAGCTGGCGGCGTTGCTCCAGGCGATCGAAGCGATTGCTGAGCCGGCGATGCGAGATTTCTTCACGCTGGCGCTGTCCGCGTGCATCATTACGAAGACGGGCGGCGTTTCGTTGGCGTTCGATTTGGCGCATACCCGTCCTCATCGGGCCAAGGTGGTTTTTACAGCTTCGGGCAAAAAAATTCTTGGCGCAGACCCCGAAGCGGAAATTTCGCCGCGAACCAAACTGCTCACCAAACGTCTGCGTTCGGCGATTGTCGAATTTCGCAAGCGTGCGCTCCAAAATATTCAGAGCCTCAGCGAACTGCCCGTCACCGATTTCCCGGTTGATCTTCATCTGGCGGATGCCCAGGCGCTTCCGGTGGCGTCGGCGACCGTGGATCTGATTGTGACGTCGCCTCCCTACGCCGTCAACGCCATCGACTATATGCGCGCCAATAAATTCTCACTTGTCTGGCTTGGCTACAATCTCAGCCAGTTGAGCGAGACGCGCAAGCAGTGCGTAGGCGGTGAATCTGTGATGGATTTTCCCTTCGAGCCATTGCCGCCGAGGACTGCCGCAATCGTGGAAGCCATCTCCGCCGCCGATCCGAAGCGCGGCAAGGCGTTGCATCGCTATTATTCAGAGATGACCCGAATTCTTCGTGAGATGCATCGGGTGCTGAAGCCGGACCGGGCTGCCGTTGTCGTTGTGGCGAGTTCGGAGATACGTCGCATCGACACGGAGACGCATCGCTGCCTGGCGGAGATCGGCGAGACGATTGGATTTGAGGTTCCCGGCGTCGGGGTTCGCCGCTTGGATCGCAATCGGCGCACGATGCCTGCTGGTCAAATCGTCAACAGCGACTCACAAATTCAAAGAAGAATGCACGAAGAATTCGTGATCGGCTTTTATAAATAGCGGCCGTCACTGCTGAGCCGCTGCCCACGCGCATCGCCGCCATTGCACTGGGCGTCGGTGACCTCGATTGCATCTACCATTTTGCCTTGCCTGAACTGCGAGAGAGCCTGATCGAACTCGACAACCCGGATCAACCGGAGCTTCTCGACATGATGGTCGAGGGAATGCGCCTGCGCGACATCAGCGACCTGCCGTTCGATCTGGCGGTTTGACGGGAAGGCAATTCCTACAAACACCTCCTTTCATGATACACTTCCACCATGTCCACCGCACTCTATCGCAAGTGGCGCAGCCAGACCTTCGACGAAGTCGTCGGGCAGGAGCATGTCACCCAGACGCTCAAAAATGCTCTGCGCGATGGCCGCGTGGCGCACGCCTACCTGTTCGCCGGGCCGCGCGGCACGGGCAAGACCAGCACCGCGCGCATTCTGGCCAAGGCGCTCAATTGCACCGCGCCCGAAGCGGAGCGCCCCTGCAACCGCTGCCCCACCTGCCAGGCGATCACCGAAGGCCGCATGATCGACCTGATCGAAATCGACGCCGCCTCTAACAACAGCGTCGATGACATCCGCGAGCTGCGCGACAAGGTCGGATTTCGCCCCAGCGAAGGCCGCTATAAAATCTACATCATCGACGAAGTGCACATGCTGAGCGGCAGCGCCTTCAACGCCCTGCTCAAGACGCTGGAAGAGCCGCCGCCGCACGCACGCTTTATTCTGGCCACGACGGAGCCGCACAAGATTCCCGCCACCGTCATCAGCCGCTGCCAGCGCTTCGATTTCCGACGCATCCCGGCTGCGGAAATCGCACGCCACCTGCAACACATCGTCGAGGCGGAAGGCTTCGACGCCGAGCCAGACGCGCTGCTGATGATCGCGCGCAGCGCGCAGGGCTGCATGCGCGACGCCGTCAGCCTGCTCGACCAGATGTTCAGCTTCGGCCAGGATCGCGTCACGCTGGCGCAGGTGGAGCAGGTGCTGGGCGCCGTCAACGCGCAGACGGTCGTCGAGTTCGTCGCCGCCCTCGCCGAGCGCAACACGGCCAAAGGTCTTCAGCTCATTCATCGCCTGACGCTCGACGGCGCCAGCCTGCCGGAGTTCTGCCAGCAGGTGATCGAGCACCTGCGCGGCCTGATGATGCTGCAGATGACCAACGACCCGGCCCTGCTCGACGACCTGCCCGCCGAAACCGTGCAACAGATGCAGGCGCAGGCGAAGAAGATGGACTTGACGACGACGCTCTACGCCATCAAACGCTTCAGCGCCGCCATCCACGAACTAAAGGGCGGTTTCCAACCGCAGCTTCCGCTGGAGCTGGCGCTGATCGAAGTCGTGCAAGGCGAAGCCAGAACGACAGCGCCGCCGGTTGTTCCCGAGACGCTCGCCGCTGCGAGCACGAAAGAACCGGCTGCGCCGCCAAAACTTCAACCGGCGCAGCCGGGGCCGCCAGCTGCGCCGGCCGACGCAGCTTCGCCTGCGGAGACGCCGCAGCTTCCCGACCCCGCCATGGCGGAGATGCTGCGCAAGCGCTGGAGCGAATTCCAGCGACTGGTCAAGCAACAATGCGGCGCCAAGGTGCTGGGCGCGCTCAACTCGGCCAGGGACACGGCGGTGGGCAAGTCCACCTTCGTGTTCGCCTTCACCGAGCAGTACGCCATGGTGCGCGACATGGTGGACACCCCTCAGACGCGCGAGCAGATCGGCCATATCCTGCAGCAGATGACAGGACGGCCCTTTCAGGTGGTCTTTCAGATCGGCGAGCGCGCCGTGCTGCCCAATGCGCCGACGCTCTCCGTCGAGAGCCCGCCGACGGACGCGATCGACCCGCTGGTGGAGTACGCCATTCAAGACCTCGGCGCGCAGGTGGTGCAACCGGACCGGAAGCGAGGACAATGATTCCTTCACGCGATCGTTTGTCCTGAAATAGAGAAGAACTTCAACCGGTGTTCAAGGGACGATTATCCCATGTTTTTGATCGGAGCAAAGGATAAAACAAGATGAGCAAGAAGCAACGTGGATTCGGCGGCCGCGGCGGCTTTGGCGGCGGCATGCCCAACATGAACAGCATTTTGTCGCAGGTGCAGAAGCTTCAGGAGGAGATGGAGAAGACGCAGGCCGCCCTGGCCGCAGAGGAGATCACGGTCAGCGCCGGCGGCGGCGCGGTGACGCTCGTGATCACCGGCGCGCGGGAGTTCAAAAGCCTTGCGATCAAGCCGGAGGTCGTCGATCCGGAGGACGTCGAGATGTTGCAAGACTTGCTCCTCGCCGCCATGAACGACGCATTGGCGCAGGTGAAGAAGCTCGAAGAGGAGCGCCTCGGCGGGTTGACCGGCGGCTTGGGGCTGCCGCCTGGCTTGTTCTAACCGGAGTGTTTTGAAACGCCTATGCAACCACTCGCCGAACCGGTCTCGAACCTGATCGAGGCGTTCACCCAACTGCCCGGCATCGGTCCGAAGACAGCGACCCGACTGACTTACTTCTTGCTGCGCAGCGATGAATCGGTGGCGCTTCGATTGGCGCGGGCGCTGGAAGAGCTGAAACAACGCACGCTCTTTTGCAGCGTCTGCTTCAACATCGCCGACCAGGACCCGTGCTCGATCTGCGCCAATCCCCAGCGCGATCACGGCCTGATCTGCGTCGTAGAGGAGCCGCTCGATGTGCAGGCGATCGAACGCACGCGCGAGTTCAACGGCGTTTATCATGTGCTGCACGGCGCCATCTCGCCGGTCGAAGGCATTGGACCGGAGGACTTAAAAATCGGCGAGCTGCTGCATCGCATCCAGACGAACGAGACGCCGGTGCGCGAGCTGCTCCTGGCGACCAATCCGAACCTGGAAGGCGAGGCGACGGCCATGTACATCGCCCGCCTCATCAAGCCGCTTGGCGTGCGCGTCACGCGGCTTGCCCGTGGATTGCCTGTCGGGGGCGACCTCGAATACGCCGACGAGGTGACGCTCGGGCGGGCGCTGGCCGGACGCAGCGAGATGTAGCGCAGCGCAAGGCGCATGTTGCATAGAATGGAGGGTCGAGCATGATTGCCACCGCAGGCAAGATCGAAACGCTCAAGAAAAGCTGGCAGGAGAACACGCTGGCGCCGCTGCTCAAACGCTTTGGCGAACGTAAGGAGAAGTTTACAACCAGCGACGAAGCCATGATCGTCGATACGGTGTACACGCCCGCCGCCGACGACGAGGCGTACATTGAAAAGCTCGGTTTTCCAGGCGAATACCCTTTCACGCGCGGGGTGCAGCCGAACATGTACCGGGGGCGCCTGTGGACGATGCGCCAGTACGCCGGCTTTGGCACGGCGAAAGAAAGCAACGCCCGCTACAAATTCTTGATCGAGCAGGGGCAGACCGGCCTCTCCGTCGCCTTTGACCTGCCCACCCAGATCGGCTACGACGCCGACCATCCCTTCGCCGAAGGAGAAGTCGGCAAGGTGGGCGTCTCGATCTCCAGCCTGCGCGACATGGAGACGCTGCTCGACGGCATCCCGCTCGACAAGGTCAGCATCAGCATGACGATCAACGCGCCGGCCGCCATCCTGCTGGCGATGGTGATCGCGGTCGGCAAACGCCAGGGGGTTTCCACCCACCAACTGCGCGGCACCGTGCAGAACGACATTTTGAAGGAGTACATCGCACGCGGCACCTATATCTTTCCGCCGACGCCCTCGATGCGGCTGATCACCGACATCTTCCGCTACTGCGCTACGGAAGTCCCCAAGTGGAACACCATCTCGATCAGCGGCTATCACATTCGCGAGGCAGGCAGCACCGCCGTGCAGGAGGTGGCCTTCACCCTGGCCAACGGCATCGAGTACGTGCAACAAGCCATCAACGCCGGCCTGGACGTCGACAAGTTTGCGCCGCAGCTCAGCTTCTTCTTCAATGCTCACAACAATTTCCTGGAGGAAGTGGCCAAATTCCGCGCCGCGCGGCGGCTGTGGGCGAAAATCATGCGCCATCGCTTCGGCGCGCAGAATCCGGACTCCTGGAAGCTGCGCTTCCACACGCAGACGGGCGGCAGCACGCTCACAGCCCAACAGCCGGACAACAACATCGTGCGCGTGACGATTCAGGCGCTGGCCGCCGTGTTAGGAGGGACGCAAAGCCTGCACACCAACAGCAAGGACGAGGCGCTGGCCCTGCCCACACAGAAGTCGGTCGAGATCGCCCTGCGCACCCAGCAGATCATCGCCTATGAAAGCGGGGTGGCGGACACGGTCGATCCGCTGGGCGGCTCCTACTACATCGAGTGGCTCACGGACGAAATCGAGCGCCGCGCCGAAGCGTACATCGCCCGCATCGACGAGCTGGGCGGCGCGCTGCGAGCGGTGGAGGAAGGCTACATCCAGCGTGAGATTCAGGACGCCGCCTATCGCACCCAGCGCGCCATTGAAAAGGGCGAGCAGATTGTCGTCGGCGTCAACCGCTTCCAGACCGACGAACGTCCTGAGGGCGAGCTGCTGCGCGTCGATGAGCGCGTGCGTCTGGACCAGATCGAGGCGCTGAAAAAGCTGCGCGCCGAACGCGATAACGAAGCCGTGCGCTCCGTGCTGGCGCGCATCGAGCACGCGGCGCGGGACCCGAGCGCGTCGCTGATGCCGCTCTTCATCGAAGCGGTCGAAGCTTATGCAACGCTCGGCGAAATTTGTGACGCATTGCGCGGCGTCTTCGGCGAATACACGCCGGAAAACTGGGTTTGATAGGGCGCGCGTGATTGCGAAACTTCGTCGGCGGCTGCTGCATACGCCGCTCTTCTACAAGATTCTCTGGGCCAACATCGCCATCGTGGCGCTAGGGGCGGTCGCCGGCACCATCATCACGGTCTGGCATGTCACGGCTTTCCCCGATCAAGAACACTATCCGCTCATTGCGTTGTTTGCGGGCGCCGGCGTCGTCATCAGCGTGCTGGTCAATCAGTGGGTGCTGCGCAAAGCGCTTGAACCGTTGGATCGGCTACAGACGGCGGTGGAGGCCATTCGCAGCGGCAGCCGCAATGTGCGGGTGGAGCTCGGCGACAACAGCGACGAGCGCTTCGATCGGTTGGCCGAAGCGTTCAATCAAATGCTCGAGCAAATTGAACATGACTCGCAACGGCTGCGCCAACTTTCGCATCAAATTTTGCAGGCGCAGGAGGAAGAACGGCGTCGCCTCGCGCACGAACTGCACGACGAGGCTGCGCAGTCGCTCACCTCTTTGCTGGTGCATATTCGCTTGCTTGAGCGCGCACAAAACCCTGCGGAGGCGCAGCGTCATATCCAGGAGCTGCGCGAATTGACGGCGCGCGCGTTGGAGGATGTCCGTCGCGTGGCGTTGGACCTGCGTCCCAAAATTCTGGACGATTTGGGCCTCGCCGCTGCGCTCGAGTGGCGGGTGGATGAACTCAACAAGGCCCATGGCCTCCAGGCGTCGATCACAATCGAAGGGATGGAGCGCCGCCTCCCGCGCGAGATGGAGCTGGTTTTCTATCGCATCGCGCAAGAAGCGCTTTCCAACGTCTGTCGCCATGCTCAGGCCAAAAAGGTCGCAGTCTCTCTACACAGCGATGGACGGCGCTGCATCCTGGAAGTGGTGGATGACGGCGTTGGCTTCGACGCAAGCCGCCTCGACGGTCGCAAGGGAGATGGTCTGGGGCTGATCGGCATGCGCGAGCGCATCGCCATGATCGGCGGCTCACTGGAAATTGCATCGCGGCCGGGCGCAGGCACGCGCATCAAGGCGCAAGCCCCCTGGCCGCAGACGGAAGGATGACAATGACGCAGAAAATTCGGGTCTTGTTGGTGGACGACCATATGATCGTGCGCGTTGGCCTTAAGGCGCTGATCAACGCCGAGCCGGACATGGAGGTCATCGGCGAGGCGGAAAATGGCGCCGAGGGCGTCGCCGCCGCCGTTGCGCTGCGCCCGGACGTGGTGGTGATGGACATCTCGATGCCGGTCATGGACGGTTTGGAGGCCACCCGACGCATCCGGCAGGAGCGCCCCGAAGTGCAGGTGTTGATCCTGACCGTGCATGCACATGAAAAGTATCTTTTCCCGGTTCTGAAGGCGGGAGCGGCCGGTTACGTGCTCAAATCGACTGTGGACACGGAATTGCTCGACGCCATTCGCACCGTGGCGCGCGGCGGCGCGTTTCTTTATCCTTCGGCGACGCGCATGTTGCTGGAAGATTACATTTCTCAGGTCAACAGCGGCGTTGCGCCAGACGCCTACGAAAACCTCAGCGAACGAGAACGCGAGGTGCTCAAGCTGCTGGCGCTTGGCTACACCGCCGCGCAGATCGGCGAAAAACTGGCGCTTAGCCCCAAGACCGTCGAGACCTACCGCACACGCATCATGGAAAAGCTCAACCTCAGCAGCCGCCCCGACCTGGTGCAGTACGCGCTGAAACGCGGCCTGCTCTCCGAATATACGTGACTCACCTTACGCAGTTGGCTTTATTTTTGGGAGGCTCTAAATTTAATTTTTAACCAATGCGAAGGCGCCGGCTCCCTCGTCGCTGCGGCTTGCAGCCGCAGGCCCTCACCCCCCCTCCCCCCTCTCCCAAGGCTGGGAGAGGGGGGAAGGAGCGCCGAGGATTTGGCTGACCGGGGAAGCGCCGCTACGAGCAGCGCCTACGGAATAAGGATGGTTTTCGGAGGTGCGGCTCTCAGCCGGAGGCCCTCACCCCCTGGCCCCTCTCCCAAGGCTGGGAGAGGGGGAGAAGGAGCGCCGAGGATTTGGCTGACCGGGGAAGCGCCGCTACGCGCAGCGCCTACGGAGTGATGATGGTTTTCGGAGGTGCGGCTC
>NZ_CAKZMJ010000026.1 GCF_937128415.1 uncultured Caldilinea sp.
TCGTGAAGTGCGAGCTCGTTTACTTCATAAATCCAGTCTTCCAGGTCTTCGACCTCTACAACCCATTGCTCGATCACCGTCTCGAGGACTTCGGCTGCGGCGGCAGCCTCTCCGGCGTCGAGCGGCTCGTAAGCCAGTTGCAAATGCGGCTCAAAAATCTGGTGGAAGTCGATCTCGCCGACGTTTTCATCCCAGTAGTCCGAATAGCCGCCTCTGGAATGGTCGCCTTGGCCCGTGGCTGCTCTTACTGCTGCGCAAAAGGCGCTTTGTATTGTGCGCCGAATCCTACTCGGGTCGTAAGAAGCGCTGGCTTGAACGGTCTCTTCCGGCTGTGCAGCAAGAGCCTCCACCGTCTCCTCGATCTGCTCGGTCAGGTCAGGGCGATCCTCGGCGAGGCGAAGCAAGAGCGCACGCAGTTGATCGGCGGTCAGGTCGGCTAGCAGCGTCTCCAGCGCCGGTCTAACCTCGATCCTGGCTTCGTGCAGCGCAGCCAGCAACACGGCGACGATGTGCTTGCAAAAGCCGCCCCAGTCGTATGGGCAGGTGCAGATCGCGTCGGCAATTTGGCCCGCTTCTGTGAGCGCCACGCGGACCTGATAGGGTTCATAGTCGCTGCCGGCGACTTCCGCCGTCAGAAGATTGCTGCGCAATGTCAAACGGCGGACGGCGCCGCTCTGGTAATAGCGCCGGCCGCGGGTGAAACTTTGGTCGGTGCTCAGGCCGCGAATATCGCTTTCGGTGAAGGTGAACACCGGAAAAAGCCTCCGCTTTGATTGCCGCTGTCTCTCGCCAACCAAAGCCGGCAAAGAAACGCCCTATCGAGGCTGCAACGTTCGTTCCCAGGCCGCACGACGGTTACCCGGCGGTCAGCGGAATCTCCTCAAGCGCCTCGAGCACAGGCTCATAGCGGCAGCGACAGCCATAGGGCGAGGTGCACTCGCGATGGGGAAGCTCCGGCACGCGCGTAATTAAAAACTGCTTGCCAAGATACTGCCGGCAGTGCTCGCAGGTGTGCTCATCGTCCGGGCCGACGATCTCCAGCCGCCGCACGTGGTCGCCTCCCTTGACGCGCTGCCAGGTCTCCTGGTTGTCGACGTAGAGCGCAATGGCGTGGGCGCGCCAGTAGGCGGCTTCGACGGCGTCCATGTCCGGCCGCGCCAGCTCCTGCGCCGCGTGCGGCGGAATCTGGTCAGGGGAAAGGCGCCAGTGCACGCCCCACAGGTGCTGCTCGGCGGCGTAGAGCTTGAGCCATTTCACCGTCTCCTCGCTCAGGCCGTCGAGCAGCCAGTGCTCCAGGAAAAAGATGCGCCGCGTCACTGCGCTGTGGTTCATCTGCGGCTCCGGCCCGGTCCAGTCGGCCTTGCCGAGCGGGGTGCGATTCTCGTAGCGCCGGCGAATGGTGAGCGCTTCGCTCGTCATCATCTGCGCAAGCGCCCTGCGGACGCCCTCCAGCGCAGCCTGTTTTTCCGCTTCCATGCGCTCCTGATAGATGGCGACGAAGGGCCGTCCGACCTCCGTGACCTGATAATGCTCGCCGCGAGCCGCCAGCCAGCCCTGTTTTTGAAACAGCGCAATCATCTCCATATAGGGTTTGGGCAGCACGCGGCTCCAGGCGCGCTGCTGCGTTGCGTCGTGCAGCGGCCTCGGCTGTGCAAACTCCGCCAGCAGACCGATCTGTGAATATTCCTTCAACTCCTGCGATTTCGCCAGCGTCATGCCGTCCAGCTTCGGTCCGAAGAGTTTTTTAAGGAGTTGCATCGTCTCAACCTCCCTCCGTGGGTCTGGCCTGATTGGCTGCAACTGCCTGTCGGTTTGAACCTTCGCCCGCCAATCGCTGTAAGACGCCCAATAACAACGCCTTCAGCCGGGGCACGATGACCTTGCCCGCCTCCATCACTTCTTCATGCGAAGGCTGACCGGTCGCCTCCAGGTCGCCGATGGCGACATTGGTGATCGTGCTCAACCCCAGCGTCTCCATGCCTGCGTGATGAGCGACCATCGCTTCGGCGGCCGTGCTCATGCCGACGGCGTCGGCGCCCAGGCGTTGCAACATGCGCACCTCGGCCGGCGACTCGAAGTTGGGGCCGCTCAGTTGCAGATAGACGCCGCGCTGCACCGGCACGCCGAGCTCCGTTGCAACTTCATGCGCCAGCGTGCGCAAGCGGGGCGTGTAGATGCGGTTGGCGGCGGGGAAGCGCGGGCCGAAGTCGTCGAGGTTGGGGCCGCGCAGCGGGTTGACGCCAGCCATGCCGATCAGGTTGATGTGGTCCTCGATCACCATGATGTCGCCGACGCGGAAGCGGGGGTTCAGCCCGCCGGCGGCATTGGTCAGGATCAACGTCTGCACGCCCAGGCGCTTCATCACCCGCACCGGCAGCGTCACCTGCTGCATCGAGTAACCTTCGTAGTAGTGGAAGCGCCCCTGCATGGCGCAGACGACGCATCCCTCTAGCCGACCGATCACCAGACGGCCGGCATGCCCGGCCACCGTGCTGACGGGGAAGTGAGGAATCTCGGCGTAGGGGATGATATCGGCCTCCTCGATCTGCGCCGCCAGCTCGCTCAGCCCGCTGCCCAGGATCAATCCGATCTGCGGTTGCTGTCGGGTGCGACGACGAATGTAGTCAGCCGCCTCGTCGTAATGCGTCAATGCAAATGTTTCCATGGCGTGGCATTGTACTCCCAGAGGGCGTCATCTTTCAATTTTTCGGCGTCGCTATCGTGTAGCCTGCACAGCCATCTTGCGTTCGCGGCGGCGCAGCCACTCTCGCCAGAGACTCACCATCAGCGTAATGACGGTCAGCGGCGCCACGAAGATCAACATAAAATCGAAATAGCGGGCAGCGCTGGGATGGCCGGTGGCGTCGAGCAGCAAATAGGCGGTGTAAGCAATGTAATAGCCAAAAAAGAGGGCGCCTTCCCAGCGGGCGATCAGGTTGCGCGTGACGAAAATCGGCAGACAGGCGATCGCCACCGCCACCATGAACGGGATGTCCAGCGCCAGCGCGCCCGGCGAGACCGGCACGCCGCCCCTTGCAAAAAGTGCGGTCAGCGCCAGCACAGAGAGCAAGTTGAAAAGATTGCTGCCGACCACGTTGCCGACGGCGATGTCGCGCTCCCCCTTGATCGCCGCTACAATCGACGCCGCCACCTCCGGCAGAGAAGTCCCCAGCGCTACGATGGTGAGGCCGATCACCAGCTCGCTGACGCCGAACAGCCGCGCCAGCTCGCTCGCGCCCTGCACAAAGAGCCGCGAGCCAACCGTCAACATCGCCAGCCCGGCGACCACATAAAAGCCATTCAGCAGGAAACGTCCCGCGCTCTTTGGCTCATCGGCGACAAATTCCTGGCTATATTCGGCAACCACTGCGGGGTTTTGCTCGCGACGGGCCTGCCAGAAGAGGAACAACAGATAGCCGATCATCAGCGCAAACAGCAGCCCTCCCTCCAGTTGGCCGATGGCGCCATCCAGCGCCAACACCCACACCAGCACGGAGGCGCCGATCATGATCGGGACGTCGAGTCGCACCAGCTGTTGCGACACGACCAGCGGGGTGATCAGCGCCGACAACCCCAGAATGAGGAGCACGTTGAGGATGTTGCTGCCTACGACATTGCCGACCGCCAGGTCAGGCTGCCCGTTGAAGGTCGATTGCAGGCTCACGGCCAGCTCCGGCGCGCTCGTGCCAAAGGCCACCACCGTCAGGCCGATCACCAAAGGCGAAATGCCGAGCGCCGCCGCCAGCCGGCTGGCTCCGCGCACCAGCAGCTCCGCGCCTGCAACCAAAATCGCCAATCCACCGAGAATTAACAAGAGGATGCCAACCATGCCGCCGTCCCTTCCTAACTTTCCGGTCCGTTCCGGCGCCGTTTATCGCGACATCCCGGAACGGCGCATTTCCCTGCGCTGTCGCAGATCGCGAGCCACGCTCACCCCAATCGTGATGACTGTGAGCGGCGCGGCAAAGAGCAAGAAAAGGTTGCGATATTCCACCAAATGAGGATAGTGAATTGAACCGAGGATCAGAAACGCCGTGTAAACGATGTAATATCCGAGAAAAAGCAATCCCTCCCATCGGGCGATCAAATAGCCGGTGAAAAAGATCGGCAAACAGGCGATCGCCACCACAATCATGAACGGCATATCCAGCCAGAGGGCGTTGGTCGAGACGGGCACGCCAGAGTCAGGCGCAACCAGGGCCGTCAATCCCAGCACAGCCAGAATGTTGAAAATGTTGCTGCCCACGACGTTGCCCACTGCAATATCGCGCTCGCCGCGCAGCGCAGCTACGATCGAGGTGGCCACCTCCGGCAGAGAGGTGCCGGCCGCCACGATCGTCAACCCGATCACCAGCTCGCTCACTCCCATCGCTTCCGCTGCGCCGACAGCGCCGTCGACAAACCAGCGCGCCCCCAGCACCAACAGCGCCAATCCAACGCCCGCCATGCCGGCGTCGAGCAATCCTTGCAACCACGAGTGGGGGCGCTTGGGGTGATATTCTGCTTCATACTCTGCGAGCACTGCAGCGTTGCGTTCGCGCTGGCTCTGGATGCCCAGAAACACTGTATAGGCCACAATGCCTGCAAATAACAGCGCGCCTTCCCATCGCTCCACATAGCCGTTCAATGCAAACAGCCAGACCGCCAGGGAGACCACGATCATCAACGGCACGTCGATGCGCACAAGTTGTTGCGCCACCACCAGAGGCGTGATCAGCGCAGAGAGGCCCAGAATGAAGAGCACGTTGAAGATATTGCTGCCGACCACGTTGCCGACGGCGACATCGGCCTGCCCGCTCAGCGCAGATTGCACGCTGACCGCCAGCTCCGGCGAGCTTGTGCCAAAGGCGACGATCGTCAAACCGATGATCAACGGTGAAACGCCCAGCGCAGCGGCGAGTCGACTTGCGCCGCGCACCAAAAGTTCTGCGCCTGCGACCAGGGTGATTAACCCGCCGATCATCAACAATAAAATAAACGCCATATATCAATTCCTTTGGTGTTTGATTCAATGCAACTGATTATCCATTGATCGCCCCTTTTTTGACAATCTTTTCAAAATCATTGAAGATATTTGAAAATTTGTGCACCTCCAGAACAAAAAATCAGAGAGGACAAGCCCATGAATGTCCATGGTCAACATTATCGCACCATCTGGCTGCGGCCGGACGACCCAACGGTGGTGCAGATCATCGATCAGCGTCATCTGCCCTTTCGTTTCGTCATCGAAGATCTGCGCACCGTCGAAGAGGTGGCGACCGCCATCAAAGACATGCATGTGCGCGGGGCCGGTCTGATCGGCGCGACGGCGGGTTACGGCATGTACATCGCCGCGCTGACGGCTCCGCGCACGTCGCTGGAGGCGTTTCGAGCGGCGCTGCACACAGCGGCGGCTAGGCTCAAGGCGACGCGTCCGACTGCGGTCAACCTGGCCTGGGCGGTCGATCGTCAGTTGGCCGCCATCGCTGCGGCCGGCGACGACATCGAGGCGCAGATTGAGGCCGCCCAGCGCACCGCTCAGGAGATCGCCGACGAAGACGCCGAGTTCTGCCGCCGCATCGGCGAGCATGGCGTCCGTCTGATCGAAGAGATCGCAGCGCGCAAAGGGGGGGAGCCGGTCAATGTGCTGACCCATTGCAACGCCGGCTGGCTGGCTTTCGTCGACTATGGCACCGCCACCGCGCCGATCTACGCGGCGCACGACCGCGGCGTCCCTGTGCACGTCTGGGTCGATGAGACGCGACCGCGCAACCAGGGCGCGCGGCTGACGGCGTGGGAGCTGGGTCAGCATGGCGTTCCGCACACCGTCGTTGTCGACAACGTGGGCGGTCACCTGATGCAGCACGGGATGGTCGATCTCGTGATCGTCGGCTCCGACCGCACCACCTACACCGGCGACGTCGCCAACAAGATCGGCACCTACCTCAAGGCGCTGGCCGCGCGCGACAACGGCGTCCCTTTCTACGTGGCGCTGCCCTCCAGCACGATCGACTGGGAGATGCGCGACGGGCTGGCCGAAATTCCCATCGAAGAACGCGACGCCACCGAAGTGCGCATCATGGATGGACTCAGCGGCGAGGAGATTCGGGAAATTCTGATCATGCCGGAAACGAGTCGCGCCGCCAATTACGCGTTCGACGTTACGCCTGCGCGGCTGGTGAGCGGGCTGATCACCGAGCGCGGCATCTGCCCCGCCTCGGAAGAAGGCGTTTTCGGACTGTATCCAGAAAAACGGAAGAAAGCTTAAAGGAAGGTGTGTCATGGCCTATCGCGCCTTAGATCCACACAGCGTGATCGACTATCTGCGCGCCACGCCGTCGCTTGCGAACGTGCTCGACCTCGACGCGCCCATGCACGCGCGCGAGGTGGGCGACGGTAATCTGAACCTGGTCTTCATCGTCGAAAACGGCGCCTCGGACAAGTCGCTCGTGGTTAAACAGGCGTTGCCCTACCTGCGCGTGGCGGGCGAATCCTGGCCGCTGACGCGCGAGCGGATGCGCTTCGAGACGCAGGCGCTGCTGAAGCACAACGAGCTGGCGCCGGGGCTGGCGCCGCAGGTTTATCACTACGATGAAGAGATGTCGCTGGTCGTCATGGAGAACCTCTCCCATCTGGAGGTCATGCGCAAGCCGTTGGTGGCGCGCAAACGCTTCCCCAGGTTCGCCGACCACATCTCCACCTTTTTGGCGCGCACGCTTTTCTTCACTTCCGACTTTTATCTGACCGGCCTGGAAAAGAAAGAGCTCCAGGCGAAATTCATCAACCCGCACCTCTGCAAAATTCAGGAGGATTTTGTCTTCACCAACCCCTTCATGGATTCGCCGGAAAACCGCTGGAATCCTCTGCTCGACGCCGAGGTGCAGGCGGTGCGCCGCAACAGCGCGCTCAAGCTGGCGTTGGCGGAGATGAAGGCGAGCTACATGACGCACGCCGAGGCGCTCATTCACAGCGACCTCCACACCGGCAGCATCATGGCGAATGAAGAGCTCACCAAGGTCATCGACCCCGAGTTCGCCTTCTACGGTCCGATGGGCTTCGACGTCGGCGCAGTGCTCGAAAATCTGGTGCTCAACTACCTCTCTCACTTCGCGCATACGCCAGACCCTGAAGTGCGCAGAGACTATCAAGCCTATCTGCTTGACCTGATTCGTGACATCTGGACGCAGTTCGCCGCCAAATTCGAGGCGCTGTGGGTGGAAAACAACCGCGGGGAGCTGATGCCTGCCAAGTACTGGGACTATCCCGGCGGGGACGAGGCGTTCGCCGAATTTCGCCGCCGCACGCTCGCCCACATCCTGCGCGAGACGGCCGGACACGGCGGCGCCAAGATGCTGCGCCGCATGATGGGCATCGTCAGCGTGTGGGACATCACCTCCATCGCCGATCTGGAGCAACGCGCCGTCGCCGAACGCCTCGCCATCCGCATCGGCAGCCGCTGGGTGATGGAGCGCCATTCCATTCACAGCGTGGACGATCTGATCGGGATCGTGCGCGAAGAGGCCGAATGAACGTAGAACCCCAATTGACAGAGTGAACACGGACTGACGGAGTGGAATGGAGGGCGATTGGCCGATCCGTTCATTCTGCCTCTCCGTGTTCCTATGCACCCGTCTTTAAGCTCCCGGCGCCCACTTTGGACACTCCCTTCACCTGTGGTACATTCAAAAGAGACGCTGCGGGCCTGGCGGCCAGGCGCTTCAATATCACCACAGAGGCGCGAAGGCGCAAAGAAACCAAGCAACATGAAGATTTGACGGCTTTTCCCCTCCTCTTTTGAACGCCCTTTACGCCTTTGTGTCTAGTGGTTAAACATCGACGCAAAGAGGCCGGGGCGAGGGGATGAGGGATTCGCAAGCGCTGACCCCGACCGAGTCGCCGGACTGCGTAACGTGAGTGATGTTGGATTTCATCGCGCGACCTGGAAGGTCGCATTCTACGAAAAAACTTCATCTGGCCGAGCAACTCCGATTCGGAAGAAGCTGTTAAAACAAACTGTAGCCAGGACGATCTGCTCCTCTGCTTGTGAAGGCCGGCGACGCACCCGGCGGATGATTTGACGCCTGCACAACTGACCAACGCACGATGAAATTTCTGATCTCCCAACTCTCTTATTTCTGGCAAGATCGCCATAGCCGCACCAATGTCTACGCCTTGCTGCGCTATCTGGCGCTGCTGGCGGCCATGATCACCCTGTACAGCATCCTCTTCCACTTCATTATGGCCTACGAGGGCCGCGAGGAGAGCTGGGTCACCGGCTTTTACTGGACGCTCACCGTGATGTCGACGCTCGGCTTCGGCGACATCACCTTCAAAAGCGATCTGGGACGCATCTTTTCGTCGATCGTCCTCCTCAGCGGCATCATCTTCATGCTCGTCATCCTGCCCTTCACCTTCATCAACCTCTTCTACGCGCCCTGGCTGCGGGCGCAGGAGGCGGCGCGGGCGCCGCGAAGCCTGCCCGACACGGTGAAAGGGCACGTGATCCTGACGCAGTACGACGCCGTCACCATGGCGTTGATCGAACGCCTGAAACAGTTCCATCACCGCTATGTCGTGCTGACGCCGGAGCTGGAAGATGCGCTGCGGCTGCACGATCTCGGCGTCAAGGTCGTGCGCGGCGACCTGGACAATCCCGAAACGTATCGTCGCGTGCATGTGGAGCAGGCGGCGCTGGTGGTGACGACGGCCAACGACCGCCTCAACACGAACGTCGCCTTCACCGTGCGCGAGGTCTCCGAAAACGTGCCGATCATCGCTACGGCCAATGCGGCGGCGTCGGTGGATATTCTGGAGCTGGCCGGCTGCAACCACGTGCTGCAATTAGGAGAGATGATGGGGCAGGCGCTGGTGCGACGGGTCACCGGCGGCGACGCCCGCGCCCATGTCATCGGCCGGCTCAAAGGCCTGGTGATCGCCGAAGCCACGGCGCGCAACTCGCCGCTGGTGGGCCAGACGCTCGCCGAAAGCCGTCTGCGCGACCGCGTGGGCGTCACCGTGCTCGGCGTATGGGAGCGGGGGCAGTTTCAACTGGCGCGGCCGACCACGCGCATCGAGCCGGGCACCGTGCTGGTGCTGGCCGGCTCCGAACAACAGATCGAGCACTATAACGCTCTGCTTTGCACAGAACCGCCGAGCCGCGAGCCGGTGGTGATCATCGGCGGCGGACGCGTGGGGCGCGCCGCCGGACGGGCGCTGGCCGAGCGCGGCATGGACTATCGCATCGTTGAGCTGTTGCCTGAGCGCGTGCGCGACCCGGCCAAATACGTCCTCGGCGACGCCGCCAACCTCGAAGTGCTGATCGCCGCCGGCATCCGCAAAACGCCCGCAGTGCTGGTGACGACGCATGACGACGACACCAACATCTATCTCACCATCTACTGCCGAAGGTTGCGCCCAGATGTCCAGATCATCAGCCGGGCGCGGCTGGAGCGCAACGTCGCCACGCTGCACCGCGCCGGCGCCGATTTCGTCCTCTCCTATGCATCGATGGGCGCCAGCACCATCATGAATTTGTTGAACCGCGATAGCATCCTGATGGTGACGGAAGGGTTGGACGTCTTCGAGGTGGAGACGCCCGAAAGCCTGGTGGGGAAGACGATCGCCGAGGCCAACATTCGGCAGCTCACGGACTGCACGGTCGTCGCCCTGGAGCAAGATGGCGTCATGACCGTCAATCCCGACCCGCATACGCCGCTGCCGGCGCACGCCAAAATGGTGCTGATCGGCACGGTCGCCTCGGAAAATTGTTTTCTGAAACGCTTCACAAAACCTCATGAATAAGATGCATGAATGACGCAAGCATGAGTTTCCTGGCGATCTTTCCCTCCCTGTTGGGGGGCGTCGGCCTCTTTCTGGCCGGCATGATCCTGATGTCCGACGGGCTGAAGGCGGCGGCGGGGGGAAGGCTGCAATGGTTTCTGGAGCGGACGACGCACACGCCGCTCAGCGCCTTCCTCACCGGCGTGGCGCTGACGGCGCTGGTGCAGTCGTCGAGCGCCACCACCATCACCACGATCGGTTTCGTCAGCGCCGGGCTGCTTTCTTTTTCTTCGGCGATCGGGGTGATCATCGGCGCCAACGTGGGCACGACCAGCACAGGCTGGATCGTGGCGCTGCTCGGCTTCAAACTCAACGTGGGGGCGATTGCGCTGCCTTTCATCGGCGTCGGCGCGCTGATGCGTCTGCTGCTGCACGGCGCACGCGCCTCGCTGGGCATGGCGCTGGTGGGATTCGGCCTGATCTTCGTCGGCATCGACTTCTTACAGGAAGGCATGGGCGGGTTGGCGCATCACATCGACCTCTCGCCCTTTTCGCAACCTTCACTGATGAACCATCTCTGGCTGGTGTTGATCGGCGCCGTGATGACCGTGCTGCTGCAGTCGTCAAGCGCAGCCGTGGCGCTGACGCTGACCGCCCTGAACAGCGGCGCCATCGGGCTGGAGCAATCCGCCTACCTGGTGATCGGCCAGAACCTCGGCACTACGGTCAAGGCAATCCTGGCGGCGATGGGCGCTTCGATGCCGGCGCAACGCACGGCGCTGGCGCACATCCTCTTCAACGGCGTCACCGGCGCGCTGACGTTCTTCTTTGCGCCGATGTTGCTGGCGCTTGCCATTGCCTGGAGCGAGTTCATCGGCGACAGCGACCCGTCCGTCGTCATTGCGCTCTTCCACACCCTCTTTAACTTGCTGGGCGCCGCGCTCTTCCTGCCTTTCATCACACCCTTCGCCCGCCTGATCGAGCGCCTGATCCCGGAGCGCGGGCCTGTGCTCACTCGCCATCTGGACGACTCGGTGCTGCATCTGCCCGAGGTGGCGACTGAGGCCGCGGCGCGCGCGCTCACCGAAATTGCCGCCGTTGCGCTGAAGGAGGCCGTTCACCTGTTGCACAACGGCGCGCTCGACCGCGCCGGCGAACACCGGCTTCACCTGGCGCAGACGGCGATGGATGAAACCAGCCGCTTTTTAGGGCGAATTCAATACGCAGGCTATGATGGAGAGATTTTTGCACGCCGGCTGGCGCTGCTCCACGCTGGCGACCACGCCGATCGCCTGATCGAAGCCTGCCTGGAGTCCCCTTCTCCCCTGTACGGCGAAGAGGTGCGCACGGCGGCCGCGCAGCTGGCCGAGGCGCTGGCGCCGGCGCTGGATTGGTTGGAAACGAGAAAAGGCGACGCGTCGACGCTCGTTCAACGCCTTGCACAGGCCTCCACCCGACAGGCGGAGGCGCGACGCCTCCAACGTGAACAGGTGTTGCTGGAGACCGCGGCCGGCCGCATCCAGCCCGACGAGGCGCAGCGCCGACTGGAGTCGATGCGCTGGGTGGATCGCGTGGGCTATCACGCCTGGCGCATGATGCACCACCTGACCGGCTCGCCTTCCGCCGCCGAAACATTGCAGACGGCGGCCTACGCAGAGCCGGAGCCGATCAGCGCTTCGACAAATCCCTGAGTCCCTGGGTGGCGTCTTTCCAAGGCGACGCCGCAGCTGTGCTCCTCCAGAGGCGATGACCTGCGCAAGGCTTCTTTCTGTGTGGCTCTCCGCCGCCTGTTCCGGCCTACTCCAGGTACCCCAGCCAGCGCTGTTGCACGCGCAGCATCATCTCCAGCGTCTGCTCGGCGGCGCGCACGCTGTCCACCACCGGATCGACGAGCAGCGCCTGTAGCGCAGCCGCTTTGGAGCGCGTGAGCACCGCCTCCGCCGTCAGGTCGTGCACGGCGATCTGATTGCGCAAGAGGCCCGCGATGCCGCGCGGCAAGCGCCCCAACGCCACGCCATGCACGCCGTCGCCATCCACCAGCGCAGGTGTCTCAACGGTCATGTCCGAGGGCAGATCGTCGATGAGGCCTCGGTTGGGCAGGTTGAGCGCCAGCACCTCGGTGGGACGATCGGCGGCGATGCTTTCCAGCACCTGCGAGGTCACCCAGTCGTCGCCCGAACCGCGCAGCAGCGTCTCCTCGGAGACCTTCTGCGCCACCCAGAGCTTGTAGGTGCGGTAGAAGTCGAGGATGCCGGCGTGATCGACCACATCGTGCGCCCACTGGATGTATTCGCCGAAGTGCGAATCCACCGTCACCGGCAGGTAACCGAAGCGCTCCAGGATCACCTTGAACAGTCCACGCTCCGCCCAGGGGCGATGGCCGACGGTGGCGACATGCTCCGCCGGCAGGCTGGGCAACGCCCAGTCCAGCACGTTGGTGATGCGCTCGAAATAGGCCGGCGCTTTGGCGCGCACATCGGGATAGGCGTCGGCGCCGGTGTCCCGATAGAAGACGTTCAACAGTACGCTGAAGTGGTTGAGGCCGCCCGCCTGAAATTGCAAATTCTCCAGCGGCGTCTCCAGGATGTGAGGCAGATGTTCGGGCAGCGACGCCGCTTCGTGACAGACGCCGATCAGCTTCAGGTCTGGGTATTTGCGCTGCACGGTGGTGCAGATGCGGCTCATCGGATTGCTGAAGTTGAGCACCCAGGCGTCTGGGCAGATCGCCATGATGTCGCCGCAGATGTCGAGGATGGGCGGGATGATGCGCAAGGAATGGAAGAGACCGCCCGGCCCGCCGTTTTCCCCATAGACCTGGCGAATGCCAAACTGCTGGGGGATGCGCCAGTCCTGCTCCCACAGCTCGAAGCGATTGCCGACCTCGATGGAGATGATGCAGAAGTCGGCGCCCTGCAGAGCCGCGCGGCGATCGGTCGTCGCCTCCAGTCTGTAGGGCAGGTTGTGCTTCTCGATGTGGCGCCGGCCAAAGGAGGCGGTGCGCGCCAGCGCTTCGGCGTTGATGTCATGCAGACAGATCTCGGCGCCGGTGAACACTTCGCTTTTGAAGAGATCTCCCAGGATGCTCAGGCCAAAATTGGCGCTGCCGGCGCCGATCAGGACGATTTTGTGGGTCATCCGCTCCTCGCTCAGTGGTATTGGGGCAGCCAGTCGCCGTGCGCCTCGATCAAGTCGTCGACCAAACGCCAGATCTGGTCCAGATCGAGCTCGGCCGCCGTGTGTGGATCGAGCATGGCGGCGTAGTAGATGTACTCGCGCTTGCGCGTCAGCGCGGCTTCGACGACCATCTCCTGCACATTGATGTTGGTGCGCATCAAGGCGGCCAGGTGGGGCGGCAACGCGCCGATCTTCGTAGGCTGGACGCCGTTTTTATCGACCAGGCAGGGCACCTCCACGCAGCAGCCCTGGGGCAGGTTGTCGATCAGGCCGTGATTGGGCACATTGCCGTAGATCACGCGCGGCTGGCCCGTGACGATGCTGTGCACGATCAGCGAGCCATACTCGTTGCTGCGCTCCACCTCGTTGATCCGCTCGAAGTGATGGACGACCAGCGGCAGGTGCTCCGGTGAGACGCCCGCTTTGGCCATCGCCTCGGCGAACTCCTTCGACAGATCCAGCTCCGGGTTTTTCAGCTTGCGCCGCATGAACTCCCAGCCGGTGATCTGCACCTCGCAGCGACGGATGTACTCGTCGAGCGGGATGTTGAACTTTTCGATCAGATCGGGTCGGTCGCGCTTGATGAACCAGGGCACATATTCGGCGAAGTGCTCGCTCGATTCCGTGACAAAGTAGCCGACGCGCTTGAAGACTTCATAGCGCACGCGGTTCCAATCAGGCACGCGACCTTCCTCGATCACCTTGCGAATCAACGGATAGAGGTCTTGGCCGTTGCGTTCAAAGCGAAGATAGAAGGCCATGTGGTTGATGCCTGCGCACACATAGTTGATCTCCTCGATCGGGACGCCGATGTCGTGCGCCAGTTGTTCGGCGGTTCCCTGCACACTGTGACATAGGCCGACCGTCTTGACGCCGGTGGCGCGGCTCAAGGCCCAGCAGTTCATCGCCATCGGGTTGACGTACTGGAGCAGCACGGCGTCCGGGCAAAGCTCCTCCATGTCGCGTGCGATGTCGAGAAAGACCGGGATCGTGCGCAGACCGCGCATGATCCCGCCGATGCCCAGCGTATCGGCGATTGTCTGACGCAGGCCGTACTTCTTTGGGATCTCGAAGTCGATCACCGTGGCCGGCTTGTAGCCGCCGATCTGAAACATGCTGATGGCGAAGTCGGCGTCTTTGAGGGATTGCCTGCGGTCGGTCGTCGCCTCGATGCGGGGGGAGATGCCAAAATACTCTGCGATCTTATGGGCGACGATCTCGGAGGTGCGCAGCCGCTCCGGGTCGATGTCGAAGAGGCTGATCGTGGCGTCCTGCAGCTCTGGATAGCTGAGGATGTCGCCGATGAGGTTCTTGGCAAAGACGGTGCTGCCTGCGCCTAGAAAGCTGATTTTGGTCATAGGGACGTTCCTTGTCGATCTTTTTTCTATAAATTGAATTTGAGTCAAGGTGCGCCTTACGCACCTATAAGTCTCGGGAATCAGGGTTGCACGGCCATTTCGCGCAACCGATCCGGGTCGACGCGCACGGCCAGCGCCTCCTCCACAGAAAGCCAGCCGTCGACGAGCCTCAGACGTCGGTCGGTGATCTCCTCGCGCAATTTCAAGAAAAACGACAGTTCCGAAGGATGTTCCACCTCCGCGCGCGCGGCGAAGACGGCGGCGCGCGCCGTTCCGATCGTGCTGCCCGCCTGCGAGCCCACCATCACGCCTTTGCCCGCCTTACACGCCGCCGCCGCCATCGCCAGCGACTCGGTGTAGCCGGTGCGCGGAGTCTTGATGTTCAAGATATCGAAGGTGTCCAGCTCCAGCTCGCGCTGCAGATCGCGCAGGGTGAAGGCGCTGTCGTCGGCGATGATGGGCAGAGTCTGACGGCTGCGCAGCGACGCGCGGGCGCGCACCTGTTCGATCGGCAGCGGCTCCTCACAGTAGCGCAGCCCCAGGTCGCGCAGCGCGGCCAGGCGCGCGGCTGCGTTCTCATCATCCATGGTTTCGTTGGCGTCGGCGTACAGCTCGACGCGCCCTCCGAACATCGCTTGCAGGTCGCGGATGCGCCCGACGTCCTCTTCCCAGTCGCGCCCCACCTTCACTTTGAGCACGCGCACTCCTTCGGCGACGACTCGCTCCGCTTCGGCCAACACCTCCTCGCGGTCGCCGATGCCCAGGATGTAGCTCACGCGAACTTTCGTGCGCACGGCGCCAAGCTGTTCGGCCAGCGTCCGCCCTGCGCCCTGCGCCAGCGCATCGTGGATCGCCATATCGATGGCCCCGCGCGCCGTGTGGTTGTTGCGGATCGGCGCTATGCGCGCCCAGGCCTTGTCCGCAGGTTGGCCGATCAGACGGGGCGCCAACTCCTCGCGGATGATGGCGACGATGGTGCTGGCGGTTTCGCCGTAAATGGTGGGGCGCGGAGGCGCTTCGGCGACGCCTGTGCTGCCGTCGCTCAAGGTCACGCGCACCAGCACATGACGCGCTTCGGCCAGCGAGCTTTGGCTTCCCCAGCGCAGCTCGCCGTGCATCGGCAGGCGGAAGACGGTGGTTTCAATCGCAGCGACGGTGGGGACAGGGTTCATGGCCTCTTCATGCGCAAAAGCTCTAAAATTTTCATCGCCACAGTCTGGGGCGCATCGGCCACGGTGTCGACGATTAAGGTGCGTTCAGGCGCCAGCTTCTCCAACGCCGCCCGCGTCGCCGCCGGGTCGTAGTTGCGCCGCTCCTCGACGACAATCGACAGCGCCTTGCGCAGCTCCTCCGCAGTCACCTCGCCCATGCTCACCAGATCGACGAGGATGTGCTGCTCTTCGGGCGTGAAAAGCGCCTCGGCGCCTTCGACGTCCAGCCGGGTGAATCGCTGTAGCTCATGAGGGGCGTGTGCGGAGCGCGCCGCGATCACGTCGAAGGGGTCCTGACGGCCCATCAGCCGAATCACGCGCACGACGTCCGGCGCATCCAACATGACGAAATAGGCAAGCGGCAGCGTTTGGACCGCGTAGGTGACCTCATTCTCCCCGCGCAGGCCGTCAAAGAGCAACAGTCCCGGCGTCTGCGCAACGTCGATCCAGAGGCTGCTCAGCGCCTCCGCCATGCCGCCCGGGTGGCGCTCCCGATAGGCGCGCGTGTAGGCGAAGCGCTGGCCGCGATCCGCGACGGGGCCGACCGGCTCGCCGGCCGCCCTTTGCGCTTCAGGGATGAGCAACCGATCGGTCAGTTCACGGCGGTCTGGAAGCAGACGAAAAGAGAGCCCGGCGCGACGCAGCGCCTCGAGGGTCGTGCTCTTGCCGACGCCGGTGACGCCCACCAACACCAACAGCGGACGGCTTGCAATCGGGCGCCAGGTGACGGAAGGCGGCTGGCCATACCCGACGTCGGAGCGAAGCAGTGTGAATGTAGACTCGCCCATTGAGACGAACCTTTGCGTTGAGGGTGTTGGGGCCGCTCGTCTCCTCGTGACGGACTCCAAAGGAAGCGAGCAACCCCTTGCACTATTCTTCTGTGATCACCACTTTGATCATCTTGTCGCCCTGGCGGATGGCGTTCACGACATCCATGCCGCTCACCACTTTCCCGAAGACCGTGTGTCGCCCATCTAAATGCGGCTGCGGTGAATGCGTGATGAAGAACTGGCTGCCATTGGTGTTGGGGCCCGCGTTCGCCATCGAAATGACGCCGGTCTCGTGGCGCAATGGGTTGTTCTTCACCTCGTCCTCGAAGCGATAGCCGGGGCCGCCGCGACCGGTGCCGGTCGGATCGCCGCCCTGGATGACGAAATCGGCGATGACGCGGTGAAAGGCGACGCCATCGTAAAAACCCTCGCGCGCGAGAAAAACAAAGTTGTTGACCGTCTTGGGTGCATGTTGCGGATAAAGCTCCAGCGTGATGTCCCCCCGATCGGTTTGGATCGTGGCGCGGTAGGTCTTTTTCGGATCGATTGCCATCGGAGGAGGAGCGCTCCACTGTTTCACAGTCATGATTGATAGTGTCCTTTACAAAGAGTTGCGATGCTTGTTGCGGTTGCGGCGCAAAAGCCGCGTACATCGCCGCAAACGATTCTCATTTAGTGTAACACCATTCTGTATTCCTGCAACAGAAACGCCCCTGGAAGCTTGCTTTTTGATTGTCCGCTTATCCACTTCGAATGCCGAATGGGAGAGACGAATCAGGTCTGTTGCTGGATGTCCAAATATGCGGCGCAGCTTCGCTCAAATAACCTTCAGGTGAAGCCCTATCTATCTTCCAGGAGGCTTTGAAGCTCCCTGGAAGAGGATGGCCTCAGCAGATGCGCAGCGATCTCCTCGAACGAAGTGCACACCAGGTCGGCGCCGGCTTCCGTCAACTGGGCGGCGCAGAGGCTCGTCGTCAAGCCGATAACCTGACAGCCGGCGCCCTTGCCGGCGCGCACGCCGTTGAGCGAATCCTCGATGACGACGCAGGCGCCGGTGGGCAGGCCAATCCGCTCTGCAGCGAGCAGATACGGCTCCGGAGCGGGCTTGGGTCGCGCCACATCGTCGGCGGTGACGACGGCGTCGAAGAAACGGTGGAGATCGAGCCGGTCGAAGATGAGCTGTTGATTGGCGCGCAGCGCGGAGGTCGCCAGGGCGAAGGAGCGAAAATGCGGCCGCGCCTTCTGGATGAACTCCAGCGCGCCGGGAATCGGTCTCACCTGGTCGGCGACTTCCAGGAAGGCGGCTTGTTTCTCCGCCAGCAGCTCCTCGACGCTATAGCGCCCGCCCCAATAACGGCGGTTGATATAGTCGAGCAGCGCCGCGTCCGGCGTTCCCATAAATTCCTCAAAGAGCGCGTCCGGCACGGAAACTCCGCGTCTGGCGACCGCCGCCGCCACCGCAGCGTTGTGCAGCGCCTCCGAGTCGATGATGACGCCGTCGAAATCGAACAGAATGGCTTGAAAGACAGGCATAGGTTTTCGTTTCTATTCAAAAAGGCCGAGTTGCGCCGCCTGCGCTTTGCGCGGGGCGCGCCCTTCGCGGCGTTGCAGGTCGAGCAGCGCCTCTTCGATCTCGCCGACAAAGCGCGAGCGCGGGTTTTCCATGGCGCGACCGAAGAGAAAGCGCCGTCGGGCGTGGGTGAGAATCAGCTTCTCTCTCGCGCGCGTCATGCCGACGTAAAAGAGCCGACGCTCCTCCTCCACGTTGGGCGCTTCCCCCTCACGGCGATAAGGCAGCAGATTTTCCTCACAGCCGGCCAGGAAGACCACCGGAAATTCCAGCCCCTTCGCTGCATGCAAGGTCATCAAGGCGACGCGGTCGGCGCGCGGATCGTAGCCATCCGCCTCGCGCTCAAGCGCGGCCGCCTCCAGAAATTCGCGCAGCCGCATTCCATAGCTGTATGCGCGCTGAACGATCTGCGTCCGGCGCTCCGGCTCCACGCCGAGAAAGTCGCACACGGCGCCGAGCAGCTCGCCGACCGAGGTCGTCTCCTTGCGCCGGACTAGCTCCGCCCAGAAGGCGGCCAACCGTTCGAGGCGGGGGCGCTGGCGTTCGGGCAAGGTGGAAGTCAGACCGGTCAGCGCCTTGGACAGATTCCCGCCGTCGTCGGGCGACAACTCGAACAGACGGGGCGCCAGAGCCTCTGGAGTCGCAACGTCGGCGGCCGCCAGCATCTGCTCCAGATGCACAGCGGAGCGCGGATTTTCCAGCAGCCACAGGAAGGCCAGCGCCTGGCGTGCAGCCTCTTGCGCCCAGAACGACGCCTGTCCCACCACCTGATAGGGGATGCCGGAGCGCTCGAAGGCTTCGATCAACGGTCGCGCCTGCGCGCTGAGCCGGTAAAGCACGGCGAAGTCGCCAAAATCTCGCGACGCCGGGGGCTGACCATCGGCGCGACCGCTGTCGAGCGAAAAGTAGCTCGTGCCGCCCACCATTTGCTCGATCTGGTGCACGATCGTTTCCGCTTCGGCCCTGTCGGTCGGTGCAGCGTGCACGTCGAGCCGCACGGCTTCGGCGAAGCGCGCCAGCAGCGGCAAGGCCTGGCGATCGGGGTTGTGGGCAATCACCTGAAGCGCTGCGTCGAGGATGCCTTGTTTTGAGCGGTAATTTTGCGTCAGCCGCACGACGACGGCGCCGGGAAATTCCTTCTGAAAGAGCAGAAAATAGCGGCGATCTGCGCCTCGGAAGCCATAGATGGCCTGGTCGGGATCGCCGATGGCGCAGAGGTTGGCGCCGCCCGCCGTCAGCAGACGCAACAGATGCACCTGCGCAGCGTTGACGTCCTGATACTCATCCACCGAAATCCAGCGATAGCGGGCGTGCACCGCCGCCGCCACAGCCGGGGCGGTCTCGAGCAGATGCGCAGCCAGCGCGATCAGATCGTCGAAATCGACGGCGTTGGCGCGGCGCAGCGCCGCCTGATACGCCTCGAAGGCGTGCGTCAGCGACGACGGCAACGGCTCCAGCGCATTGCGAGCAAGGCTGATGGTCGCCAGCGCATCCTCGAGCCTGCGCGCGTCCAAATCGGGGACGGCCTGCGCAAAGAGTTTTCGCCGATCTGCTTCGTCCAAAATGACGAAATTGCCTTCAAGGCCGATCGCGCCGCCGTGCTCTCGCAGCAACTGAGCGGCGAAGGCGTGGAAGGTCTTCACCGTGACGGCTGCAGCCTCCTCCGGCGTCAGCAAAGCGGCCAGCCGTTCGCGCATCTCCTGCGCCGCCTTGTTGGTGAAGGTGATCGCCAGCGCGTGCGCCGGTGCAACGCCGAGATTGCGGATCAGATGGGCGATGCGCACGGTGAGGGTGCGCGTCTTGCCCGTGCCTGGCCCGGCGACGACGAGCAGCGGCGCGTCGGTGCAGAGCACGGCGGCGCGTTGCTCGTCGTTGAGGTCGGCGAGGAGGGGAGAGTAAGAGAGCTGAAGAGGTTGAGAGGGGAGAGGTTGAGAGGGGAGAGGTTGAGAGGGGAGAGGTTGAGAGGGGAGAGGTTGAGAGGGGAGAGGTTGAGAACGAGAGGGAGAAGCCGGAGGTGTGTAAGGAGCCGGCGTTTCCTGGAGCGACGATGACGGAGAGGGCGTCGGAAGGTCCGCCGGCGCGACGGCGAAGAGGTCGGGCTGTTGTCTCGCAGTGGACGACCTTTGGGCAGGCCCGGTTCCGCCTGGAAGGGATGGCTGCGCCGTTGCGTCGTCCAGCAGCGCCAGTTGCGGCGCGTCGGCGCCGAGGGCGCGGCGGCTGAAGACGCGCACGACGCCGTACTCGCCGTCGTAGCCGGGTTCGGTCTCCACCTGTCCCCGGCGCATGCGGTCGATGCCCTGCGCCAGCGCCTCGCCGCCGGCTGCTGCGATCGCCTCAATCGGCGTCTCGCGCAGAATGGTCAGCTCCGGCCCCAGTTTGCCGAGCAATTTCCAGTACTCCTGCTGCACGCGACGCGAGGTCTCGCCCACTTCATACAGCTCGGCGAGCAGCTCCGGCAGAGGAACCAGGCTGAGGTAGGGATGCGTGCGGGCGGGGCGCCCCCCTTCGGGGCGGTCGGCGAGCCGCTCGACGCGGTGAAGCACGCCGACGGTCACCTCTTTGCCGCAGACGGGGCAGAGGCCGCCATGCGCCAGCGTCGTCTGCGGATGCCAGCGCACGCCGCACTTGCGATGGCCGTCGACATGATATTTGCCTTCTTCGGGGAAGAACTCGATCGTGCCTTGAAAGGTCGCCGGGTCGCCGCTCTTCATGGCTTCAAAGAGGGCGTCATAGGAAAGCTCGCAGTTGAAGAGCGTCGCCTCGCGCGCCAGCTTCTGCGGCGAGTGGGCGTCTGAATTAGAGACGAGCGTATAGCGGTCGAGGTTGGAGACGCGCCAGTTCATCGGCGGGTCGGAGGAAAGCCCGGTCTCCAGCGCAAAGATGTAGGGCGTCAGGTCGCCGAAACACTCCTCGACCGAATCGAAGCCGGACATCGAGCCGAGCATGGCGAACCAGGGCGTCCAGATGTGGGCGGGGATGAAATGGCAACGGGGATCGATCTCGAGCACCAGCTCCAGCAGGTCACGCGAGTCCAGCCCTAAGATCGGCCGTCCATCGGCGCGGATGTTGCCGATGCGTTCGAGCCGCGTTTGGATGCGTCCTACGGCGTCGAAGTCGGGGGCAAAGATGAGATTGTGCACCTTGCGCGTCTTGCCGTGCCGCTTGTAGATGTTGCTGATCTCGCCGCCGAGCAGGAAACGCACTTCTCCCCGGCATGCAGGTGGAACGTCTTCGGCCATGGGCGCGGCGAATTCCGCCTTGAGGCGAAACAGTCCTGGCTCGGCCGGCTCGAGCTTTTCCTGAATCTCGGCGAACCAGCCGGGATGGGCGATATCGCCCGTCGCCACCACAGTGACGCCTTTGATCTGCGCCCACTTCCAGAGATGCTCCAGCGTCAGGTCTTTGCTGGTGGCGCAGGAGTAATAAGAGTGGATGTGAAGGTCAGCGACAATGTGCATACATCAGCCTGAGATCAAAGCCGGATAAACTTATGGCGCCCGAACTTGCCTGCTGAAGACCAGCAGCCCGATGAACATGAGCGCGCCGATGAAAAATAAAAGCGCCTCTACGAGGAAAACGCCCGCCGCGCCTTCTGCATTTTGAAACAAATATTTGTGGATGATCAGGAGCACGATCAACAAACTGGCGAACCCATAAAAGTAGGCCGCCTGTCGCAAAGCTTTCGCATTCACCGCCAGAAGACACCAAAAGCCGGCGCCTGCGCATGCGACAAACAGCAAAAGGAGACCGGTGAAACTTTCCAAAGGGAGGCCGCGCCAGATCTGTTGATAACTCAGATATACATAAAAAGCAAGGCTGGCAGCCCAATAGAGTACGCCGAACAACAGCATCAAACGCTCCGCTGCGGGTCTGCCGCCGCCCCAGTTGAGCAAGCCAATGCCGGTCATGAATAGACTCCAGATCAACAATAGAGAGACGATCCAGCGGAACGTCCAAAACTCAAAGAGAATGTTGCCAAGCACGAATTGCGTCAACACAATCCCCTTGGCGCCGACGAACATTCCTCCGATGATGATGAGCGTGAGATCGATTGCAGACTGCGATTTCAGGGGTTTCACGTCGTAGACCTCATTTCGTTCGGCGGCGGTTGTGGTTTGGGGAGGCGAATCTTCCGTTCCAGGCAAATTTCTGGCCTGCATCAGGGAAAGCCCTCGACCGCATTCCATGAGCGTCTCTCTTTGCAATCTTTGCATCGAAGGGGGATTCTGTCAAACATGGCGCACCGGTGCAGAGTATGCTATGCTTAAGACGCCCGCGGAGAAAAGGAGGGATGATTTGAGAACGGTGAAGCGATGGTGGTTGTTGCTGATCGGCGTAGGGGTGACGTGGACCGCCGCCATGGTCGGCGGCGCTTCGGCATTTTCACAGCCGGACGCCTTCCCCTTGCAGCGGGCGACGCCCACGCCGGCCTTGACGTTATCGCTTCCGACACCCCTACGCATCCTCCCCCTTCCCACGATCGAACTGACGCCCGCGCGCACCGTCACGGCGACGCCTGCGCTGACGCCGACGCGCCCCCTCGCCGTCACGCCCGTGCGCACGCCGACGCCCACCCGCACCGTCCCGCCTGCAACGCCGACGCCTACACTCGTTCCGCTCACCGTCGACGAGGATGATGAAGAGGATGGTGAAGCGTTGAACATCGTCGACTTCATGGCTGCGCCGCTGCGCCTGCGTGGTCAGATTCAGCTCTCGTGGCGATACGAAGGCGAGCCGTTTGAGGGTTCGTTCTGGGTGGAGCGCTCGGTGAACGGCGGGGTTTGGCGCGCCGTTTCGGCCTGCGCCTTGCCATATGAGCCAGAGACGGATGAGCCAGAGGCGGAGCGCCACCGCTGTCTGGATACGGGGCTTGTCAGCGGCTCCACCTACGTCTATCGCATCTGCGTGGTCGAGAACGAGACCTCCTGCGTCGATCAAGCCGTTGTAGAAAGCGCGGCGGTCAAGGCGCCCTGAGCTTTCCTTATGGCGAAGTCTCTCGACATCGATCCGGCAGTTCGGGGCAGGTGGGACGGCATGGTTCATTCGGGAAAAAGCGTTCCCACTCGTCACGGTAGAGGTTGCGCCCCGCCGCAATGCAAGCGCGCTGCGCCAATTCCCCAGGCGCCAGCAGCCAGCGGCGAATTGCGCCGTCGGCGCCGGCCGTGAAGAGTGAATCCTTCGCCAAGACGACGTCGCTCACGCTCGCCGCATGGCCGCGCAACACCACCGGCGTCAACAAAGAGGACGAGAGATCCCAAAGCCGCACCGTCCGATCGGCGCTGGCCGTGTAGAGTCGAGCGCCATCCGCCCCGAACGTGAGCGCATTGATTTCGTTGACATGGGCGTTCCATCGCCGCGGCGCTCGCGCGGGCTGCTCCAGGCTCCAAAGCCAGATTCGTCCTTGCGCATCTCCCGCCGCCAGCGTCCCGCCGTCTGGACTGAAGGCGAGCGCGGTCGCTTCCGCGCTCCCTGTCATCCAGCGGATCGGGGGCGCCTCCCTGGCGTCCAAACGTTGCAAGATGACAGCGTTTGCGCTTGCATAGGCAAGCTGACTCCCATCCCGGCCGAGCTGAACGACACTCACCGGCGTCTTTTGCGTTGCGATCGTTTCGTTTTCGGCGACCTGGCTGAAATCTTCTGTGAAGCGCCACAGGTGCACTGCGCCGTCGTCGCCCGCCGTGGCGAGCAGACGTTCGTCTACGGCCAGCGCTACGCTGTTCACCCGGCCAGAATGCGCGGCCCAAGAGAGCGCGGGGGCGCCGGCGCCTTGAGTCCAAATATGAACGAACCCGCCTGCGTCGCCGGCCGCCACAACGGCGCCGTCCTTGCTCGCCGCAAGCGCGCTCAAGCTGCCCTCTTGTGCAGTGATGAATGACTCCAGCGCGGCGCCTTCGTCCATGCTCCAGGCCTGGACGAAGGGGGAACCGGCGCCGATCGAGAAGAGCCTGCGCGCATCCGGCGCCGCGGCCAGCGCATTCACCGGCCCGGCGGCGGCGACCAGCGTCTGTGGCTGTGCATGGAGGTCGTCGATGGCCCACACGCGCAGGCTGCGGTCATAGCCGGCGGTGAGAAAACCCTGCACGCCCGGCGACGTCGCCAGCAGATTGATTTCGGCCTCATGGCCTCGCAAAATCGTGGGCGCCAGGCCAAAATTAGCGTAATCCCACAGCCGCACGCTGCTGATGCGCGGCCCATCGTAGCCGACGCTCACCAGGCGGTCGCCGGCGGCGCCGGGAACGAAGGCCAGGCCGCTCAGATAGCTTTCGTGGGCGGGCGTCACGTAGCTTTGCGCCGGGTTGTTGAAGCTCCAAACGCGCATCACGCCGTTGGCGTCGCCTGTCGCCAGCCAATCGCCGTTCGAGGAAAAGTCCATGGCGGTCACGCGGGCCATGTGCCCGGGCAGAGGCTGCGCACCGCCTGGAGCAGGCGGCAAGCCGTCGACAAAGGTGAAGACGGAGACGCCGCCGGCGTCATCTCCAGAGGCCAGCCGACGGCCGTCAAGGCTGAAGACGAGCGCAGAGATCGGCGCTTCGTGGCGCGCGGCGAGAAATGACCGACCGGATTGCTCCGGCGACCACATCTGCACCGATCCGTCCGCCCCGCCGGAGGCCAACCATTCTCCCCGCGGACCGTAGGCCAGGGCGTTGACGCCGCCCTCATGGCGCCCCAGCCGCCGGAGCGTGGGCTTTCCCTCGTCAAGCCTCCACAAATAGATGACGCCGTCTGCGCCCGCCGTCGCCAGCGACGCGCCGTCCGGGCTGAAGGCGAGCGCAGCCAGCGCGTCTTCAGATGTCGGCAGCGTCGTCGGCGCGTCGAGGGCGTCGATGCGCCAGAGGCGCACGGCTCCGCCGTCGTCCGCAGCCGCCAGCCGTTTCCCATCGGGCGCGGCTGCGAGCGCCCAGGTTAAAGCGGCGCCGGGAGGCGCCAACTGCATCTGCTCCAGCCTGTCCTGGCCAAAACGCCAGAGCTGCACTGCGCCGCGTGCATCCGCCAGGGCGAACCATTGCGCATCCGGGCTAAGCACAAGCGCCACCGGATCGCCGCCGATGGTGGGCAGCGGCAGGCCCCCGACCCCGTTGAGCAGCTCGTAAATGCTCTGCTCGACGGTGTGCGAAAGGGGGCGGTCGGGCGCGGCGCCGAGACGCATGGCCTCCACGGCCAGCAGCAGCGCCTGCTGCGGATTGCCGGTGAGCAGCAGCGCCGCCTGGCTGGCCAGTTGATCGGCGCGGATGCGTCGGTTGAGCTGTTCGGCCTCGGCGCGTGCAGCTTCGGCGGCGGCGGCCTCCACCTGGGCGCGTTCGGCGGCAAGCTGCGCCCTTTCTTCGGCTTCCCTGGCGCGCTGCGCTTCCAGCGCTGCGCTGAGGGCGGCCGCCTGTTGCTGCAACGCGCTGGCGAAAGAGCGCCAGGCGAACCATGCGGTCGTCAGCGCCAGCGCAAACATGATCAACGCCGTCAGTGCGGCGGCCACGGCGATAACGCGTGCGCGCGCCGCTTCTTTGCGGCGTTTCTCTTGCTCCAGCCGCTCCTGCTCCAGCCGTTTCGCCTCGGCTTCAGCGCTGGCGGCGACGAACTCGCGCTCCAGCGCGCCGTAGCGCCGCGGGTTGCGCTCCAACGAAGCCTGCGCCTCGGCCAGAAGGCCGCCGCTGAGCAGCAGCGTCGAACTGCGTTCGTTGCGCCAGAGGTCCGCCGCCAGGATCAACGGGTCGTTGCGCCGCCAGGCCTCGTTGGCCTCCAGGATCGGCTCCACCAGGCGGTCATGGACAAGCTCCACCCAGCGCCCGCCCCCGCGCGTTTCCCCGCGCAGGAGGAAGCGACGCTCCAGCTCATAGACCACGCGGTTGGGCATGCCGCCCGTTTCGCTTTCCGACTGGTACAGGAGATTGCGCGTGCCGTCGCGCGTGATGAGGATGTGGCTGAACCAGTCGCGCAGCTCGCGCTCGCTGACCTCATCGGTGACTTGCAGCACGGCGGCCAGCGTCTGCTCATAGAAGCTGGCCAGTGCGTGATCGACGAACTCGCCCAGCCCCGCCCCGCGCCCCAGGCTTTCCACATCCTCCAGCGTGATGCTTCCGCCGGGGCGTGCGGCCAGGTTTTCCCAGAGCTGCATACAGACGACCTGGAGCTGCACCGGTTCGACGTGCTCGCCCAGCCGGGGCGCCTCCGTCGTCTCTTCGCCTCTGGCCATCTGGCGCAGGTTGTCCACCAGCTTTTCGGCCACGCCCGCCTCATACGGACGCCCCGCCGCCTCCGCAGGACTTTTCACGGCCTCCAGGGCGGCGGCGTAGCCCATATAGTTCATGCGATAGCGCACGCGCAGCCGGTTGAAGAGCAGCCTGGCGTAGGGGTCGAGCGCGGCGACGGCGTCCTCGCGCATGGAGAGGATCACCCACAGCCGCGGGTCCTCGGTCAGCGCCTGATTGAGCTGGCGGAAGAAATCCTCCCGTTTTTGCCACTGGTCGGCGTAGGTTGTGAAAAGCTCTTCAAATTGATCGATGATCAGCACCCGATCCGGCGCCTCGGTGGGCGGGAAGCGCGTCTTGAGATAGTCGGGCAGCCGCCAGGAGGCCAGGCGTTCGAGGTCGACGCGTTCGCCCTCCAGGTCGCGCAGCAGGTTGAAGATATAGATGTTGTTAATGGCGTCGACGCGCACCGACCCCGGCAAGTTGCCCCCGACGCGCGCCTTGCCCAACACCCCAAAGCCTTCGTTGCGCAGCCCATCCAGAAGGCGGGCGTTGATCAGCGAACTTTTGCCCGCGCCGGAAGGCGCATAAAAGAGCACCAGCCGCTCCGCCATCGCCAACGACAGGAGGTCGGCGCTCTCGCGTTCCCGCCCAAAGAAGAGACGACGCTCGCGCGGATTGTCTTCAAAAGGGCGTGGGCCAATGTAGGGGTTGCCTTCCACCCTGCCCTCCGACGCAGCGTCCGGAGCATTCGTTGCCTTTGCACTCATGAACGTTTATTCACCTTGCCAGGCCTGCCAGAGTTGTTTGAGAAAGCTCAGCGCATCGCCCCAGTAAATGTCGAACCGAAACTTATCCTGCGAGAGGTAGAGCTGCACGTACTCCTGAAAGCGCTCAGCGTCCAGAATGTCCGGCAGATGACGCGGGTCGAGCTGAATGGCGACGCTGCGGGGGCGCCGCGGCTGATCGCGGATGAGCTCTTGCAAGATGATGCGCATCTCCCACGACTGCATGTTGTAGCCGAGGAGGATTAGGATCGTGCTCGAGATGGCGTTGCGCACGGCGTTGGGCATCTTGCCGATCTCGCGGAAGTCGTGGATGACGTTGCCGATGAAATCAAAGTGATCTTCCTCGGAAAGCACCAGCGAGTCGGGAAACTCGTCCAATCCATGCAGGTGATAGACGAGCGGCTCATCCACCGTCGGCTGAAAATCGGGGTCAGGATGAAATTCCGGCGGGATGACGGCCTCCAGCGAAGGATGCCAGAGATAGACTTCGGTGCGCGGGCGTTTGTTCAAGTTGCGCAGGGCAGTCTCCAGCAGCAGATGAGGGCTGGTGGTCAGAAAGATCGGCATGTCGAAAGCCGCCAGCAGGTTGAGTGGGTTTTCCATGTCGCCCGGCGCCGGATAGCCAAGTCGCTCGCCGATCAGACGGGAAAAGCTGAGGCCGCGCTCGCGGCGCACCTGGTCGAGCAGCGCGCGGTTGAAGTTTGCATCCTGTTCGGCGGCTTCCAGATAGCGCTGCATGAGAAACTGAAGATACTCGGTTTTGGCGCGGTAGGCGTCGCGGTAGGTGACGCTGAGGTATTGCGCCACCAGCGCCAGCGAAGTGTCCGCCAGCGGATATTGGCTGGAGCGCGCCCATTCCGTAGAAAGCGCGCGCCGCGGAAAGAGCGTCTCCAGGATCAGCTGGTCGCTCACCACAGGCGTGCATTTCTTGCGATTGATCTGCTCTGCAATGTAATTCCACGCAATGGCGCCGGGCATCGCAACTCTCCGCAGGGCGGCTTTAGAGATCACAGGCGACGCGAAAGCCCACCGTGGGCAGTCGCGCGTCGGAATGGACAATGGTTCGAGCGCTGCACTTCAACAACGCCGGCGGGTCGTCATAAGCTCCCCCGCGACAGATCCTTAGCTCATTGGCGCGTTCGCTCTGCGCTTCCCGCGCATCGAGGCGGTACGGATAGGTGAACGTCGCCCGTCGCGCGTCCTCTCCCCACCGCGTCGTCGTCCATTCTCGCACATTGCCGGCCAGATCGCAGACTCCGTAAGGGCTGCACCCCGCCGACGAGGCGGTGACTGCGCGCGTGCGATCGCCGGCGACGTTGCACAACGCAGGCGTCGGCGGCGCTTCGCCCCAGGGATAGGTGCGACCATCCACCCCGCGCGCAGCTTTCTCCCATTCCGCCTCATTGGGAAGCCGATAGCGCCGCCCCGTCTGCTGCGCAAGCCAGGCGCAATAGGCGACGGCGTCATGCCAGGAGACGCCCGTCACAGGATGGTCGAGGCGATCCGCCGGCGGCGTGGTGAAGAACCAGTTGACTCCTCGGGGCCGATGTTGCGGAAAGCGTTGCGCAAAGACGGCGTACTGCTGGTTGGTGACCGGGTATTTGCCGATGGCGTAGGCGGGCAGCGCAACCTCGTGGCGGCGCCACTCCGTCGGCGCATCAACGTCCCCCATCCAGAAAGCGCCCGCCGGGATCGTCACCGTCTCCGGTTCAAACGTCAATCGCTCCGCAGGCGTTGCGACGGTCGGCGCTGCAGTTGCGCTCTCTTCCTGCGCTTTGGGCGCCAGAAGAGGCTCGGCGCTGCGGGTGAAGAGCACCGGCGTCGCCCAGTCAGGCGAGCGATGGGCATCGAAGAGCGCTTTGCGCGCTTCGGTGACGGCGGCTTCGACAGGGTAGCCATCGGTCAGGGCGCGATAGAACTCCTGCGCCAGCGCCAGCGCCCGCTCGTTGCCGATGGCGGCCTGCATCGCGATCACGATAGGAACGCCGATGCGCACCAGATGCTGCGCCGTTCCCTGAAACGCGCTGCGGTCATCGCTGCGCGCGCCTTCGCAGGCGTTGAGGAAGACCAAATGCAGCGAACGGTGGCCTTCCAGGAGCACGCCCAGCGTCTCCGCATCGACGAGAGCCGCCTGGCCTGCTTCGTCCTCCAGCACAAGCCCCGCCCGATCGCCGGCGGCGTCGAACCAGCCGTGCCCGACGAAGTGCAACAGATGGACGTTGTCGCGGCGCAGAGCGCTGCGCAGCCCGGCCAGCGTCGGCGCAGAGAGCCGCTCCACCTTCAGCGCGCCGGCCTTCACCGGCGCCGCCACCGCCTCCTGGAGGGTGCGCCATTCTCGCTCCACATCCAGCCGCGGGGTCAGGTCGGAGGGATCGGCAAGCACGCACAGGAGATGCAACGGCGGCTCAACGGCGAGGCGCGGCTCTGCTTCGCCGAGCGCCAGATAGCGCACGATGGGCGTGCGGTTTGAGAGCGCCAGATGACGCTCCAGCGTAGGAGAGTAGACAAGCTCCCAGGGCAACGAGGCAAGCGCCGGTGCGTCGGTCAGATTGAGGCGGATGCGCAGGTTGCGCCCTTCGCGTTGGGCGGCGTCCAGGCTGCGACGCAGGCAAGTTTCAACCTCGCCGCAAAAGAGCGCCGCATAGAGTGCGCTCCCCCACCGCTTCGCCTGGTCTCCGTCCATCCGCTCCGCCTTCAGCCCTGCGGCGACCTCGGCGGCGATGGCCTCAAGCTCTGGCGTCAGCGCGCATGTCGCCTGCGCCTGTCCGGCCGGCGAACCGATGACGCGGATGCGATAGATTGTTTCTGAAAGCGGGTCGGCGAGAAGGTCGAAGTTTGTGTAGGCCAGAGACATGGAAACCGTTGTTTTGCTCGATTTTGCTGATGAGAAAATCTACGGCCCCGCCTCCGTCAGCATCACCTGCGCCATGTTCTTGACCAGCTGCTCGGCGACGTCGTCCGGCAGCCAGGCGATCGACATGCCGAAGATCAGCAGTTTGGCGCCCTTCGGCTCGTCGGCGGCGGCGTCGGTGAAGAGCATCATCACGGGGGCTTCGGCGGCGGCGCTGGCCGGGCCGCGACGCAGGGCAATCGTGGCGTTGGCCGTCTGCTCCGGATTGCGGGTGAGTGGAACGACCGGAGGCAACCCCTCCGGCAGCGCAATCGGATCGGTCGGCAGCCCCTGCACCAGCTCCGGCGCAGCCGGATCGACGATGACGTCGGCGATCGGCGAGGGAGGCTCGGCGCCCACGCCGAAGAAGGGCATGCGGCTGCTGATGGTCGCCTTGCCGCCGCTGTTGATGACGGCGCCGATGGCCTGCAGCGCCTCGCCGCGCACCCCGCTGCGTTCATAAAGCGCGTCGCTCCAGATCACCCAACGAAACGAGAGGAGCGTGTTCGGCGTCGGATAGCCCCGCTCGCGGGTCGACCAGAGCGTGACCGCATAGCCCGCGCGGGAGAGCAGCGCTGCGTACAGCTCCGCTTCGCCGCTTTCCCCCTCGCCTGCGTTGCGATTGTCGTCCACAATCAGAACGTCGCCGCCCTCTCCTGCGCTCGGTGCACCAGGTTCGGGGCGCGCTGCGCTTGCAGGGGTGGGGGCAGGTGCAGCGGCGCCGCGCGTGGCTCCCGCCTCCGCCCGATAGGGACAGATGACCAGCTCATTCTGGATAAGACAGCCGGAGAAGTCGCGGTTGAGCAGACGCGTCAGCCCCGCTTCGATGGCGCCGGCGTCGGCGCCAAGCACGGCCACGATCTTTCGGCTGTCTTCTTCGATGCGTTGGATGAAGAGCTGCGTCTCCGCCGCCAGCAGCTGGATGCCGTCCGCGCGCACGAGGAAGAGTTGAAGCGTAGGCGTCGGCTCAGGGGACGGTGTAGCCTCCGGCGTCGTCTGTGCGTTTGGCGGCTGCGGCGTAGCCTCCGGCGAGGCGGTGGCTTCTGCATCCGCCGGACCGTTCGTCTCGCCGGCCTCATCGGGCGAAGCCGTCGGCTCCTCTGTCGGCGACGTCGTTGCGCCGGGCGTTGGCGCCTGCACAACGACGTCGCCTGCGCCTCTTGCGACGTCAGGCGCCATGGTCAGCGTGAGCGGGGTGGAGACCGGCGTCGGGGCCGGCGGCGCATCGGGGGCGGGCGTCACCGGAGGAAGCTCCGGCGTCCCTTCCGGCGTCGGCGGCGTCTTGTCCTCCGGCGGCAGCACGGGGAAAGGCTCCTGTTCGGGTGTGACGGCGACGGTCGGCGTGGGAAGCGGCGCACTGACCGTGGGAGTGATGACCCGCTCTTCGAGCGCGAAGCCAATGTCTGCAAGCAGCGTGGTGGAGCGGTCGGCGTCTTGATAGCGGGCCACGTAGAGCAGATCGGCGTCGCCCGCTGCGCTGTCGGTCAGCCAGCGCGTGGCGCCCAACTGCAAGGAGCGACCGGAAAGCTCCAGCAGACGCTGCAGTTCGGCCGCCTTTGCGATCGCCTGCGCGCCGACCGGATCGCTGCTGTCGACGACCAGGGCCACCGTCTTTCCGAAGAAGGCGGGGAAATCGGCGATCGTCTGGATGCGTGCGCCGCCGGCGAGAAAATCGGCGACAAATTCGAGCATGCGCCGGTTGTCGTGCCGCGTCACATAAGGATCGGTCAACACGTCGAAATCGCTGAGCGCCAGCACGCGACCGGCGGTGTCGGTGGCCGGCGCGCCGCCGATGGCGACCGTCGTGAAGTTGCTCTGGCCGATGCGCAGGCTGCTGAGCGTGGTGGAAGCGCTGCGCGCCTGGGGCGTCATGGCGCCGCCGATGCTGCGCCCGCCGTAAAAGGCGATGCGGCTGCCTTTCAGCCCCGCCGCCTGGTCGAAGTAATCGCCCTGAAAGAAGAAGATGTAGTTGGCGTCGTTGTCGACGGTGTCGTAGAGGTAGTCCTCGTGAAAGACGATGTTGAAGGCGTTGGCCAGGCTGTTGGTGTCGCGCGCAGCGTCGCTTTCGATGTCAGGATCGCTGATCACGAGCAGCCGCCCGCCGTCGGCCAGGAAGCGCTCGACAACCTGGACTTCTTTTTCGCTGTAGAGGAAGTAAGGGCTGACGACCACCAAAGCGCTGGCGTCGGCCAAAATTTTCTGCAACGCTTCGGACTGATCGGGAAATTCGATGAAAGAGCGCACGCTCTCGAGCGGGACGGTGGGCAGCCAGAAGCGCAGATCGACGCCGCGCTCCGCCAGGGCGCCGGCCAGCGGCTGGAAGCGATCGCGGCGGATGGCGGAGTAGTGCGCCAGGTCGACCACGACCGGCCCGCGTTTGACCGGCGTTTCCGGAAGCTCTCCGGCGACCGGTGCAGGCGCAGGAGTTGGCGTCGGAATGGGCGTCGCAGCGATGGCGGCGGTGGGGATCTCCGGCGGCGCATAGTTGCTGGCCGGAGATCGACTCTCCAGGTAGCGCCAGGCGGTGGGGCCGATCAGCAACAGCAGGCCAACGAGGAAGGTCAACAGCCAGAACGCGCTTCGTCTCATGGGGCGACTCCACCTGTGCAGCTCATGGCCTGTCTGACCCTAGCGCCTCTACGCCTGGGCGCGGCTTGCGCAGATGCTCCCGACCGGCCGCAGGCGCGCGCTCTGGGAAGGGGATGCGAGAATCCAGCATCAGAACTGCGCCGGGAGGCGCTTCCGCCAGCAACGATTGCGCTGCGCTGAAGAGATCGCCGGAGGTGGCAACGGGCTCCAGATTCAGGTAGGCAGGCAGATCGACGACGCCATAATGCTCTAGCCCGGCCAGCTCGGCCACAGCCTCGACGCCCTCGATGCGGCTGCCTTCGCCGTCGATCAGCCCCAACGCCAGCGCCTCGCTGCCCAGGTAGATGCGCGCCTCCGCGATCTCCGCCGCGCTGATCTTCAGCGGATTGACTTCGGCATGGGTGCGTTGCGTGACGACGTTGTTGAGGAAGGCGTTGCGCACCAGGTCAAGCTGGCGGATCTGCTCGAAACGGCTGCCTCCTTCCAACTTGTAGGGGCCGCTGGTCATCTCGTCGGGCGCCAGCGTCGGATCGGTGGGGCGGCTGCCGCGCGTGCCCACGTTGCCGACGTAGCTGCTCGGCGAGGCGTAGATGCGGTTGCCGGCGGCCGCCATGTAATAGCCGCCGCTGGCCGCCAATCCGTTGACGACGACGACCAGCGGCTTGTGTTTGCGAAAGTTCAGCAGGGTGTAATAGGCCGTTTCGCTGCTGGTGGCGTACCCGCCTGGGCTGGAGATCTCCAGCACTACGCCGGCGACGGACGGATCGCGCTGCGCGGCTTCCATGAGCCTCACGAGCTGATCGGCGGTCGTAAAATTGATGGGCGCGGAAAATTGCAACACGCCGATCACAGGGCCGGGCGCTCGTTGCTCCGCCAACGCAAGCCCGCCGAGCAGACAGGCCGCCAGCACAACGAGCGCGAGTGCAACCTCCCAGCCGCGCACTCGATTGTCTTCTCGTCTCCTCGAATCAAGCGCCATAAGAACCATTCCAGATTGCCTGGAGAATGGAAAGGTCTCGCCTCCTTAGCCCGCCAGGAAGGCGTCGATCGCCTCTTTGGAGATGCGATACTGATTGCCGATCTTGCGCGCCTTCAGCTCGCCGGCGTTGATAGCCGCCTCGACGTCCGCCACGGAAACTTTGAGGTAGGCGGCGGCTTCCTCCAGCGTCATGACGGAGGGCGTCGCCGCCGATGACGATGGCGCAGGCGCGGCGGCAGGCTGCGAGGGCGTCTGCATCGACTGCATGATCATGCCGGCCATGCCTGCCCCCAATCCCAGGCCTGCGCCCAGCCCCACGCCTTCGGACGCGCCGCCGCCCGCCGGGCTGGCAGCGGCGTCGCCCATAGCGCGCGCCGCCTTGAATTTCAGGTAAGCGTCCATGTTGCCGATGGCGCCCATGGCCGCGCGCTCGTCGATGGCCTTGGCGGTCTCTTCGGTGGGCGTGAGCGAGACGACCATCAACTGTTTGAGCTTGATGCCCATCGCCTCGAACGCAGGGGCGGCCTTTGCACGAATGGCGGCGCTCAGCTCATCCGTCAAAGCAGGCAGATCGAAGATGCTCTTCATGTTCTCGCCCAACACGTCGGTGAGGCTGCTGACGATCGCGTTGCGCAGGTAGTCCTCGATCTGGCCGGTGCGATACAGCCCTTGGGCGCCGACGATCTGATCGACGAAGCGCTTGGGTTCGGCGATCTGGATGGTGTATTGGCCGAAGCCGCGCACGCGTGCAAAGCCCAGTTCGCTGTCGCGCAGGCTGATGGGTTGTGGCGTTCCCCACTTGAGATCGGTGAACTCGCGCATGTTGACGAAGTACACTTCGGCGGTGAAGATGTTGTTGCCGCCGGTGAAAAAGTTCATCATCGAGCTGATGATCGGCAGGTTGGCGGTCGTGATCGTGTGACGGCCTGGCCCGAAGACGTCCAGCGATTTGCCGTCGCGATAGAAGACGGCGGTCTGGCTTTCGCGTACGATCACCTGGCTTCCCAGCCGGAAGTCGCCGGAGCCGACCTCCGGGACGCGCACCACCATGTCGTTCGGCCCCTGATTGGGCGCTTCAATGACGTCGATGACTCTTGCCATAGTTGTCTCCTTTTGAGGAAAAAGATTTTGCTGCGGAGCCAGGCTCCCCGTCAGCCATTCGTTGAAGAGGAAGCGCCGGACGCGTCCGACGTCTCGCCGCCTGCATCGACCGACGGCGCAAAATTCGGGTCATCGAGCAGGCCGGGCGTCTCGATCGCCTGGCTACGCTTGCTGAAGAGAGCGTTGAGCTCCGCGATCGTCTGGTTGAGCCTATCGAGCGCCGGTCCAATGTCCGCGCGATCTTTGACGGCCTGCGCCAGCGCTGCAATCTGTTCGTTGATGGCGCCGACCTTCTGCGCCAGCGAGCGGTCGAAGCGCACGAGCGCATCCAACTGCTCTTCTTTGATACGCACCGGATCAAAGAAACCGGCGTAGCCGTAGGTGGCAGTCTTGACGCGGTCGGCGAGCGTCTGCAAAGCGACGATGGCTTCATTGACGTCCGCCATTTTGGCCAGCCCGCCGCTCTTGAGCAGCGCGCTTTGCGCAGCGGTGAGCGCCGCTTTGCTTTGTTCTAAGGACGCTGCGATAGCGTCGCGCACCCGTTTGTCTGCATCGCGCCGCAGCTCCTTGTCGATATAGCCCTTGACGCCGGGCAACCCCTTGAGCAGTCTTTCCACCGCCCCCATCTGACTCTTGGCGAACTCTACAAAATTTTCGGTCATGATCCCCTCCCGAACCCCTTGATTCTTCTATTTGCAAACAAGTTTCGCCGCCGAGACGCAGAGGTCACCGCGGCTTTACAGGCGTCAAACGCTGCGCACTTAACGCCTCTGCGGTGAGTGCGTTCGCTCGCAGAGGCATCCCTGGCCCTCAGGCGGTCTGCGCCGCCGCGCGCTTGGTCAGGAAGACCTGGCTGCCGCAGTAGGGACAGACGATCAGACCTTTGCCGGCGAACTGGAGATCGCCGCCGCAGTTCGGGCACTTGTGGTCGCCGGCCAGCTTCTGGCTCTCGACGCTGTAGAGGACGCCTTTGTCCCAGTTGATGGCGCCGCTGAAAAGCTGTTTGCCGACCAGGTCCTGGATCATTCTCTCAATCTCTTCGCGGGGAATCTGCAACTCCGCAATCAATTCTGTGATCGTCACCTGTCCGCGCGTCAACACGGCGTTGAGGATCTGCTTTTCCTTGGCAACCTGCGCGTACTCTTTCGCCTCTTGGGCGCCCTTGCGGAAGAGATAAGCGCCGATCCCGAAGAGCGGCGCAATCACGATCAGCGCCAGCAACAGCCCCAGGATGGCGCCGCCGCTCGTCGTTTCGTTGGCGGAGAACGCCGTCAGCAGCCATCCGCCAAAGGCCAGCAACAACACCAGGCTGACGATCATTAAGACCAACCCGACGGTTTTCCCTCCACCAACCATACGTTCTCGCTTCCTTCCCGATCAGGCTGCTAAAAGGTGGTGCGTATTCCGGATTTCGTGTTGCGTTGTGCACGGTGCAGACATCAACGCATGTGATAAAAACGCATGCGTTGCACAGCGTGAACTGCGCTACAGCATTTTGACGACGACGTGCGCCTTGCTCCAAAGTTCCTCAAGCCGGTAGTAACGACGCATTTCCTCTGTGAAGAGGTGCACAATCACGTCGCCGTAGTCCAGCACCGACCAGCCGCCACCCTGGCCATCGACGCCGTCGACGGTCAACGGCCGCAGGTTCTGCTGCAAGCGCAGCTTCTCCAGAAGGTCGTCTTCGATGGCTTTGGCCTGGCGTTCGTTGTCTACAGTGGCGATGATGAAGTAGTAGGCGAGGGAAGTCTGCTCATGAACATCCAGCAACACAATGTCGGTCGCCTGTTTTTCCTCGATGATGTCCACGAGCCGGTGGGCAAGTTGCAAGCTCTCCAGATGCGCCTCCTGTTAAACTAAAAGTGCTCGTTCAACCTTTCGCCGTTCAGAAGCTCCAGAGCTTTCTGAAGAAAATCGCTTTGGAATCCGCTTTTCAGTGTAGCACAATCTGATCGAACACTCAAGGGTCAAGCAAAGTTTAAATTCCGCAACCGGGTGATACAATTCCCACATGACGCTCGATTTTCGACCGCCCAATGCCCTGCAACGCGGGATCAAGCGCCTGGCTTCCACGGCGCCGATCGCCTGGCTGCTGTCGAAAACGTTGCGCCATCTCGACCACGCGGTCGCCGTCCTGTCCGGCGGACGCACCACCGCCACCACGTTGTTGACCGGCCTGCCCGTGATCGAGCTGACGACGACCGGCGCAAAGAGCGGCCAACCGCGTACGACGCCGCTCATCGCCGGGGTGGACGGCGACAAATTGATCCTGTTCGCCACCAATTTTGGCGGGCCGAAAGCACCGGCGTGGAGCTACAACCTGCGCGCCCATCCCGTGGCCACCGTCACCTACCAGGGGCGTTCGGCGACCTATCGTAGCCGCGAGGCGACGCCGGAGGAGAGGGAGCGCTACTGGCTGCTTGCCGACGCCATCTACGTCGGCTACGCCGCCTATCGTCGCCGCGCCGCGCATCGGGAAATTCCGGTGTTTGTGTTGGAAAGACTGGAGGCGTAGAGGTCGGCTCTGAAGAATGGAGATGGAACCGCAATGCTGATTTTGACCCGTCGCGACGTCGAAAACCTGCTCACGATGCCCGATGCGATCGCTGCAGTGGAAGAGGGCTTTCGTCGGCTCGCCGTCGGCGCAGTGGAGATGCCGCAGCGACTGGCGACCCCCATCGCGCCATACAACGGCATTCATCTGTCTATGCCCGCATTTGTGGCCGGCGACCCCGCCGCGCTGACGGTTAAGGTGGTCACCGTCTACAACGACAATCGCAGCCGCTATGACTTGCCGACGATCCACGCTGTGCTGCTCTTGCACGATGCACGCACGGGCAAGCCGTTGGCGTTGATGGACGCTGAATATCTTACGGCCATGCGCACCGGCGCAGTCAGCGGCGTCGCCACTCGCTACATGGCGCGGCCCGATGCACGCGTCGTGACGATCTTCGGCGCCGGCGTGCAGGCCGGTCCGCAACTGTTGGCGATGGCCGCCGTTCGCCCAATTCAGCAGGTCTACGTCATTGCGCGCGAGGATCCGCGCGCCTTTGCAGCGCACATGGCCGACCGGCTTCGCATTCCCGTGACCGCGCCCCCTGATATACGCAGCGCCGTCGAGGCGGCGGACATCCTCTGCACCGCCACCAATAGCCCTACGCCCCTTTTCCCGGGCGAATGGCTCAAACCCGGCGTGCACATCAACGCCATCGGCGCGTACACCCGGACCACGCGCGAGCTCGACACGGAGGCGGTGCGCCGCAGTCGCGTGGTCGTCGACCGTCGGCAGGCTGCGCAGGTGGAGGCGGGCGACATCCTTATCCCCATGCAGGAGGGCGCCATCGGGCCGGCGCACGTCGTTGCCGAGCTGGCTGAAGTTGTCACGGGCGCAGTCGCCGGACGAACCTCGCCGGAGGAGATCACACTCTTCAAATCGGTCGGCCTGGCGCTGCAGGATGCGATGACGGCGGCGCTCGTCTATCGCCGCGCAAAGGAGCAGGGCGTCGGTCAGGAAGTGGAGCTGTGAAAATTTGTTGCGGTGCGCAGTCGCACGTTTCTCAAGCTGTTGAAAGCCGATCTCAAGCCGTGATATACTTTTCCTGCTGAAAATTTCGCAACTAAAGCAACCCTGCACGATCGACGTGAACTGCCTGCCATGATCATTCATCACGCCAAAGTGATCACGTTTGACCAGAACAACCGCATCCTCGATGACGGTGCAGTGCGCTACGCGGATGGAGTCATCGACATGGTGGGCGATAGCCCCTCTGTGCTCACCGCCTACCCGGACGATGAACGTTGGGACGCCGGCGGATTGATTCTGATGCCCGGACAGATCTGTGCGCACACGCATTTTTACGGCGCATTTGCGCGCGGCATGTACATTCCAGGGCCGCCTCCTAAGGATTTCCCGGAGATTCTGCAAACCCTGTGGTGGCGGCTCGATAAGGCGCTCGATCTGGAGGGCGTGCGCAGCTCGGCGGAGGTTTGCCTCGTCGACGCCATCCGCAATGGAACCACAACCCTGATCGACCATCACGCCAGTCAGCGCGCCATCGACGGCAGCCTGGACGCGATCGCCGAAGCGGTGCAACGCAGCGGGCTGCGCGCGGCGCTCTGTTATGAAGTGACCGATCGCGACGGGCCGGATGCAGCGCAGGCCGGCATTCGCGAAAATGTGCGTTTTCGCCGATGGGTCGAGGCGAACCGGGCGGCGCATCAAGGCCGGCTGGCCGCCACCTTTGGCCTGCACGCCAGCCTGACCCTCTCCGACGCCACACTGGAGCGTTGCGTCAGCGAATCGAACCGCTTCCACATTCACGTCGCCGAACATCCCGCCGACGAGTACGACAGCCTGCAAAAGTCGGGTCAGCGCGTGGTGGAGCGCCTGCATGCGTTCGGCGTCACCGGGCCGGAGAGCATCATGGCGCACTGCGTGCACATCGACGCCTGGGAAATGGCGCTGCTCGCCGAGACGAGCACCTTCGTCAGTCACCAGCCGCGCTCCAACATGAACAACGCCGTCGGCGCTGCAGAGATCACCCCCATGCTGCGCAAAGGGATGGCCGTCTGCCTGGGCAATGACGGCTTCAGCAACGATATGTTTGCGGAGATGAAGGTCGCCGATCTGCTCCAGAAGGCGGCGCACAGCGATCCTCGCTACCTGGGCGCCGACAAAGTGGTTCAGATGGCGGTGTTCAACAATCGTCGTCTGGCCGCCGTCTTCTTCGAGCGCCCGCTCGGCGTGATTGCGCCGGGCGCCTACGCCGACCTGATCTTGCTGGACTATCATCCCACCACGCCGCTGACGCCCGACAACCTGCCGTGGCACATCCTGTTCGGAATCAGCGGGACGCATGTGCACAGTACCATTGTCCAGGGGGAAACGCTGATGCGCAACCGCGAGCTGCTCACGCTCGATGAGGCCGAGATCGCAGCGCGCAGCCGTCGCCATGCGCAGGCGACCTGGGAGCGCTATTGGGCGATGTTTTGATAAAAGTTCCTTCAGGCTTGAAGGCTTATTCGACAGATCGACCAGAAAATCCTATACTTTTGGGGGTGTTTTGATTTATCTGGATTGACGATTGTTTAATTTGTGATCAAGATCAGAAACACGAATAGCCCAAATGCCGACAACGACCTCGACTACACTGGAGCAGCTGCAAGATCGGCTGGACAGTTTGCACGCACAGCTCGTCGAACAACAGCAGCGCATCGCTGAACTGGAGGCCGCCAATCGCGACCTGGAGAACGCCTCCAGGATAAAAGACGATCTTCTTTCCACCATCGGCCATGAGCTGCGCACGCCGCTGAACGCTATGTTGTCTCTTGTGCACATTTTGCAAGAGCAGCTGGACGGCGTCTTGACCGAGCGTCAGCGCGAGTCGTTTCGCGTCATCGAAGCGAGCGGGCAGCATCTTCTGGAACTGATCAACGAAATCCTGGATTTAAGCAAACTTCAGGCCGGCAAAATGCGCTTGAAGATCGAATCGGTGGAAGTCGAGCCGCTCTGCGCTGAGGTGATCGACCTCGTGCGACAGCTCGCAGAACAGAAGCGTCTACAAATTTCTGTGCAACGCGATGAGCGGGTCGGCGCCATCCAGGCGGATCGGTTGCGCGTCAAACAGATTCTGGTGAACCTGTTGAGCAACGCCGTCAAGTTCACGCCGGAAGGCGGCTCGGTCGGCGTCGAGATTCTCGGCGCCCCCGAGCGCGAGCAGGTTCAATTCGTCGTATGGGACACCGGCGTCGGCATCGCCGAAGAGGACATGCCCCTGTTGTTCAAACCTTTTGTTCAAATTGACAATGAACTTTCTCAGCAAAACGTCGGCTCCGGTTTGGGGCTGGCGCTTTCGCAACGCCTGGCGCGCCAGCACGGGGGCGACATTCTGGTGGAGAGCAAGCCCGGCGTCGGCAGCCGCTTCACCCTCGAGTTGCCGTGGAAGCCTTCCGACGTTTCAGCGGTGGCGGTGGCCGCCGAGAAGCAAGCCGCCGTCCAGGCGTCGGCGCCGCAGCGACGCCGGCTTGTGCTGCTAGCGGAGGATAATGAGGCGAACGTCTACGCGCTATCGGAGTACCTTTCGATGTATGGCGTGCCGGTCGTCGTGGCGCGCACAGGGCCGGAAGCGCTCGATCTCACCATCAGAGAGCGCCCAGGACTTGTTTTGATGGACATTAACCTGCCTCGACTCGATGGACTTGAGGTCATTCGTCGTCTGCGCGCCGTTGACCAGTTCGTCGACCTCCCGATTGCGGTGATCACGGCGCTGAGCGGCGACAACGAACGCTTGCGCCAGTCGGGCGCCAATCATTTTCTGAACAAACCGATCGACCTGGCGGAGCTCGATCGTCTGCTCGATCAGTACTTCACCCAGCAATAATCCATACGACAGCGCGGAATGGAGAAGCTTGTATGTCGAAACCTGTGATCGGCGTGATCGGCGGCACCGGCGCAGAAGGCTCTGGACTGGTGGTGCGATGGGCGGCCGCCGGCTATCCTGTGATCATCGGAAGCCGCAGCCGGGAAAAGGCGCAGACCGTCGCAGCTGAGCTGGCGTCCCTGTTGCCTGCCGGCGCCGCCGAGATCCGCGGGGAGGACAACGCCGGCGCAGCGGCGGCCAGCGACGTCATCGTGCTCAGCGTTCCCTACAGCAGTCAGGCGGACATGGCGGCCCAGATCGCCGAAGGAGCGCAGGGAAAAGTGGTGATCACGGTCGTCGTCCCGCTCAAGCCGCCGCGCGTTTCCGTCGCATGGCGTCCGGAGGCAGGCTCGGCGGCGGAGGAATTGCAACGTCAGCTGGGCGAAGGCGTCCAGGTGGTGGCTGCATTTCAGAACATTGCGGCCGGCCACTTGCGCGATCTGAGCTGGCAGCCGGACTGCGACGTCCTCTACACAGGCGACAGCAAAGAAGCCAAAGCCGTGGCGCTGGAGCTGATCCGGGCCGCCGGTTTCTTCGGCGTCGATGCCGGTCCGCTCGCCAACTCCTCGGTGGTTGAAGGATTGACCGCCGTCTTGATCGGCGTCAACATTCGTTATAAAGTGCAGGGGAGCGGGATTCGCATCACGGGGATTCCGCGGTGAGCACAGAGATGCACATCGAAACGCTTGCGATCCATGCCGGTCATACGCCTGATCCAGCCACCGGTGCAGTGATGTCCCCGATTCACCTTTCCACCACCTTCGAACGCGCGGCGGATGGGAGCTATCCTTCCGGTTATGTGTATACGCGCACAGCCAATCCCAACCGCCATGAGTTGGAAGCGGCGCTTGCGGCGCTGGAGGGAGGCGCCGCTGCGGCGGCGTTTGCGTCCGGGTTGGCGGCCACCGGCGCCATTTTCCAGGCGCTTGCTCCAGGCGATCACGTCCTGTTCCCCGACGACGTCTATTTCGGCGCCGGTCGTCTGCTGCGCGAAGTGATGGCGCCGTGGGGCCTCTGCTACAGCATCGTCAACATGGCCGACCTGGACGCCGTGCGCGCAGCCGTGCGTCCTCAGACGCGACTGGTGTGGGTGGAGACGCCGTCCAACCCCTTGCTCAAGATCACCGACATCGCCGCCGTCGCCGAAATTGCGCACGCCGCCGGCGCACGCTGCGCGGTCGACAACACGTGGTCCTCGCCGGTCGGTCAACAGCCGCTGGCGCTCGGCGCCGATCTCGTCATGCACGCCACCACCAAATATCTGGGCGGCCACAGCGATGTGCTCGGCGGCGTCGTCGTTGTCAGAGAAGTTGACGAGTTCTTTGAACGCATCCGGCTGGTGCAGACGATCGGTGGGGCGGTTCCTTCGCCGTTTGATTGCTGGCTATTGCTGCGCAGCATTCGCACGCTGCCCTATCGCATGCGCGGTCACAGTGCCAATGCGCAGCGCGTCGCCGAATTTCTGGCCGAACATCCGGCCGTGGCGGCGGTGCACTATCCTGGCCTCCCCACCCATCCAGGTCACGCCGTCGCCCGACGCCAGATGAAGCTCTATGGCGGCATGCTTTCGATCCAGGTGCGCGGCGGCGCAGAGGAGGCGATGGCCGTGGCGGCGCGCGTGCGCCTGTTTACGCGCGCCACCAGCCTGGGCGGGGTCGAAAGCCTGATCGAACACCGCGCTTCGGTGGAGGGCGCGCATACGACGACGCCGGCGAACCTGCTGCGCCTCTCGATCGGACTGGAGCACCCCGACGATCTTATCGCCGATTTAGCGCAAGCGTTGGCAAGATAGCACAGAACCATGCGCATCTCATTCGCCCCGATCACGGAAGAGGAAGCGCGCGCCGTCTTGCGCTGGCGCTACGCCGATCTGCCGCCTTTCGACGAACCCGACGCAGAAGAATTTGAAAACGACGTCGCCGCCTTGCTGCGGCCGGATTTTCATTACTACGCCGCCCACGATGAAGCCGGACGCTTGATCGGCTTTTGCTGCTTCGGCGAAGACGCGCAGGTGCCCGGCGGAGATTATTCGCTGCCGGCGCTGGATGTCGGCCTGGGTCTGCATCCGGCCCTCACCGGCCGCGGCCTTGGCCGCACATTTCTGGAGCAGATTTTGGCGTTCGGCGCCGCTGTCTTCCAGCCCCGATTTTTCCGCGTCACCGTCGCCGAGGTCAATCGGCGTTCCCTTCGTCTATTTCAGGGCGCAGGTTTTTACTTTCTGCATAGCTTTGTCAGCGGAGAAATCCGCAACCATCGCTTTTATGTCCTGCTTCGCGCCGCCGAGGCAGAGTCTGAGTAGCGTAGCTGCGCAACCATTCCAACACCCGCCGCAACGTCCATCACCACAAGGAGCGTCCTGGACATCCTCGCTTTTTTTGGTGTGCGTCGGCCATAAGAGTATACTGATCTGGGATGATGAGGGGCGCTGGGCTTTTCCTGCGCCTCTTTAGTTTCTCGGGATATGTGCAAAGGCTGCACAAGATGGGCTGAGACCTCGAAATTGCAAGAGGGTAGGGTCAGGAGAACGCAAAGAAGCAGACCTATGAATGACGGCTATTATCGGTTCCCCACGATTCACCAGGACACCATCGTTTTTGTTTCTGAAGATGACCTGTGGAGCGTGCCGCGACAGGGCGGCCTGGCAAGGCGGCTGACCAGCAACCTGGGCCAGGTGAACTATCCGGCGCTCTCTCCGGACGGCGAATGGCTGGCCTTTGTCGGTCGAGAGGAAGGCATGCCGGAGGTGTACCTGATGCCGGCGGCCGGGGGCAGCGCGCGGCGCATGACCTATCTCAACGCCAATTGTCAGGTGCTGGGATGGACGCAGGACGGGACGCAGATTCTCTTCTCCTCCAACGCCAGCCACTTTCATCCTCAGGAATACGCCATCTACGCCATCTCAATGCAGGAGACGGGCGGCAGGGTGACGCAGATCCCCGTCGGGCCGGCGCGCTCCATCGCCTTTGGTCCGAACGGCGGCGTCGTGATCGGTCGCAACACCGGAGACCCTGCCCGCTGGAAACGCTACCGCGGCGGCACCACCGGCCATCTCTGGATCGACCGCAACGGCGACGGTCAGTTTGAACGTTTCCTCCCCGAAATCCGTGGCAACATCGCTTCGCCGATGTGGCTGCCGGGCGAAGACGGCGGGCGCATCTACTTCATCAGCGACCATGAGGGCATCGGCAACCTTTACAGCGTGACGCCGGCCGGCGAAGATTTGCGCCGCCACACCGACCACGAAGATTTCTACGCACGCAATCCCAGCACCGACGGTCGGCGCATCGTCTATCACGCCGGCGCCGATTTGTATGTCTATGACCCGGCGACCGAGCGCGTGGAAAAAGTGGAGGTTGAATATCGCAGCCCGCGCGTGCAGCGCAACCGGAAGTTCTCCCCTGCGATCATCTATCTGGACGGCGCCCGGCTCAATCCGGTCGGCAACGCCCTCGCTGTAACCACGCGCGGCAAAGCCTTCACCTTCTTCAACCATGAAGGCCCGGTGGTCCAACTCGGCCAACGCGACGGCGTCCGCTATCGCCTGCCCGACTTTTTAAACGACGACGAACGCATCGTAATGGTGGACGACGCCAACGGCGAAGAGGAGCTGGTGATCTTCTCCACCGATCTCGCGGAGCCGCCGCGACGTTTGAGCGGACTCGACATCGGTCGACCGGTGGCGTTGAAAGTGTCGCCGACTGAAGACAAGGTCGCCATCAGCAACCATCGCCAGGAGCTGCTGATCGTCGACCTCAACACCGGCGAGCTGACCCGCGTCGACCGCAGCGAGTGGCGCCCCATCGCCGGCATGGATTGGTCGCCCGATGGTCGCTGGCTGGCCTATGGATTTGGCGTCGGCCTGAACGCAACCGAGATCCGACTCTATCGCCTGCCGGAAGCGCAGGAAGCGCCTCAGAACGCTGCAGGCGCAAAGGCGCCAAGCCAGGCGCAGGGCAACGCCTCCTCGCCTTCCGTCGAATCGACCTCTGCGCAATGGCCCAATCCGATCGCCGTCACGCGGCCGATCTTGCACGATGTGGCGCCCTCCTTCGATCCTGACGGCAACTATCTCTACTTTTTGAGCTATCGGGAGTTCAACCCGGTCTATGACAATCTCCACTTCGACCTTGGTTTTCCCTGGGGAATGCGCCCTTATCTGATCCTGCTGCGCAACGACCTGCCCAATCCCTTTGTGCCCTGGCCAGAGATGGAAGACGCAGCCGAGTCCAAAGAGGAGCCTGACGAGGAGGCGGAAGAGGAAACGGAGGACGCAGAGGCAGAGGCGGAAGACGTAGGAGAAGAGGTGGAAGAAGAAGAGGAAATCGAGGCGGATGACGAAGAGGATGCGGATGACGAAGCGCTCGATGATCTGGAAGACGATGATTCAGATGGCGAAGAGACTCTGGGGTGGGTTCACGCTCGTGCTGGAGAAGAGGTGAGCCGTCGACGGTTTGACCAGGCGGCGCCTGAACCGCAGCCGGAACACCTGCTCGCCGCCGTTCAGGAACAGGCCCAACGCGCGTTCACTCCGAAAACGGAAAAGCCAAAGCCGCCTGCTCGTCGCAAGCCGCGCCCCGTCCTCATCGACCTCGAAGGGATCGAGCGTCGCGTGCTGGCCTTCCCGGTGGAGGACGGACGCTATGGGCAGATCATGGGCGCGCCAGGCAGAGCGCTCTTCACCGTCTTCGACCTGCACGGCGCGCTCGATGATGAGCAGAGCTGGAACAATGAAGACAACGAAAGCGGCGCACTGCGCGCCTGGATCTTTAAGGACTACAAAAGCGAAACGATCGCCGAAAATGTGTCCAACTTCGACCTCTCCCGCAATCGAAAAAAGTTGCTCTATTTCAGCGGGAAGCGGCTGCGCGTGATTTCCGCCACGGAGAAAGCGCCCAGCGAGAGTGGCCCAGGGCGACGCAGCGGCTGGATCGACCTGTCCCGCATCAAGGTGTCGGTCTCCCCACCCAGCGAATGGGAGCAGATGTACCGCGAGGCGTGGAGGCTCCAGCGCGACCATTTCTGGACAGAAGACATGGCGGAAGTCGACTGGCGCGCCGTCTACGAGCGCTATCGTCCCCTCCTCGAGCGCATCAGCACGCGCAGCGAATTCAGCGATCTCGTGTGGGAGATGCAGGGCGAGCTGGGCACCAGCCACGCCTACGAGTTCGGCGGCGACTATCGTCCTTCCCCCTACTATAGCCAGGGCATGTTGGGCGCAGACTTCCTCTGGGACGCCGAAGCGGGCGGCTATCGCATCGAAAATATCATCGAAGGAGACCCGTGGAACCCGAAGGCGACTTCACCGCTGGCGGCGCCGGGCGTCGATGTGCGCGAAGGGGATATTCTGTTGGCTATCAACGGCCAGCGGTTGGATGAAAACACCTCGCCCGCTCACCTGCTGGTCAATCAGGCCAATCAGGAGGTGCTCCTGACGCTGGCGCCGCGGCCAGCGCCAAGGAGCGACGCGATGACCGCCGCCGGTGAAGAAAACAACTCGACAAAGACGCAGAAATCCGAAAAAATCGAGTTGCGTTATGTCGTCGTCAAGACGCTGGCCAACGACAGCGACGCGCGCTATCGCGCCTGGGTGGAAAGCAACCGTCGCCGCGTGCACGAGGCCACGGCAGGACGCATCGGCTATGTGCACATCCCGGACATGGGCCCCAGCGGCTACGCCGAATTTCACCGCGGGTTTCTGGCCGAAGTCATGCGCGAAGGGCTGATCGTGGATGTGCGCTACAACAGCGGCGGCCATGTCAGCCAGTTGATTCTGGAAAAACTGGCGCGTCGGCGCATCGGCTACGACGCCTCGCGCTGGGGCGGCGTCGCGCCTTATCCGTTGGAGTCGGTGGCGGGGCCGATCGTGGCGGTCACCAATGAGCTGGCCGGCAGCGACGGCGACATCTTCTGTCACAGCTTCAAGCTGCTGAAACTGGGGCCGCTGATCGGCAAACGCACCTGGGGCGGCGTGATCGGCATCGCCCCACGCCATTCGCTGGTGGACGGCACGATCACGACGCAGCCGGAATACAGCTTCTGGTTCCAAGACGTCGGTTGGATGGTGGAAAACTACGGAACCGAGCCGGACATCGAGGTGGAGGTGACGCCGCAAGATTACGTGGCGGGGCGCGATCCTCAGCTGGAACGCGCCATCGAGGAGGCGCTGCGGTTGTTGGCCCAACAGCCCATCCCGAAGCCCGACCGCAGCACGCGTCCCAGCCGGGCGCTGCCGCGCCTGCCGAAGCGGCTCGCTTAGCCGCTCCTCCTCTCGAAATTTCTCAGAATTTGCGTCAGAGAGACGCTGAAGGCGGCCTGCGCTGCTCTCCGGCGTCTCTCTGGCTTTGGTCTGCAAAGCGCCGACTTCCAGCCTTTGAAGGCGACTTGTCGATTTCCGGCGTCATCGGCTATAATGGTTGGCGATCGTTTTGATGGGCGTTACGGAAAAAGTTCTCCACGAACCTCTATGCTCAGCCTACGCCGCTCATCTGTCTACATCTCCGGAGTACAGCATATCTCGCTGCCTATAGCCATGTATGCTATCTCCGGATTTCTTGATCTGAAGAGATTCGGAGTTTGCAGAAATCTCTCGTTTCTCGTTGTAAGCAACAACAAAATCAAAAGGAGAGTTGTATGCGCAACAAAGGAATCTTGTTGTCTCTGCTCGTCGTCGTTGCCTTGATGTTGACGGCGTGCCCTGGACAGCCGGCGCCGACGCCTGCGCCGCCGGCTCCTGCTCAGGAAGCGACGCCCACCGAAGCCCCGGCTGCAGAGGCGGCGCCCGCAGAGGCAACCCCCACCGAAGCCCCGGCTGAAGAGGCGGCGCCCGCCGCTGAGGTTTCGCTGACGATCTGGGCCGACGACACGCGCGCCAAAGTGTTGGAGGAGCTTGGCAAGAAGTTTGAAGCGGAGTACGGCATCCCTGTCGTGGTCACCGAAAAAGGGTTCGGCAACATTCGCGACGACTTGAAGGTGGCTGGTCCGGCCGGCGAAGGCCCGGACATCATCATCGGCGCGCACGACTGGTTGGGCGAGCTGGTGGAGAACGGTCTCCTGGCGGAGATTGAGCTGGGCGCCGCCGCCGATCAGTTCCTGCCGGCGGCTGTGCAGGCGTTTATCTATGACGGCAAACTGTACGGCATGCCCTACGCAACCGAGAACGTCGCCTTTGTCTATAACCCGGACATTGTCGAGCAGGTCCCGGCCACCTGGAGCGAAGTGACCGAGCTGGCGGCCGAACTCGAGGGCGCCGGCGTCGTCAAACAGGCGTACATTCGCCAGGAAGGCGATCCCTATCACTTCTTCCCGATCCAGACGGCGTTCGGCGGCTATGTCTTTGGCCTGACTGAACAGGGGTATGACCCGAACGACGTCGGCATCGACAGCCCAGGCTCGATTGCTGCGGCCGTTTGGCTCGACAATATGTACAAGGCCGGGCATCTGAAGGCGGGTTCGGCCGTCGACTACGACATCATGCACGCCGCTTTTGAGAACGGCGACGCCGCCATGATCATCACCGGCCCGTGGGCGCTGCCGCGCATCCGAGAGTCGGGCGTTCCGTACGTCGTCACCACCATCCCCGGCGAGGTGCAGCCCGCCCAGCCCTTCCTCGGCGTCCAGGGCTTCATGATCAACGCCTTCAGCAAGAACCCGCTCCTGGCGCAAACCTTCCTCCAGGAGTTTGTCGCCACCGAGGAGGCGATGCAGGAAATCTTCGACGCCGACCCGCGGCCTTCCGCCTTCGTGCCGGTGCGCGAAAAGATCACCGATCCGGACATTGCCGCCTTCGCCGCGGCGGGCGAGAACGGCCTGCCGATGCCGGCCATCCCAGAGATGTCGGTCGTCTGGTCGGCCTGGGGCGACGCCATCGTGCTGATCAGCCAGCAGCGCGAAGCGCCGGATGTCGCGTTCAAGAACGCGGCTGAGCAGATTCGAGCGGCAATCGCAGGCAGCAGATGAGCAGCGCAGTCGTTGCAAAGGCAGGGGGAGCCCAGGCTCCCCCTCGCCGCTCAATTTCCAGCCCTCTCGCCCTGATTCTGCGACTCGTCATCCTCGCCCTTCTCGACGCAGGCGCTATCTGGCTGATGTACAACCTGCTGCGAGATGGTGCATATGCGCTGGCGATCGTCATCGGGGCTGTCACGCTGCTGTTGAACGCCATCTATCTGCGCTCTGAACTTTATCCGCTGCAATGGATCGGGCCGAGCCTGGCGCTGCTGGGCGTCTTTGTCATTTATCCAATCTTCTCCACGATCTACACGGCCTTCACGAATTACGGCGACGGCCATTTACTGACCAAGCAGGTGGCGATTCGACAACTGGAGCGGGAAATGTATCTGCCCGAAGGGGCCCCCCTTTTCGAGTGGACGGCCTACGTCTCGCCGCAAGGGGAATACTTGCTTTGGCTGGAATCGCCCGAGACCGGAGAGAAGTTCATTGCCCGCCCCGGGCAGCCCGTCGAGCCCGCCGAGGGGGAGCCCCCTGCCGAGATCGATGGTTTTCGACAGTTGTCGCGCGCAGAGCGGCTGCGTCATACGCAGAACCTGGTGGCGCTGGAATTCGGTCAGCCCCCCCAGGTTTTTCGGGTGAGTGAGCGCCAGATTGGACGCGCAGCCGAATATGAACAGCGCTACACCTATGACAGCAGCCAGGATGTGCTGATCGACAACGCCACCGGCAAGGTCTATCGCCCGATTCGAGGCACCTTTACGGCCGACGATGGCTCCACCTTGCGGCCAGGATTCCGGGTGGTGATCGGATTGGACAATTTTCAGCGCCTGCTGACCAACCCGGCGCTGCGCGGACCCTTTGTGAGCGTCTTTATCTGGACGGTGATCTTCGCAGCCGCCAGCGTCTTCATCACCTTTGCGTTGGGCCTTTTTCTGGCCATCATGTTCGACGTGCCGGAGATGCCGATGCGCAAGCTGTTGCGCTCGCTGCTGCTGATTCCCTACGCCATTCCGGCCTTCATCAGCGTGCCGATCTGGGTCGGTCTGCTCAATCCGCAGTACGGCGTCGTCAGCAACATGATTGCCGGCGTCTTTGGCTCGGCGCCCTCCTGGTTCAGCGATCCGTTCTGGGCGAAGATCGGCATCCTGCTCATCCAGCTCTGGCTGGGCTTCCCCTACATGTTTGTGATCTCCACCGGCGCGCTGCAGGCGCTGCCTTCAGATGTCTACGAGGCGGCCGAGATCGACGGCGCCGGCCCGATTCAGGCTTTCTGGAACATCACTTTGCCGCTGCTGATGATTACGATGGGGCCGCTGTTGGTGGCCTCGTTCGCTTTTAACTTCAACAACTTTGTCGTGATCGAACTCTTCAACAAGGGCGGTCCGCCCATGAGCGGCACGATTTCGCCGGTCGGCCACACCGACATTCTGGTGACGTACACCTATCGCATTGCGTTCGCCAGCGGCCGCGGCGCCGATCTGGGATACGCCGCCGCCATCACGGTCGCCATCTTCCTGATCCTGGTCATCATCACCTACTTCCAGTTCCGGTATACGCATATGCTGGAGGAGCGATCCGAAAATGTCTAGCGCAAGCCTCTCCGTCCGAACGAAAAAGGTCGGCTCCATCTCGCGACGTCGTCGCATCGCGCTGCTCTTTCGCATTGCGCTGGCCATCGTGATGCTGATTTTCGCGCTCTTTCCGGTCGTCTGGATCTTCTCGGCCTCCATCAATCCGAGCAACTCGCTCGTCAATCAGAAGTTGATTCCGGACAATCCCAGCTTCGTCAATTACGTGAATCTCTTCGAGAGCCGAATGTTCCCGTTCCGGACATGGATGTGGAACTCGTTGAAGATTGCGACCATCACCACCGTCTTCGGCGTGATCTTCACGGCGATGGCGGCCTACGCTTTCTCGCGCTTTCGCTTCCGGGGCAGGCGCACGCTGCTTCAGACGATCTTGCTGATCCAGGTCTTCCCCAATTTCCTGAACATGGTCGCTCTGTTTTTGATCTTGCAACAGCTGGGCGCCTACATTCCCTGGCTGGGCCTCAACACCCATGGCGGCCTGATCTTGCTCTATTTGGGCGGCATCCTGGGCGTCAACACCTGGCTGGCCAAGGGCTATTTCGACTCCATTCCGCGCGACCTGGATGAGGCCGCCATCATCGACGGCGCTTCCCACTGGCAGACCTTCTGGATGGTGATCCTTCCGTTGGTGCGACCCATCCTGGCCGTCATCGGCCTGTTGATCTTCATCGGCACCTACTCGGAGTTTGTGCTTGCGCGCGTGATGTTGACCCGCTCCGAGAATTATACGCTCGCCGTCGGGCTGAGCTTGTTCATCGCCGACCAGTTCGCCAACCGCTGGGGCGTCTTCGCCGCCGGCGCCCTGATCGGCGCCATCCCGATCGTCGTCATCTTCCTGGCGTTGCAGCGCTATCTGGTGAGCGGCCTCACCGCAGGTTCGGTCAAAGGCTAGCGCAGCGTCCTGGGCGCGCTTCGCCCATGGCTGAACCGCTCCACCCTGTCATGGATGATTTCGTCTTCGGCGGCATCGAGGCGGACGAGCAGCGCCTGCTGGCGACGGAGCGAGCAGCGCGCAGCGGCGTCCGCCATTTTTACGCCATCGAGCCTCTGGACCCTCTTCCCGGGCAGCCGGTGCGCATCACCGTTCAGACCGGCCCCGAAATTTTTGTCGACCGGGTGACGGCCTACGTCACCTTTGACGGCTCCTTTCCAGAAGGCGGCCAGGGAAAAGCAACCCGGGGCCTTGCCCTTCCGTTGCAGCCGGTGGAGGTGCGCTGGGAGCCGTTGCTCTGGGATTATGTGACGCTCTGGCAGGGAGAGATTCCCGCACAGCCAGCCGGGACGCTGGTGCAATATCGCATCGAGGCGTGGCGCACCGCTTCGCCCCCATGCTCCGTCTGGAGCAGCGAGATCAACCTGGATCGCACCCCGGAGACGCCCACGCTCTATGGCTATCACGTCGATGCGCTGACTGCGCCGGACTGGGCGCGAGAGGCGGTGATTTATCACATTTTGGTCGACCGTTTCGCCGGCGGTGAGCATCGCTGGCTGGCGCCGGAGGAGATGGAGCGTTTCACCGGAGGCTCGCTGCGCGGGGTGATCGAGCGGCTCGACTACATCGCCGATCTGGGCGTCACGGCCATCTGGCTCAGCCCGGTCTTCGTCTGTGAGTCCTATCACGGCTACGATCCGATCGACTTTTTCAACGTCGATCCTCGCTTTGGAACCAACGCCGATCTGCTGGAGCTCTTCGCCCAGGCGCATGCACGCGGGCTGCGCGTCCTGCTCGATTTCGTGGCCAATCACACCGGCGCAAACTTTCCTCCGTTTCAACAGGCGCTGCGCAATCCGGCCAGCCCTTATCGTCGCTGGTTCACCTTTGATCCCATGTACAAACATGGCTATCGGACGTTTTTCGACGTCGCCGGCATGCCGCAGCTCAACACCGATGAGCCGGCCGTGCGCACCTTTCTGTGCAGCGCCGCTCAGCACTGGCTGGCGGCGGGCGCCGATGGCTTTCGGCTCGATTACGCTGCCGGCCCGAGTCATGTCTTCTGGAGCCATTTCCGCGCAGCGTGTCGTCAGGTGAAGGCGGACTGCTGGCTCTTCGGCGAGGTGACGCGCACCGGCGCTCTGCTGCGCACCTATACGGGGCGGCTGGACGGCTGTCTCGACTTTGCGTTCTGTCGGGCGGTGCGCAAGCTTTGCGCCTCCGCCGCCCGCGAAATGTCGCCCAGCCGGTTCGCCAATCAACTTCAGGCCAGCCGCGCCTTTTTTCGCCGCGATTTTTTGCGCCCCGCCTTCATCGACAACCACGACATGAATCGTTTCCTGTGGCTCGCCGGCGACGACAAACGGCGGCTGCGACTGGCGCTGGACCTGTTGTTCGGATTGGGAGAGGCTCCCTGCCTTTATTACGGCACGGAGGTCGGATTGAGTCAACCGCGCCCCAAAGGCCCCTGGCGCGAGGAGGCGCGGCATCCCATGGTGTGGGGCGCTGCGCAAGACGTCTCGCTGCTGTCCCATACAAAGCAACGAATCCGCCTGCGACGCGCGCATCCGGCGCTGGTCGACGGCGAGGTCATCACGCATGTATTGGATGATGAAAGCGGCGTCTGGCTGGTGGAGCGTCGCAGCGCAGACGATCGGATGTTGTTGGCATTCAACTTCAGCGAGCAGCAAAGGACGGTGGCGCCGCCGTCCGGATGGGTCGAATCGATGCGCGCGCCGAGGCTGCGCACGATCCACTTGGAGCCGCTCAGTTCACGTTGGATTGTCCTCGAATAGTGGAGACAAGAGGGGCGCCATGGATTGGGATACATTTCGCGAAGAACGACGTTGCGCAGGCCGGCCCTTCGTCATCGCCCATCGCGGCGCACGGCTGCTGGAGCCGGAAAATACGCTGCGCGCCTTTTTGCTGGCGCTGGCGCAGGGCGCCGACGCGCTGGAGACCGACCTGCGTTTCACCGCCGATGACGAGTTGATCCTCTTCCACGACCCCACACTGGAGCGAATGACGGAGGGCGCCGGGCCGGTGCGGAAGCATACGCTGGCGCAAATTCAGGCGCTGCGGACGCGTCGCCCAGACGGAGGGTTCTCCGACGCGCGCGTGCCGACGCTGGCAGAGCTGATCAAGGCCACCGGAGGGCAGACGCCGCTGCTGCTCGAGTTGAAGGACCCGCTCTTTCTACAGCGCAAATACGCCCAGATTTTGATCGATGTCCTGGAGCAAGGGGGCGTTCTCCGCCGTTCGGCGCTGGTGTCGTTTCGCTTCGAGCATGTGCTGGCAGTGCGGGCGGTGCATCCCGACATCCCCATTGGCCACATTACGCTCAAAAATCCATGGCCGCGGCGCGACGCCCAACTGCTGGGGCCTTTCTGGCCGCTGATGTTTCTGAATCCGTTTTACACGGCCATTGCTCATCGCAGGGGCGCCATCGTGGCGCCGTTGGACCCGACGCCGGAGCCGCGGCTGCGTTTCTATCTCGCCTGGGAAGTCGACGCCGTCCTGGCGGATGACCCGGGCGGCGTCCGTCAGCGCATCGACGCGTTGCTGGCAAAGCCACAACGTTGAGCGCGGCGCCTGCGGCGAGCGAATCACTTTGCGTAGCCGTGCGGGTGGGTGCGGTGCCACCTCCACGCCGTCTCAATAATGGTGCGCAGATCTGGGTATTGAGGCGTCCATCCCAGCTCGCGACGAATCTTCTCGCTGCTGGCCACGAGCACGGCCGGATCGCCGGGGCGGCGTCCGACGACGCGCGTGGGAATGGGGTGGCCGGTGACGGCGCGCGCGGTCTCCACGACCTCCTTGACGCTGAAGCCGCGTCCGTTGCCAAGATTGTAGGTGCGGCTGCCGCCGTCGAGGGCGCGCAGCGCCAGGATGTGCGCATTCGCCAGATCGATGACATGAATATAGTCGCGAATGCAGGTGCCGTCCGGCGTGGGATAATCGTCGCCGAAGATGCAGAATTCCTTGCGCTGCCCGAGCGCCACCTGCAAGACGAGGGGGATGATGTGCGTCTCCGGCTCATGATGCTCGCCCCGCTCTTCGCTGGCGCCGCACGCGTTGAAATAGCGGAGGCAAGCGTACCGCATCCCTTGCGTGCGATCCAACCAGTAGAGGATGCGCTCCAGAATGTTTTTCGACTCTCCGTAGGGGCTGCCAGGGATGATGCGCTCGTCTTCGTCGATCGGGATGCGCTCCGGCTTGTCGAACAGGTTGGCGGTGGAGGAGAGGATAAATTTCTTCACCCCGTGCGCCAGCGCGCTCTGCAGCAAGTTGACGCCGTTGACGACGTTGTCGCCGAGATAGAGGAAAGGGCGCTCCATCGACTCGCCGACGAGCGTGTAGGAGGCGAAGTGCATGATGGCCTCGGGGCGATGGGCGGCCAGCGCCGCATCGATCGCCGCGCGGTCTTTGAGATCGCCTTGAATAAAGATAGCTGCAGGATGGACGGCGTCGCGATGTCCCTGGTACAGGTTGTCAAAGACGATGACTTCATCGCCCGCCTTGATTAATTGTTCAACGGTGATGCTGCCGATGTAGCCGGCGCCGCCGGTGACGAAGACTTTCATAGCGTTTCCTTTTTCGTTTTGTTTCAATCAAGCATTTTCCATTGGGCTGGCGGAGCGGTCATTTTTCAATGATTGTACATTCTAGCAGATTGGAAGCGATTTAACATAGGGGACGCAGTGGGGTTGAAGCGTTCTCGTGGAATAGGACTGTTCAGGAAGCTCTGTGAAATTGAAGAAATGATGCTGGCAACTCGTAGCTTCTTTCGTGAGAGCCAAGAATCGTAGCTGCAGGCTGCGCTTTGTCGATTTTCCCACGGCTTTCGGGCCCGCCGAGAACCTGCGGCTGCGAGCCGCAGCTACGACAATCATTGCAATGAGGTCACCTGCCATGAATGGCGAGACAACCGTGCTTTTTCTGCAAAAGCTCTTGCTCACCTATCCGCAACCACTGCTCTTGCTCCTGTAAGATCGCGCTCCTGGCGGCCAATCCCAGACTCCAACTGATGTACTTCCCTCCCGCCCCGCCTGAGCTTAATCCCCAAGAGCATGTCTGGAAAGCGGCCCGCACCACCATCAGCCACAACCATCACTTTGCTTGTCTGGAATTCTTGTCCGACCAATTCTTGTCCTATCTCTCCAAGACTCGTTTTCCCTCTCCCTTGCTCGACATCTGTAGGTACAATCACGTTTGTCCAATGTTTACGATGTGTCTATTCATCTCTTCTTCAGGCTGCCCCGATCCTCAGGTTAAGCACGGTGAAGCTCGTAACGATACCTCTCGTCGTTCAGGGTGAATTCTATCCACTCGCCCTTTCGGAGGCGTCCCTTCAAACGCCACTCTTTGAGAACAAAACTCATGGTCCCATCGGTCTCCCGCCGCTGGTGCGGATTTGGCGCGCCGAATGAGCTCATTTTACCAGTAGCCACATCAATTGTGAGGTCCGAACCTGTAGGAATGTTTGTAATGCGACAATAGGGATCTCTCCAAGCCACGCTGAAATCGCTGGGAATTTCAGGTGGCAGTGGTGTACCAGGGTCTGGGTACTCTGGTAGTCTGCTTATTTCGCTCAGAGCGATTCCCCACTCGTCGGCCCTCTTGTTGAGCTCGTCCGTACGCAGGCTTATGAGCCTTGCACTATCGGCTTCGTGCGGTTCTGATTTCTGGAGACGTTCGATTTGACGCGTCTTAACCTTTAGCCAACGCTCGCGCACAAAGCGGCGCTCCGTGCGGCTGCGCGAGTTCTGTTCCATTCTCTCGTACAGCGGCAAGAGATCCTTGTCTAGCAACACTCGCTCTAATGCAGCGGCCAAGGTTGGTAGACTTAAATATTGACGCCACCTCTCGTCAGTTTCGCTCACGAAGTGCGACAAATACTCGGTAATATCCTCCCTTTCTTTTCGAGTAAACGCAGTCAGGGCATCAGAACGAGCTAGCTCCTCGATTAATCCCATCTGCAGCTCAGTCAATTTACTAGACGAAAGCCGTAATGGCGTCCAGGGTGAACGCGCCTCGATGATCTTGGCGCCTACGTTGCCGCCAGCGGATACGAGCCTAATCGCAAGTTCCCACCTTCGACCTCGAGCTAGGTCCACAAGCAGCTGTCGTGCATACTCATAACCCTCTTTCTCCGGCCATCGCTCGGTTATCCTCTCTACCAACTTTCGAGCCTCGTTATAGTTTTCCACCTCAACTAGTGCCCGGTAGACTTCGTCTACTAGCGTGCGACTCGTTGGGAAAATATCCTGCGGCCTGTCCGAAATCGCATTGCGCAGCAGTTCGATGGCCTTTCCCAGCTCCTTTGTTTTCAGGTACATTTCAATGGCGTGTTTCCAATAGCCTAGACGGCGGTAAGCGTCGGCAACTAATTTGCCGATGTCAGGAGGGACATCGCCCGATCTTCTGCTTTGAAATTCTTCCACTACTGTTTGCATATCTCCTGCCCGATGCCACCACTTCAGGTTCTCCGGATAAGTCGCTATTTGCGCTTTCGCCCGTGCGTATTCCCGATGGGCTGGAGGCGCACCAGATAGCTTTTCCCAGGCAGCAACAGCTTCGCGGTAGCGCTCGCTCGCATAGTAAATGTGGGCGACGGTTTCAAGATCGAGGTCATTGTGAAGGTGACGTAGGTGGTCTAGAACCTCGGCTGCCAGAGACGCAATGTTCGACATGCGCTCTCGGTTCCAATCGCGGCTCGCCACCTTCAAAGCAGCTCGCATCGCCTCCAAGAACTGTGCTTCCGAGTAGGAAACGTTGTCTCCTTTCTTCAAGCTGTCCAGATAATACTCCAGAAAAGCGGTCGCGTCATTGGCAGACTTGGGTGATTGCATGAATTTAGCTGTAACACGGTAGCGTGGATTTAATCGCTCGTAGCTTTTGGCCAGGCTCAGAAGGTCATCATAATGCTTTCCTGCCCAAAAGCACCGCTCAGCATCTTGCCACTGCCCCAACTCACAGTAGGCTTGTCCCGCTTCCCTGTACAGGCCTTCGATTTCCAAAGCTTCCGCCTCACAGACTTTCGCCAAGTCATCACGTCCGGCGCGGCGATATTGGGCCTTTGCCTGTCGCAACAACCTAGCATTACCTTCTGCCTTGCCGCTGTTTCGGAGCGTCTCCGCAACGGTCAACGGGTCTTGCTTTTCCCATGCTAGAAGCAGAAAATTTCCTGGCTGGATTGGAGACACGCGGTCTTTCCACTCTTCGGGCCTCGATGCTTGCTTGACCCATTGGCCTACCTCCCCCTGCTTTAACGCAGACTTCCATAGGCGTTCTTCACCCGACACCGTGTCAATCAACACTAAGTTGCGCTTTGCCCGTGTCACGGCCACATAGAGCTTGTTGAGGAAGTAATGATGGGTCAAATCGTCGTCCGACCTTTTATCTATCAAACCCTCTGGACAATACTCGCCAAACTTGTAAACTACCACGGTCCCGAACTCCATGCCTTTTGCTTCCATAGGGCTCAGCACGGTCAACGTTTCAATGTGTTGTTTAAGAGACCGTAGCAAACTGTCGTTCTCTATGAACTCCTCCTCCTGGCCCTGCTCGCAAGGCACTATGATCACCGGGTTCTTTTCAATTATGTCGTGAATTTGCGATTCAGAAAGCGTTTTCCCGAGGGTAAAAAGCATCGGTGCGCTTTCGCTCTCGTCGTCGTCGAACCAGCCCTGCTGGGGCGTTACATCGGCACCCACGCACAGGTGGCGCCACAGCAAGACCAAATTGCTAAAGCCCACGATGTTAGGTTGAGAGCGATAGTTATAGGTTAACGGCTGATAGTCGAAACCTATGGTTTTTCTTCCGTATGGGTCTAGCCCCAGGACAACTTCACTGTAGAAGGAGGCCTTTACAGATTCCCAACGAAAGCCCGTTGGATTAATTGTCTGGAAGGGATCGCCAGCCAAGACAAACGGTAATCTGATGTACCGTTCCCGACCCAGGTCATACCGATGATAGAGCAATAGGCGAACGAGAAAGTTGAGCTCTAGCCGCGTAAAATCTTGGGCTTCATCGCAAAAGATCACCGCAAAATCGGGCGAAAGCGCACTCTGGCTAAGCAAGTTAGAAGCAATCTTTACCTCATCCCAGAGACGTTGTTCCTCCATCAACGGTTGAAGCCAGCTTCTCCATACTTCTTCATAGACCGTCTTGAACTCCTCCAAGGTAACGCTCTGTTCCTTCTTTGGGACTTCAGCGTAATCATCAGGCTCCATGTCATGGTCGTAGCGCCATCCTCTAATTAGGGCACGCACGATGTGCCAGGCCATGGCAGGTGGAACTTTCCTAGAGCCGCGAAAGCCAGAGCCTTTCAGCGTAGGGGGCAGGCGCTCGTTCGTGTAAAGGCGCGAAAACAGGCTGTAGCTCAAGTATCGCTCTGCTTCGTATTGCGTGCGCTGATCGAGGGGGACTCTATCTAACAAGAACTCACGAAAGGTGAGGACGGGGACGGACCTGGTTGAGTGCCCACTGTCAAACTCCGACCTAGTTCCTTGACGTTTTGCAATAAAGTCCGCTCGACTGCGCAGCAACTCATCAATCTTTTCCCTGGCCAGATCTCTTAGTCGCGGTGTATAAGTCAAGAAGATGATCTCACCGTCTAGAGTCTCTTGTGTCTTTCTAGACACATAGTCTGCGAAAAGATGATAGAGCATCGTAGATTTGCCGCTGCCGGCGCGACCATTGATGAACAGCGGCAAAACTGCTCGGTCCCGGGGCCATTCGCAGCGGACTCGTTTTAGAAGCTGAGCTTCCTCTGTGGAGAGAGCCAGGTTTGCCTCTTCATCTTGTTGTAGCTGTTTCCAGACCTCATCATCGGCCAAAAGATACGCCGGATAACTTCGGCGGGCATATCGAGCCACATCGTCTAATTTAACAGTCTCTCTTTCCTCTGAAATCCCTGCAAAGCGTCTGCGAATGTCTTTCTCGAACTCATCCCGGCTTTTGGTCTCCTGTCTAGGATCGAAGGGGCTAAGTAAGAGCAGTATATCTTCAGGCCCCTCAACCGAGAGATGAACCCCATAAACAGACCGGCCTGTTCCGTTGTCTAGCATGCGACGAATTCGGGCGCTGTCGCTCAGCAGTTCTCCAGCTTGCCGATCCTGAGCGAGACGTTGAACTAGGTTGTAGTAATCTTTCCATTGGTCTTTATACTTCTTATGAGCCAGCCTCTCCACCCACAACCGACTTTCCATTACGAGTTCATCATCAGCCGAGTCCGCAAATGGCTCCAACCACGATGCTAAACTCGACGGCAAAGCTTGTTTAATCTCGTTCCGGCCCTTATTTTGTTCAGCGAGAAACTGGGCGGCCTCTTGTTGGAGATCTGCCATGTCCAGTAAAGGCTCTAGCCATTCTCGCCGCTGGTTTACGGAACCGTCTTTGAACCTCTCGTAGTCATCATCGCCGCACTTGAAGATAGTGAGCACACAAAAAGCCTGCAATTGGGAGGGAGTCGCCAGCTCGACCGGTTTAATTACCAAACGCAATCTACCGCCGCTTGTCCCCACTTTGTCATAAAGATAAGGAGGACGCTTATCGAGCAGTTGGTTCAACTCCTCGTTTGATCGCTCTTCATAGCGAGCAATCCATTCATAGAGATCGAAACCGTATCCACGGGCTTTCCGGTCGGCCGTCTTCGTGACGTAAATAAATGCCATGGCAAAACATCCTCCTAATCGATGTGACGATGAGACGCAGCTTCCCACAACACCAAGGGAGATCTAGTACGGTTGCCAGAAATTGTACACATGCTGTGGTTATTGACAACTCACCTATCAAACTTTGTAGGGCATAATCAAGTTGTAATTTTGACATTTCACGCAATGAAAGTTTGCTGTTTGTGATGCGCAAGTTATCGCCGTGAGAGCACATCGAAGGAATTGGGCGCTGGCGGTTGGCTGCCCCACAGCTGGCAGCAGTTCTAAGTCCAGGCAGTGATGTACAAAATCTTGCTCATTGCGCACTCTTTACTTGTGACAAGCAAGGAAAATACACGATGAGCACTCCTAAGCACATTGGCAGAGGCGCTGGCGCACATCTCGGATTCACGGTCAGCGCGCGGTCAGAGCTGCGAATGGCAGTTTCTTTTGATCTTGATCGGCGCCGCCCTCATGAGCGGAAAGAAATCGATGCTTGAGATCAACAACTGGGTGCAAATGCACGGTGAGGAGCTGAAAACGACGTTGAAGCCGAAAAAGGGTCGGATACCCAGTCTTGCCACCCTGCAGCGCGTGGTTCGGGATGTCGAGATTACGACGCTGGAAGCAACGCTGAGCAAGTTCCAACGGGACTTGAGCCATAAAACCGGTGATGTCGCCGCCGTGGTGACGCAGGATGGACGCAAATTGCATGGGCTGGCATTGGATGGCAAGACCGTGCGTGGAGCCAGTGCGTACGGCGAAACAGTCCACTCAGTGAGTTTGATGCATCACAGTTCCGGCCTCGTGTTCGACCAAGACAAGACCAGCGAGAAACTGCATGAAAGCTGCGTCGCCGAAAAGATATTGGCGCACAACGACTGACAAGACACAGTGCTCACGATGGACGCCTTGCATCCTTGCCAGGAGCGCGCAAAACAGATTCGGCAAAGGGGTGGCGACTACCTGGTTGTGGTCAAGCGCAACCAACAGGTCATCTATGAAGATATTGCTGCAGCGTTTTCTGTATCCTCGTGATGTTAGCTTTGATGAAGACCGCTCCACAATTCGCACCGGCAATGCACCGCAAGCACTTGCAGCCTTGCGCAACGCTATCGCCACCTTGCTACGTGTCGAAGGCTGGAACACTCTACCCAGTGGCTTTCGGTATTGTGAACGCTCTCCGCAAATTCCGTTGCGATTGACGGAAGCTATTGCAACTTGATTATGCCTGCAGTGGGGTTGAAGCGTTCTCGTGGAATAGGACTGTTCAGGAAGCTCTGTGAAATTGAAGAAATGATGCTGGCAACTCGTAGATTCTTTCGTGAGAGCCAAGAATCGTAGCTGCAGGCTGCGCTTCGTCGATTTTCCCACGGCTTTCGGGCCTGCCAAGGGCCTGCGGCTGCGAGCCGCAACTCCCCCTCTCCCAACATTGGGAGAGGGGGCAGGGGGTGAGGGCCCACCGAGAGCCTGCGCTTCGTCGATTTTCCCACGGCTTTTGGGCCTGCCAAGGACTGCGGCTGCGAGCCGCAGCCACCGTGATATGGCCGTCCCGGCGGCAAATTTTTGCAGTTAGCGGTTTGGAAAGTGTTGTGCTATAATGAAAAAAGCCAAAGACAACCACAATCCTCTAAATATACTCTACAGGAGGCGCCGTTGACCATGGACATGACAGGCGCGCAGGAGCAGCGGGCGCTCGAGGGGCCGGGTTTCCTCACTCGCATCGTTCAGATTCGCGAAGCGGGGATTGTGATCGCCTTCGTGGCGTTGTGTCTCTACTTCTGGTGGCAGCGTCCCGACGTCTTCTTGAATCCAGCCAACCTCGCCGTGATCATGCGTTTCATCGCCACCTTTGGACTGCTGGCGATCGGTCAGCTGCTGGTGATTATCAGCGGCGGCATCGACCTTTCCGTCGGCTCCATGACGGCGTTGACCGGCGTGCTCTTTGCCACGCTTATGATGAAGGGCGTGGGCGCGATCCCGCCGTTGGGGATTGCGCCTTCGGTCGTCATCGTGCTGATCGTCGCCGGCCTCGTGGGCGCCTGGCATGGCTTCTGCGTCACCAAATTGCACATTCCGCCCTTTATCATTACTCTCGGCACCTGGCTGATGGCGCGTGGGCTGGCGGCCTTTATGACGCAGGGCTATCCCATCGTCTTTCCTTCCAACCACCCATTTCTCTGGTTTGGTCAGGGAGAGATCGCCAGAATTCCCATCATGTTTATTGTGCTCGTCATCGTGGCGACGCTGGTCTTCTTCCTGCTCAACAGCACCACGCTAGGACGCCATATTTACGCAGTCGGAGGCAACATCGAGGCGGCGCGCGTCTCTGGCATTAAGGTGAATCGGGTGCGAATCTTCTGTTTCATTGTGAGTAGCCTGATGGCGGGTTTGGTGGGGCTGTTGTTGGCCTCACGGCTGGGACAAGGCACGCCCACGGTGGGCGCCGCCTATGAGCTTTGGGCCATCGCTGCGACGGTGATCGGCGGCACCAGTCTCTTCGGCGGCGAAGGCACCGTGCAGGGCGCCATCTTAGGCGCCGCCATCATGGGCGTGATGGTCAACGGCATGGTTCTGATCAATCTATCCTCCTATTTGCAGGACGTCGTCCTGGGCGCCGTGTTGGTGATTGCGGTGACCTATGACACATGGCGCAGGCGACGACAATTGGGACAGGTGAGGCGAAAATGACGGCGACGACGGCAACAACGCCCATTGTGGAGATGCGCAACATCAAGAAGAGCTTTGGCGCAGTGCAGGCGTTGCGCGGGGTCGATCTGACCCTGATGCACAACGAAGTGTTGGGGTTGGTGGGGGACAACGCCGCCGGGAAATCGACGCTGATGAAGGTGCTGAGCGGCGCTTACATCCCCGACGAAGGGGAAATCTACCTGGAAGGCAAGCGCGTGCACATCACCGGGCCAGACGATGCGCGTCGGCTGGGCATCGAGATGGTCTATCAGGATTTTATGCTGGCCAACAATCTGGACGTCGCCGCCAATATCTTCCTGGGCAGGGAAGTGGTGCGCTGGGCGTTGGGGCCGATCCGCGTGATGGACAAACGCGCCATGGAGATCCAATCTCAGCAGTTGCTCCGGCGACTCAACATCAACGTCAGCTCGGTGCGCTTGAAGGTGGAGCATCTTTCCGGTGGTCAGCGTCAGGCGGTCGCCATCGGTCGCGCCACAGCGTTCAACGCTAAGGTGATCATCATGGATGAACCGACCGCTGCGCTCAGCGTCTCGGCGATCGGCCAGGTGCTGGATCTGATCCGCGAGTTGAAGGCGCAGGGGGCGTCGATCATCATCATCAGCCATCGTCTGGAGGATATCCACGAGGTGGGCGATCGCGTGGTCGTGTTGCGCCATGGTCGCAAAGTGGCGGATTATCCCGTCACAGGCGATGTGCAGAGCTTCCGCGAGCGCGTGGTTTCCTACATGGTGGGCGCCAGAGACGATTTTTCTAAAGTCGTGGCGGAAGAAGATTGAGGAGGCCGCAAAGCGTTCGACCGATTCTGGTTTTAGAGCAATGTCCGTTGCGCCCTGCGAAGAGGAGGTGATGCCTGTCAACAAGATGCAAACCTTTGTAAGATGCAACCAATGTCGCGAACAATGTCTCGAAGGCGGCTGTATTTGGAGTCGGAGTCTTGAGCGTGCGATTGGAACTCACGGGACAATATTCATTTTTTAGACCAGTGGAGGAAAGCGCCATGAAACGGTTTCGACTTCTCTTTATTTTTTCCTTGATTGCCGCATTCGTCCTGGCCGCCTGCCCGCCTGCGCCTACACAGGCGCCCTCTCCTGCAGCGCCAGCCGTGGATATGGAAAAATTCCAGGTGGTCGTGATCGGCAAATCCGTCCACCCCTATTGGAGCAATGTTGAAAAAGGCGTGCGAGCAGCCGCAGCTGACCTGGGTCTGCGCGACGATCAGGTGATCTTTTTCGTCCCGCCCCAGGAGGATGTCGCTCGCCAGATCGAAGCGATGGAGACCTACATTGCGCAAGGAGTGACCGGAATTGCAATTGCGCCTTCGGACCCCAACGCCCTGGAGCCGGTCATGAAGAAGGCTGCGGACGCCGGCATCATCGTCACCACCCTGGATACGCCGCCGGTGGAGGACTCCGTGTCGCTGGTCTACATCGGCACAGACAACTACACCGCCGGTCAGGTTGCAGGCCAGGTCATGTTGCAGCTGTTGCCGGAGGGTGGCAAGGTCGGCATCGGCCGCGGCTCCGACACTGCGCTCAACGCGCTGCAGCGCACCGACGGCTTCCTCGACGCCATCGCCGGTTCGGCAATCGAAGCGCTGGAGCCGGTCAACGACAGAGAGGACGCAGCGCGGGCGCTCGAGCTGGCGAATTCGGTGATCACAGCCAACCCTGATCTGGCGGGCGCCTTTGGCGTCTACGCCTACAACGGGCCGGCCTGGGCCACGGCCGTGAAGGAGGCCGGCAAGGTGGGCGAAATCAAGATCGTCTGCTTCGACGCCACCACCGACATCATCAACGGCATCAAAGAGGGCGTCATCCAGGCGACGGTGGCCCAGCGCGAATTCGACATGGGCTATAAGTCCGTCCAGCTCATTTACAAGATCGCCACCGAAGGTCAGGAAAAAGCTTTCGCCGACATGGGCGTTGTCAACGGCGTCATCGACACAGGCGTCGACGTCATCACCGCCGCCACCCTCAAAGAGTACGAGGCGCAGCTGGATGCCAAAGGCATCCCGCACGAGTGGACGACCGAGGGCTGGGAGCCGCCCGCCGACGCCTTCCGCTTCACGCCGCCGGCGCCTCAAGCCATGCATCCGGCGCTGGCCGACGGCAAGATCACAATCGCCTGGATTCCCAAGGCCCTCAACAATCCGGTCTTTGAACTGGGCCGCGACGGCGCCTTCGCCAAGGCCAGAGAGCTGACCGAGCAAGGGCCTTATGAGGTCGAAGTGCTGTATGTCGGCTCCGTGGCTTCGGACATGGCGGAGCAGGCGCGCGTGATGGAAGACATGATCGCGCGCGGCGTCGACGCCATCGGCGTCTCCTGCAATGACCCGGATGGCTGCATCGACCCGATCAACAAAGCTGTCGAAGCAGGCATCGAGGTGATGACCTGGGACTCGGACTCGCCCAACAGCAAGCGCTTCACCTACCTGGGCGTGAGCAACTATGACGGTGGCCTGGCCGCCGCCGACCTGCTGGTGCGCGCCATGGGCGAGGAGGGCAAAGTGGCGCTGTTGACCGGCGTGCCCGGCGCCTTCAACCTGGAGGAGCGCATCCGCGGCTTCAAGGACGGCATCGCCAAATATCCGGGCATCGAGATCGTCGCCACCGTCGCCTGCTACGACGACATCAACCGCGGCGTCCAGGTGGTGGAGGAGACCATGCAGGCCTATCCCGACCTGGACGGTTGGTTCTTCGTCGGCCTGTGGCCGCTCTTCGCCGAGCGCGGCTCTATGCCGCTGTGGGAGGAGGCGGCGCGCTCCGGTCGATTGAAGACCGTCGCCTTCGACACGCTGCCGGTCGAGCTCGAGTACTTGAAAGAAGGGCTGCTCCATGGCCTCGTTGGTCAGAAATACTGGGGTTGGGGGTACGACACCGTGCAGATGATCTATGATCGCATCGTGCACGGAAAGGAGTTCGACTCTTGGACCGACTCGGGCATGGACATCGTCACGGCCAAGAATGTGGACGCCATGATCGAGGCGTGGGAGACCAGCGACTTCACCAAGCCGCTGCCCGATCCTTTCTAATTGCGTCCACTCGGGCTGCAGGCTTCCTGTCAGAATGACGCCGTGGCCTGCACGATGTCTGCACGAATGGGTTGGCGTTGACGTTGCGTTCTGGCGGCTCTGGGCGCCCCAAGCCGCCAGAACGCTTGCACTTATCTTTGACAAATCACCAAACTCCAGGCCTTGTAGACGAGAATCTCCATGCAAGAACGCGCAGCAGGCGCTGGGAAAAGCGCCCCCTCTGCCCAGATCACCCGAGAGCGCCCGGCGTGGCGCAGAAGCATCAATGTCCAGGAACTTGGGATTTTGGTTATCTTTCTCCTGTGGGTGATCTTTCTTTCGCTGGCCACCGACACCTTCTTGACCACGCGCAATGTATTCAACATGTTGCGCGCGTTTTCGTGGATTGCCATTGCAGCCTTCGGGCAGTGCATGGTGATCCTGACCGCAGGCATCGATCTTTCCGTCGGCTCGAATATGGCGCTCTCCGGGCTGGCTGCGGCCATGTTGGCGGTGAATAACGTTCCGGTGCCATTGGCGGTCTTGGGCGGCCTCGTAACCGGTGGCCTGATCGGCCTGATCAACGGTCTGTTGGTGACGCGCTTGCGCTTGCCTCCGTTTATCGCCACGCTCGGCATGCTCAGCATCGCTCGCGGCGTCACCTATGGCGTCACCGGCGGCTGGCCTGTGCGCCAGCTGCCGCCGGAATTCAACCAGATTGGGCAGCTAGACATTATGGTCGGCTCCTGGCCGGTGCCTTTACCGGTCATTGTCATGCTTGTGCTGGCGGCGTTGGTTTCGCTTTTTCTGAGCAGGACGGTGACAGGGCGTCACATCTACGCCGTGGGTGGCAACGAGGAGGCGGCGCGCGTCTCCGGCATCAAGACGCAGTCGGTCAAGCTTTTCGTCTATGTCAGTTGCGGGGTGTTGGCCGCCATCGGCGGCATCCTGATGACCGCACGGTTAGGCGTGGCTGCGCCGACCGCCGCCGAAGGGTACGAGTTGGACATCATCGCGGCCGCCGTCATCGGCGGCGTCAGCCTCTTCGGCGGTGAGGGGACGATTCTCGGCGTGTTGATCGGCGCTGCGCTGATGCAGACCATCCGCACCGGACTCAATCTGCTTGGCTTTCCTACGTACTGGCAACCTGCGGCGATCGGTGCAGTGATCCTGCTGGCCGTCACCTTTGATCAGTGGCGAAAACGGCGTAGCCGGTCTGTACGTTGAATCAGGCTCAATGGTGAGGTGCGCGCTATGTTCGAGGGGCCGGCATTGCCCTTAAAAGTCGCGCCCGGCGCATTTGTCCTCAATCGCCCGTTGCAGCGGCGCGCCGGACCGCACGAACAGATCTTTGGGCGCGCCCTGCGGCGCCAGCACATGCAGAAAGCCTGGCTCCAGCGTAATCTCGACCGGCGTGGAGCGGTGCAGCTCGCCGTCCAAATGAAAGGGTTGGGGTCGTTTCGTCTCAATCACGATGCGGCGGCCCGTAAGATGCAGAATATCCGACCGACCGAGGTGTCTTCCCGTCATAATGCGCAGGCTGTGCGCCAGCATCTGCGGAGAATAGCGTCCTCGTAAAATCCACACATCAAACAAGCCGTCGTCGAGCATGCTGCGCGGGCTGAGGTTGAAAAGTCCACCGGCGTAAAGCCGTGAATTGGCGACGATCACATCCAACACTTCGTCTTCGAGCACGACATCATCCACGCTAACGCGCACCTCTTCCCCTTGATATAAAAGAAACGGCAGCGTCGCCTTGGCGAAATAACCCGCGACGCCGAAACGCTTCAGGAGACGGGAGCGCGGCTCGACGCTTTCCACGATGCGGCTGTCGACGCCCGCCGCCGCCCACAGGATGAACGAGCGTCCGTTGCTACACTCCCCTACATCGATGGCGTGCACAGTTCCCGCCATCAGCCGCTCAGACGCTTCAATTAACCAGTAGGGGTTCGCCCCGTTCGGCGAGGGGAGGCCAAGGTCGCGTGCGAAGCAATTCGTCGTGCCGGCCGGCAACGTCGCCAAAATGGTCTGCGAGCCGAGCAAGCCGTTCGCCGCTTCATGGATCGTGCCGTCGCCGCCCGCCGCCAGGACAAGCTGATGCCCGTTGCGCACCGCCTCGATGGCCAGCTCGGTGGCGTGAGAAGGTCGCCCCGTCTCTCGCAAGCTCACCTCCCAGCCGTGCGAACGCCAGAATGCGACGGTGGCTTTGATATTTTGCAGCCAGTCGTTGAATCCGGCGTGTGGGTTGTAAATTAATGTGGCTTTGCGCTGCGTCGACATGGGCGAACCTGAAGTGCACGGCCTATTTCCCACAATCAATCATATAGTCAATCATATAGTGGTAACTGTACCATCAGGGGGCGCCGTTGCACGTAGGTCGGATTCCGAACGTTGGAAGGAAAGCAAGCTTTCCGGCGCCCCGTTTTCTCTCCATCGATGTCGGGGCGCGTGTCCCTGTCATCGAAGGGATAAGTGTCACTTGTACACCTAGTTTTGGCTCGATATAGTATAGACGTCGAGCAAACAGAGGCTGGCCCGGTGAAGAAAGATCGTCTTCAGTACACAACCAACAGGGGAGCAGACACATGAACCTTGCCATTCCGGAGTATGTGAAAAATCAGGCGTTGCGCAAGTGGGTCGAGGAGATGGTCGAGCTGTGCAAGCCCGACGGCGTTCACTGGTGCGATGGCTCTCAGGAGGAGTATGATGCGCTCTGTGAGTTGATGGTGCAGAAAGGCACCTTCATTCGCCTTAACCCGGAGAAGCGCCCCAATAGTTTTCTGGCTCGCTCTCATCCCAGCGATGTGGCGCGCGTTGAGGATCGCACGTTTATCTGCTCGTTGAGCCGCAAGGAAGCCGGCCCCACCAACAACTGGATGCATCCTCGCAAGATGAAGGAGGAGTTGCGCCCAAAATTCGATGGCTCGATGCGCGGCCGCACGATGTACGTGATTCCGTTCAGCATGGGGCCGATCGGCTCCCCCATCTCTCATATCGGCGTGCAACTGACCGACTCGCCCTACGTGGTGGTGAATATGCGCATCATGACGCGCATGGGAAAGCCCGTGCTCGAGGCGCTCGGCGACGGTGAATTCGTCCATTGTCTCCACTCCGTCGGCATGCCACTGGAGCCGGGCCAGCCAGACGTGCCTTGGCCTTGCAACCCCGACCCGCAGCAGAAATATATTGTGCATTTCCCGGAGGAGCGCACCATCTGGAGCTACGGCTCCGGCTATGGCGGCAACGCACTGCTCGGCAAAAAGTGCTTCGCCTTGCGCATCGCTTCAGTGCTGGCGCGCGAGCAGGGATGGCTGGCCGAACATATGTTGATCTTGGGCGTGAAGAGCCCTGAAGGGGAGAAGACCTACGTCGCCGCCGCATTTCCCAGCGCATGCGGCAAGACCAACTTCGCCATGCTCATTCCTCCGAAGCCGTTCCGCGAGGAGGGCTGGGAAGTGACGACGGTGGGCGACGACATCGCCTGGATCAAGCCCAACCACGACGGCAAGATTTACGCCATCAATCCGGAGGCGGGTTTCTTCGGCGTGGCGCCGGGCACCAATTACGAGAGCAACCCCAACGCCATGGAGACGATCCGCGCCAACACCATCTTCACCAACGTTGCCTTGACCGACGACGGCGACGTCTGGTGGGAGGGGATGACGAAGGAGCCGCCTGCCCACCTGATCGACTGGCAGGGGCAGGATTGGACGCCGGAGTGCGGACGCAAGGCGGCGCATCCCAATGCGCGTTTCACGGCGCCGATCAGCCAGTGTCCTTCGGTCGATCCCGCCTACGACGACCCCCAAGGCGTGCCGATCTCGGCCTTTATTTTCGGCGGCCGTCGCAGCAGCGTCGTGCCCCTGATCTATCAATCCTTCAACTGGGCGTTCGGCGTCTACAGCGCCGCCACCATGGGCTCGGAGATGACCGCAGCGGCGTTCGGCAAGGTCGGCGAGGTGCGCCGCGATCCCTTCGCCATGCTGCCGTTCGCCGGCTATCACATGGGCGCTTACATCAATCACTGGCTTGACTTCGGTCGCCACATTCCGAACCCGCCGCGCATCTTCAATGTCAACTGGTTCCGCCGTGATGCAGAGGGCAACTTCCTGTGGCCGGGCTTCGGCGAAAACATGCGCGTCCTGAAATGGATCGTCGAGCGCGTGCGCGGCAAAAGCCTGGGCGTCGAGTGTCCGCTCGGCTGGGTGCCCCGCTACGAGCACATCGACTGGCGCGGCCTTGAACACTTCACGCGGCAGGATTTCGACGCCATCATGTCCATCGACCGCGATGAGTGGGTGAAGGAGATCGCTTCCCACGACGATCTGTTCTTCAAACTGTATGACCGCTTGCCGAAAGAGATGATGTTCATCCGGGAACTCTTGCTGTCTGGATTGTGGCGCTCACCGGAGAAGTGGAGCACAGAAGAGATGGAGTTTTTTGACGATATCGGGTAGAGCAGCCGTTTTCTAAAAATTTTACTCGTCAGGAAGGAGGCGCACGGCTTTGTCCGTGCGCCTCTTGATCCAGGAAAGGCGAGACAAATTGCTGGATCGGATGGGGGAGGCGGAGGCCGGCGCTGCGCGCCGTCGATCTCTGGGGCGGTGAATCCGGCAAAGGTCGACGGAAGGCTTTCGGCAAATGCCGATGGTCGATATGGCGCCTCCCATGAGACGTCGAATCAGACGCGCGGAGATTTCCCTGTCAAACGCGTGAAAATGTGATACCCGATCCACCGAAATGGCTCCGGCGGGATGCGGGGATAGCTGCGCTGCACGAAGGGAAGCTCTCGCCAGCGGCTGTCATCTCCGCTGTACAGATCGCACAGAATCTCGCCCGCCAGGTTGGCCAGCGTGACGCCATGGCCGGAGTAGCCCAGCGCGTAGTAGACGTTGCGATGTTCTCCGCGCACGCCGATCAGCGGGCGACGGTCGAAGGTGACGCCCAGCGTTCCAACCCACCGATGCGTAATCGGAAGCGTTTGGGTGGATGGAAAGTAGCGCTGCAGCGTGCGCTCCATTGCAGCGTGGGCGCGACGCGCAGCGGCTGCGCCGCCAGGGAAGACGGTGCGGTTGTTGAACAGGTAGCTGTATGCGTGATTCCCACCGCCGCCGAAGACCAGATGGCCGTCGCACGTCATAGAGGCGTAAGAGATGCGATCCAGATCGTCGGAGAAGCCCGCCAGTCCGCGCCATCCCAACTGCTCGCGCGCGTCGACAGGAAGCGCCGCCGTGGCGAACACATGCGAATGCAGCGGGAAAAGCGCATCGCGAAAATAGCCGAGCGCCCCCGTATATCCATTCGTCGCCAGTACGATGGCGTCGGCGCGCACCGAACCCTCTAGCGTCGTCAGTGTGATGCGCCGGCCCTCTTCGATTCGGATGACCGGCGTCCCCTCATAGATTTGGACGCCCCGCGCCTCCAGCACCGGCCCCAACCCGCGCACCAGCTGCGCGCCGTTAATTTGCCCTGTGCCCGGGTCGAGCACGGCGCCACAGCCGTGCTCGATGCGAAGATAGGCGCGCAGTTCAGACGAATTCAGGAAACGCGTAGGAATGCCGAGGGCGTTCTGAGCCTCGACTTCGGCGTGCGCGGCCTCGGCGCGCGCCGGAGAGGTGTAGATGGCGACCGTGCCATCGCGGCGATAATCCACCGATAGATGATGCTCTTCGATCAGCCTGCACAGGGCTTCGATGCCTGCGCTTGTCGTCCGGTAGATGCGCGCCGCCAGCTCCGGCGGCGCGTCTTCGAAGCCGTTCACCCAATTCAGCATCATGCCGCCGTTGCGACCGCTGGCGCCGTTCGCCAGCGCAGCCGCTTCCAGCAACACAACGCGCCGGTTCGGAAAACGTTTGCTGACATAATAGGCGGCGCTGACGCCGGTGAAGCCGCCGCCGATGATGGCGAGATCGGCGTGGATGGCGCCTTTCAGCGCAGGGCGTGGGCGATACCCCGGCGTTTTGCTCGCCCAGAGCGAGCAGTTGGGGTCGATTTCGAGCCGTTCGCGAAAGATGCGGCCGTTCAGAGGCCAGGTCAGGTTGGCTGCACTGGCCCCTGCGCGCATCAACTGGAGTGCGAAGGAGGTCGAGAGAGACGCCATAGACGCAGCCGGATAAGCTCCTGGGTGAGACTTACATCACTTTTGTCATCCTCAGACGGCGCCCATCGCTGTTGAGGTTGTTGAGAGCGTCAGGAGACCCCATCACCACCACGCGCGCCCGGCGGTTCAGCTCCGCCAGTGCCTCGCCCAGTCTGCGAAAATCCGCCACGGTCGTGGCCAGAATTTCCTCGCGCATCTGCTGGCGCATTTCGTCGGTTTCACCGATCAGCCAGCGCGCCATCGAGGTGAAGCCTTTGGCGTCGGGAAGCTGATAGGCGTCGACGTCGCCGATAGCGCCGATGATGTTCTTGGTGAGTTCATCTTCGTTCAGTTCAACCGTGCGCAGCATTTCGGCCGTCTGGTCATAGATGGCGAGCGTTCTTTCCAGGTTGGGATCTCGATAGGAGAGGAAGCTGTAGACGCCCGACTGCTTGCCGAAGCTGACGAACGCGCCGTATGCGCCGCCCTCGGCGCGCACTTTGTTCCACAGCCACTCCGTGCGGATGAAATTATTGATGACGTGGATCGAGCCGTGATAGGTGTAGCCGAGCGCATAGAGGCTGCCCCCCTTGCCGACGTAGTTCACCTGCGCCGGGATCGCCAGCCCTTCGTCATTGTTTGCGAGGGGCGCCCGCCACTCCGCCCCAGTCTGCGTCGCCTTCGGCAGTTCCTGGACAAAGGCGAGCAATTGCGGCTGCACGGTCGTCCAGTTGTCGGCGTCGAGCGTGACGTTGACGACAAGGTTTTGACGCCCAAGCAAGGCGCGGCGCACCGCCTCCAACTTTTCCAGCACCGAGGGCCAGTCCTGCTCCACCTGCTCCACCAGCTTGCGCACGAAGAAAAGCCCCTCGATGCCGTCCAACTGTTCATCGGCCCAGCCGGCGGTGGTCAGCCCGGCCTGCAGACGGCTGCGCACATAGGCGTGGCCGGAAGGAATCAGGCTGGCTTCCCAGCGCGCCTTGGTCTTCAGCGCAATCTGGCGAAAACGCTCGCGGTCATCCAGCCGCACAGTGAGCAGCATCTCGCGCAGAATGTCAAGCAGGTCGGGAACCTGTGCGACGGTCGCCTTGGCGGAGACGAAAAAGCGCGCCGCCGGCTTTTCCTGGCCGCGTATCTCCGAAACATAGTCGGACCACCAGACGCCGCCCGTTTTTCGATCGATGCGCTGAGAGAATTTGACGTAATCCTCGCGCTCGGTGCCCATTTCCAGCAGCGCCCGCCCCAGGAAAGGCGCGTAGGGCAACAGCTCCTGGGGAACGCGGCTGAGGTCGAAACCCAGGTTGAGGTAGAGAATGCCGTTTGTAAAAAGGTCATGATAAAGCAATGCGCCTCCGTCCGCCAGCTCGCTGACCGCAAGCGGGATCGGCTTGTTGGTGCGCTCGAGGTCGCTGAGCTTGAGCGTCGGCAATTTCGCCAGCTCCTCGGGTGCGTCGGGGCGTTGTTGGCGCTCCTTCAGTGCACGCGTGTTTTCGACAATGCGCTGAAGCGCTTCCGGCGTCATGGCGGCTTTGGCTGCGTCGAGTTTCCGCCGCTCCTCTTCGGCGAGCCGTTGATTGTAGGTCGGGTCCGGTTCGGCGAGCACGGTGAGGCGGTGCGGGTTGTCGAGCAGGTAGATGCGGATCAGCCGCCCCAGAAAATCCGGATCGGCGGCGATGCGGCGTTTGACGACGGCCAGCGGCGTCTCATAGCGCAGCAGCTCCAACGGGTCGCGCCCGTAGTTCCAGTTTTGCAACGCGCGCATAAAGAGGCTGAGGCCGCGTGGGTAGGAGCCGGTGTTGTTCTCGCGCAGGCTGAACTCGATGGAGTTGATGGCCGCCTCGACCATCTCCGGGTCGATGCCTTCGCTGGAGAGCTTCTCCAGCGTCTCTAGAATCAGTCGCTCGACTTTTTCAGCGTCGGCGCCGGCGATGCCCTTCATCACGACGCTGAAGATGGGCTGACGGATGGAGCCGCTGGCGCCGCCCATCACATCTTCGCCCAGGCCGGAGTCGACCAGCGCCTTGCGCAGGGGAGAGGCCGGCGCGCCGATGACGGCGTAAGAGAGCACGCTCAGCGCCATGCGCAGCGAAGGGTCGGCGATCTCCGGCAGCGCCCAGCTCACGTTGACCATGCTCTTGCGCGATAGACCGCTTTCGCCGTCGACGCCGAAGGGGACGGTCATTTTGCGCGGCTGCGCAAACGGCGGATGCACCGGCGGGATGTCCGCCGGCGGCGCCGGCTCAAATTCGCGCAACACGGCGTCGAGAATTTCCAGGCGCCGCAGCGGGTCGTCGTCGCCGTAGAAAAAGAAGAGCGCATTGGAGGGGTGATAGTAGCGGCGATGAAAGGCGACGAACTGCTCATAGGTTAACTGCGGGATCACCCGCGGATCGCCGCCGTAGTCATGGCCGTAGCTGTTCTCCGGGAACAGCCCTTGCATGGCGGCGCGGCCCAGGATCGCATCGGGCGAAGAGTAGACGCCTTTCATCTCGTTGAAGACCACCCCGCGATAGGTCAGCGGCGCATCAGGGTCTTCCAACTCATAATGCCAGCCCTCCTGGTCCAGGTGATGGGGCGTCAGCAGCGGGTGAAAGACGGCGTCCAGATAGACTTCGATGAGGTTGTAGAAGTCCTTCAGGTTGGTGCTGGCCACCGGATAGGTGGTCTTGTCGGGCGAGGTGAAGGCGTTCAGGAAGGTGTGCAAAGAGCCTTTGAGCAACTGCACAAAGGGCTCTTTGAGCGGGTACTTCTGCGAACCGCCCAGCACGGAATGCTCCAAAATGTGGGCGACGCCCGTCGAATCTGCCGGCGGTGTGCGAAAGCTGACGCCGAAGACCTTGTTCTCGTCGTCGTTTTCAAGCGAAAGCACCTGCGCGCCGGTTTTGACGTGTCGATAGAGGCGCGCGCGCGTCTTCAGTTCGACGATGGTTTCATCCCGAGTCAATTCAAAGCCGTGAATGATGGTGTGGGTCATTGCTCTTCTATAAGTTCACATTGCTGAATAAACATCATCCCAGGTTGCATGGTCGCATCGGGGATGACGAAACATCCATGACGCAACACTGCCAAATGCAACCCTGCGAAAACACACTCGAAAGGTCCGAATCATTTACGCTGTCACTCCAAGCACGAGCACAGGAATATCAATGTCTGCAACGCCACGATGCTCTAGATCCCAGACAAATTGCTCGAAATATGAAACCCCTGTAGACATCTCTTCTGCAAAAAGCTTAATGGGCACAATTTCGATCCCCACGTCAATCACGCCTAACTTATGAAAGATGGTCATCTTTGCGCAGACGTTGTAAACCATGAACGCATATTTCCCGAATTGCACTTCAACGCCTACACGATTTTTGACGAAATCTATTTCACGGAAGGCGCCTTTTGTTGCTCTATTGGGGGTAAATCCCGGCAAATAATATTCGGAGGAATAGTTGCACTGCACTTTGTATTTTTTCCAGCCTTGCCGCTCAAACTCTTTTGTGAATGCTTTATTCAAGGCTCGCGGACTGTATAAGGCACGGCCGGGCATTGTCTTTTCCTGGCTGATTTTTGTTTTATAACGCTCGCTGTCAACAGCAGCAATAATTTGTTCAACCTCTCGCAACTCTCCCGAATAATGCGATGCAATCACGTCTTTGCCATGATTAAACGAATATATCCCTGCAACGATCATGTGTATTCACCAGGTTTGTCTAGGAGCCGCGCCTGAGCAGAATTTTTCCACTCTTCTGGAATCTGAGAAACTTTCTCATTTCCAGTCGGTTGATAAACCGGCTTCCCTATAGGACGATATCGAAGGACGCCATTAAAATAGTCAAAAAGGCGCTGGCGGGCTATCGCTACATATTCTGCTTCTTTTTCGCATCCCATAGCTCGCCTGCCATGCATAATAGCCGCAATAAGAGAGGAGCCAACCCCCATGTATGGATCAAACACCCAATCTCCTTCATTGGTCAATGCTAATACACAGCGCTCAACAAGTTCGATTGGAAATTGACAAGGATGAATTGTTTTCTCTGGATGATTAGATTTCACATTAGGTATATCCCACACCAGTTCTTCCCAATCTTGAACCAGAATTTCCCATACATCAGAAGGGTTTTTCCCAAGAGGATTGCCAGAAGGTTTCCCTTTGTTAGGACCCTTAAAATGACGTTTGCCTGGATACTTTGCTGGCACTCGGACTGCATCAAGATTGAAGATGTAGCGATCAGACTTCGTAAACCATAAAATCGTCTCGTAACGACCTGAAAATCGTTTGGATGCATGCAACCCGTGCCCGAATTTCCAGATAATTCGGTTGCGCAATTTCATGCCGAGCTCTTTGAATATTGGATAATACAAAATATCGAGTGGATAAATTTCTCCATTTTCAACAAAATTGCCCACCTGCCAACAAAGGCTCCCATCATTCCGTAGAATTCGATGAAGCTGGGCAATCAATTGTGCTTGTGTTTTTAGATATTTTTCAATCGAGACGCGATCCTCATATTCTTTGCCCAAATTGTAGGGCGGCGAGGTCACAATCAGCGCAATAGAATTGTCTGGAATTTGTGTGACAAATTCGCCTACGTCGCCAGAGAAGAGAACGATTTCGGCGTCTGGCTTGAAGGTTATCTCAATTGATTTGATGGGACTAAACAAAGGCAATTCACTCATGTTCTTCGATTTTCAATGTCATTTGCGCGTATAAGTCCATTTTAGCCGCAAAGCCGATTAATTTCCTGTAACCCTCCGACCGGTTGTAGAAGAAGCTCACGCACCGCACGGACAGCGCCGTTCGCGGCCGACCATCTCGACAAAGGCGGGCAGCAGCTGAAGCGTCGTGTTGAGGCTGGCGCGCACTTCACCCATCGGCTCCGGCTGCGCGCGGTCGGCCGCGTAGCCGCTGATCGTGACCAGCCCTGCATAGCAGATGCGCATCTCCTGCGCCAGCGAGACCTCGGGGGCCAGGTTATACGTGAGCACATCCGCGCCCCAACTGCGAAACATGCGCGCCTCGGCGCGCGTCTCGCGACGCAAAAAATCGACGCCGATCGCCACCGCCTCCGGCAAGCCCGGGAGCAGTTGGCGGATGGCTGCGTTCATTTCCGGACAGAAAGGTGCGCGCACGCCGCCGTAGTTGATGTCCAAACCGGTGTGCGCATCGGCGAAAAAGGTGTCCGCCTGATGGCTGGTGTAACCGATGTAGTCCTCGACGAGCACCGGCTGCCCACGCTGCAACACCGGATTGATGGCAATGCCCATGTCCCAGTTCAAGATGCGCTGGACGCCGAGCTGGCGCGCCGCAAAGAGCGTGGCGCGCGGGTCGGTGCGCGTCGGCAGACCGGTGTAGGGCTGCACCCACACCGATTGCGCTTCGCTGCATCTGCGCAACGCAATCGGCCCCGCCTCGCCGTATGGCGTCAGATAGGTGCGCTCTTCGACTACTTCGCCCAAAACATCGAGCGCGCTAGGAGGCAGCAAGACGGCGAGCAAGATCAAGAGATTGGCGGTCGGTGTGACGGCGTTCATAAGGTCCGATCTGGTTGCGAGATGACTTCTTTCGCCGAAGCGTTCAATCCTGCGACTTTCCCGGCGCCAGTTCTCAATGACGCCAGTTCAATGGTACCAGAGGTCGCGACCGTCGCAGAAACCTGTCCGGGACTGAATCGCTACGCCTGCACATTTGAAGTCATGGGGCGCCGGTCAACCGCCCAGATGAAAACAGCGCTGCCAAAGCGGAGGACAAACGCCAGCACGAGCGCCATCTGCAAGTTCAGCCAGTCGGCTGTCAGCGGGCCAAGCAGCGCGCCTAAAAAGACCGCAGCGTTGAGCGCCAGATTGTACCAGGCCAGATAGGCGGGGCGGTCGTCCGGCGGCACTTTTTCGAGCAGGTAGTTTGGCAGCGCTCCGCCCGCCAGCCCCCACGCCAGACCACCGATCAACGACGTGACGGCGTAAAAGAAAAGGTTCGGCATGAAAGCCGTGAAGAGCGGATAGGTGCTCAGCAGCGCCACGCCGACCACGGTGAGCAGGTGATTGCCATAGCGACGCGTCAGACGGTCTAGCTGCAGCGAGGTCACCAGCACGCTGCCATGGAAAACCGCCGTGCCGATCGCGATCTCCATGTCGCTGAAGCCCAGCTCTTCGACCCAGCGCAGCGGAAAGAGCGCCACCGGCATAAATTGAGCCAGATGGAAGCTGAACAGCGCCAGCAGCACCCAGCCGTAATGTCCCTGGATGACGTCCGCGCGCAATAGGTCGCGACCACGGGCGAAGATGCGCGGGGCCACGCTCACGCGTTGACCCACGCCCTGGCCGGCGCGCACGCCCCCAGGCTGCGCCGCGTCGCCGATGATCTGGCGAATGCGCGCAGGGGCGTCGCCAGGTCGCTCACTCACATCGCGCAGCTGTGCGAGATGATAGGTGCTCATCGCCGCGCCGATAAAACCGATGCCGAAGACGAGGGTGTAGCCCACCTCCAGCGACGTGACCTGCAAAATGTAGCCCGCCGCCAACGAGGTGATCACGTAGACGACGGCGAGCAGGGCGTTGCGACGCCCCACCACATAGCCGCGCCACTCTAAAGGCACGGCCGCTGCAAAGAGCGCGTTAAAGCCGATCACCAGCGCCACGCCGGGGATGGTGAACAGCAGCGTGCTCCAAATCAGCACATCCACCTGCACCGAACGCGGCAAAAGCAGCGGCAACAACGCATAGATCAGATACATCCCGCGCGTCGCCACCGCCGTCCAAAGGACAGATTTCCCCATCGGACGCTCTTGCAGCCAGCGTCCGGCGGGCAGGGTGAAGATCAAGTTCACCAACGCCGGCCCGGCCGTCAACATGCCGATCTGAAAAGCATTGGCGCCGATGCGTGCGGCATAGACGTTGAGGAAAGCCAGGGTGGTGCCCGCCACGAGGCCAAACCAGGCGATGTCCCAGTACAGATGGTGAAAACGACGTCTCAATTCAGGAGGAGGAATTTGTTGCGTGCTCGCCGGCGTGAACCAGGGCATCCCGCGCATCAGGCGTTTCATGCGTGCTTCCGAAAGGTTTGTGTTTGATCGTTCAGGTTGAATTTTTTGTGAACAATAGCCCACTTTTTGTGTACGCGCAAAAAAGAATTGCAAACACACCTCCATGCAACGTTGTGCTTGAAGGGTTGGTTTCCGGAAAAGCATTGGAATTTTTATTACAAAAAAATATATAGACCGTTCGGTATAATTGAAGCATGAGCAATAGGACGCGACAGCAGCTCGTGGAGACGACTTCGCGTCTGTTGGAGCGGCAAGGCTATCACGGCACCGGCCTGAACCAGATCGTTCGCGAGAGCGGTGCGCCGCGCGGCTCACTGTATTACTACTTCCCAGAAGGAAAAGAAGCGTTGGTGGCGGCGGCGATCGCAGAGCAAGGCGATCGGATGCGCAGCTTCACTGCAACGATTCTGAGCGAGATTGAAGACGCCGTCGAAGCAGTCGATCGAGTCGTGGAGAGGCTGATCGAATTCTTCAGCGTCAGCGAGCATTGCGGCGGCGCACCGTTGGCGGCGGTGGCGCTGGAGACGTCGGCCAGCAGCGCACGGCTGCGCACCACTTGCGCCGACGCTTATAAAGGGTTGATCGATGCATTTGCGCAGAAACTGACTCAGGCCGGTTATCCGCTGCAACAAGCGCAGGCATTGGCGACCACCATCGTCGCCAGCATTGAGGGCGCCGTGATCCTCAGCCGCACCCAGCAGTCAACGTCGCCCATGGAGCAGGTGCGGGCTGCGCTGCGCACACTCCTGACGCAAGCCAGGGCTAAGCGTCAGGACTGACCTTTCGCTTCAGCATTCTCGTCTTTACAGAAAGGCTTTCTGGGGAAAGAGTTTAAGGAGGAGGACGTATGGCCAACGTGATGACGAGTCAACCCTCTGCGAAACTGTCGACGTCGCGCCTCATGCAGGCGGGGGGCGTCGCCATCGTCGGGTCGGTGATCGCCAACCTGATTGTCTATTGGATCGGCAAGATGCTCGCACAGCCGCCGGCTGATTTTCAGCCGTTGGCCTCGCCTGCGCCGACGATCCTGTTTACAGCGCTTTTCCTGGCGATCGCCACAGGAGTTTACGCGCTGATCAATGCAAAGGCCGCCGATCCGGTGCGGGTGTGGACGATTGTAGCCAGCGTTGCGTTGGTTCTGAGTCTGATCCCGAATTTGATGCTGCTGGTGAATCCGTCCGCTCTGCCGGTGGGGACGCCGACGGCAGCCGGTGTGTTCGTGCTGATCGTCATGCACTTCGTGGCCTACGGCGTCGCCATGTGGGCCTTCGTGAAGTGGGCGCATCAGCAATGATCGAGCTCCAGTCTCTATCTTCCGCATAGACGCAGGAGATAGAGGCTGGAGATTTTCTTTTCAAAACAAACTTTGCAACCTCATCGCCAACATGGGGTTGCCTTGAATCTTGAGTTTCCCGCTAGAGAACGCCGCCATTGGGTTGAGTTCGCCGGCGGCGAGCGCGACAAAATCGTCGTCGCTGAGGGAGAGCGTGCAATCGGGCGTTTCGACCTCGCCGGGTCGCACCTCTCCCGCCTCCCGCATGTCAACGACCCAGCTTCCTCCCTGTGCGCCGCTCAGACGAAAGAGAAAGCAGGCGCCGATTTTCGCCGCCAGATCGGGATTGGTTGCAATGCGCTGCGCCATGCGCTCAAAAATGGCGGCGGGCGTCCGCGCGGTGGGCGGTTTTTCTGCAGCAGGGGGAAGCGAAAACGCACGCTCGGGGCGACCGGCTTCCTTTTCCAACACCAGTTCGGCCAGGACGCGCACCGCGGCTGGGTCGAACGTGGTGATGTTGAGCGTCGTGATCGGGCTTTCTCGCCACAGCTCCAGCTTTTCGGCGATGCGCGCTTTGGGGCCGCACAGGGCGACGGCGTCCACCAGTGCGTCGGGGACAGCCTGCGCCGCCGCATCTTTCTGCCCGCTCAGATAAAGCTCCTGGATGCGGTCGGCGGCTTCCTCAAAGCCATAGCGGCAGGCGAGATCGTGATAAAAGTTTTTGCCGCGCGCACCCATGCCGCCGATGTAAAGCGCCAGAAAAGGTTTGACGCTGGCGCGGCATGCATCTACATCCTCGCCGAGCGCAACAGGGACGGAGGGGGCGATGTCGAAATTGTCCAGGTTCTTGACGGCGCCGGCTTTGGCAAAGCCTGCTTCGACCTGAGCCGCGTAGGTGGCGGCGTAGTGCGCCGGTGAAAAGAAGATCGGCAGCCAACCGTCGGCGATTTCGGCGGCCAGCTCGACGTTTTTGGGTCCAATCGCCGCCAGATAGATCGGCAGGTCGCGACGGCCATGCAGGATGCTTTTGAGCGGCTTGCCGAGGCCGGTGGCGTCGGGGCCGCGGTAGGGAATCTGATAATGCTCGCCCTCATGGACAAGCGGAGCCTCGCGGGCGAAAATGGCGCGGAGGATGCTGACGTACTCTCGAGTTCGTCCCAGCGGCTTGCCGTAGGGGACGCCATGCCAGCCCTCCACCACCTGCGGCCCGGAAAGCCCCAACCCCAGCAACATGCGCCCGCCGGAGAGTTGGTCGAGCGTCATGGCGGTCATGGCGGTCATGGCGGGCGTGCGCGCCGGCATCTGCATGATGGCGGTGCCCAGTTTGATGCGCTGCGTCTGCGCGCCGATCCACGCCAGCGGCGTCACAGCGTCTGAACCGTAGGCCTCGGCTGTCCAAACCGCGTAATAGCCAAGGCGGTCGGCCTCCTTGATCATCTCCATCGGCAGCGCAATCGTCGAGCCGGAATAGCCCACCATCAAACCGAGGCGCATATGCCCTCCTTTACTCTATTGTGAAATTGGTTTTGTGGCGAAACGGAGCGATGGAGCCGCCGCTTTCAGAAATGTTGCGACAACAATCTTTTCCAAACGCTCATCCATCATGGTCGTTTGATGTTCAGAGCGGATTCCGATTGCGTCGCAGCTACAGCCATTGGCTCAAAAACGCAAGCACTTCGGCGCGCATCTCCGCCGTCTCGTAATGTCCAATGGGATAGCGCACCATCGACCAGGCTTTGGGTGCGCCGGCTTCGGCATAGGCGCGTCGCAACTCGGCGTCGATGCGATCGAGGCCGGCGCGCGGGGTGAGAGGGTCGAGGTCTCCCGCCAGCGCCAGATGTGGACGCGGGGCGATCAACGCATTGATCTGTGCGGTCGTAAAGTGCTTGAGCAAGGAAGGCACATAGTAATAGATGCCGTGCCCGTCCAGGCCGCGGCTTTCAATCAACGCGTCGAAGTCGGTCAGGCAACAGAGATCGACGCAGACTTTGATGCGCTCGTCGAGCGCCGCCACCCACCACGCCATCGTGCTGCCCATGGAAAGGCCGAGCGTGGCGATGCGGCCGGCGTCCACCTCAGGCCGCGCACAGAGATAGTCGAGGGCGCGGATGCTATCGTAGACCATCATGCCCCACAGCACCTGCCCGCGCCAAAGCATCAGCTTAAAGAGCTCGCTTTCGCTGCGGCCGCGGCGTTCGCCAAAGAGCCAGTGGTCGATGCACAAAACGGCGTAGCCTTGCCTCGTCAACGCCTCGACGTAGGGTGGTTTTTGCAGGGCGGCGCGGCCTGCCACCAGCTCTTCTTTGCCGATCTCATATTCGCCGCCGTGCGCATGATTGTAGAGCACGGCGGGGAAAGGCCCGTCCCCTTTCGGGTGGGCGAAGTAGGCGGGGACCGGCTCCTGGCCGTTCAGATCGAGCGTCAGGCGCTCCAGCCAATAGGCGCCGCCATCGCGACGCCAGACAAGGCGAGCGGCAATCGGGCGGTCGCGCGGAGGCAGGTCGCCGAGAAGGCTCCATAAGCTCGTGCGCTCATCCTGTTGCGTCATCCGTGTTTTCCTCCGATGAATGGCAAAGCGCAGAGAAGGGTTGACTCTTTATTTTATAGCATCGAGAGTTGTTCGCGCTGCCAGGCCAGCTGCGCCGCCAATCCATCTATGATGCGCGTTTTGGGGTTGTAGCCGAGCAATGTGCGCGCTTTCGTGATGTCGGCCGCCGTGCGCCGTTGGTCGCCCGGTCGCGGCGGGCCATGTTCGATGCGCGCTTTGCGTCCGGACAGCTCCTCCAACATGGCCAACACTTGCAACACATTCACCTCCTCGCCGCCGCCGATGTTGAAGGTCTCCCCGGCGCTCTTTTCCGGCTGGCGCGCGGCCAAAAGCAGGCCCTCGATGCAGTCGGCGATGTAAGTGTTGCTGCGGCTGTCGGTTCCGTCGCCGTCGACGACGATGGTTTCGCCGGCCAGCAGCTTGCGAATAAAGATGTGGTATCCCATGTCCGGCCGTTGACGCGGGCCGTAGACGGAAAAGAGGCGCAGGATCGTGAAGCGCAGGCCGTCTTTCTCGCCGTAGGCGCGGCAGAGATGCTCCGCCGCCAGCTTGGTGACGCCATAGGGCGAGACGGGCGCCAGCGGCGCATTTTCGTCGCCGGTGGCGAAACGGCCATACACCGAGGAAGTGGAGCAGTGAAGAAAATGGCGCACGCCGACGTTCACCGCCGCCTCCAACAGACGCTGCGTCGCCAGCACGTTGCAGGTCATGTATTCGTTGAACTGTCGCCAGCTCTTCAGGAGGCCGGCCATGGCCGCTGTGTGAAAAACGATGTCTGCGCCTTCCAGAAGCGGCTCGAGCCCCGCACTGCGCAGATCGGCTTCATAAAAAGTAAAGCCGGGCGTCTTAAGCAAACCCGCCAAATTGCGTTCTTTCACAGCGCGCGGATAGTACGGGATAAACGCGTCGACGCCGACCACGGTGTCGCCTTCGGCCAGCAAGCGTTCGCAAAGATGAGAGCCTACAAACCCGGCCGCGCCGGTGACTACGACATGCGCCATAGGTGCCTCGTTCCTCCCTGATGCGGATCGAAAGTTTGATTCATTCTAGCACAATGGCGACGGAAACGACTGGAAAAGCCGTCATCCGCTCGAACAGGGCTTGAAACAATTGCCCGATGATGGATTCAGCAAAGAAGTCATAAGATGGCAGTGGCGCAGCGTAGAAGATTTTTTCGCAGAGACAAGGCCATTTTGAATCATCCCTCCAGGGAGGAAGAAGTATGAACATAAATTCTTGGAAAAATCGGCGCGGCCAGGCCGTTGGCGTGGCGCTCGCCGCAGCCATCCTGGCGATTGGTTGGCTTTTCATTCCTCCTCCCGCCACCGCATGGGCGCAGAGCGATCCCGATGGAAACGTGGACGGAGTGTGGAGCAACCCACGCAATGATCTGGGAGAAACTCCCGTCACCTGTCAACATATCAACAATTCACCGCAAGATCCAACGAACGAAAACGTGGTGCGCTACGGACAGCCGCTCGGCGCCCCGGACTGCGGGGAGCTGATTTTCCGCAGCGGCTTCGGCTTTGACGGCGCCAACAGCGCGCCCTTTACACCCGGCGTTCCCTTCTTGTTAGGGCAGTTCACCCACTATAACGCCAATATCGTCACGCCGTTGACGCCGATGCAGCTCGTCGATCTCACGATCACTATCGAAAGCGCCAATCCACCTTTCAGCGCACAATTTTCCTACACGATGCGCCTCGATGAAACGCTCAACGATGGCTTTTGTCCCTACGGCTCCACCAATGAAGATCTGTGCGACGATCGCGTTGACTTTTTCAACAACACGCCGCCCCAAACCATCGTCATCGACGGCGTGACCTACACGCTGAACATCGTCGGCTTTGTCCCGGGCACGATGGACGCTTGCCAATACTCGCCGGACATCGTGGACTATTTCATCACCGGCGAGCTGATGCGCAACGACGCCTGCATCTTCGCCGAGTTCGTCACACCGGAGCCGTCGATCGCCATCGAAAAATCACCGGACTACCAAACGGTGCCGATCGACGACATCGCCGACTTCACCATCACCGTCACCAACACGGGCAACATCGGTTTCGATGCGGCGCTGGTGCTCGACCCCTTGACGCCGGACTGCGAGCGCACGCTCACCGGCCTGAAGAGCGGCGCGGTGGAGACCTACCTGTGCACAGCCTACGGCGTGCAACAGGACTTTGACAACGTGGCTACAGTGGTCGCAACGTATGACGGCAATGAATACACCGACGTCGACGTCGCGCGCGTCGATGTGCTTGCGCCCGACACGGCGACGGTGCACGCCCTCAAGTACCACGATCTCAACGGCAACGGACAGCGCGACCCCGGCGAGCCTGGCCTCTACGGCTGGGAGCTGTGCGTCCGCAACAGCGAGGGGGAGACGGTCGGCTTTTGCCAGGTGACCGATCCCAACGGCCGCGCCACGCTGGCCCCAAACCAGGCGGGCGACTTCCTGCTGTGCGAGACGCTCCAGCCGGGTTGGCTCAACACCGATCCGGGCGGCGCCGTCGCTTGCAAGCCCTTCTCCGTCACCCAAGCGCCGCTCTATGCCGAGCTATATCCGACGACAAACGATTTTTACGGCGTCGAATTCCTGGAGAAAAGCGCCGATGAGCTGCGCTGGACGTACAACGTCTACCAATACTTCAACAGCCAGAACGTGCAGGCGTGGACGCTGGCGTTGCCTGCCTGCATCGACGCCGCTCAGATCGATGCAAACGCCACCACGCCGGGATGGAGCCTCGTCCAAGACCCGGTGACCGGCCTGCGCGGCGTCCAATGGCAGACGCCCGGCGGCGTCAACCCGATCCAGGGAGCGAGCTTCACGTTGGCGCTGCTGCAACCCTATCCCACCGGCGCCGCTTCGGCCGGCGTCGTCATCGGAGCGAATTCACCGCTCGGCGCCGTCGCCGCCATCGCAGGCCCGACCTGTAATGAACCGGTGCTGCTCGGCAACGCCTCCGCAGCGCCGGCCACCGGTCAGCTTGAAGTGCGCAAGGTGGTGATTCCCGCCAACGACAGCGGCTTCTTCAACCTGGCCATCGATTCAGTCGTCTTGGCGGCCGACGTGCAGAACGGCGGCACGACCGGCAGACAGACGGTGACCGCCGGCGTGCACACCGTCGGCGAGGGCGGTGGAACGCAGACGGACCTGGATGATTACGTGCGCACGTTGAGCTGCACCAACCGCAACAGCGGCGCCACGTGGACGCCTGCCCCCACAGGCGAGGTGACCGTCAATGTAGGAGACGACATCGTCTGCACCTTCACCAACATCCGACGCGGCGCCATCCGCATCGTCAAGCAGGTGAATGGCCCCGCCGTCGCCGACTGGCTCTTCACCAGCGCGCAGTTGGGCGACTTCACCCTGCCGGCGGGTGGCGGGCAGCGCGAGTTCACGCAGCTGACGCCCGGCGCTTACATCGTCGCCGAGCCCGCCGTCCCGAACTGGGGGTTGGCGGCCCTGAGCTGCAACGATCCGGACGCAGGAACCACTGTCGATCTGGCGAGCGGCGCGGCGACGATCGATCTCGATCCCGGCGAGACGGTGGTCTGCACCTTCGCCAACGTCGCCAATGCAGGTCGCATCACCATCGTGAAGCAGGTCAACGGCGCGGCGGATTCGCCATGGGAGTTTAACAGCGGGTTGGGCGCCTTCACCTTGCCCGCCGCAGGAGGACAGCAGGTCTTCGAGAATGTGGCTCCGGGCGTCTACAACGTCTTCGAGAGCGTAAAACCACTCTGGCATGTGGCGTCAATCGTCTGCAACGACCCGGACGGCGGAACCAGCGTCGATCCGATCGCAGGGAGCGCGTCTATTGACCTGGACCCCAACGAGGACATCACCTGCACCTTCGTCAATGCGCCTGGCCGACCCGCCATTGGGCTGGAGAAACAGGCCAGCGCCGAGATCATCTATGCCAACGAGGTCGTCACCTACACGTTCCTGGTCAGCAACGCCGGGCAGGTCCCACTCCAGAACGTGCGCGTCGAGGATGGCCGATGCACGGTGACGCCGGCGCTGAACGGCGCCTTCAACGTCGGCGATCTCGATCAGAATAATCTACTGGATGTCGGCGAGCAGTGGCGATTCCTCTGCACAAACGTCCTCTCGCAAGACACCACCAACGTGGCGACCGCCCTGGCCGAAGCGCCGTGGGGAGAAACGGTTTGGGCCAGCGACAGCGTCACGGTGGACGTCATTGCACCCCGCATCGCGCTGACCAAAAGCGCCGATCCCATGCTGGTCGATCCCGGCGAAACGGTGCACTACCAGATCGTCGTGCGCAACACGGGCGACGCGCCGCTCTTCAACGTGGTCGTGGAGGACGGCCTGGAGGGATGCACGTTGTCCGGGCCTGAGGGCGACGACGGCGACGGCGTGCTGGCTCCTGACGAGGTCTGGACATATGCGTGCGCCGTGGCAATCACAGCAGACACGGTCAACGTCGCCGCAGCTACGGGTTACGACGTGCTCGGCTCCCCCTGGCGTGCAGAAGATCGCGTCAAGGTGGCGGTGCGCGCTCCGGACATTGAGATCGTCAAGCTCGCCGATCGCGAGTTCATCTATCCCGGCGACACGGTGAATTTCACCATCAAGGTGCGCAACGTCGGCAACACGCCGCTGATGGACGTCCAGGTGACGGATTCCCTGCCGCAATGCGCGCTCAGCGGCCCGACAGGCGATGACGGCGATGGACGGCTGGCCGTCGGCGAAGAGTGGACGTACACATGCGTCCTCACCGTCTGTCCAGGAGAGACGCACGCCGCCGCCAGCGGCATTCCCCTGGGTGCGGCGATGGCGGGCGATGAAATGATGAGCTGGAATCTAGAGACGGCGATCGATGAGGTTGCGCCGGCCTGCAAAGCGCCGATGTTAAAGGAACCCTCCTTCGGCAGCTGTTGGAGCCCACGAAACCAGTGGTTCGAGCTGACCGTCGTCAATCGCTCTTCGATGGCGGCTTACATCGGCTATGACTTCTACCGCGTGGCGAACTCGTTCCGCAATCTCGGACGCTTCGACCCAGGGCAGCGCAGCGTCTTCGTCGTGACGCAGGAAGGCGTGCTGCGCAAGTACATCAGCGCCACCGGCGTCTCCAACTGGCAGCGGCTGGGCGGCACCCACACCCTGAGCATCGCCGGTCATGTGGCGAAAGGGCATCTCTGCCCTGAAGACCCGACGCCTCCGCCGTTGTGCGGCGACGTGACCAACGAAGCGCACGTCACCGCCAGGGACGGCGCCGGCCGGCAGGTGAGCGACAGCGCCTCCGTCTTTGTCGACCTGATCCATCCCGGCATCGAAGTCACGAAGCATGTGGACAAAAGCGAAATTGCGCCGGGCGAAGTCGTCAACTTCACCGTCAACGTGAAAAACACAGGCGACGTAGCGTTGACCGACGTGACGGTGGAGGATTCGCTGCCGCAATGCGTCCTTTCCGGGCCGACCGGGGATGACGGCGACGGCGTCCTCGACCCGGCCGAAGTGTGGAGCTATGCGTGCTCGATGGCGCCGAACGCCAGCGTGACCAATGTGGCGCGCGCCTCCGGCCGCGATCCGCTGGGCAACCTCTGGACGGACGAAGACAGCGCCGCCGTGGAGGTGATTCGACCGGCCCTGGAGTTGGTCAAGGAAGCGGATAAAACGGTGATCTACCCAGGCGAGACGGTTCGCTTCACCCTGCGCGTGCGCAACTGGGGCAACACCCCGCTCAGCCAGGTGAGAGTCACCGACAGCATGCCGGAATGCAGGCTCTCCAGGCCGGTCGGCGACAACGGCAACGGCAGGCTCGATCCAGGCGAGGAGTGGGTCTACACCTGCAGCGTCACCTTCTGCCAGGGTGAAAACGTCACGCCCAGCGGCTACGCCGAAGAGCTCGGCGCCGCCTGCATCATGCCCGGCGTGTGCAGGGACGTCACGAACGTCGGCAAGGTGACGGCGCGCGATCCGCGTGGCAGGACGCTGCGGGCGGAGGACAGCGTCTTCATCGACCTGATCCGCCCCGGCCTCAGCGTGACAAAGAAGGCCAACAAAACCGTCGTGCCGCCGGGCGAGGTGGTGAACTTTACCATCCGCGTCAAGAACGTGGGCGACACGCCGTTGGCCAACATCGAGGTCATCGACAATCAACCGACGTGCACGCTCGGCCACCCGATCGGCGACAACGGCAACGCCGTCCTTGATCCGGGCGAGAGCTGGGTGTACAAGTGCTCGATGACGATCACCCAACGCACACGCAACGTCGTAACAGCCTATGGAACGGACATCCGCGGCAATCGCTGGAGCGCACAAGGCTCGGTGCTGGTGCGCACCTCTCACCGCTGCGTGACTGTCGCCGGCGTCCAGGACGTGGAGGCCTGTATGGCGATGGAAGAAGGTATGGATGCAGAACACCGGCTCTATCTGCCGATTACGCAGCGGTGAAGCTTGCAGAGCGGTTGAACTTTCCACCGCTCTCTATAAATCAGCAACCAAAGTGGGGCGCCGCGCGGCGCCCCACTTTGGTTAAGGCAATATAAATATTTGAAACACAAACGGCTCAAGACGTGCATTTCGATGCTCCCATGATATACTATGTTGTGTAAAACGATTTAATTGTCCCGCAAAGATTCAGCTGAAGAAAGGGAACAGGCTATGAATTACCGTCGTCTCGGCAAAGCCGGCTTGAAAGTCAGCGAACTGTCGTTCGGCGCTTGGGTTTCGTTTGGCACGCAGATGGACGTCGACGCCGCCTACGACTGCATGGTCGCCGCCTATGACGCAGGGGTGAACTTCTTCGACAATGCAGAGGCTTACGCCGGCGGACAGGCTGAAGTGATCATGGGAGAAATTTTGCGCCGCGCAGGTTGGCGTCGCTCCAGCTACATCGTTTCCACCAAGTTCTACTGGGGCCTGCACGATGGTCCAAACGAGCGCAACACGCTCAACCGCAAGTATTTGATGCAGGCCATCGACGGCTCGTTGAAGCGTTTTGGCCTGGATTACGTCGATCTGATCTTCTGTCACCGCCCCGATCCCAACACGCCGATCGAGGAAACGGTTTTCGCGATGGACGACATCATCCGTCAAGGCAAGGCAATCTACTGGGGCACCTCGGAGTGGAGCGCCGATGAGATTCGAGCGGCCTGGGAGATTGCGGAGCGCCATCATCTGCACAAGCCGCAGATGGAGCAGCCGCAGTACAACATGCTGCACCGCGATCGCGTGGAGAAAGAGTACGCCCGCCTCTACGAAGACATCGGGCTGGGGCTGACCACGTGGAGCCCGCTTGCCTCCGGCCTGCTCACCGGCAAGTACAACGATGGCATTCCGGCGGACAGCCGCGCCAATCTGCCCGGCTATGAATGGCTAAAAGCAATGCTGACCGATCCCAAGCGGTTGGCGATCGTGCGCGCGCTGCAGCCGATCGCCAATGATCTTGGCTGCACGATGTCGCAGCTCGCCATCGCCTGGTGCGTCAAGAACCCCCATGTGAGCACGGTCATCACCGGCGCCAGCCGCGTCTCGCAGGTGCACGAAAACATGAAGGCGCTCGAAGTTGTTCCCAAGTTGACCGACGATGTGATGGCGCAGATCGACGCTATCCTCAAAGGCAACTGAACCGCCGTCTGCGTCCCCTTCCAGGGAGCTTGAAGCTTCCTGGAAGGGGACCCCCCAAAGTCGGCCATCCAGAGCCGATGAATTCACCGGAACAGGCGGCGCGCGAGGGAAGCGACGGCCAGAATCGGCCGTGGGCTGAATCGACGTTTTGCAGCAATCGCTCCGCCTCGCCATCCACCAACTGCCGTTGCCGTCGAGTTTAACGCGGGTTGTCCCTCCTTCATTCTGCAAAGCAGAACTTTGCAGAACCTCCTCAGGATTCCGTCGGAATGTCTCCATACTAAAATGAAAATGAAATCTATGCATTGGATAAGAGCTATGTCGGCGATAAGACTTCAATCGAAAGGTTATGGATGCTATTGTGCCAGGGAGAACCATTCGCCATCTTAGAACCTTGTGCAAGGAGATCGGGCCGCGACCTGGAGGTTCGGTCGGCAACCGTGCAGCGGCCGCTTATATCGAATCCGTGTTTCGCAGCTGCGGCATGGCGGTGGAGGTGCAGGAATTTGCATGTCCCGTTTGGGAGGAGCTAGGCGCCTGGCTTTGCCTGGAGGACGCCGCTCTGCCGATTGCAGCCAATCCTTTTTCGCCTTCCTGCCTGGTGGCGGCGCCGATTGCGCCCCTCGCCTCCCTCGCCGAACTGGAGACGGCTGATCTGGAAGGCAAGCTGGCCGTGTTGCATGGAGAGTGGATGCGCAGCCCGTTGGCGCCCAAAGCCTGGCCTTACAAGAGCGAGGACGAAGCGCGCCTCGTTGAATTGCTGGAGCAGAAGCGCCCGGCCGCCGTGCTCACCGTGTACGCCTACCCAGGGGAAGTCGAACGGTTGATCGAAGATCCGGACTTTCTGGCGCCCTCTGCGACCGTTTCCGCCGAAATCGGCGCCTTGTTGATCGAACGGGCGGGCGAGATGGCGCGCGTGCGCATCGACGCGCGCAGAACGGAGGGCGTCACGGCGAACGTCATCGGGCGGTTGCCCGGCGCCTCGCGGCGACAGATTGTCATCTCAGCGCACTATGACACCAAAGTAGACACGCCCGGCGCAGGCGACGACGCCGGCGGCGTCGCCGTGCTGTTGACGTTGGCCGAGCAGCTCTGCCGTCGGGAACGGCTCTATTCGCTAGAATTCGTCGCCTTCACCAATGAAGAGTACTTGCCGCCCGGACATGAAGAGTATGTGCGTCGTCGCCGCGAGCCTTTTGAACAAATTGCGGCAGCGCTTCATTTCGACGGGGTGGGGCTGTGCGCAGGGCCCAACACAGTCGCCGGCTTTCACCTGACGGACGACCTGCAGCGCGTCGTCGAGCAGGTGATGAGACGGTTTCCTGAAGTGCTCTGGGCGGAGCCGTGGCCGCAGAGTTGCCACATGGTCTTCGTTCAGCGCGGCGTTCCGGCGTTGGCGTTCACGGCGCAGGTCGAGAGGCCGCACTTTCACCGGCCTTCCGACACGATTTACACGATCAGCCCAGAGCTTCTGGAGGAGATGGTTTCGTTCAGCTGCAATTTCATTCAAGCCTTGGAGACGCGTGAAGGCGCGCCGGTGTAAAGGTTAGCCGTGGCGCAGCCAATACCATGCGAGCGTCAGCAGAATCACCGTGTTGACGACGCCGACCACGGCGGCGATCTGCCAGAGGCGGATCAGGGCGCCGCTGCGCCGTTGACTCGCCTGCAGTGATTCCAGTTCGATCTGCAGGCGGGCCGCCTCAGTTTCGCTGAAGGTAAGGGCGCTGGAGTAGAGTTGGGCGGCGTGTTGGGTGTTGCGTCGCTCCTGTTGCATTATTTGTTGAAGTTTCTCTCTCTGGGCGACTTCCTCGCGCAATCGTCGCTCGCCTTCTTCTAGTTCCGCGCGCAGCCGTTCAAGGCGATGCGTAAGCTGCTCGACGCGACGCTGACCGGTGGTCTCCCATTCCGCTTTGGCGTGTTTCAGCTGCTCGATCAACGCATTTTTGCGCTCGATTTCCTGACTGAGCCGCTCGATCTTTCGCTCCGCTCGCTCCATTTGATTGCGCAATGTGCGTTCAGTTTCAGCGTATTCACGCATCCTCTCCTCGAGCTGCTGGCGCAACCGATTTTGTTCGGCGTTGAAGCGACTGCGCTCTTCCGCGTGCACTTTTTCCATCTCCGCCACCTTTGCTTGAAGCGTTTCAGCGGCGAGGTCGCTCTGCGCCAGCTTCGCACGCAGGGAGGCCAGCTCTTGTTCAAGCTGTTGAACTCGCCGCGTCGCCTGCGCCATCTCCTGAAATGTGTGTGAATAAAGCGACGCCGAGGGTCGTCCATATCTTGCCGAAAGTCGCTGGGCGCCGTCGAACGCCGCGCGCAAATTCGGGTCGGAAAGCACGCGATAGGCTTCGTTGAGACGCTTAATGTGCTGTTCGGCCAATGCGTAGTGCTCTGGATTGCGCTGATAGCGGTCAGGATGAAAAGCCAGCGCCAGAAAACGATAGCGTCGTCGAATCTCTTCGTCGGACGCCGTGTCCGACACGCCAAGCACTGCATATGGATCGATCGGTGGGGTGGAAGATGGAGTCATCGCCGCACACTCCTTGCGCATGCACGCCGCAGCAAATGCATTCTACCGGACGCGTCGCATGACTTCAAACATGTTTGACCGCTGTTTCTTCCCGAAAAATTCGGGGCGTCTCCACGAATTGTGTTACAATAACAGGCTGCATGTAATTCAAAGATTTGTACACGGAAGGAAAGGTCATGAGCTACGACGGGCGCATGTACACGGTTCAAATCGGCGGCGTTGAGCGTCATCTCCCCATCTTTCAGGTGGCGCCGGGGGTGAAGATCGCGATTTTCAACATGCTGGGCGACACCGAGGTGGTGGAGACGGCGGCGACGGCGCTCTGCACTCGCTTGCCGGCGGAAACCGATGTGCTGGTCGTTCCAGAAGTCAAGGCAATCCCGCTGGCGCATGCGCTGTCGGCGCGCAGCAAGCTGCCCTATGTCGTCGTGCGCAAGGCGCGCAAGCCCTACATGGTCAACTGCCTGGAAACCGAGGTGCTCAGCATCACCACCGGCGCACCGCAGACGCTCTATGTAGACGGCAAGGATGTGCCCTTGTTGCAGAGAAAGCGCGTGGCGCTGGTCGACGACGTGATCAGCACCGGCAGCACCCTGCGCGGCCTGCGTCAATTGATGGCGCAAGCCAACGCCACCGTCGTCGCCGAGATGGCGGTCTTCACAGAAGGGAAAGCGGACGACTGGAACCACGTGATTGCGCTCGGTCATCTGCCCATCTTTACAGATTAAAGGTGTTTTATGTCCATGATTCTCGATCGCGTCGCCAGAATCGCCGATCGATATGATGAATTAACTGCGCTGATGGCCGATCCCGCCGTGGCGGCCGACTTTGCGCGGCTGAGCGAGCTCGACCGCGAGCGACAGGAGATCGAGGAGCTTGCCCAGACCTACCGACGCTATGAGCGCGTGCAGAAGCAGATCGAAGAGAATCGCTCCCTGCTTCACGACGCCGACGAGGAGATGCGCGAGCTGGCGGAGAGTGAAATCGAGACGCTCGAAGAAGAGTTAGAGGCGCTCGAAAGACAGATGAAAACCCTGCTGCTCCCCAAGGACCCCAAGGACGAGAAGAATGTCATCGTCGAAATTCGCGCAGGCACCGGCGGGGAAGAAGCGAGCCTTTTCGCCGCAGAACTCTATCGCATGTACACGCGCTGGGCCGAAGCGCATCGCTACAAAGTGGAGCTGCTCAGCATCAACGAGACCGGCCTGGGCGGCGTCAAAGAGGTGATCTTCGCCATCAAAGGCAAAGGCGCCTACAGCAAACTCAAGTACGAATCCGGCGTGCACCGCGTGCAGCGCGTGCCGGTGACGGAGAGCGCCGGCCGCATCCACACCAGCGCAGCGACCGTGGCGGTGCTGCCGGAGGCGGACGAGATCGACGTCGTGATCAACGAGAACGACATTCGCATCGACATCTTCCGCAGCAGCGGCCCCGGCGGCCAGAGCGTCAACACCACCGACTCGGCGGTGCGCATCACGCACCTCCCGACCGGCATCGTCATCTCGTGCCAGGATGAAAAGAGCCAGCTGCAAAACAAGTTGAAAGCGATGCGCATTTTGCGCACCCGCTTGTACGAGATGGAAGAGCAGAAGCGAATGGAAGAGCTCGGCGCAGCGCGGCGCAGCCAGATCGGCTCCGGCGACCGCAGCGAAAAGATACGCACCTATAACTTTCCGCAGAATCGCGTCACCGACCACCGCATCAACAAGACGGTCTATCAGCTCGACGCCGTGCTGGACGGCGCCATCGACGAGTTCATCGAAGAGCTGGCGGCCGCCGACCAGGCGCAGCGCCTCGAAGCCATGAGCGCAGAGTTGGCGTAAACGATTTGATGAAGAATCGTCGCCCGCAGCGTCGTCCAGCGTACAGAAGTAGACTGTCTATGCGTCGCAAAATTGTCAGTACAAAATCAGTTGCAAAGCAACGCTTTTCTGATACAATCATTGGCGTTTTGTTCAGCAGAACGTCGGATTTTTATCGAGAACGCAACGAAACACAGTTCATCCCAGGAGGCATTGTTTGGCTATCTTACCGTTGGAAGTTCGACCAAGGAAGGGCGAACGCCGGAATCGACGCGCTCGATGGCGAGTGGCGGCCGGCCCGAATGGAGACCAGCCACAGGAGCTCGTATCTGCAACCTTTTATCGCAACGGCGGCGCACACATGCAAGACGCTGCGCCGTCTGAGGACGCCCAGGTGTGGCAGGAGGTGATCTGGAGGCTATCCGACGACGTGACCGTCGGGCAAGCGATCAACGCCGCCACCCAACGTCTGGAGGAAGCGAATATCTCCACCGCGCGCCTGGATGCGCAGGTCATCCTGGCGCACGTGCTCGGCGTCGACCGGAGCTGGCTGTTCGCCCACCACGAGCAAACGCTCTCACCTCAGCAGGCGGAGGCCTACACCGAGCTGATCGTGCGCCGCGTGATGCATGAACCCGTCGCTTATCTTACCCATCGCAAAGAATTTTATGGCATCGACCTATATGTGGATCGGCGCGTGTTAATTCCGCGCCCCGAGACGGAGATGCTGGTCGATCAGGTGTTGACCGAAGCAGCTATCCGCGCGCCGCAGGAGGTGATTGTGGCGGATGTCGGCGCCGGCAGCGGCGCCATCTCCGTGGCGGTTGCAATGAACGCAGAGAATGTCCGCATCTATGCGCTTGACCTCAGCGAAGACGCACTGGCCGTAGCGCGCCGGAACGTAGAAACCTACGCCCTGAATGAACGCATTCAACTGCTGCAGAGCGACCTGCTGACGGCGTTGCCCGAGCGCGCCGACATCGTAGTCGCCAATCTGCCCTACGTGGCCGAAGATGACTACTGGACCCTGGAGCCGGATGTGCGTGACTATGAGCCGGCGCAGGCCCTGCTCGGCGGACCGCAGGGGGTGGCCGTGATCGCCCGTTTGCTGCCGCAGTTGCCTGGCCGCTGCACCCCCGGCGCGTTGATTGTGCTGGAGATCGGCCACAACCAGGGGGCGCTCCTGTTGGAGATGGTGGAGACGCTGCTCCCCCAAGCGACGCAGCTTGAGCTGCACCGGGACTATCAGGGACGCGATCGCATCATCTCATTTCTGTTGTAACGATCAGACGCCGCCTGTCGAGCAGGCGGCGTTTCTTTGAAAGTGGGTTGCGCACCTATGCGTCCATTCGATCTGGTTGTCCTTGACCTGGACGGCACCATTCTCAACGCCTATCAACGCACGCGCATCAGTGAGGCGGTGCACGACGCCATCGAGGCGGTTCAGGCGGCGGGCGTGCCGGTCACGATCGGCACCGGCCGCACGCTCGACTACATTCGCCATCACCTGCCCGGCGACTTGCGTCTGACCCATCCGGTCATCGCAACGCAGGGTGCGGTGATCGGCGATCCGGTGAGCGGGCGCATCCTGGTCGAAACGCCGCTGCCGCTCGCAGAGGCGCGCGCGATCGCCGCATTCGTCGACGCCCATCGCTATACGACCGCCTTTTACTTCAATACGGCGGACGGCCACACCGTCATCTACCAGAACGCCGCCGGCGCCACGCCTGAAGAAGAAGCGCTGCTGCATCACCTCTTAGGGGTTCCAACCGCTCTGGTGGAGGAATTTTCGCCGCTGTTGGCCGACGAGGACGCCCACCCGCCGATCAAAGTGATCGCCTTCAATCATGACCTGCCCGAAGCAGTGGACTTACTCCACGAATATCAACGGCGCTTTTGCCCGCCGCTGACCGTCACGCGCACGCACGAGTGGCTAGTCGAGGCCACTGCGCCCGGCGCGGACAAAGGCAGCGGGTTGCTGCGCCTGTGCGAGCTGCTCGGCGTTGACCCACGGCGCGTGCTGGCGATCGGCGACAGCGACAACGACATTCCCATGCTGAAGGTCGCCGGTTTCGCCGTCGCCATGGGCAACGCCAACGAACGCGTCAAGGCCGTGGCGGACTGGGTGGCGCCTTCAATCGACGAAGAGGGCGCAGCGGTTGCACTGCGCCGCTGGGTGCTGGAGCCGATGGGAGTGTGACGCTTATGCGCAGGCCAATCTGGTTGGTCTGGCTGACAATTGCACTGGTCGCTTGCCAACCGATTGCAGCCCCGGCGCCGTCGGCGCCAGCGGCCGTTCTCGATGAGTGGATCGAGGGAGCCCCTGGCGTAGGCGACCCTGTCTTCCCGTTGCTCGGCAACGGCGGCTACGACGTCCAACATTACACAATCGAACTGAGCGTAGACGTCATGCGCAATGAAATCATGGGCGCAACCTCGATTCGCGCAGAGGCGACCCTACCCTTGCGCTCTTTTAACCTTGATTTGCTTGGGCTGACGGTTGAAGAGGTGACCGTCGATGGAGCGCCTGCTCACTTCGCACGCAATGGACAGGAGCTCACCATCGTTCCAACTGCGCCGCTGGCGGCGGGCGCCCTGTTCACCACCGTCGTGACGTACGCCGGGACCCCGGCCCCGATCCGAGATGCGCACCTGGACTTCGTTGACCAGGGCTGGAACCAACGAAACGACGCCATCTTCGTGGTCAGCGAGCCGCAGGGCGCAATGACTTGGTATCCGGTCAACAATCATCCGATTGATAAGGCAACGTATACGCTGCGCATCACTGTGGAGGAATCTTACATCGTAGCCGCCAACGGCGTGTTAAGGGAGGAGATCGACCACGGCGACCGACGCACATACACGTGGGAGATGGCGCAGCCGATGGCGAGCTACTTGACGACGGTGGTGATCGGGGACTTTGTGCGCATCACGAAGGCGACGTCGACAGGCGTGGAAATTCGCCATTATTTTCCGCCCCAAGATGCCGATCGATTGACGCAGCTTTTCGCCGCCACCGACGAGATGATCGCCTTCTACAGCGACCTGATCGGCGAATATCCCTTCGACGCCTACGGCGCAGCGGTCATGCCCTTTCCGCTGGGGTTTGCCCTGGAGACGCAGACGCTTCCGATCTTCGGTCTGGACACGGTGATGGAAGGCGTCAACGCCCATGAGCTTGCGCACCAGTGGTTTGGCAACGCCGTGACGCTGGCCAGTTGGGACCAAACCTGGCTCAACGAAGGGTTCGCCACCTATTTGCAGCGGCTCTGGCTGGAGCGCAAACTGGGACGAGCATTCCTGGAAAGCGGAATGCGGCGCTACTACGAGATGTTGGCGGCGATGAAGACGCCTGCGCCTGGGACGGTCGATGCGCAGAATCTCTTCTCTATGTCCGTCTATGAACGAGGAGCCTGGGTGCTGCACGCCTTGCGTCTCCGCATCGGAGATGAACTGTTCCGCCGATTTCTGCGCACCTACTACGCCCGCTTCAAAGACGGCGTTGCATCCACGGAAGATTTCATCGCTCTCGCCAATGAGGTGAGCGAGCAGGATCTTACAGACTTTCTCCGGTCGTGGATATACGATGAAACTTTGCCCCCGATCCCAGAAATCGGTGAGTCTTTTCCTTCATCCGATTGAGCTTCGCAAGCAATCTTTGCGAGGTGGTGGGGCCATCGCCGGGGTGAACCCGGCGATTGGCGCCCGGAGGAAAAAGGAGGTTTCCCGTTGCCGGGAGAGGTGAGAATGTGTGCGAAGTTTGCTCCCCAGTAAACTTCACACTTATTGTAGTATGGACACTAGTATACCGCATCGGACAAAATGCACAAAATTTGAGATCCCCAATTGTGCAATTTGTCACAACTGCTGCGCACGATTCAGTGCAGGTGAGACAACTGCAAATGAGAAGATCGAAAAAGGCAAAGCAGTGGGTCGTCGAGAAAATGAAAGTGCATCGTCCGTGAGGCTTTCTATTTCGCCGCTGGCGTTCAGCGCTTCCCACTCCAGCAGCTCCCAGTGGATCGGAAGATGCCCGCCTCCTGGCAACCAGCAGCTGTGCGCATCAGCGGCTTGCAGCAGTCCAAGCGACATCCAGAATGGCGACGTCGCCAGGCGTCTGCGCTCCTCGCTGGGGAGGCGGGGAAACTCATGGGCAAGGCCGTGGTTGGCGACGACAAAGTGCAGCCGCTCCGTCTCAGAGGCGCTCAGGCCGATGCGTCGAGCCAGCGCTGGAATCTCCGCCGCCGCCTCCGCCTCGTGATCGGGGAAAGGCGGTTTTTGTACGAAATTCCTACGACACGCGGGCTTTTTCCAGTCGTGGATCAGCGCCGCCAATCGTTCGACGAAATCGGGTTCGCGGTCGAGATAGCGGCGGGAGAAGATCGGCAACGCCATGCAGGTCATGACCGTGTGCGTGGCGGCGTCCCCCTCAAGGTGCATATCGTCGCCCTGGTTGCAGCCGATGAGAAGTCGGATGCCAGGGATCAACGCGTTCAGCCATTCTTCGCTCAACGCGCGTCGCAGCGTGGCCGCGCGACAGCGTTCCAGAAAATCCTCCAGCCGCCGACCTTCTGGCGTACGAATTGCGCGCATCCTTCACCTCCGTTGAACATTGCTCTAATGCTCCTCTAGAGGGAAGGGTACGCTGTAGAGATTAACGGTTGTTCTACAAAGGCCGTCGCCCCTGTAAAGAGAGAGTTAACGCCGCCGACGCACGCAGTGTTCGGGCGCTCGCTGAGATTCAATAGCGTCCGCGCGGCTCAAGCTCGGGGATTTGCATCGCCTTCTCTGGCTCTGCAATTTGGATGTTGACGGCGCACGCCTTGTATTCCGGAATTTTGGCCCGAGGGTCGAGCGCATCGATGGTCAGCAGGTTGGCGGCGGCCTCGGCGAAGTGCATGGGGATGAAGACGACGCCTGGCCGCGCCTTGGGCGAGACCTCTACGCGCAACACAACCGACCCGCGACGGGAGGAGACGCGCACTGCGTCCCCCGTCTTGACGGCCAGCCGCGCGGCGTCGATCTCGTGGATCTCCACTTTTGGCGTTGGCGAAAGGTCGTTGAGCTGAGAATGGCGCGTCATCGTGCCGCCGTGCCAGTGCTCAAGCAGCCGGCCCGTCGTCAGGATAAAAGGATATTCCTCATCGGCCTCTTCGGCGACAGGCACATATTCCAGCGGGAAGAAGCGCCCGCGGCCGGAGGGGAAACTTTCGGCGAAGAGAAAAGGTGTGCCGGGATGCGTCTCGTCGGGGACAGGGTACTGCAGCCCCACGTTTTCGATGCGCGCGTAGGTGACGCCCTTGAACATGGTGGCGACGCTGGCCATCTCGCGGAAGACCTCCTCCGGACTGGCGTAGTCCCAACCCGCGCTCGTTGGCCGCCCTAACCGGCGCTCGATGCGTTTCGCCAGGTCGCAGATGATCTCAGAGTCGGGGCGCGATTGGCCGCGTGGGGCGATGGCGCGACGCACGCGTTGCACGCGTCGGTCGGTGTTGGTGAAGGTGCCGTCCTTCTCCGCCCAGGAAGCCGCCGGCAGGAAGACGTCGGCGAATGCGCCGGACTCGTTGATGAAGATGTCCTGCGCCACCAGAAATTCGAGTTGCTCCATGTGTTTGCGGGTGACATTGAGGTTTGGCTCGGTCATCATCGGGTTTTCGCCCATGATATAGAGGGCGCGCACGCCGCCGGGATGTGCGTGAGAGAGAATTTCGGTGGTGGTCAACCCGCGCTGGCGGCTGAGGCCGCCCGGCTCGATGTTCCATGCCTGCTCCCACTTGCGCGCATTTTCCTCTTTGTCCACCTCCATATAGCCCGGATAGTGGAAAGGCATGGCGCCGGCGTCGGACGCGCCCTGGACGTTGTTCTGTCCGCGCAGCGGGTTCAGCCCGGTGCCGCGACGCCCAATGTGCCCGGTGAGGAGCGCCAGGTGGATCAATCCCAGCGCGCTGGCTGTGCCGTTGCTGAACTGCGAGATGCCCATGCCCCAGTAGATGGCGCCGTTGCGCGCCGTGGCGTACATGCGCGCCGCCTCGATGATCAGGTTGCGATCGACGCCGGAGATTTTTTCGGCGTATTCAGGGGTGAATGGCTCCAGCGAGCGGGCGTACTCTTCGAAGCCGGTCGTGCGCTGCTCGATGAACTGCCGGTTGATCAACCCCTCCTTGACGATCACATGCGCCATCGCCGAAAAGACCGGCACGTTCGTCCCCGGTTTGAGCGGCAGCCAGAGCGCAGCGTAGTCGCACAGTTCCAGCCGACGCGGGTCGATGACGATCAGCTTAGCGCCATGTTTGCGCACCGCCTCTTTCATCTGCAGCGCAATGATCGGGTGATTTTCAGTCGTGTTCGAGCCGGTGACGATGAAGCAATCGCTATCGATGACTTCGGCGGCGGTGTTGCTCATGGCGGAGGTGCCGAGCGCCATCTGCAAGGCGACGACGCTGGCTGCGTGGCAGAGCCGGGTGCAGTGATCGACGTTGTTGGTGCGGAAGAGGGCGCGGAACATCTTCTGGAGCAGGTAGTTGTCCTCGTTGGTGGCCTTGGCGCAACAGTAGACGGCCATCGCCTTGGAACCGTCGCGGCGATAGATTTCCACCAGCCGGTCGGCGACGTAGTCGAGCGCCTCGTCCCAGCTCACCTCGCGCCACTCGCTGCGGTCGAAGGCCTGCGTGCGTCGTCCCGGCGCTTGCGGCGTCTTGCGGATGAGCGGCGTCGTGACGCGGTCGGGGTGATACATGAAATCATAGCCGAAGCGCCCCTTGACGCAGAGGTTGCCCTTGTTCACAACGGCGTCGTGCGGCGAGGTGATACGATAGATGAAATCGTCCTTGACATGAAGTTGCAGATTGCAGCCCACTCCACAGTAGGGGCAGGTGGTCGAGACAATGCGATCCGGCGTGATCATGGCGGCGGCTCCTTGCAAAACGCGCTTCGTGCGCCTGCGTCGATTTTTCGACTCCTCTCACGAAGGTCACACCCAAAGGAAAAATGAGCGCAGCTCAAAATCAGGAGAGCACTCGCTAGACGCTACAAATTTTATCGTGACTTTGCTATTTTAGCACAAGCGCCTCGTCGATCGGCCTGTGCTCGCCGTCTCCGGAGCCGACGGCCCGCCCGATCTGCATCCTTTTACTGCGAAGCATCAGGAGCGGTTCATCCCAGCTGGGAAATCATCGTTTGACCATCCACAAAACGCGCTCGTATGAAAGAACGTAATGCAAGCATATCAGCGCGCCAAGAACCCAGGCCTGAACCGTGAATTTCAGATCATGCAGCGCCCAAACGGCCAATGCAAAGAACACCAATTCGAGCAGAAGCCGCAAGGCGCCGGGGATTGCAACCGGCGCCGGCCCAGGATCGTTTGGAACCCGAAAAGTAGCCCACACAGCGGCGGCGATGATGGGAATCCCTGGCGCCAGAACGAATCTGGCCCAGTTTTCCCCCTTCTGCCATCCCCAAAATCCGAAAGAAATCAAAGCGGCTATCTCCAGTAAAAAACGAAGTCCGAGGTTGAGGGAATGAAGATTCACAGCGCCTCCTCTCACAGACGCAGCGCATCAATTAATATCGGTGAATGCTGAACGCTGTGCGCCGCAGAATTTTCACTGCATCCTGGCAGTCTATCAGCTTGAAGCCGAGGCTCATAACCAAGACGCAGATGAACGGGGTTTAAATTGAAGGAGCCCCTGTCCCCAACAACCTTTACGGGTTGCCGGAGACAGGGCGGCTTGCCTGATGAGGTGCGCCAGAGCCGGAGGCGCGTGGATTGCCGCCGGCGACCGCCCGCTTGCGGCCGGCTTCGGCCAGGAAATAGCTGCCGATCACAAAGGCGGCGGCGGCGAATTGCAGGCCGACTCCCTCCCAGGTGGGATAGAGGCCGAACCACAGTCCACTCCAGTAAGGCAACGTCACTCCTTGAATGGGATGGAGAGGCATCCAGCCCACCAACTGCATCACATGCACCGTGTTGCCCACCATCACCAGCAGCACAGCGCCGATCAAGACGCCTGTGACCACGAGCATCCGCTTGTAAGGCAGCCGAGACTGCAGCCGGAAGGTCAACCAACCTACGCCCAGCACCCCGATCATGCCCAACGCAACGCCTTGCAACACCGTCCAGGCGCCCGCCTCCAACACCAGCGCCTGAAGAAAGAGCACCGTCTCAAAGCCCTCTCGATAAACGCTGCTGAAGCCCAGGGTCAAAAACCCTAGAAACTGGCCGGCGACGGCGCCGCCGAGCAGGCTTCTCTTGCGGGCGTGCAGATCGGCCATCCAGTCCGTCCAATAGACGCGGTGGAAGAACCAGTTCGTGATTAACAACAGGACGCCGATCGCCACCAATGAGACGATCGCTTCCAGTCGTTCGCCGTAGCCGCGGAAGGCGGCGAGCACCGTCTGCAGCAGCCACCAGGTGAGAGCGGAGGCGACCAGCGCCGCAGCCACGCCCCAGGCCATCGGACGCCGATAAATGCGGCGCTGTCCCACCATGCTGGCCATCAGCGCCGCCAGGATCACAACTGCCTCTAGCCCTTCCCGAAAGACGATGATCGAGGCGTTCAGCGCAACGGCGAGAGGAGACGATTGGCCGCTCAAAGCATCCTGCGCCTCGGCCAGCAGGGCGTCCAGCGCACTGCGCGTGGCTCGAATCTCCTGCAGCGAGGCTTGTCGCTCGAGCAGATGCGCCAGGCCAGGATGCTCTCCCTGACCATACCAGAAGAGATCTTCCAGCGGAATGATGTACTGCGGCGCGAAGGCGAGCAGTCGCGCCTCCGGCCCGCTTTCCAGCAGTGCGTATGCATCCAGGTGTGCGGAAGCCGCCGCACGATAGTCCCCTGCAGCCACGGCGCGCTCCATCTGATCGAGCGCCGCCTGAATCATATCGAAATCCGCCTGGCTGTCTTGCTTTTGCCAGGCGGGGGGCAGCAAGGTGCGCAGGTCGGCGTCGAGTCGGTCTACAGCCTGTTGGATGGCGTCTGGCTCCGCAACTGCCTGTCGCATCGCCGCCGCCGTCAACTGCGCATGGAGATGCTCGAAGCCCTTGTGCGCCTGCATCGTCAGGTCGGCGTTCAGGGCGGCCAGATCGGCGGAGAGGTCGTTGAACGCCGCCTGTGCACCCTCAAGAAAGGTGATCGCTTCACGGATCTCCAAATCGACGGTCACTTCGCCGTTGCGGACGCCGCGACGGTATTCCACCGGAACCAAGGCCAGGAACCGCACCATCTGCGCCGCGCGACGCGCTTGCTCGGCAGGAGTGAGAGGCGCCGCCTGAAAGTTTTCCAGCGCCTTTTCAACGAGCGGCGTAAAGGCTTGGATGGACTCGCCGTTGCGCGCCGCTGCAAGCAACTTTGCGAAGAGGGCAGCAGTCTCCTCTGCTGCGACTTCGCCTTTCGCTTTGGCGAACGCCGGCGTCAGAATGGCGAAATAACCGGCGGCCAGCCCCGCCAACTCCGCTCGGCGCACGGAGTGAGCCTGCGCCTCGGCTGCCGTCAGTGCGGTCAACGCCTCGCGCAGCCGGGCTTGATAGGCGTCGAGCAGGTCGGCGTCGACGGCTTGCCGCACAGAAGCGGCGTCCATTCCCCCCTCCCCGAGCCTGACGATCGCCAGCGTGGCGTCTGCCCGAGGGTGAGAAAAACGCGTGGCGTGACGAAATTCGCGCACCGGCAGCCACTGCTGCGCCGTTGCTTTGTCGCCGGCGTCAACAGCCTCGGTCGCCATTCGATACGCAGCGTGAAGCAGACCGGTCCAGATTTGTGCACGCGCCGCAGCGTATGCGACCATGTTGCCTGCCTCCAACGCCTTGCGTGCATCGTCGAAAGCCCCAAGGATGTGGGCGTTCACGTCCGGCGCAGCTGCAGCGATGCTCTCCTCCAGCGCTGTTTGATAGATTTGGGCGGCGCGAGAAAGATTCGCCGTCGCCTCGTCAGGCTGCAATTGCGCCGTCAACAGATGGATGCGAAGCGCCTCCACCTGTTCGGCGACATTGGACGTCTGCGCCGAAGCCGGCGAGACGCCTGTCCAGAGAAGCCCGACGATCAGCACCCACCTCCATGACGCTCTCCAAAGAGTTCGCATCATCGTTCATCCTTCACTCAACCAGTTCAATCCCCAACTCCGCAGCAATCTGGCTGATCTGACCGGTGATCGCCGTCGCTCGATTCTGAGCCTCTGCGCCCAGGATATCCGCCTCTTCGGGCGTGTAGCGACGCCCGGCCTGCTCTTGCGCGTAGATGTCGGCGACGAAAGATTTCAACGCGCTCAGGCCGGCGGCAATCTGCGCCGCCTGTTCGGGGTTGGCAGTCTCCGCCAGCGGGCGCACCTGCGCGTAGACGACCTCCAGGCCGCCGAGAATATCCTGAATGTCGGCCAACCGCGAAATCGCTACAAAGTCCCGCTGCGTCGACGCTTCTCTCGCCACGAAGCGCGAGTCGCGCCAGGAAGCGAAATATTCGCTCATGGTCGGCGTCATTACGATCAGGGCGGTGAAGGCTTCCGCTGTAGTGGGCTCCCAGGCTTCGACTGCCTGAGAGAGTTCGACAACGTACTGATAGAGCGCATCCGCGCCGCCCTTGAGCACATTGGCGTCCGGCGCCACTTCGCCAAAGCCGAGCGCGCCGTCGCCATCCCAGTCGGCTGTGACGTCGGCGAGGACGTAATCCGGATCGGTGCCCCACAGCGTGCTCTCGGTGACGCCGAACAGATTGCCCGGACGCGGCAAAATGCGGCCATCGGGCAACGTCAGGTCAATCGGCGCGGCATTTTCGGGATCCTCCTCACCGCTGGCGCCGGCGTCCAGAATCACATCAAAGGTTGCGAGGGCGGGCGTGCCGGCCACGATGCCCTCCACTTTCTCGTACAAAGGGCTGGCGGTCATCCACGCCGTGCGCGCCGCCATCAACGCCTCGACCGCTTCCGCGCTGCGCCGCTGCCAGAGAGCGGCGTAGTCGAAGTTTGCTTCAGAGGCCAGGGCGTAGTAACGATCGCTCGCTGCGGCCAGAGCAGACGCCGCCTCTTCCAGCGCCTGCACGTTGGCCTGCAGGTAACGCTTGATTTCGCTCAAATCCACCGTTTCGACGGCGCTTCTCCCTGGGGCTTCTGCTGAAGGGGAGGTTGCAGCCTGACAACCGGCGACAAGGAGCAACGCCGCCATCACAAACGCAAAAATCCTTTGCATTTTCACCATTCCTTGCAATATTTTTACAAACCGGCGCTTTGATGGGCCCATCAAACGCTTCATCCACAGGTCAAGCGACATCTCCCCGCAACAGGTTGTCGCCCGACCAGGAGTTTAGTATTTCACGCTGACCGGTCAGAATCAAGGGGAGCGCAAGTCAATCCGTCCCTCGAGCACCTGCGGTGCGACCGCATAGGAGATTTCATAATGCTTAAATGCCGGCGATTACGTGGCTTAACTCCCTTAAAAAGTGAGTCAATGATGAGGAGTAAAGTGAACAAACGCCATTTTAATTGAGAAATTATCTCATTTCCGTTTGCGCTTTCCTATCAAATGAAATAAAATCTCAATGTGTCAACGAACGATTCCTGACAAAGAAAGGAGAGCCGTGTGAAACAGTCAACCTTGCATACATCATGGATCGGTGTTTTTCTCATTTTGAGTCTGTTGTTGTCGGCGTGTGCGACAGGGACGCCGGCGCAGCCCCAAGCTGAAAACGACGCCCGCCCGCTCAAAGTCGTGGCGACGTACAGCGTGCTCGGCGACCTGGTGCAGCAGGTGGCGGGCGATCGCGTCGATCTGACCGTGCTCGTTGGCCCAGACGGCGACCCGCACGTCTACGAGCCGACGCCACGCGACGCAATTGCTCTGGCCGAGGCGGATCTTCTGTTCGAGAACGGACTAGAGTTTGAAACCTGGCTGGAAAGCCTGTATGCAGCGTCGCAGTCGCAGGCAAAGCGCGTGGCGGTGAGCGATGGCGTCGATGTGTTGCTGTTCGGCGAACATGGGCATGACGCTGCAGACCATGAACACGATCACGCGGAGCACACTCACGACGCATCGATGGGCGTTGCGCCGGCGCGGCTGGCGGTGGCGGATGGTCGAGCGGCGCTTGTACATCTGCTCGATGTGAAAAGCGGCGAGGTGATCGCCACCTATGAAGTGGCCAGCCCGGCGCGCGTCTACGCCGGCGCCGATGGGACGCTGGCCTACGCCGTGCAGATGGACGGCAATCGCGTCGACGTGATTGACGTCGGCGTTCGCTTTGAACCTCATGACGATCATGATCATCTTGTCTTGACCGACCCGGCGTTGCTTGACTTTGCGCTGGAGGGGACTCGGCCCATCCATTTCGTTGCGCATGACGGCAGGATCGCCATCTTCTACGACGGTGACGGCGCAGCGGCGGTCTTTGAGGAGAGCATCGTGCGCAGCGGCGGCGAGGCCACGCGGATCGACAGCGGCCGTCCTCATCACGGCGTGGCTGTGCCGCTGGGGGATGTGGTTCTCATTTCGCTGCCCGATCCTAACGACCCAGAGGCGACGTTGCCGGTGGGTGTGAGCGTGCGCACTCTAGACGGCGAGGAGATCGCCGTCTTCGACAACTGCCCGCGGCTGCACGGCGAGGCGAGCATCGGCCATGACGCTGTAGCCTTTGGCTGCGCCGACGGCGTATTGATCGTTGCACGCGACGGCGACGGCTGGAGCAGCCGCAAGATCGACAACCCGACCGACAATCCGAACAATGCCCGCGTTGGAACGTTGTCCTACAATGAACGCTCTGGGCTGCTCGTCGGCAACTTCAGCAGGGAGGGCGTCGCGCTCTTTGATCTGGAGGTCGGAGCGATGACGCCGGTGCGGTTGCCTGCGCCGATGTGGGCCTTTACATGGAGCGAGCATGATCCGCACGAAATATTGGCGCTGACCATCGACGGCGTCCTGCATGTGATGGACGGGGAAAGCGGCGAGCTTTTGAAAAGCCTTAACGTCATGAACCCCTTCAGCCTGCCGCAGCAGGGCGAACACGGCGCACTGCGGCCGCTGATGGTTGCGGCCGGCGACGTGGCCTACATCAGCGATCCGGACGCCGGCGACGTGATCGAAGTCAATCTCATCGAAATGGCGGTGGAGCGACGCATCCCGGTGGGGGAGGCGCCTTTTGCGCTGGCGGCCTTCGGCGCCCTGGCGGACCCGCATGCGGAGGAAAAGATGCAAGACGCGGCTCAAGAAACGGCTGCGCATGACCACGCGCACGGCGAATTCGATCCACACATCTGGATGTCCCCGCGCAATGCCGTCGTGATGGTCGAAAACATCCGCAATGCGTTGGTCGCCGCCGATCCCGCCAACGCCGATTTCTACGCCGCCAATGCCGCCGCCTACATCGAAAAGTTACAACAGCTCGACGCCGAAATTCGGGCGCTGATCGCCGAAATCCCGGCGGAGCGACGCAAGCTTGTGACGACGCACGAGGTCTTTGGCTACTTTGCCCGCGATTACGGCTTTGAGGTGGTGGGATCGGCGTTGGGGGCTGCGACGACCGAAGCCGCCGACCCCGGCGCAGGCCAGATCGCGGCGCTGGTGGAAGAGATTCGGGCGGCCGGCGTGCCCGCCATCTTTGTAGAGAACGTGGGCAATCCGGCCTTGATGGCGCGCATCGCCGAGGAAGCGGGCGTAAAACTGGCGCCGCCGCTTTACACGCACGGTCTGGGCCCGGCCGGCTCCGGCGCCGAGGATTACATCGGCATGATCCGCACCAACGTGCAGATTATCGTCGAGGCGTTGCGGTGAAGCTTTCTAGAGGCTGAAGCGGGGAATGACGACGGTGCGCCGGTCCATGACGCCGTCCGGCGCACCGTCGTCCCGGATGATTTTGCACCGGCGACCTTGAGTCCAGGCCCTAAACAGTGGGCGACACGGACGACGTTGCTCTGGACGCATGCGACGCGGCTCAGAAGCATGGATTTTCTTGATTTGCCTGATCGCAAACCGTCTGGTATTCTGCTGTTGAACAATTGAATTGTGTGAAGGTGCACCAGCCGCCCGGATGCGTGGTGCACAATGGGGGAAGACCGGTGAAGTCGTCATGACCAGTCCGGCACTGTCCCGCAACGGTAAGTCAGCGTGAGCGACGCAGTTTCTCGGCCTGACAAGTCCGATTACCCGCCTTCACACGGGCCATGTAGATCGCATGGCCGGGTTCGTGACCACCTTCGTGGACAAAGGAGGGCGAACGCATTGTAGCAACTACTTTGCGCTCGACCCGCCGGTTCGGCGGGTTTTTTGCTTCGATGCGATCCCGTGCGTCCACGGGATCGCATTTTTTGTATCCAACAATTGAGTGGGTCCGTAAAAAAGATGGAATGAAAAAACGAAATCGCCGTCTGATGCAGAAGTTGTTCCTATGTCTCTGTTACATCTTAAACAGAGATCCCTCCTGGCTACAAGAGATGCATCGCATCACAAACGGATAAGGTGAAAAGATGTCCAACTCTGATTGCAATCATTCGCCGTCGCTCGGCGCAATTGCGGCTATGCAAAGTCGATTGGGTGCGATCGCACAATTCCAGGCGGGCGTCACCGGCATCGGCAGCCTGCCGCACACCGACCCCGAGGAAGCGGTGCGCTTCATCGCAGAGCTTTGCCCGGAAATTCCTTTTTGGCCGCAGCTACCTCGCCGCAACGCCGGCGAATACATGCTTTTGCAGATGATGACGCCCTTGCTCGATCTGTTGCAGTCCAAATCTGCGGCGCGCATCGAGGTTCGGTCAAGCGCACTCTTTCAGAGGCGACTGCGCACCGCGGAAGCCGCTTTCGACGCGTCGAGCGCGGCGGGCTTTTTCGCCTTTGAAGAGGGCTGCGCCGCCGGCCTTTTCGACAACGCACGCATCTTGAAAGGGCAACTTTCCGGCCCGCTGACGTTGGGGCGCTGTCTGTTCATCGGAGATGAACGACCGCAACCGCTGATGCTCGATTCGGCGTTGATGAACGACCTGACCGACTATCTGGCCCGACTCGCCGTGTGGCAGGTGGAGCGTCTGGCGCGCTTTGGGCGACCGGTGATGCTCTTCGTCGACGAACCGGCGCTCTCGCCGGCGCTCTCAACGTCGCAGCAGATCGTTTATCTGCGCCGCGTGCTCGAGGCCATCCGTCAGGCCGGCGCGCTCGCTGGCGTGCATTGTTGCGCCTCCGGCGCAGCGTCTGCGCTGTTCGAGGCGGCGCCGGACGTCATTTCATTCGACGCCTACAGCGAGCTAGAAGTTTACATGGCGACGCCGGGGGCGCCGCGTTTTTTGGCCCAAGGCGGCGGAATGGCGTTTGGGCTGATCCCTACGTTGGCCGATCCGCTGGAGGTCTCGGTAGAAGCGCTCTTTCGCCGTTGGCAAGAGGCGACGGCAAGCAGCGAACCCAACGCACTGGCTCAGCAAAGCCTGATCACGGCAAGTTGCGGGCTGGGGCTTCTCTCCGAGTGCGCGGCGCGTGCGTCGTTCGAGCAGGCGCAACGTCTGTCGGCGCTGCTGCGCACCGAGCTGTTGGACGCTTCTGTGCAGTGGCCGCTCTCGAACAGGTGGTTTTGTCACCTTGTGCATCACTGAGATGCTGGGTCGGCTGCTTCCCGAGCAAGGACCCTTCCACCATCAAAAATTGGACTGAGGAGCGCACTATGCTTGCAACGCCCAGGTTGGTCATCGCAGCCCCTCACAGCGGCAGCGGCAAGAGCACCATCGCCGGCGGCCTGATGGCGGCGTTGGCGCAGACGCACAATGTGCAAGGCTTCAAGGTGGGGCCGGATTACATCGATCCCGGCTATCATACGCTGGCCGCCGGCCGCATCTCTCGCAACCTGGACGCGTGGATGACGCCGCGCAATGAAGTGCTGCGCATTTTCGCCCGCGCGGCGAGCGATGCGGACATCGCCGTCGTCGAGGGCGTGATGGGGCTGTTCGACGGTGTGGACGGCCGCTCGGAGGCAGGCAGCACCGCCGAGGTTGCCAAATTGCTCGACGCGCCGGTCGTGCTCGTGATCGACGTGAGCAAGATGGCGCGCAGCGCCGGCGCAATTGCGTTGGGCTGCCGCATGTTCGATCCGCACGTCCGGTTGGCCGGAGTCATCTGCAACAACGTGGCGAGCGCAAATCATGCGCTTTGGGTGACCCAGGCAGTCGAATCCGCCGGGCTGCCGGTGCTCGGCTGCGCGCCCCGCACGCCTGCGCTGAAGACGCCGGAGCGGCACCTCGGCCTGCACACGGCGGTGGAGCGCCTCGAAGCAGCGACTGCGTTTCTGCACAACGCGGCGGAAGTGGTTCGCCAGCACATCGACCTTGACCGAATATGGGAAATTGCTCGCAGCGCCTCGACGCTGGTCATCCCGGAAGCGTTGGCGCCTCCCGCGGCTGCCAAACCGGTGCGCATTGCCGTGGCGCAGGATGCGGCGTTCTGCTTCTACTACGAAGACAACTTCGACCATCTGCGCGCGGCCGGCGCCGAGTTGGTTTTCTTCAGCCCGCTGCACGACGCTGCGCTGCCGGAGGGCGTGCATGGCCTCTACTTGGGCGGCGGGTATCCGGAGCTGTATGCAGGGCGGCTCGCCGCCAACCGGAGCATGATGCGTTCGCTGCGCAGCGCCATCGACGCCGGCATGCCCACCTACGCCGAGTGCGGCGGCCTGATGGTGTTGACCGAGAGCATCACCGACCTGGAAGGTAGGACGCATCCCATGCTCGGCGTAGCCCCCGGGCGCGCCGTGATGGTCGGTCGGTTGACCCTGGGCTACCGCGAAGTCACGGCCGTGCGCGACTCGCTGCTTCTGCAGGCAGGCGAGTCGGTGCGCGGCCATGAATTCCATTATTCGGACTGGGTCGAGCGGCCGGACGATCTGCCTGCCGCCTACGCTATTCGCCCCAGGAATGCAGAGGCGACGCGACGAGAGGGCTTCGCCCAGGGAAACGTGCTGGCCTCCTACGTGCATCTACACTTCGGCGCCATGCCGAAGATGGCGCAGCGCTTCGTGCAGGCGTGCGTCGAGTATGGCGCTCGAGCGCAGTAATCATTCGAGGAAGGAGAGCTGTCGTGGAACTGGTCGCTGAAGAGCAAACGCAAGTCACCTGTGCGCAGATACAGCCGTTGCCATCCGTCGATTTTGCCAAAGTCTGGAGAGAGCGCTTGATTGCGGACAATCCCAAAGGGCGTCTAGACCCAGAAATCGACCGCCGATTCTGGGCGTCGATTGCAAACGACTATGATCGCCAGATTGAAGCGTCAGGTTCTTGCAAGCGCACTCTGGAAATGATCGGTCGGTGGCTGCGCCCGTCCGACACGCTGCTGGATGTAGGGGCAGGCACGGGGCGCTTCACGCTCCCTCTCGCCGCCCAAGTGGCCTCGGTCACGGCGCTGGACGATTCACCGGACATGTTGCGCGTGCTGGCGCAAAAAATCGAAGCGCAAGGCGTATCTAACGTCCAATTGCTTCACGGCGCAATGGAAAGCGCCCCGCTGCCGGAGCACGATGTTGTGCTGGCGGCTTGGTCGCTCTATCGTCAACTGGACTTGCCCGCAACGCTGCGCCGTCTGGCGGCGGCTGCCCGCCGGCTCCTGATCATCGTGGCAGGGCATCCGTACACGCCGCCGCACCGCCCTTTGATGGAAAAAATCTGGAATCTTCCACCCAAAGACGCATTCCCGGCGTACCTCTATATTCTAGGCGTCATGCACCAGGTCGGTCTAAACGCCGAAGCTTTTGTGGTGCGTGAAATAGTTTGTCATCGAGCCAAGGTTGTGGAAACGCTTGCGCGCAAGCTTGCTCCTGAACATGCCTCGCCGGAGGAGATCAGACGCTTCACTGCGCTGCTTCGACCAAAGTTGCAGCGCATGGGCGAGGACTACGCCTACGTTCAGGTGGGTCTGGCCGGGCTGATCGTCCACCGCCAGGAGGATGCGCTCGACCCTGTTCTTGAATGAGCCTGCTCCTCACTGCAAAGACGCTCGTGCGGAGTGAGTTCAGAGATAGACAAGAAGAGAAACCTGTATCCATTGGCTAAATTTCGGAGGGATCCATGAAACGAATTTTGGCAACCCTGTTTGGGGCTTTGTTGGTCTTGAGCGCCTGCGTGGCGCCTGTCGTCGAGCCTATTGCCACGCCGACGGCCGCCAGCGTGGGAGCAAGTGCAAGCGGCGCTGCGGACGTCATTCAGGTAGTCGACTCCACAGGGAGAGAGTTCACCATCAAGCGTCCTGTCAGCCGCGTGGTCTCGCTTAATCGCCAGATCTCCGAAGCGTTGACGCTGCTCGGCGCTCACGAACGCGTCGTCGGCACCGGCGACACGACGATCGAGAACAATCCGTTCTTGCCGTTTACGGGGCTGCCAGACGTAGGGAAGACGGGCGAGGTGAATTTGGAACTGATCCTAAGTCTACAGCCGGAGATCGTTTTTGCACACACGAACCGCGACGTCGAAATTCTGGAAGAAAAATTGGAGCCTGCAGGCATCCAGGTGATTCGCGCCGACTACTACCGCCCTGACCGGCAGAAAGATGAGCTGCGCTTGATCGCCAAAATCATGGACGTTGAGGAAAGCGCTGAAAAGTTCATCGCCTGGCAGGAATCGCTTGAGTCCTTACGCAAAGAGCGGCTGGCCGGTTTGACGGAGGAAGAGCGACGCACGGTGATTGCGCTCTCCGTGGGCTTTCTCAACTCCCAGGGAGGGTATCGCGTCTTCCCAAGCCGCTCGGCGGACGGCTCGATGGGGCCAGGCGAAGGATACGCCACCATCCTGGCAGGCGGCATCGACGCCGCCGCCGACATCGTCTGGCCGCCAGAGCAGTCTGGCACCACCGTTTTGGTCGAGCCAGAGTACGTACTTCAGCGGAACCCAGAGGTGGTGACGCTGCATGGCACCTGGTTGGGCGGCTACAAAGCGGAGGATGACTCGCAGTTCCGTGAAGTGATGGCCAACATTCTGAATACAACATCGCTGCCCCAAATCCAAGCAGTGGACACCGGCGATGTGTATATCTTCCACACCGACTTTCTGGGCGCTGCGCGCAACTTCATCGGCGTCTTGCAGCTTGCGAAGTACCTATACCCGGATCGCTTCGCCGACGTCGATGTGGACGCCTATCATCGTCAGTACTTTGAGGAATGGCTGAAAACGCCGTTTGCAGGCGTCTGGCACTTCAGCCTGAAGAATATGCAGTAAGAGAGGCGTTGCACTATCTTCCAGGAAGCTTGATGGGACCAGGCAAATAAATCTGGAGGCGCTACCCGTAGTTGCACTTTTTCAAAGGCTCCAAGACCTTGCAGTCTGGTGAGAACGTGCGGCTACCATCTTTGCCAGAGACTTTGTTGAACATCATCAAGCTTCCTGGTGCAGAATGGTATGCTCTAGAGATTGATAAAACGCAATTATGACCGAAACGCTTCAGACATCCTCGACAATCGTTAATTTTCGAACCGCCTATCAACGCGCTGGCCGCAGCAAACGGCTTATCCTCCTTGTGTTGGTGTTATTGTTGTGCGCAGCGATTTTCTATGCTATTTCCGTGGGCACCGTCTCGATCTCGCTCGCAGAAATTTTCGCCATCCTTTGGCGACAAGTTTTTTCAGACGCCTCGGGCCACTATGAACTCAATCATTACATTGTCTGGCAGATTCGGCTGCCGAGGATTGCGGCGGCTGTGATCACCGGCGTGGCGCTGGCGATGGGAGGCGTCATAATGCAGGCGATCTTTCGCAACCCACTGGCGAGCCCTTACACGCTGGGCGTCTCCAGCGGTGCAGCGTTCGGCGCCGCTTTGGCCATCGTGCTGGGAACCTCTTTGTTCGGCGTGAGGCTCGCGCAATCCGGACAAACATTGATCGCAATCAACGCTTTTCTGTTTGGTTGTCTCTCCTTGGCGTTTGTATACGCTGTGGCGCAGCTCAGGGAAGGATCCACCACCGTGCTGCTGTTGGCGGGGGTGGCGCTCAGCAGTTTATTCGGGGCGGGCGTGTCAGCGTTGAGTTATTTTTCTAACAACGAAGCGCTGCGCAATCTGACCGTCTGGCTCATGGGTGGCTTTTGGGGCGTCAACTGGGGCGCGCTGGCGATTCTGACGCCTATCACCTTACTGACGTTGGCCGTTTTGATGTTCCACGCCTGGGAGTTGAACGCCATCGGCAGCGGCGAAGAGGTGGCGGAGACGCTGGGCGTCCATGTCAAGCGGGTGCATTTGGTCACGCTGGCGACCGTCACGCTGGCGGCGTCTGCGGCGATTGCCTTCAGCGGCGTCATCGGCTTTATCGGCCTGGTGGCTCCCCATATCACCCGTAGCTTTGTCGGCGCCGACAATCGCTATTTGATTCCAGGCTCGGCGCTCACGGGCGGCCTCATGCTCCTGGCGGCCGACACCATCGCACGCACGCTCATCGCTCCCACCGAAATTCCGGTGGGCATCATCACTGCACTCTTTGGCGCACCCTTTTTCCTGTACATTCTGGTCACGCGCGAGCAGGGCATGTGGAGCTGACGGAGAAAAAGCCATGAGTCTTGAGGTGGACTCACTGCACTTTCACTATCATCGTCGACCTGTTTTACAGGGCGTCACTTGCACAATGCAGCCAGGAGAAGTCATCAGCATCCTTGGCCCCAATGGCGCCGGTAAGAGCACCTTGTTGAAGTGCATGTTGGCGCTTCTGAAACCTCGGCGAGGTCAGGTGCGCTGGGAAGGAACCGATATCCGCGCCATTGGACGCAAGCGTCGCGCGACTTTGCAAGGCTACGTGCCTCAGCAAGCCGTCGTCACGTTTCGCATAAGCGTCATGGAAATGGTCCTCCTCGGACGTAAACCCTACATTCGATTCGCCCCACGCGCCCGCGATTTTGCGGTCATCGAGTCCATCTTGCATTATCTAAACCTGCAAGAGATGGCGCATCGACCGGTCACAGAGCTGAGCGGCGGCGAGCGTCAAAAAGTGATGCTGGCGCGAGCGTTGGCGCAAGAGCCGGCTGCGCTTTTCCTGGATGAGCCGACCGCTGCGCTCGACATCGCTCACCAACTGGAAGTGCTTTCGCTTGTACAGAAACTGGCGCACGATCAGGGCAAACTGGTGGTCCTTGTGCTTCACGACTTGGCGCTGGCCGCCCGCTTTTCAGATAGACTTTTGCTAATGGAACAGGGCCGGATTTTCGCCAGCGGGCCGCCCTCTTCTGTGTTGACGACGGACAATCTCCGCAGCGTGTATGGCGTGGAGGCTGAAGTGCGCCCTGGTCGCTTCGGCCCAGAGATTACGGTGATTGACCTGGCATGATATGGACGTTTCACCGGTTTTTTGAAAAGATTCAACACGGAGATAATTCATGCCCACCGAAGACACCCAACCCACCGTCGATCGCTTTGGCATCGAGCGCGCCAATACGTCGCTCCGCGGCGATCCGGAGCGCGCGGCCAAACGCAAGGCTGCGCGACAGAGTCATCAACCCAAGGGGCTGGTGATCGTCAACACCGGAAAAGGCAAAGGCAAAACGACCGCCGCGCTCGGCATTCTGCTGCGAGCCTGGGGACGCAATTTGCGCGTCGGCGGAGTGCAGTTTTTCAAACACGAAAACGCTTCGTATGGCGAGTTGAAGGCGCTCGCCAAAATGGGAGTGGAGCTGACGCCGATGGGCGACGGCTTCACCTGGACGAGCAAAGACATCGACGAGACGCAGGCCAAAGCTCTGCACGGCTGGGAGGTGGCTAAGCAAAAGATCGCCAGCGGCGAGTACGATGTCTTTCTGCTGGACGAATTCACCTATGTGATGCACTTCGGCTGGCTGCGCGCCGACGAGGTGGTGGAGTGGCTGCGCGCCCACAAGCCGCCGCTGATGCACGTCATCATCACCGGACGCGACGCACCTGAAGCGCTGATCGAATTCGCCGACCTGGTGACGGAGATGCGCGAAATCAAGCACCCCTATCGAGACCAGGGCATCCGCGCCCAACCGGGAATCGAGTATTGAGCGATGAGCAAATATCCACACACGCGCGTTCTGCGCAGCGACGGCAAGTACATCAACGTCATTCTAAAAACAGGTCACCTCTTCGTCTGCTGCAAGGGCTGCTGCTGCGGCCTCATCGACCGCGGCCATGCGCCCGTGCCGGAGGAGCTCTATCACAACGAATGGGAGCGGCGCAAGCTGCGCCATCGCGTGCACCTGACGCTGGGCGGCTGCCTGGGGCCGTGCTCGCTCTCTAACGTCGTGATGCTGATGTTCGACGGAACCTCCATCTGGTTCCAGTCATTCAACACCGAATGGCAGGTGCTGGCCCTCTACGACTACATCGAGCAGATGGTGGAGGCCAATGCGCTGCTGCCTGTGCCGGAGACGCTCCAGCCCTTCGTCTTTAATTTCTACGCCTGGCAACAAGAGCAGCTCGCGCAGGTCCTTCAGCCCTCCGCCGCTGCAGACGTCAGACTGCAGCCTGACGATTTTGTGGCGCCGATTTTGGTGCTCTCTCACGCCGACACCGACCTGCTGGCGTTGGAACGCATCGGCGAGCGCCTGCCGGAAGATTTCCCCACGGTGCGCGGCTTGCCGCTGGAGCCGCTGCGCAAGCCCGAGGCGCTCAGTGCGTTCGAGCGCAACGAATTGCGCGACGCCCAACTGGTTCTGGCCCGCGTGGAAGGCGGGCTCGAAAGCGCGCCCCAGCTTCGGCGCATCGCCGAGGTGTGTCGGCAAACCGACCGCGTCTTTCTTTGCGTCTCCGCCATTGGCCCCGATCCACAGCTCGACGCGCTTTCCACCGATCCGGTCATCGCCCGCGACGTCTATGCCTATTTCCAAGAGGGCGGGGTGGAAAACCTGACGCAACTGCTTCTCTTCCTGAGCGACCACTATTTCGCCACCGGCTATGGCTATGCGGCGCCGCAGCCTCAGCCCAAACTGGGCCTCTATCACCCCGCGCTGGGGGGCCGCTGTGAATTCGCCGACTGGCAAGCCTATGCAGCCGGCCACAGCGGCGCCGACTGTTGCGGTGCACTCAGTCGCTGCGCCTCACCGGGGAAAAGCAGCGGCGCCGCGGCGCCTCAGGAGCGCCCCGTGATCGGCGTGCTCTTCTACCGGGCGCACTGGCTCAGCGGCAACACTGCCTTCGTAGATGCGCTGATCGCCGAAATCGAAGCGCAGGGTGCAGTTGCATTGCCCTTCTTCGTCAGCAGTCGCAACGACCTGGCCACGCTCATCCAACAATACGGCCTGGGCGAGACGCAGCCGCTCGACGTCCTGATCGCAACCACCAGCTTCACGCTCGCCTCCGACGTAGCGGCGCAGGCGCGCTTCCCCATCCTCCAGGCCATCGCCAGCGGGGAGAGCCGCGAACAATGGTTGGCCGCCATCCGCGGCCTCGGCCCGCTGGACACCGCAATGAACGTCGTGTTGCCCGAATTCGACGGACGCGTCATCACCGCGCCGATCAGCTTCAAGCAGGAGCGCCGCTACCAACCCGACGCCGAACGCATCGCCCGCGTGGTGCGGCTGGCCTTTGGCTATATCCGCCTGCGCCGCAAGCCCAACGCGCAAAAGCGCATCGCCTTCGTCCTCACCAATAGCAGCGCCAAGGCGGGCAAAATCGGCAACGCCGTCGGCCTCGACGGGCCGGCTTCGCTGCTGCGCATCTTCGACGCCATGCAGCGCCGCGGCTATCGGCTGGAAAACGCGCCGGAGACACCCGACGCGCTGATGCACGCCATCATCGCCCGCGGCAGCTACGACAAAGACTTCCTGGCCGATTTCCAGCTCGCTCAGGCGCGCTGCGCACCGATGGAGACCTACGCCGCCTGGCGCAACGGCCTCACCTGGCTCCAGCGAGAGCAAATGGACCAACGCTGGGGCGGCCCGCCCGGCCCCGCCTATGTGCACAACAACGCCCTGCTTTTTTCAACCCTGGAGCTGGGCAATGTGCTCGTGGCGCTCCAACCTCCGCGCGGCTACGGCGAAGACCCGGACGCCATCTACCATGCGCCGGAGCTGCCGCCGACCTATCACTATCACGCCTTCTACCGCTGGCTGACGACTCCACAGGAAGAGGGCGGTTGGGGTGCGGACGCTATCGTGCACATGGGCACCCACGGCACGCTGGAATGGCTCCCCGGCAAGGGCGTCGGCCCCTCGCCCGACTGCTTCCCGGACGCCTTCATCGGCGACGTCCCCTTTTTCTATCCGTATATCATGAGCAACCCCGGCGAGGGCGCGCAGGCCAAACGGCGAACGCACGCCGTGTTGATCGGCCACCTGCCCCCGCCGCAGACGAACGCCGAGCTGTACGGCGACCTGGCCGAGCTCTATCAACTGGTGACCGAATATTACGCCTGTGAGGCCACCAGCCCGGACAAGCTGCCGCTGCTCCAGGCGCAGATTTGGGAGCTGGTGCGCCGCACCCGGTTAGACGGCGAAATTGCAACAATTCTCCAACGGCAGAACGCCAAACATAGCCACGCCTGGGACGAAACCCTCACGCCGGAGGGCATTCCGGTGCGCGTGGTCGAGTTCAACGGGCCGGAGTTCGCCCACATGATCGAAGACGTGGACGGCTATCTGTGCGAGCTGCAAAGTCTGCAAATTCACGCCGGCCTGCATATCCTCGGCGAGGCTCCGCAAGGGAAGGCGCTGGTGGACATGCTCTACGCGCTGCTGCGGCTGCCGAACCTTGCGGCGCCGGGGCTGCGCGCAGCGGTGGCGCGCGCTCTGCGCGTGGAGCTGACCGACGACTGGCGCCGCGGCAAGACGCAGGAGGAGCGTCGCGTGGAGGAGACGGCCATGGGTCTGCTTCACCAGCTGGCGGAGACAAACTTCGACCCCGCCTGCGTGGGGCGCATCGTGAGCCGCGCCCTCCCCGAGGCCGACAATCACGCCGAGCTGGTCCAGGCGCTGCGCTTCGCCTGCGAGCAGGTGGCGCCTGCGTTGCGCCAGACCGACCGTGAAATTCTGAACTTGCTCGATGCGCTCGAAGGCGCTCCTGTCCCCGCAGGCCCCGCCGGCGCGCCGACCCGCGGCATGGCGCACATTCTGCCCAGCGGCCGCAACTTTTACACGGTCGATCCGCGCGGCTTGCCCAGCCCGACGGCCTGGGAGGTGGGGCGTCGGCTGGCGGAAGAGCTGATCGAGCGCTACCACAGCGAGCGCGGGGAGTATCCGCAACGGGTGGGCCTCAGCGTCTGGGGCACGACCGCCATCCGCACCCAGGGCGACGACATTGCCCAGGCGCTGGCGTTGCTCGGCGTGCGGCCGGTCTGGCGCCAGGAGAATCGTCGGGTCATCGGGTTGGAGGTGATCCCGCTGGCGGAGCTGGGGCGCCCGCGCGTGGACGTCATCCCGCGCATCACCGGCTTTTTCCGCGATGGTCTCCCGCATCTGGTCTCTCTGCTGGACGAAGCTGCTCAGCGGGTGATCGACCTCGATGAGCCGTTGGAGCAGAATTTTCCGCGCAAATTCTACCTCGAGCGCAGGGCGGAATTGATGCGCGAGGGCGCGCCGCCGCAGGAGGCCGATCGACGGGCGCGCTACCGCGTCTTCGGCAGCAAGCCCGGCGCATACGGCGCCGGCATCTTGCCCTTGATCGAGGCAGGCAACTGGCGCGATGTGCAAGACTTCGCCCGCGCGTACGTGGCCTGGGGTGGCTACGCCTACACTCGCGGGGAAGATGGGGCGATCGCCTATGAAGATTTCACTGCGGCGCTGCGCACCACCCAGGCGGCGGTCAAGAATCAGGACAACCGCGAACACGACCTTTTCACCTACGACGACTACCTCCAGTATCACGGCGGCATGATCGCAGCCATCCGCGCCCTGAGCGGCAAGCCGCCGCTCGCCTACTTCGGCGACTCCAGCGATCCGGCGCGCGTGCGCGTGCGCAGCCTGAAGGAAGAAGCCGCGCGCGTCTTTCGCGCGCGCGTCGTCAACCCCAAGTGGCTGCAGGCGATGACTCGCCACGGCTACAAAGGCGGGCTGGAGATGGCGGCGACCGTGGATTATCTCTTCGGTTACGACGCCACCTCCGACGTCGTGGAGGACTGGATGTACGCCGAGGTCGCCGAGCGTTACGCCTTCGACGCCGAGATGCAGGCTTTCCTGCGACGCAGCAACCCCTGGGCGCTGCGGGAGATCGTCCGGCGGCTGTTGGAGGCGATCCAGCGCGGGCTGTGGAACGCCGACGACGAGATGCACCGGCGCCTGCTCGACCTGCTGGCAAGCCTCAGCGGCGATCTGGAGGACTTCATGGACTGGGCGTGGTCGCGCATCGGGGAGCAGACCTCTTAATTTCTCGCGAGCACAGATTTGGGGCGTCATCCTCCAGGAAGCTCTGGGCTTCCTGGAGGATGAGAGCGTTCAATCTATCGACTGGCTGTGGGGTGTGGCGACTTCAGGAGATGGCGCCGAGCGTCGTCGATCCGGATCAGAGCGGCTCGAAGCGCGCCTGGAAAAAGCGCAGATACTTCGGCTCGTAGACCATGCGCAGGCCGCGCACCTTCTCACGTTCGTCGTAGACCGCCTTCACCGCCTCGGCGACGACATCCATGTGCGCCTGCGTGTAGACGCGACGCGGGATGGTCAGCCGCACCAGCTCCAGCTTCGGATAGCGATGCTCGCCGGTGACCGGATCGCGGCCGGCGCTGACGACTCCGCGCTCCATCGAGCGAATGCCGGAGTCCAGATAGAGCTGCGCAGCCAGCGTCTGCGCCGGGAAGCGATCCTGCGGAATGTGGGCGTAGATGGCCTTCGCGTCGAGGAAGACGGCGTGGCCGCCCACCGGCTTCACGATCGGGATGTTCCAGTCGCTCAACAGCTCGCCCAAATAATGCACCTGACCGATGCGCGCGCTCATATAGTCGTCTTGCAGCGCCTCCTCGATGCCGATGGCGAGCGCCTCCATGTCGCGGCCGGCCATGCCGCCGTAGGTGTGGAGCCCTTCGTAGATGACAACCAGATTGCGCGCCGTCTCGTAAAGGTCCTCGTGGTTCATCGCCAGCCAGCCGCCGATGTTGGCCAGGTGATCCTTCTTGGCGCTCATCCATGCGCCGTCGGTGTAGGAGCAGAATTCCTTGACAATGGCGGCGATGGGTTTGTCTCGATACCCCTCCTCGCGCTGCTGGATGAACCAGGCGTTCTCCGCCAGGCGGGTGGCGTCCAGGTAGATGCGAACGCCGTAGCGGTCGCACAGGCTGCGCAGCGCCTTGACGTTGGCCATGCTCACCGGCTGCCCGCCCGCCATGTTGACCGTGCCCGCCAGACTGACGTAGGGGATCTTTTCCGGCCCGACCCGTTTGATGAGGTCTTCGAGTTTGCCGAGATCGACGTTGCCCTTAAAGGGGTGCAGGTTGGCGGGGTCGTGCGCCTCGTCAATGATCACATCCACGAAGGTTCCGCCCGCCAGCTCCTGGTGCAGCCGGGTCGTCGTGAAATACATGTTGCCGGGAATGACGTCGCCCGGCTTGATCAGCGCCTTGCTGATCAGGTGCTCGGCCCCGCGCCCCTGATGCGTCGGCACCAGATATTTATAGCCGTAGTGCTTCTGCACCGCCGCTTCCAGGTGATAAAAATTGCGGCTGCCGGCGTAGGCTTCGTCGCCGAGCATCATGCCCGCCCATTGACGGTCGCTCATGGCGTTGGTGCCGCTGTCGGTGAGCAGATCGATGTAGACATCCTCCGAGCGCAGCAAAAAGGTGTTGTAGCCCGCTTCGGCGATGGCGCGCTCGCGGCCGGCGCGATCGAGCAGCCGGATCGGCTCGACCATCTTGATCTTCCACGGTTCGGCCCACGAACGGCGGCCGAACTGTTGCCCCATGGTCATCGGCGTTAGGTGCGTCATTGCGGTATGCTCCTTTGCATGAAAACGACTCCTTTGCATGAAAACGAAACGTCCTGAAAGAAATTACCTTTCTGCGCCTCTGTGCGCATTCCACCCCTAATGATACAATAGCGCCATGAGTTTTGCGCCTCTCAAGCCATGTTCAGAAAATCGGCGCTTTCGCCGCCGGCGCAACGCTTTCCTGGCGTTTCTTGTTGTGGGATCGCTGTGGCTGGGAATTCCACCATCTCAGGCGACTTCGCAGGATTCGCTCCGCCCCGTTGCGCATCGCTTCATCTCGCTTGTTGAGCCGGAGGGCTGCACCGACCGTTTTATCACGCACACGCTCGACCACGTCACCGTAGTGGAGAGCGGCGTAGTGCAGATGTTCGAGGCCAACGGCGCCGGCCTTGCGGTGGGCGATCTCGATGGCGACGGCGATCTCGATCTCGTTTTCGGCAATCACGACGGCGACGACGCCATCTTCTGGAATGAGGGCGGGCTGCGCTTCCGCAAAGAGCCGTTCTCTGCAGGAAAAACGCGCGACGTCAAGATCGTGGATGTGAACGCAGACGGTTGGCCGGACATCGTCTTGACGCGCAACACCGGCGCGCTCAATTATTTCGAGAACGAGGGCGACGGCCGTTTCGCGCGTCGCGTGCTGCCGGGGGTCTCGGCGCCCGCCTACGTCGTCAACTGGGCGGACCTGGACGGCGACGGCGATCTCGACCTGGTCGCCGCCAGCTACGACGCCGGTCTGCTCACCGACCGCGGCAACGAATACATCGTCGGCGACGTCAGCCGCGGGGTCTTCTACTACGAAAATATCGGCGGGCGTTTCCGCATGACTGCGTTGGCGACCACCGCCCAGGCGCTGGCCATCCTCTTCCCAGACCTGGACGGCGACGGCAGACCGGACATTCTGGTCGGCAATGACTTCGACCTGCCCGATATGGCCTGGGTGCGCCATGACGCCGGCTGGCAAGAGGCGACGCACTTGCTCGTCTCGATGACGCACAGCACCATGAGCTACGACCAGGCCGACGTCGACAACGACGGCGTCTTCGAGATTTTCGCCGCCGACATGAAGCCCTATCCGGGCGAGGCGATGGCCGGCTGGACGCCGATGATGGAGGCCATGATGGTCGGCATGGTGCAGGCGCGCGTCGCCGCCGACCCGCAGATCATGGAGAATGTCTTGCTTGTGCGCGGCGCGGATGGCCGCTACTGGAATCACGCGCCGGATTGGGGCGTCGACGGCGCAGGTTGGGCGTGGTCCAGCAAATTCGGCGATCTCAACCTGGACGGCTACGTAGACCTCTACGTCGTCAACGGCATGATCGAAGAGCGGCTCTTCGCCCATCTGCCCGACCACGAGCTGGTGGAGGAAAACCAGGCCTTTCGCAATGAACAGGGGCTCCGCTTTGAACGCATGCCCGGCTGGAGGCTGGACTCGCTCAACAGCGGGCGCAGCATGGTGATGGCCGACCTCGACGGCGACGGCGATCTCGACATCGTCGTCAACAATCTGCGCGGGCCGGCGCGACTCTTTGAGAATCAACTCTGCCGCGGCGGCGCGCCGATGCTTATCGATCTGCGGCAGCCCGGCTCATCCAATCCTTTCGCCATCGGCGCATTGGTGCGGCTGGTCACGGATCAAGGGGAGATGATGCGCGATGTGCGCGTGGGCAGCGGCTACCTGAGCGGCGACGCGCCGCGTATCCATTTGGGCGTCCCGTCGGGCGCGCTCCCTCGCGCCCTGGAGATTCGTTGGCCGGACGGCGCCTATAGCCGCATTGACGCTCCGGCGGTGAACGCGTTGCACTTCATAGAGCGTTTGCCCTAGGTCGCGCCAGAGGCGTGACGAAGGAGGTCTGTCAGAAGCTGCGCTTGCTCAAATCATCCAAAATCTTGTGGTCTGCGGAGGATGTGCGGCTGAGAGCCGCACCTACGAGGATTGTCGGATGATTTTGTGAAAGACCATGAGGCGTGGGTGATGTGTCCATGTCAGTGCGTTTCGCCGGTCAAGCCGGGGATGTGGAGCTTACGCTCCAGTTGCCGCAGAAGCAGATAGGTTGCACCGACCAACACGATGTAAAAAACGGCGACGATCATGTAGATGGGGATCGGCGCAAAGTAGCGACTGGAGAGAATCTTCGCCTGCCCCATGAGGTCGGGCACGGCGATTAGAAAGACGACCGCTGTGTACTTGAGCATGGCGATCGCCTCGTTGGACCAGGCGGGCAGGACGAGGCGCAGCGCCTGCGGCAGAATGATGCTGCGCACGGCCAGCCATTTGCTCATGCCGATGGCGCGCGCGGCGGTCATTTGCCCTTCGCCTACGGACTGCAACGCTCCGCGCAGGTACTCGGCCTGGTAAGCGCCGCTGTTGAGGCCCAGCGTCAGAAAGGCCGCCTCCATGCGTCCTAACGTTAACCCCAGGTCCGGCAAGCCATAATAGACCAAGAAGAGCTGGATCAGCAGCGGCGTGCCTTGGAAAAGCGTGATATAGGCCGCCAACGCGCGCTGCAGCCAACGCGGCCCATAGACGCGCCCCACGCCCACCGGCAAACCGATCGCCATGCCGAGCAGCAGGGAAACTGCTGCAATCTGCAGCGTCACCCCCACGCCCTGCAACAGGGAGGGCAAGACGTTGTTCAACAGCTGCACAAACGCTTCCATCGTCGCTCCCTCAACGGCCGCCGCTGTCCATGTCGGCGATCTTGCGTAGAAAGACGCGCGTGCGTTCATGCACCGGCTGCTCGAACATCTGCGTCGGCGTTCCCTCCTCAACGACGACCCCGCCTTCCATGAAGACGACGCGGCTGGCCACCTGTCGGGCGAAGCCCATTTCGTGCGAAACGACGATCATCGTCATGCCTTCTCTGGCAAGCTGCTGCATCACCTCGAGCACCTCGCCCGTCAGCTCCGGGTCGAGCGCAGAGGTCGGCTCATCGAAGAGCATCATGTGCGGGTCCATGCCCAGCGCCCGCGCGATGGCGACGCGCTGCTTCTGCCCGCCCGACAGTTGCGCCGGATAGTGATGGGCTCGATCCACGAGCCCAACGCGCTCCAGCTCGAACATGGCGAGGTCGTGCGCTTCTTTCTTGGACATCTTGCGCACCTTCGTCAGCCCGATCATGACGTTGCCCAGCGCGGTCAGGTGATTGAAGAGGTTGAAGTCTTGAAAGACCATGCCGATGCGCTGGCGCACCTTGTCGGGATTGACGCCGGGCGCCGTGATTTCCTGCTCTTCCAGCCAGATGCGACCGGAGTCGGGCGGGCTGAGCAGGTTAATGCAACGCAGCAGCGTGCTCTTGCCGGAGCCGCTCGGCCCCACCAGGACGACGACCTCCTGGGGCTGCACTGTGAGCGAAATGCCGGTCAGCACACGCGTCTCGCCGAAGGATTTGTGGATGTTCTCGATGCGCAAAATAGGTGCCGTGGCTGTGGACAAGGGACGCTCCTACATTTGCAGCCGATAGCGGCGCTCGAACCATTGCAGAACTTGCGTAGTCACCAACGTCAGGATGAGATAGAGCAGCATGGCGACGCTGAAGGCCATAAACGGCTCCAGGGTGCGGGCGCTGACCTGTTGCGCGCGGCGTAAAATCTCCGGCACGCCGACGACGAAGACCAGCGTCGAATCCTTGAGCACCAGCGTCGCTTCGTTGCCCCAGGCCGGCAACGCCAACCGCACGGCCTGGGGCAGGATGATGCTTTGGATCGCCTGCAACTTGCTCATGCCGATGGCGCGGGCTGCAATCATCTGACCGGGCGGCACCGCCTGAAAGGCGCCGCGAAAGATTTCGCTCTGATACGCGCCCGAAGCAAAGCCCAACGCCAGCGACCCGGCCCAAAAAGGCGACAGGTTGACGAAGCGGGCGATCACAAAGAACAGGATGAAGATGATCACGACCACCGGCACGGCGCGGACGATGACGCTGTAGACCGCAGCCACGGCCTGAAGAAAGGAATTGCCGTAGACGCGCGCCATCGCCATCGCCACGCCGAAGACCAGTCCAACCGACAGCGCAACCAGCGTGACGCCGATCGTGACCCAGACGCCCTGCAAAATAAAGTTGAAGGTGGTGACTAGATTTTGAACAAAGTCCATCGCAGAGCCTTACGGCAGGCCGTTCGCCTCCTGAATGCGCTGGATCGTGCCGTCTTCGAGCATCTCCTGGATGATGCGATCCAGCTCCGCCTTGAGGTCGCTGGCGCCTTTGGGAATGGCGATGCTCTTGCCGCCTTCCGCGGTGGATTCGGTGATCAACAGAATTTTCAGGCCGGTCTGTTTCGCCAGCTCCATGGCCGGTTCGGCGTCCATCAACAGCAGCTCGATGCGTCCGTTGGCCACGTCGAGCGCAGCTTGATCGGCGCGCTCGTAGCTGAAAACCTTATCAGCAGGCGTCAGCCCGGTCGCCACCAGATTTTCCTGCACCCAGCGCTCCTGCACGGTGCCGGTCTGCACGCCGATGCTGTGGCCGGCCGCGTCTTCGGGCTTTTCCATCACCAACGTGGAATTCTGCGCCGCAGCGAAGGCGTCTTTGGTCATGCGATAGGGAATCGTGAAATCCACTTTTTCCTCTCGCTCGGCGGTGGCCTGCATGGCTGCAATCACAGCGTCGAGCTTGCCTTCCTGCAAGGCGGCGATCAAAGAGTCAAAGGGCATGTCCTGGATTTCAACTTCGACGCCCAAACGCTCGCCGATGGCGCGGATCAGGTCCATGTCGAAGCCGACAAAGTTGCCGTCGGCGTCGATCGACTCATAGGGGGGATAGTCCGCCGAGGTGCCGACGACGATCTTGCCTGCGGCTTTGATCTGCGCCAGTTTGCCGCTGCCCTCCGCCGGCGCAGCGCCGGGTTGTTGTGCAGCGGGCTGCACCGCCGTGCATGCGCTGAGCGCCAACAGCGCTGCAATCAACAGCATCGACATCACAATGTGCTTTTTCATACGACACTCCTCTTAAAATAATTCTGGTTTGTTCAAAAGAACGCTCACTTCCCAACGGAAGCCATCGCCTCGTTGAAGATAGCCAGCGCATCGTCGATTTGGTCGGCGGCGACGACCAGCGGCGGTATCCAACGGATCACGTTGCCGTAGGCGCCGCAGGTGAGCAGAAGCAGGTTGCGGCGCAGGCATTCCGCCTGGACACGCGTCGCCGTCTCGGCGGCGGGGCGTCCATCCGGGGCGGTGAATTCCACCCCCACCATCAGGCCGCGGCCGCGCACGTCGCCGATGACAGGATGCTCAGCCTGGATTTCGCGCAAGCCTTTGAGCAGCCGCGCGCCCTGTTGCGCTGCATTTTCGACCAGCCCTTCTTCCTGAATGACGTCGATGGTGGCAGCCGCCGCGGCGGCTGCGACGGCGTTGCCGCCGCCGTAGGTGCCGCCGTGCGTGCCTGGCTTCCAGCGCGCCATCAGCTCCGCCCGCGCGCCGATGGCGGAGATCGGCATGCCGCTGCCCAGCCCTTTGGCCATCACAAGGATGTCCGGCTCGACGCCTGCGTGTTCATACGCAAAGAACTTGCCGGTGCGCCCAAAGCCGCTCTGCACCTCGTCGATGATGAGCAGAATGCCATGTCGATCGCAGAGCGAACGTAGTTCACGCAGAAAAGCATTCGGCGCCGGCACATAGCCGCCCTCACCCAACACCGGCTCGATCACGATGGCGGCCGTCTCGTCCGGTGCGCTCTGGCTATGGAGCAGTTGGTCAAGCTGACGCAGGCAAAAGTGCGTCGTTTCTTCCTCACTCCAGCCATAATAATAACTGTAGGGGAAGGGTGTGACAAAGACGCCGCCGGGCAACGGTTGATAATCGTAGCGATAGATGGATTTGGAGGTGGTCATCGCCATCGCCTGATGCGTGCGGCCATGAAAACTGCCTTGCATCACGATCAGGTTGCGCCGTTTGGTCGCCATGCGCGCCAACTTGACCGACGCCTCCACCGCCTCGGCTCCGCTATTGGAGAAGAAGAACTGTTCAATCGAAGGCGGCGTCACTTCATCCAGCTTCTGCGCCAACCGCAGCGCCGCCGGCGTGATGACGATGTTCATCTGGCCAAAGATCAAGGCGCCCGCCTGCTCCTGAATCGCCTGCACCACGCGTGGATGGGCGTGGCCGGTGTTGGTGACGCCGATGCCGGAGGTGAAGTCCATGTAGCGAACGCCGTCTGCATCGTAGAGATAGACGCCTTCCCCGCGCACCGGCTGCACGTGGGTCAGGTGCGTCCAGACGGGCGATAAGAGATTGATTGGGTTGCGCATGGTTCGACTCCTGTGAACAGGGCGCTGTAGCCGGGTGTTTTCCGTAGTATAGCGCAAAATGTGCGCAGATTCTGATCAATTTGTGCGTCAGTTTGCGACTCGACGGCGTGTTCCAGAAAGTTCCAAGCTTCTTGTGAAAGAGAGGCGGGCTGGCTGCGCCGCTTCTATCCCTGTGACAACTGGCGCTCGGCGACGATCTGCGGCACAATAAGCGCCTATGAAAATGCAATTTCAAACCACCCAATCGCACGCCGATCCGGATGTCATTGACTTTGGCCTGGGTCATCCAGGAGACGAGCTGTTGCCGCGCGCCATCCTCCAGGAAGCGGCGGCGTTGCGCCTTGCGCAAACAGACGCTTCGCTGCTTCAGTATGGATGGGAGCAAGGCGACGGCTATTTCCGCCATGCATTGGCCAACTTTTTAAGCAGTCGCTACCACGTTCCGGTGGAGATGGAGCATCTCTTCGTCAGCGCAGGCGCCTCACAGGCGCTCGATCTCATTTGCACGCTCTACACGCAGCCGGGCGATGTAATTTTCGTCGAAGAGCCGACCTACTTTCTGGCGTTGCGCATCTTCGCCGACCATCGCCTGACCGTGGTTCCGGCGCCCACCGACGCCGACGGTCTCGACGTCGATGCGCTGGAAGAGGCGCTGCAACGTCACCGTCCTGTCCTGCTCTACACCATTCCGACGCATCAGAATCCGGCCGGTTTCACGCTGCCGTTGGAACGGCGTCAACGGTTGGTGGAGCTGGCGGAAGCGCACGATTTTTTGATCGTCGCCGATGAAGTCTATCATCTGCTGAGCTACGATGCAGCGCCCCCTCCGCCGCTGGCTTCCTTCGCCGCCACGGGCCGGGTGTTGGGGCTTGGCTCGTTCTCCAAAATTCTGGCGCCGGGGCTGCGTCTTGGCTGGATTCAGGCTGCGCCTCAGCACATGCACCGCCTCTCGACCTCCGGCCTGCTCGACAGCGGCGGCGGCCTCAACCCCTTCACCTCCGGCCTGGTGCGCGTGGTTCTGGAGCAAGGCTGGCAGGATGCATATCTGAATCACCTGCACGAGGTCTACCGCCAGCGCATCGATGCATTGGACAGCGCCCTGCAGGAACATTTCGAGGGCGTTGTAGACTATGCGAGGCCGACGGGCGGCTACTTTTTTTGGCTGCGCCTGCCGGAGACGGTCGATGCAGAGAATCTGCTGCGCGCAGCGCTGGCTCACAAAGTTGGTTTTCGGCCTGGGGTGCGCTTCTCCGGCTGCGGCGACCTGCGCAACTGTTTGCGCATCAGCTTCGCCTATTACGCGCCCGAGCTGTTGCAGGAAGGCGTGCTCAGGCTGAAACGCTCCCTGGAGAGCGCCTATCCAGAACTTTGAACTTGCTTATGCTGTGGCCGCTTTGCCGGCGACAGGCTCCACCGGCCCTTGCATATAGGCCATCGAGCCGGCGCGATCTGCGCGCCAGTCCCACCCCCAATGGCGCACGATGAGGCCGATGACGCTGACCGTGATGCTGATGAGCGCAATCCACTGCGCCGTCGGCAGCGTGCCCATCACCCAGGCGTCCGGGCGGAACATCTCCACCCAGAACCGACCGAGCGGGTAGGCGATGAAGTAGAGCAGAATTCCGTCGCCCTTGCGGAAGCGCTCGCCATAGCGGCGGAACAGAAAAGTCAACAGGGCGAAGGCGAAGAGATTCCACAGCGCTTCATAGAAAAAGGTGGGATGAAAGCCGTTGCTGGCGTACCAGTCGAGCGACTGCTGGTCAAAGGGTTGCAGGTGGCCGGTGCCGCAGGGCTGCACGGAGAGCGGGCGGTTCGGCGGGTCTTGGCAGGGGAATTCCGGATTGATGTGAAAGGCCCAGGGGAGATTGGTAGGCGGGCCATAGAGCTCCTGGTTGACCCAGTTCCCCAGGCGACCGATCGCCTGGGCGAGCAGGACGTTTGGGGCAATGAAATCAAGCCACATCACAAGATCGAGTTTTTTGCGCCACGCGTAAATCGCAATTCCCAGAAGGCCGCCGATCAGGCCGCCGTAGATGCCCAGGCCGCGGAACCCACCGCTCCAGAAGTTAAAAATATCCTGTGGGTTTTGCATATAATAGCTGAAGCCGACGCCGTTGGCGGGCGAGCTGAAGACGTGGTAAAGCCGGGCGCCGATGATGCCAAGGATCAGCGCCCAGGCCAGCATGTTCCAGATATGGTCGGAATCCAAACCGGCTCTGGCGGCGGTGCGGCCGGAAATCCAGGCTGCCAACACGGCGCCGCCGACGATAAAGACGCCATACCAGTGCAAAGAAAAAGGGCCCCATTGAAAGATGACCGGGTTCATACATGCGCTCTTTTCTATGTCATGTTTTTCACATCGGCGCCATGTCTTGACGGCGTCGCCAACAATGAAAATCCCACCGAACTCACACCATTCGGGCTTAAAAGGCCGCTCCAAGGTGCCTAGTATAGTCTGCATCGAAAGAAAATGCAAAAGCCTTTATGCTATGGCTGCTTCTTGCAGCCGCCGGCGCATTGACGGCGTGCACTCGCGCCCCGGCTCCGCTTCCCGCCGTTGTAGACGCTCATCTTCCGCCGCCATCGATGCAAGAACAGTTGCTGTCGTCGGTTATAATGGCTGCAGAGGGCGGCGCCATCGAAGAGATCGCGGCGTCGCTGATCCTGGCGGAGCGCAATGCCGCCCGGGCGCGCGACCTGGCGACGCTGGCGCAGCTGTGGGCGGACGACGCGCGCATCATCGACCGCCGAGGATCCGACGATCCCGCCGCCGCCTACATCTGGCAGGGGCGAGACGCTATCCTGGATCGCTATCTGCTGGCCGTCTTTCCATCGCCGCCGCCTCCCTTGCCGGAGCCGCTCGAACCGGTGGTGGATGTGGATGGCGATGTGGCGACGGCGACGCTCGGCAACGACCGCTGGCAATTTGTTTTGCGCGAGGGGCGTTGGTGGCTGAAAGAGCTATCCTATTGAACCCGGCGCTCGGCGAAAGGACTTCCTGATGAACGTTTCCGACCTCATGACGCTTTACGACTACAACTACTGGGCCAATCGCAGAATTCTGGAGGCGGCCGCGCAATTGTCTCCTGAAGAATTGGTGGCGCCGCAGAATCTGAGCTGGGGGAGCATCCGTGATGTTCTGGTGCACATGATGGGCGCAGAGTGGCTTTGGCGCATCCGCTGTCAGGAGCATCGTTCGCCCAGCGCCATGTTGGACCCTCGAGAATTTCCTACGGTGGAATCCATCGCAGCGCGCTGGGCCGAAGAGGAAAACGCCATGCGCGCCTATCTGGCTTCGCTGACGGAGGATGACCTTTCGCAACCGCTGGCCTACGTCACGACAGCCGGTCGTCCGTTTTCGAGCACGCTCTGGCATATTCTGGTGCACGTGGTCAACCACGGCACGCAGCATCGCGCCGAGATCGCCCAGGTGTTGACGCAGCTTGGCCATTCTCCCGGCGACCTGGACATGATCTTGTACGACCGGGAGATGGCGGATAGCGAAGGGGCATGAAGCGCGTCGCCTATGAGGCCGTCGACGCCTTTCTCGCTGCGACGGAGTCTGAGCTGCTTCTGAGGAAGTGAAACATGGACTGCTGCTCGGGCTGGCGCGAGGGTTAATCAAAACTGAGAATGACGGTTTCTGGCAATCCGTCACAGACGCCGATGACGCGATGGTCGATCTCCCGATAGGCGCCGGCGATGCAATAGCGGCCGCTGCGATGAAGATGGCCGCTCACCACGTGGGTGACCTTGGCTGAGGAGCGCACCATTTCGCCCAGCGCCAGGTTGCCCATGTAGGCGCGCAGAAGGCTCAGCCGTTCACATTCCGGATGCGAAGGAATCGCTTCGTCGAAAATCGGCATGTGCGTGACCACCAGGATGCGACGGATGGAAGGGTTCGCCTCCAGGTCGGCCAGGCGGCGCTCGAAGCTGCGCGCCAGATAGCGCGCCATGGCGCGATCGCTCCAGGGCCAGTCGATGTAATCGGCGTCGTGGTTCACCAGGGTCTTGAGCAGCGGATAGGCTGCGTCTGGCAGAGCGAGCGTCGGCTCGCTGGTCGAATAGTCATACCAGCCCATGGTGCCGCAGACGCCCAGATCGCCGAGCTGCACCGTCTCTTCTTCCAGCCACAGAAAACCGGCGTCTTGAATCACCGCCGGCAGAACCGATTCCCACAAGGTGCGGCTGTCGTGCTCGCTGCAATAGAGGTCGTGGTTGCCCGTCACCAACAGCTTGAGACAACTCAACGGCTCGAATAGCTCCAACGCACGTCGAAAGAGTCGCAATGGATGGCCGAGATCGCCGGCCAGAATCAGACAATCTGGACATTGGCCTGCGATACGTTCGGCGAAAGCAAGATATCGACGTCTATGGGCGGGGCGATAGTGCAGGTCGGCAGTGATGACGATGCGCATGATTCAGTCCACGTTGACAGGGATGCGACGCACTCGCCGATGGCAACGGCGCATGCACATGATTCAGGCAACCCTCTTCCAGGGAGCGCCAACGCTTCCTGGAAGAGGGTTGCGGCGGGGGTTGGGACGCTCTTTGCTTCTTGCGGACGAGACGCGCTCTAGTAGATGCGCAGCACCTGACCCGCCCGGATGTAATTCGGGTTGGGAATGCCGTTCAAGTAAACCAACGCACGCACGGTGGTGCCGCAGCGCCGCGCGATGCTGCTAAGGGTGTCTCCCAATTTCACCGTGTAATATTGACCGCAAAAAGCAGGCGGGGGCGGCGCCGGCGGGTGGTATGTGCTGGGAATGCACAGCACCTGCCCCACATAAATCAAGCTGGGATTGCGGATGCCGTTCACCTGAGCGATGTGCCAGACGCTCACCCCGTAGATGCGCGAGATGCGCGTCAGGTTTTCGCCGGGGCGGACGTAATGATACGCCACGCATCCTCCGCTCGCCGTCACGGCGGCGGGCGCACTTTCCTGTGGAGCGGCGCGTGCAATAGCCGGCGTCAACGCCGCAGCCAGCACAATCGCCAACGCCAACAGCAGCGATCCAGCCCGCACGCCAGACGATAGTACGCTGCGCCTTGTCATTTCACTGCTCCTTCCTTGCATCGAGATGCAAACCTTGTCTTCTCTCACGACGCTACGGGTTTCACCATGTTCGGGGTTTTTTGTCTCTATCGATCAAGACGAAAGGGCTGGGCCAGAGTAACGGTCAGTTCCCTTGAATGGAAAATCCTTGCGCCCAATGGCGGATGCTCGATCAAGAATGACAGCGCGCCATATGGTAGACGATATCCGCCGCCGACAGGACGCCTCGCGGCTTGAGTCGGCCATCCACCGCCTCGACGGCGACCACGCGATGGATGTGGCGGTTGAGCAGGAGTTCCATCACCTTCAGCAAGGAGTCGTTCAGAAAGACGGTGGCGACGTCGGGGTTCATATAGGCCTGCACCGGCTGTTGCTCCCAGTCCATCCGTTCGTAGCAGGCGCGCACAAGGTCGGTGCGCGTGATGACGCCGATCAGATACCCCTCTTCGTCGACGACGACCAGCGCGCTGATGTTGTGCTCCTGCATGGTGCAGGCGGCGGCCAGCAACTTTTGATGCGGCCCGCACGTGATGACGCCGTAGCGCTTCGCCTCGAGCACCGTCATGTCTCTCATGAAGGGCGCCTCCGCATTATGAAAAATCCAAATTGTGAAAAATCCAACAAGCCGGCTGCTTTCTATTGTACTGCATTTCGAGGCGATTCACAACTCGCTTTCTGTGCGCCGCCCCTTTCTGGTTGGCCTTGCCTTTGAACCGGCGTCTGCTCGTCTGATGCTCACCGGACTGATGGCGCCCCCTGCAGCGATGCGACGGCGTCTCTCGCTGCGCCTCTGCATGACTTGACAAATCCGCCGTTCGCCGTGATCCTCTGCAATGTCTCAACTTCAAGAGAATGACCCAAAAATCATCCATCCATTCCGAGAACCAATATGATTCAAGCGCAAATGTCGCCTACTTTTCGAGATGTGCTTCACGCGCGCAGAGTGATCGCCGCGCATCTGCCGCCGACGCCGCTGCATCACTATCCTCAACTGGACGCTTTGCTGAACGCCACGGTGTACGTCAAGCACGAGAACTACCAGCCGATCGGGGCGTTCAAGGTGCGCGGCGGGATCAACTTCATGGCGCATTTGACGGCGGAAGAGCGACGACGCGGCGTAGTGACGGCCTCCACCGGCAATCATGGTCAGTCCATCGCCTATGCAGCGCAGCTTTTCGGCGTGCGCGCCGTCATCGTCGTGCCGGAAGGCGCCAATCCTGTCAAGGTCAACGCCATGCGCGCCTACGGCGCCGAGGTGGTTTTTCATGGCGCCGATTTCGAGGCGAGCAAACGCCATTGTCTGACGCTGGAACAGGAGCAGGGATTGCGGTTCATCTCCTCTGGGGACGAGCCGCTGCTGATCGCCGGCGTCGCCACCCATACGCTGGAAATTCTCGAAAGCCAGCCCGATGTGGAGATGATTTTCGTCCCCGTGGGTGGAGGAAGCGGCTGCGCCGGCGCATGTCTGGTGGCGAAGACGCTCAACCCGCAGATTCAGGTCATCGGCGTCGGGGCGGCGGGAGCGCCGGCGGCGTTTCTCACCTGGCAGGCGCGCAACGAACGCACGGCGCCGATCGCCACGCGCGCCGCCGGCTTAGCCACGGGCGCGCCGTTTCTGATGCCGCAGGCCATCTTGTGGGAGCATCTCGATGATTTTGTGCTCGTCGAAGACGCCGAAATGTTCCAGGCCATGCGCGTCTATCTGGAAAAGGCGAAGACGCTGGCCGAACCGGCGGGCGCAGCGCCTCTGGCGGCCGCGCTGAGGCTTCGAGATCAGGTTGTGGGCAAGCGCATTGCCCTGATTTTGAGCGGCGGCAACGCCTCGATGGAGGAGCTGGCGTCCTGTCTGGGATTGGGATAGAGACGCGAAAAGGGACGTGGTGCGTGTTGCGTGAGAGTGCACTCCGCTCCATATTGCGTGAGAGTGCACTCCGCTCCATACGCAACACACACCACGCACCACGCCCCACGGATTACGCAACATTCAACGGCTCAGGCCGTTCGCATGTGCTCTCCAGCACGATGTGGCGCCCTTCGTCCGAAGCTTCGTGAATGGCGTGCATGATGTCCAGCACGTGGTAGGCCAGCTCGCCGCTGGCGCGGTGCGGTCGCCCTGTGCGCATTCCCTCCGCCATGTCGGCCAACCCCAATCCGCGGCTGTTCTCTGTGTACGGTCGCGTCACCGGAATTTCTTTCCAGGCGTCGTCGCCGGCGAGGCGCACGCGCACCGGCCCGCCGAAGGTGTTGGGATCGGGCGCAGCCAGCGTGCCTTTTGTTCCGTAGATTTCAATCCAGGGCAGGTTGGAGGCCTGCACGTCGAAGGTGGTGATGATCGTTCCGATCGGGCCGGCGGCGAAGTCGAGCAGCCCGGCGACGTGCGTGGGCGTCTCCACCTCGATGACCTCGCCGTAGCGTGGCTGGCTGGTGATGATGCGCTGCGGCCGCGTGATGCGCGTGGCGCCGGTGACGCGACGCACCGGCCCCAGCAGGCTCACCAGGGCGGTGAGGTAATAGGGCCCCATGTCGAACATCGGGCCGCCGCCTTTCTGATAATAAAAGACCGGGTTGGGATGCCAGTGCTCGTGACCGCGACTCATCATGAACGCCGTAGCCGCCACCGGTTCACCGATGACGCCGGCGTCGATCAGCTCGCGACAGGTCTGCAGCCCGCCGCCGAGGAAGGTGTCCGGTGCACCGCCGACGCGCAGCCCCTTCTGCGCCGCCAATGCCAACATGCGGCGTCCCTCCTCGCGCGTGAGGGCCAGCGGCTTTTCGTTGTAGACTGATTTGCCCGCCTCGAGAGCGGCGATGGCGATTGCGCCGTGCGCCTGCGGCACGGTCAAATTCAACACGATCTCGATTTGGGGGTCGGCCAACAAAGCTTCGACGGAGAGCACGCATGGCACCTGATATTGCTCGGCCAGCGCCTGAGCGGCCTCTGGCCGCAGATCGGCGCAGGCGACCACCCGCACGATGGGAAGGGTTTTCAACATGCGCATGTAGGCGCCGCTGATGTTGCCACAGCCGATGACGCCTACGGAGACAGGTTGAACCTCGCTCATAAAACGCCTCAAAATTCTTTAGCGGCCCACAACAGACCGCGGCGGACAATCTCTCTGGCCTCCGGCACGTCGAAGTCGGCTGCGACGTGCCCCACCGACGCGTAAAAAACCCGACCGGCGCCCCAACGGCGTTTCCAGACCACCGGCATCACCACGCCTTCGATCCAGGGACAATATTCGCCGCTGAAGGTCGTCGTCGCCAACACCTCGTTGGAGGGATCGACGTGCATGTAATACTGCTCGGAGTGCATCTGAAAATCGGACAGACCCGCCGTGATCGGATCTTCGTGGTTGATGATGTTGACCGTGTAATCAATGATGTTGCCGGGATGGGCCACCCACTGGCCACCCACCATGAACTGGTAGTTGGGATTGTTGCGGAAGGCGTCCGCCATGCCGCCGTGCCAGCCGGCGAAGCCTACGCCGCTTTCGATGGCGTCGAGCAGCCCCTTCTCCTGTTCCGGCGTGATCGTGCTCATCGTGTAGACCTGCGTGATGACGTTGTAGCTGCGCAGCCGTTCCACGTCGGTGTAAATATCGAGCGAATTGACGATGTCCACGCTGAAGCCGGCCGCCTCCATCAACGGCGCAAAAATTTGCACGCACTGCAGCGGCTCATGGCCTTCCCAGCCGCCCCAGACCATCAAAGAACGTTTCATCTTCTTTTGCGTCCTTTCCTGTTGTTCCTAAAAAATAATCGCTTCATCCAAGCGCCCTATTCGGCGCCAAATCGCAGATAACGTCCCGGCAGCGCGCTGCTCACCGGCTTGCCGTGCATCACGATCGGTGCGCCGTTGACGATCACATGCTCGACGCCGGTCGCCGGCTGGTGCGGGTCGTCGAAGGTGGCGTTGTCGGCGATCGTCTCCGGATCGAAGACCACAAGATCGGCGTAGGCGCCTCTGCGGATCACGCCGCGATTCTTCAGTTTGAAACGGGCCGCGGCAAAGCCGCTCAATTTGTAAACGGCCTCCTCCAGGGAGAAGAGCCGCTTGCGCCGGACGTAATGGCCGAGCACTCGCGCGGCGGAGCCGTACTGCCGCGGGTGAATCTTGCCCTCGGCGAAAAAGATGCCGTCGCTTCCCACCATGGAGCAGGGGTGGGCGAGAAATTCCGCTTCCAACCCGCGCTCCTCGCTGTGAAAGACCAGCAACACGGCCATGCTCTCCTCGATCAAGAGGTCGCACAGCGCGTCCGCAGGGCGACGTTTCGTTCGTCGCGCGTACTGCTCCAGCGTCATGCCGGCAAGCTGGCGATTCTGGCGCCCCGGCATCCAGGCGAAGGTGATCGACGAGAGGTCGAGCGTGTCCAGTCGGCGCTGAAAGCGGTCCCGTAGGGTTGGATCGGTCAGCCGGGCAAAGGCGCCGAACACTCCGTCGCGCCAGATTTCTTGAGGCAGCAGATACTGCAGCATCGTGGAGGAGCTCAGGTATGGGTAGCAGTCGAAGGTGAAATCGACCTCGTTGACGGCGACCAGGTCGATGTAATCGATCAGCGCCTCCACTTCCTCCTCATTCCGCCCTTTGAGATGGGAGATATGCACGGGCACGCCGGCGCGGCGACCGATTTCCACCGCCTCTTTGACCCCTTCGAGCGTGCCGAGCGCATAGCGCACATGGGTGACGTAGACGCCCTGCGCTGCGCGCATCCCCTGACACGCCGCAACTAGCTCGTCCGTCGAGGCGAAGCATTGCTCTACATAGTCCAGGCCGGTGGAGAGGCCGCACGCGCCCTCCGCCATGCCCTGGCGCACCAGATTCTGCAGATCGACCCGCTGATAGTCGTTCGGGCGCTGCTCGCCTGGGTCCATCGCCAGCGTGCGCACGTTGGCGTATGGGATGAAGGTTGCAACATTTTGCGCCGTCTTGCCGTCCAGCAAGCTCATGAAATCCCCGATGCTCTCCCAGCCCGTATACTGCTCGAAGCGCAGACCGTTCAGGGAGCGCAAATAGTGAATCCAGCCATGCACAGTTCGCCGATTGACCGGCGCATACGAAATCCCATCGAGCATCAAAAACTCTGTGGTGAACCCCTGCAGGGTCTTAGAGATAAGATGCGGCTGCGACAACAGAATGGCGTCGGAGTGGGTGTGCACGTCGATGAAGCCGGGCGCCACCACCCTGTCGCTTGCATCGATGACAACCTGCGCCTCCGCATCGCCCAGTTGGCCGATGGCGGCGATGCGATCGTGCACGATGCCGATATCGGCTTCGTACCGCGGCCGATTTTGTCCGTCTACGATCGTTCCATTGCGGATAAGCAGCTCAAACATCTCTGGGCCTTGGTTGAACTGGTTTCAGCGAACTCCCTTGTTTCTATTGTAGCCTTCCCCTATGGAAAACCCAGAATTCCTTTCACAAGAAGAGTGAAGAGGGAAAGAAAAGTGAAGAGGGGATTTGACGATTCGCTGACGAATTTTGAGTACAATGAGCAACAAATCCACATGACAGATCAAGGCGCGGATCAGAACATGGGAAGGTGAAAAAGCGCATGACAGGCCAATCGGGACCGATCGCACACTGTGTCTTTGTCATTCGAGCCTGGCGGGTCAACGCCGAAGCGCCATGGGAGTTTGTAGTGCACCGCAGCGGAAGCGAGGAGATAGAATACGCCCCGGATGTTTCAGAACTGACGGCGGCGATTCATCGCCAGCTTGCCAAGCAGCCTTCTGCAACAGCGAAGCTCCCAGTCGCCGCCTGATCGACAACGATGTCGGACGCGGCCGGGAACGCCGTCCCGCTCTGGCGCCAGCCCAGGGCGGGACCTTCCCCTGTGCATCAGAGGCGCTTTGTCGTTTGAAACGAATCCACCCCGAAATCACTCCTGAAAATCCCCCTGCCTCCACCCCGTTCGTTGCGATGTCCACCCGTTTGGTATACTGAAGATGTTCATGTCTTGATCCATCCTTGAAAGGAAGCGCCATGCACGAACAACAGCGTCAGCGCGCCGGCGAGTTACTGCACGAGAAAGGAATCGACGCCGCCCTCTTCGCCAGCCCCGCCAGCGTGACCTGGCTCACCGGCTTTGCCCCGCCGATCCAGACCGGTCCGCATCCTTTCGCCGCCGCGCCGCCGCTCGTCTGGTGGGATGGTGAGCGCTTCACTCTGATCGTCGTCGACGGACTGGCGGGGGCGGCGGCGTCCTTCGCCGCGGAGCCGGACGGCGACGTCCTTGCGTACCGGGGCTATACGATCGAGGCGCCCATCGACAGTGCGACGCATTTGAGTGCAGCGCTGCGTAACCTCTGGGAGGGGCGCAGCGTGACGAGAACCTTTCGGCGAATCGGTCTGGAGAGCTGGGCGGCCCCGGCGGCGCTGCGCGATGCGCTGTCCGACGGTCCTTTCGCCGCTGTCCAGTGGATTCCGATTGACGGCTGGCTGGCGCCTCTGCGCATGGTCAAAACCGAGGAGGAAGTGCAAAAACTGCGAGAGAACTTCCGACTGACGGACATCGGCCATGTGGCGGCCCGCAACGCCGTGAGGGCGGGCGCTCGCGAGATCGACGTCTGGTTGGCGGCTCGGCAGGCGGTGGAGGCGGCGGCCGGCTGTCGCGTGCCGATGGGGAACGATTGCGTCGTCGGCTATCGCGCCGAGAACATCGGCGGATGGCCATTGGACCATGCGTTGCGCCCTGGAGACTCCATCATCGTCGATCTGAGCACGATTCGCTATGGCTACTGGAGCGACAGTTGCGCCACCTACGTCGCCGGCGCGCCCACGCCGCGCCAGCAAGCCATCCATGAGGTGGTCGGCGAGGCGCTGGCGTTCGGCGCCAGCCTGCTGCGGCCTGGCGCCGTCGCCGGAGAAATCGATCGGCAATTGCGGCGCTTCATCGCCGACGCCGGTTATCCCGTCTATCCGCACCACTCCGGCCATGGCGTCGGCGTCACCGGCCATGAAGCCCCGCGCATCGTTCCATACAGCCAGGAAATTTTAGCGCCGGGGATGGTGATTTTGTTGGAGCCGGGCATCTATTTTCCGGGAGAAACCGGCGTGCGGCTGGAGGACGCTTTTCTGATCACCGAAGAAGGCGCTATTCAACTGACAACGCACGAAAAGCGGCTATAAGCTTCGGTGCAATCTATCTCCTTTACAGAGAACTTTGCAAGACGACAAAAAAAGGAGCTCATCATGCGTGAAGTGATTTTCTCGGAGAAGGCAGTCATCCCCTCCGCTCCCTATTCACAGGCGATCGTCGCCAGCGGACGTATGCTTTACGTTTCCGGCCAGGGTTCGTTCGACCCCGTCACGAACACTTTCCAGCCCGGGACGTTTCGCGAGCAGGCCGAACGCACCTTCCGCAACATCGAGCTGATCCTCGAGGCGGCCGGCGCAAGCTGGCGGAACGTCGTAAAGGTAAACGTCTATCTCGCCAATGTGCTTGATTTCGCCGAGCTGAACGAGGTGTATCGGCAATTTGTGCCGGAACCCTATCCTGCGCGCACCACCGTGCAGAGCGGCTTGATCGGGCAGATGCTGATCGAAGTCGACTGCATCGCAGTGCTGCCGGATTGAATGTTGACGCGGCGTTAAACACACCATAACGTTGCAACCATCGACCGTTAACGTCTCCCGTCTATCCTGCATAACGAAATCTTCGACGAAGCGCTGTACACCTTCGTCCTATCGGAGAGCTGCCCACATGCGAAGATTGTGGGAGTTCACAGCTCGCCGATCCATACACCACAAGGAGGAGAAGGCCGCCGACATGCGAAGGTTGTCGGTGTGCGTTCTCTCCTCGCTATTTGTGGGATGGTCACCGGCGACCAAATTTTTTTCGCTTGACAGTTCATCTCCCCACAGGCAGAATATTCAACGAACGCAGCGCAGAGAATCTCTTCCCTTGCCGAAAACCTGAAATATTCAACAATGTTCTTATTCTTTTTCTTTACAGAAGGGAATGGTGGACATGTCTCATCTAATTGTATTGGCGTTCGATGGCGCAGACGAAGCAGCGAAGGTGCGCGAGGCAATTCGTCAACAACAAAAGCAGGGGCTGGTTGCGCTCGACGACGCCGCTATCGTCAGTCGGGATGCGGAAGGCAGAGTTCATGTCAGGAATGAAGTGAGTCGCGCCACCATGATCGGCACAGGCGTGGGCGCCTTGCTGGGGTTGTTGCTCGGCAATTTCTTTTTCCCGCTGACAAGCATGGCGCTCGGCGCGCTCGGCGGCGCGGGGGTCGGCGCTCTGACCGGGTTGGGTGTGGACGGCGGATTCGTCAAAGCAGTCAAAGACAGCCTGAAGCCCGACTCCTCGGCCCTCTTCTTGATCGTGCGCGACGCCGACGAAAGTGCGGCGCTGGCGTTGTTGCGCAATTATCACGGTCGCGTCCTACAGACCACGCTGGACAGCGAGACCGAGGAGAATTTGCGTCGCGCATTGGGCGACGTCGACGAAGGGCGCTAGGCAGCCCCTCTGCCCAGTGGACGTTCGCAGAATCCTCAACCTGTTTGTCGACCCTTCTTCGGATGGAGTGAACAGCGTCGGATTTTTGCTCTTCGGCGCCTCCGGCGGTCTTTCGCCGGCTGCGCGGCTGGGAGCCGCACCTACGCCCACTGCCGTCTATTTGCTCAATTCACTCTATCGATGGTCAGGTTCAACTGGGTGACTTCTCAAGAAATCGATGCATTGCGACCTATGCAGAGGGAGGCGTCTGGGAGGAAGGTGTTGACTCGGACGAGGTGAAAGCGGATGCTGCGGCGGCGCCGCGAGGAGGCGTCGCCTTGCGTGCAGAGCCATTTCCCACGAGCGCCTGCATCGCACGCCGGTAACCCGCCATCTTGCTGCTCGTCTGGATCACCGGCGCAACGACATTTTCACTCATAAACTGGGCTGTGCCGCGCACCGTGGCGATCGTTTCCTTGGTGTCGGCGATCATGGGCTTCAGCTCCTGCTGCACCAGCCGGGTCAGCCGCCAGATCTGCCAGATGAGAATGCCGAGCAAGACCCAGACGACGATGCTGGTCAACGCCAGGAAGATGATCAACAGATCGCGTACGGCGCCCATCACGCTTCACTCCTTGATTTCTGTCTTCATCGGCTCCTCCGCGCGGGCAATAACGCCGCCCCCCAGGCAGAGGTCTCCGTCGTAGAACACTGCGCCCTGACCTGGCGCGATGTCGCGCAGCGGCGCGTCGAAACGCACTTCCACCTGATCCGCCCCGATCGGGAAGAGGGTGCACTCCACTGCCTTCGCCTTGTAGCGGATCTTGCACTGCACTCGCGCGCCGGCCGGCGGCGCTTCGTCCAGCGTCCAGTTGACGCGCTCGGCGATCAGCCGGTCTCGCCCCAATTCTGCCGCCGTGCCGACCACCAGCGCATTGTTGCGATAGTCCAACTCGAGCACAAAAAGCGGCTCCGCAGCGCCGGCGATGCCCAATCCCTTGCGCTGGCCGATGGTGTACCCCGGCAGGCCGTTGTGCTGACCGTACACCCTGCCGCGACGATCCACGATCGGCCCGGGGCGCATCGCCTCCGCCGCCCAGGTGCGCAGGAAACGACGATAGTCGTCGTCGAAGATGAAGCAAAGGTCCATCGAGTCGTGCTTGGAGGCGGTCGGCAGCCCGCGCTCGGCGGCCATGCGGCGCACTTCCGACTTGGGATACTCTCCGACCGGGAAGAGCACGTCGTGAAGCTCGTCCTGGCCGAGCACGCTGAGGACGTAGCTCTGATCCTTCGCCTCGTCCACGCCTTTGAGCAGGTGCACCTTGCCATCTTCGGCGTAGCGCAGCCGGGCGTAGTGACCGGTCGCCAGATAATCGGCGCCCAGCCGCCGCGCGTAGTTGAGCAGATAGTCGAAGCGGATGTGGCGGTTGCATTCGAGACAAGGGTTGGGCGTGATCCCGCGGCTGTAGCCGTCGATGAAAAAGTCCACCACCTTCTCTTTGAACGGCCGCTCGACGTTGATCAAATAAAACGGGATGCCCAGCTCGTCGGCCACGCGGCGCGCGTCATGGACGCTCTCCAGGCTGCAGCATTTATTGGTGGAGCCCTCCCCCACGCCGACCTCCGCCCAGAGGCGCATCATGACGCCGATGCAGTTGTAGCCACGCTCGACCAACAGCGCCGCCGCCACGGATGAATCCACGCCGCCCGACATGGCGACGACGACGGTGGTCTCGGCGGGCGCCCTGACATGCTTTGTCCGCTTCATGTCTTTTATTGTACATGAGATGGACTTTTTCGCAGAGTAATGGCATGGCGAAAAGCGCCATTCGAAAAGTCCAAGGTTTCTGGGGACAAAAGCCGTGGATAGACCACGGGACAGGAATTGGTTTCTGTCGTGGGCCAGGGAGGAAACTCCCTGACCTCCTCATCTTTGGAAAGAAGAAAATATATGGATTCGTCTCAACGTTTTACCGTTTCGCGCGTCCTTCTTTTGTTGATGGCGCTGCTCTTGCCCCTCAGCGCCTGCACGCCTGTCCAACCCTCTGCATCGCCTCCATCTTCCGAAGCGCCCCCGCCACCGAGCCGATCGTCGTGACCGGCGCCTCAGGGCGCACTGTGACGCTGCTGCGTCCGCCGGAACGCGTCGTCTTGACCGATCGCGGTGTCGGCGCTCTTTTCGGCGGGCGTGGGGCTGTTGAAATACGTGGCCGACCCGCTCACACGACTTCCGGAGATCACCTTCTGGCTGCTGGGAAGCCTGGCCAGCATCACCTGCGACAATCTGGCGCGCACGCTGCTGCCGGGTGAAATTCCGCTGGGCATTTTTACATCGCTCTTCGGCGCCGTAGCCTTCCTTGGCCTGATGACTTTGCAACAATATCGCACCAAATCATGAGCAACGTTTTGCTGTCGTTTCGTCACGTCTGGTTTGGCTACCGCCGGGACAGGCCTCCCGTGCTCAAAGACGTCACTTTTGACCTGAAAGCCGGCCGCATTCTGGCGATCGTCGGGCCGAACGGCGCCGGCAAGACGACATTGCTTTCGCTCGCCCTGGGGTGGCAGCGGGCCTGGCGAGGCGAAATCGAGCTGGCGGGCCGCCCTTTGGAGAAATACAGCCGTGCGGAGCGAGGACGCTGGTTGGCGCTCACACCGCAGAGCGAACACACACCCTTCGACTACACCGTGCTGGAGTATGTGCTCATGGGCCGCGCGCCCCATCTCCCGCCTCTGGGCATGCCGACGGCGGCGGACTATGCCATCGCGCTGCGCGCGGTCGAGCAGGTCGGGCTTGCCGCGCTTGCAGAGCGTCCTGTGCCGCAGCTCAGCGGCGGCGAACAACAGCGGATGCTGTTGGCGCGCGCCATTGCGCAACAGCCGAAGCTGCTGTTACTGGACGAGCCGACCGCCCATCTCGACCTGCACAACAAGGCGCAGCTGATCCGCATCATGCGCGATCTGCGCAGCCAGGGATGCACGCTGCTGATGACCAATCACGAACCGGAGGTGGTGCTGGCCGTCGCCAACGACGTCTTGCTGATGGAGGCTGGCCAGCCGCCGCAGTTCGGCCCGCTTGAAAGCGTCTTCACCGAAGCGGCGTTGAGCCGCATCCACCGTCTCCCGATCCGTCTGGTGCAGGTAGACGGACGTCTCCAGGTGTTGTGGACATGAAACGGCGTGGGCGCATCTTTCTGGTCGCCGGCGCGATTGGCGCCGGCAAGACGACTTACTGCCGTCGACGCGTTGAAGAGATGCAGCGCAGCGGAGCAGACGTCGCCGGCGTGTTGTCGCCTGCGCGCTTTGAAGCGGGCGTAAAGACCGGCATCGACGTCGTCGACCTACGCAGCGGCGAACGGCGCCCTCTTGCCCATCTGCGCACAGTCGAAGAGATGGGGCCAGGCGAGGGCGTCTACACTCGACGTTGGCGCTTTGAGCCGGAGGCGCTGGCGTGGGCGAACCAGGCGCTTGCAGCCGCAACGCCGTGCGATCTGCTCGTCGTCGATGAGTTGGGTCCGCTGGAGATGGAACAAGGCCGTGGATGGACGGCAGGGCTTGCCGCCGTGGAGACGCGCGCTTACGACGAGGCGTTGGTGGTGGTGCGCGCCGACCTTCTGGGGCTTGCACTGGCGCGCTGGCCAGAGGCTGAAACGCACTGGATCGAACCTGCTCAACCTGGATGAAATGAATAGACAAACAGTTTCTACCTCGCACAGCCGAGCCGCAAAGGCATAGCTCCGTAAAGTCTCCCTGTAACGAACCTGCTCCCCATGCATCTAATTCAACAGCAGCCTGGGTGCAATCCTTTGCACGTGGGTTGTGCGAAGCTTTGAGAAAGCGGTGAGAAAGGATTTCCTGGATGATCCGGTCTCAATCTAAATCTGACCCTGTTCCAATGGCTCGTCATCCTATCACGTTTCAGGAAATTGTCGAGCATTTTGCGCCGGGTTGGTTTGCTTCGGTCATGGGCACGGCGGCGACGGGGGTCGCTATCTTTGCGCTGCGGAACTTCGTGCCCTTCGCCGGTGCGTTGCAGGTGATCTTTTTGACACTGGCGGTGGTGCTTTTTGGAGTGCTGCTCGCGCCCTGGAGCATCCGCTGGCTCAAGCATCCGCAGGCAGTGCGCCGCGACCTGATGCATCCCGTCTCGGCGGCTTTCTTTCCGACGATGCCCATCTCACTGTTGGTCATCGGGATTGCGCTGGAAAAAACGCCGTTGCCCTTTTTGCCCGAGGGTGCACTGTGGCCCCTGCTGTTGACGCTGTGGGCGATTGGCTCCCTTGCTATTCTGATCTTTGCGCTTGTTATTCTAACTATCTTCTTTCATCACACCGAGATTCGTTGGGAAGCTTCGACGCTGGGTTGGTTGATTCCGCCGGTTTCGATGTTGCTCAGCCCTGTTTTGGGGCTGAGTCTTTCAATGCGCTACGCCGGAGCGCTGTGGGGAGAGGTCGCCTTCTACGCCAGTCTGTTTTTTCTAGGTGCAGGCAGCCTGCTCTTTCTGCTGATGATGGCGACCGTCTTCACGCGCTCCATTTTTTACGCGCCGCCGCCTGCCCCTTTGGCGCCGACGTTGTGGGTGGGCGTTGCGCCGCCCTCGATTCTTACAATCGTTGCGCTGCGCATCGTGGCGCCGGTGCAAAGCCACCTCGCAGTTAGCCAGCAGGTCGCAGAAACGTTTTCACTGCTGGCGAAGGTCAGCGGCGCAGCGTTGTGGGGCTTTGCACTCTTTTGGATGATGCTGGCGCTGTTGGCAACGCTCGAGACGCATCGCAGGACTCCGCTGCCTTTTGCGCTGAGTTGGTGGGCGTTCATCTTCCCTGTGGGCGTTTTCACCGTCGCCAGCGGCATGCTTTATCAGGCTATGCCTGTCCTTTTCTTCCTATGGATCGGCCTGGCAACCTTGATCGGCCTGCTCGTCCTCTGGGTGGCGACGCTCCTTCGCACTATCCAGGGCGTCTGGCGCGGGACAATCTTTCTGCCGCCCGCCGGACAGCCGTCCAGATGAAACCAATGCGCCCTTCGTCTGCTCCGCTTCACGGTTGAATCGTCACCGTCATTTCTATGCTGGCCGAACGTCCATCTTCCGCAGTCACGACGGCGCGCAGTCGGTGCGGTTCGCCGTAGCGCACCGGCTCGCCTGAGGGCCAGGCGTCGCCGTGTTCGCCAAAGCGCCAGACGTTGCAGTCCGGCTCCCCGCCTGCGAAGGCGCAGTAGGCGGCGTTCCGCTCCGTGCGCTGATAGACCTCTCGGCCATCGGGATCGAAGATGCGCAAGTCCACGCTGCGAACGCCGGCGCCATCCTCTTCGCCGCGCGTCGGATCGTACGCCTCCACCTGAAAGACCAGAGCGCCGTAGACCACGTCGGCGACGTGGTCTGGTCCGGTCTGCGCAATCCTGACGACCAGCTCGCGGCGCGGAGTCTCCTGCCCGCAGAGGGGTAGGTCGGGATGCTCGATCCTGAACGGGCTGCGCCAGGTGGCCGCGTCGCCGTTTTCAAGCACAATCGTGGCGGCGACGGTGAAATCGCCGTTGCACAACGCTCGCTCTGTGTCCGGCCAACGCGCGCCGCGGCGAATTTCGAGCACATTGCAGGTCGGCTCGCCGCCGCCGAACGAGCAGTAACCGGAGACGCGCTCCGTGCGCCGATAGATTTCCTCGTCCAGGGCATCCAGGATGCGAAAATCAACGCGCTCGATGCGCTGATTGTTGGGCGTGCGCTCGATCTCGGCGCGGAAGAAGATGCGATTGCGGAACACGGCGACGCCGTCGCTCAGATTCGCCAGGTTGAAGCTGGTCACCAAGGCTCCGCTCCAACTTGCATCGCCCGGGGCCGGACCGGGCAGCACCACGACCGGCGGCAAGGTCGGCGGCGGCGCCGTAGGAACCGCCACGGGTGGCAGCGTCGGGGAAGGCGTCGGTGTGGGAGAGGGCGTGGCCGTCGGTCGAGGCGTCGGCGGGGACGCCGCGAGTTGCAATGTCATTAAGTCAAATGTGCACTCGATGAAGCGCGGAGCGGCCGCCACCCAGCCAATGCGCCCATCGGGCAGCGGCTGCACCTCCACCCAGGAGGCGTCGGCGTTGCGCCCCAACGGCCGCAGCTGCGTATTGACCGGCAGCACGTCGATCACCGGAAAGACCGTCCCCGGCCCGCTGCGCAGGTTGAGGTTCGGCGCCGCGCGCACCGTGCAAAGCCTCTGGGGCGTCGGCGTTGCAGTGGGCGCCCGCGCTGTTGTGGCGTCCGGTGCAAGCGGGAGGGCGCCCGCCATTGCGTTCAGCGTGTGCACGGTCAGGGTGTACGGCCCGCGGTCGCTGCGCCGCGCGCCGGCGACGAGCAGCTCATACACGCCGGTGGTGGACAGCGCAACGCCCCCGATGAGCGCTGTTTTCTCATCGATTTGAACGCTGGTGGAAAGCGCCTCCACCGACTGCGGCCCGACCAACTCGATGAAGGGCGTGAACCGGTCGCTCTGCACGGCGGCGGTGAGGACGTCGCCTGCACAGCCGCGCAACGCCCACAGCTCTCCCAGGCTGGAGCGCACGGCGCCGGTGACGACGCCGCTGTGAACCAGGACGCCCGCCGCCTCGTTGCGCATCGACTCCGGAAGATCGCCAAAATCCACTGTGATCGTGTAAGGCCCCCGGTCGCTGCGCCGTTCTCCGGCCGCGGCGACGGTGTAGAAGCCGCTTGCCTCAACGGTCAACAGCGCCTGGGCGCGCTCGCCGTCCTCCGCAAGCGCCTCGAACAGAGGCGCCTGCAGGACATCCGTGTAGACGCTCAGGTAGGGCGCGAACGCCGTGCTGATCATCGTGATGGTCACCTGATCGCCGGCGCACGCATACAATGTCCATTCTTCTCCCGCTGCGCTGAGGACTTGACCGGACGCAGACGCGCCCGGAGCGAGCGGGCGACCATCTTGGGCGAAAGCGACGGTGAAAAGCAACAGCGCAGCCAGCAATCCTCCCGCCAATAGGAGCGCTGCAGCCGTCCGCTGCACTGGAGTCCGTTGCCCTGTAAATGTTCGATTCATGGTTCTCCCCCCTGCAGGCTGCTCAAGGTTTGACGCGCCTCCTGTGCAAAAGGCTCGCAGCTACAGCCCAGCACGCGCTGTTGGAAGAGCGCGTTGCCCGCCGTGCGTTCGCGCAGCGCAAGGCAGGCGTCATAGTGTTCAATGGCGGCGTTGAGCCACCGCATCTCCTCGGCGGTTGCAGCCGTTCGGGTTTCGGCGTCGTTCGCCTGGCTCTGTCGAATGGCGGCGCTGTGTGCGCGCAGTCGAGCGACGGTGCCCATCGCCACCTGCGCCCAGGCGTAGTACACGGGATCGTCTGCAGCGTTCAGCCTCGTCAGCGCCTCCTGCAATGCGGCCTCCGCCTGGTCCAGCGCGCGGTCGGCCTGTGCGACGTCCCCTTGCAAAAAATGCAGCGCAGCGTCGCCCCGGTGCACCAGCCCCAAGAGCAGGAGGCTGCGGTCGGCGAACTGTCCGGGCTGCGCCTGCGCAAGCGCCGCCGCCCTCTGCGCCAATGCCAGCGCCCTTTGATTGTCCTCGATCGCCGCCGCCAATGTAGGCGATGCATTTTCGATGTTGGCGAGGGAGATGCAGTTTTGCAGCTCAGCAGAAACGGGTTGATTGCGATACGGAAACAACTGGGCGCGATCGAAGTAGACGCCGGCCAGCGTCAACAGCGCCGGAGTGAAATCCGGCCTGAGCGCCAGCGCCTTGTCGAGCGCCTCGATGGCGACGTCGAATTGACGCGATTTCTGCGCCAGGTCGCCGAGCACAAGATAAAAGAGCTCTTTGCCTTCGCTCCTTGGCCAGGCGTCCACCGTCGGCTCCACCTGTTGCAGGATCGCCAACCCACGCTCGGGCAAATTGGCCAAGCCATAGGAAAGCCCTTGCGTCATCCAAAAAAGCGCCCGGCTGCGCGGGGTCAGCGCTTCGGAGACGGTCAGTTTGGCTGCATCTGGGTTGAGGCGATAGGAAACCGCCGGTTGCAGCGGCTCGCCCAGTAGATAGCCGCCCCACAGCGCGCTCGGCTCTCCGGCTCGCTCCTGACCGTCGAAGAAAAACTCAAGCTGCAAGCTCTCCGGGTCGGTGGCGTCGGTGAGGTGGCCGAAGACGACCATCTGCGCCTCGACCTTGCGCGCCAGGGCGCGGGCGTTGGCGATGCGCTCACCCAACGTTTTTCCCGGAATGGCGCCAAAGGTGAGATTCTTGCCATTTTCGCGTCCGAGCGAGTCGTGCCAGATCAACACATTCCGATCGAAGATCCCCGCTTCCTTCGCCTGCCTGTAGGCGTCGTCCAGCGTGCGGTAGAGCGCCGCGCTGATCTGCGCGCCGAATTCAGAAGGCAGCATCGAGCCGTCCGCCTGAAGCGCGCCGATCTCGGCGACGGCGATGTTGAAGTCGCCCTTCATCGGCCAGACGTTCCAGAGCGGCTCCAGCGCAGGATAGGCGAGGGCGCCGGCGATCGCCAGCACGACGAGCAAAATGGCCAGAAGCGGATAGAGCAACCGGCGCATCCACGTGCGCTCCGGATGGGTTTCCGCCTCGGTGACGAGCTGCCAGATGACGCCGTCGGCGGCGCGGCTGAAGAGTGCGGGCGTTCCCCATTCCACCGAGCCGGGCGACGCCTGGTCGATGGCCTTGCGGCCTTCGCTCACGGCGGCGTCGACGGGCAGACGATCGGCCAGCGCGCCGTAGAATTGATCGGCGAAGGCGACGGCGGCGGCCTCGCTGATGGCGTATTGCATGGCAATGGCGGCGGGCAATCCACGTTGCACCAGTGCGGCGGCGACGCTGGCGAAAGGCGATTGCTCGTCTCCGCGCGCGCCTTCACAGGCATTCAGCACCGCCAATCGCAGGCTGCGGTGGTCGGCGAGAAGGCGAGCGAGCTGGGTGGCGCTCACCGGCCAGGAGGCGCCCTGCTCATCGGTCATCACCAGCGCGCCTTCGCCCATGCGCGCGTCGAAGAAGGCGTGGCCACTGTAATGGAAAATATGCCACGGCCCTTGTTGAAGGATATCCTGCAGCTCGCGCCAGGTCGCACGCTCCAGCCAGGTCAGCTCCACCTGCCCCTGCTCCAAAGGGCGACGAAGCGCCTGCTCCAGCACAGAGCGTTCGCGCATCGCATCGAGCGCGGGCAGATCGCTCGGCGACGCCGCTACGCCGAGCACCCGCAGCGGAGGCGCAACGGCGAAGTCGGGGTCGGGCAACAGCAACTCCAAGTAGCGGACGATGGGCGTGTGCCTGGAGAGCGCAATGAACGCCTGAGCGCGCGCGTCATAGAGAAACTCCCAGGGCAAAGTGAGCAGCTCCGGCGCCAGAATGCGCAGCTTGATGCGCAGCCCTTGATCCGCCGCGTCCGTGAGCTGGCGGCTGCGATCATAGGCGGCGAGAATGTCCCCTTGCATGAGCGCGTCAAAGATCGCGGCGCCAAACTCCTGCGCGACGTCGACGCCTCCGTTGGTCGGCTTGCGCAGCGCCTGCTCCAGGCCGGCCAGATACGCGGCGAACGTTGCGGCGTCGAATGGAAACGTCATGCTTCCGCGGGCGGCCCCGGCAGGAGAACTCAGCACCGCGACGGCGTAGCGCCTGCCGTCGCCGACGTCGATCTGCAAATCAAAATCGCGGAGCCTCAGCGTGGAGGATGGCATGTTCGCCTCGCACCTCCGATGAACCGGGCAGAGGTGCAGAGGTTCATTATCGCAGGTCGTCGGAATATGTCAAATGCCTTTCCTGGCGTTGTTCCGCCGAACGTTCCGTCGTTGACCGTGTGCGTTGACCGTGTGCGCATTGCAGCACGCAAACGCAGCGCGCGTTGGGGATGCGTCGCGCTTTTTCCATGAAGCACGAAACACGCAACATCAACAACACTACTCTTGTCAGGAGCGGCTAATCTTGTCAGGAGCGGCTAATGATGGCATTATGGTTTTCATCCTGCGCTGCGGGGTTGAAGACGCGAACAGATTGAGGAGCTAGCAGATTTTATGCCAACTGCACTGATTACAGGCGTCACCGGACAAGACGGCAGCTATCTCGCCGATTTTCTTCTTGAAAAAGGCTACAACGTGGTCGGCATGGTGCGGCGCACCAGCACGATCAACTTCGACCGCATCAAGCATATTCAGGATAAGATCGAGATCGTCCAGGGAGACCTGCTCGACCAGATGAGCCTGATCGGCATCCTGCACGACTATCGCCCGGACGAAGTGTACAACCTGGCGGCGCAAAGCTTTGTGCCGACCAGCTTCACCCAGCCCGTGCTTACAGGCGAGTTCACGGCATTGGGCGTCACGCGCATGCTCGAGGCGATCCGCATCGTCGATCCCAAAATTCGCTTCTATCAGGCCTCCAGCAGTGAGATGTTCGGCAAGGTCGTCGAAACGCCGCAGCGCGAGACGACGCCTTTCCACCCGCGCAGCCCCTACGGCGTCGCCAAAGTGTACGGCCACTGGATTACGGTCAACTACCGGGAGAGTTACAACATCTTCGGCTGCTCCGGCATTCTCTTCAACCATGAAAGCCCACGGCGAGGGCTCGAGTTCGTGACGCACAAGATCACGCATGGCGCTGCGCGCATCAAGCTGGGGCTGGCCAAGGAGCTGCGTCTCGGCAACCTGGAGGCGCGCCGCGACTGGGGCTACGCCGCCGACTACGTGCGCGCCATGTGGATGATGCTTCAACAAGATGAGCCGGACGACTACGTGATCGCCACCGGCGAGACGCACAGCGTGCAGGAGTTCGTCGAAGAGGCGTTCGGCTATCTCGACCTGGACTGGCGGCGCTATGTGGTGCAAGACCCGCGCTATTATCGACCGGCGGAAGTCGATCTGCTCGTCGGCGATCCCTCCAAAGCCAGGAAAAAGCTGGGGTGGGAGCCGACCGTGACCTTCCGCGAGTTGGTGCGCCTGATGGTGGATGCAGATATGGAGCAGCTGCGCAAAGGACATCACACGCCCAACAACCCGTTGATCTGAAGTCGGAGGCGAACCATGGCGTCAAGCCACGCACAGCAGACAGACCCATCTCCTGACGATGACCCCTCCTTCAACAAACGCACCTCGATCGGTCTGTCGCCGCGGCGTCCTACGGCGCCGGAGACGGTGCAGCGTCCGCCGGAGGCAGGCGGACGCATATCCGGTTGGTGGCTGGTCTTCTGGCTGTGCGTTTTATTGCTCACCGTTGGCGCCCTGGTGCTCGTGCGCGCCTTGCCGGCGGACCTCTCGTGGCGCGACGCGCTGGCGTTTTTCGATCGCAGCGTCCCGGCGACCCTCTCTGCGGAACGCTTTTTCGTAGACTTCACCGTTGACGACGGGACCTTCATCCCATACATCAAACCCGGCGTCGCATCAATGCAAGCAGTTCCATCTGAAGGCGTCTATCGCATCGACGTCTGGCCTGCGTATCTGGCGTGGACCCGTATCGCCGTCGCAGAAGCTCCGCCGCTGCGTTTGGAAGTCGATGCAATCGTCGATGTCCAGACGCCGAACGGAAAGATCGCCCTTTTTGGACGCTTCGAGGATGAAGATCGTTTTTACCTTTTTTCGGTGGATGGGCGAGGGCGCTTCACCGTGGCGCTTCACCAAGATGGCGTGGAGACGACGCTGCGCCCACCGACGCCCCTGTCGGCGATTCAGCCCGCCGGTTTCGCCAATCGCCTCAGCCTGGAGGACGATGGCGCAGCGCTGCGCTTCCTGGCCAACGGCGTCCTTCTCGACAGGATCGAGGTGGAGCCGGCTTCGACGCTCTCCTTTGGCGTGGGCGCCGAGACAGGTGGAGCGGAGCCTGCGACCATCCTGATCGACTCGATTCGCATACGCAAGCCATGAACCCGACCGCACAATTCGACGCATTTCGCTCCGCCATTGCCGCAGATGACGACGAGCGCACCGAACCACTTGCCTTGAAGCTGACGCCGGCCGATGAGCCTGCCCTCATCGAACTTCTCTCTTCGCCTGAGGAAAATGAGCGGTGGTGGGCGCTGCGCGCGCTGGCGGCCTGCGGATCGGCGAACGCAGTCGCTCCCGTCGCCAAAGGCCTCGACGATCCGGCTCCCGCCGTGCGCGCTGCGGCGGCATTGGCGCTGGCGCACCTGCACCGGCGCCACCCGGCGGAAGTGACGCCTCTCCTCGACCCGTTGGCTGCGCACCTTGCCGATGAAGAGGGCATGGTGCGTCAAATCGCAGCGGACGCCCTTGCAATGTGCGGCGATGACGCCGCACCGGCGCTTGCACGCGTTCTCTTTGAACAACGTCACGAAGGCGCGCGCACGCGCGCGGCGGGCGCGCTGCGCAAGATGGCGACCCGCAAGGCGGCGAGCATCCTGTACGCGCTGCTGAACGACCCCAATCCCCTGGTTCGCACCTACGCCTATGAAGGACTGGATGAAATGGGGTTGCTGGAGACGCTCCTGGTGACGTTGCAATGAGGACGCGGTTCAGGTCGAGACAACCAATGCCATCGATTTCTGCTTATCCGTTGGGTTGTATTGCGCAGTTCAACGCGTCCCCCTCGTTTCTCCGTCCCCGATTTTCAATGCTATACTGGATTTTACGCCTCTGTCTTGTCAGGATTGCTTGAGTTCAGTTAAGGTTTATGAACAGGAAAATGCGAAACAAGACATTTTGTTCGACCCAAACTTGTTTGACCCGCAGCAGGCAGCCCTTTCTGCCTTCAAAGTGGATGATCTGGCCGTTGCTCGTCGTGGCGACGCTGCTCGCCGGATGCGCGGCCTCGGCGGCGACCGTGCCGGCGGCGGCTCCCATCGGCGAAGTGGCGCTCCCTCCCGCCATCAACACCGTCATCGAACCGCTCGACGCCTATCGCTCCCCGAACGAAGACACTCTATCCCCCCTGCCGACGCCCACCCCTACGCCAGAAGGGGATGCCCCGTTGCGCGTCACCATCGTCAGTCAGGTGCGCGCCAACATTCGCAGCGGGCCATCGACATCCTTTGAAATTGTTGGCAAGGCCAATCCAGGCCTCACCTTCGACGTGATCGGCCAGAGCGAAGACGGGCGTTGGTATCAGATCGCAGCCAATATCCCCGGCGTCGATGGTCAGCCGCTCGAAAGCGGCTGGGTGGCGGCGGAGCTGGTGCGCATCGCCGGCGAAGGGGAGGCGCCGGTGGTGGCGAACGTTCCCACGGAGCCGCTCCTCGATCGAGACCTTGCGGTGAAATGGGCTGTGCACTGGAAATGCGAGTCGGAGCGCTGTCAGATTAAAGAATGCAACGCCGAGGTGAGCGCATCGGTCAATCGCCAGCCGAGCGGCAGTTTCCTGCCGATCGAGCACACCGTCGTCTGGGATGACGCCTGCTTCTCCACCGACGCCTGGACCTTTGAGGTGAATCAGATGACGGGCAAGGAGCGCACCGGCGAGGCGGAGCAGAATTTCCTCTACGGCTACTGGTTGGGCGCTAACCCGGGCCAGGCGATCGGCGTCTTTCCGCTCAATGAGCGCGAAGGCGTTCAGGTCTTCTGCTCAGGGCTGCACTCCGTCGAAATCGCAGAAGGGGGCGGCTGGACAACCGTCTACCAGGGCAACACCTGTCACGACGTCAACACCGGCATGCTGGTCTACCTGAACTACATCAAACGCTGGCTCTACACCGGCGACTACGACGGCAAGACCTATAACCGCGCCTTCTTCGGCGATATTGAACGTCTGGAGCAACGACTGGTCGAGGCGAACACGCCGCTGGCGCTGGTTGTGAAAAAGTAGAACTCTAGAAAAATTTGAAAGACCAGCTCCTCTTCGATTGATTTAAACGCCCTTTTCTCTTCCAGGAAGCTTGGAGCTTCCTGGAAGAGAAACCGCTGACTTGTATCGACGAAGCGTTTTATGTCTCCACGAGGGTCGCCCGCGTCTTATAAATTTCCGCAAGTCGCTGATAATGCACCGGCCCCTCGTCGAGTCGGGCGTTCTGTGCAGTGCTGAGCGAGCCGCGCACGGCGCCGGGCACGCCCGCAACCAACACGGCATCCGGAATACGGGTGTTTTCACGCACGACCGCACCGGCAGCAATCAGCGTCCCTTTGCCGACCACGGCGCCGCTGAGCACGACGGCACCCATCCCCACCAGCGCGCCGTCGCCGATCGTGCACCCCTCCAGCACTGCGCCGTGCCCGATCAAGACGTCGTTTCCAATGACGGTGTTTTCCCGTTCGTTGACGTGGATGACCACATTGTCCTGAATACTGGATCGTTCGCCGACGACAATCTCGCCTGTATCTCCCCGCAGCACGGCGCCGAACCAGATGTTCGCCCCGGCCTTGACCGTCACGTTGCCGATCAGCACTGCGGTCGGGGCAATGTAGGCGTCTTCCGCAATCTTGGGGCGCACACCGTTGAACTCGATGATCATATTCGCTCCACATTGGACAAAGAAAGAATTTTTTGCGATAGTCTAGCCAGCATAGGTTGAAACCTCTTCACCATTATAGACAAGAAAGCGCAGAGAGAAACAAGAAAGCGTAAAGATGTCATCGAAGCTCGAACAGGCGCGTGCGCTGGACGCCGCCGACGCTCTGGCGCATTTTCGTGAACGATTTCTGATCGCCGACCCGGAGATGATCTACCTGGACGGGAACTCTCTGGGACGCCTCCCCCTTTGCGCTGAAACATCGATGGCCGACCTCCTCAGGCGACAGTGGGGCGAACGCTTGATCCGAAGCTGGAACGAGGGCTGGTTCACGCTGCCGGAGCGAGTCGGCGGCAAGCTGGCGCAATTGGTCGGCGCGCAGGCGGATGAGGTGATTGTGGCGGATTCGACCTCGATCAACCTGTTTAAGCTGGCGGTCGCAGGCCTGCGCCTTCAGCGCAGCCGCCGGCGGATTCTGACGGATGACCTCAACTTCCCGTCCGACGTTTACATTCTACAGGGAATCGTCGAGATGCTCGACGCCGGCCATCGGCTCGAGATCGTGCACTCCGAGGACGGCGTGCATGGGCCGGTGGAGGCGCTGTTGGCGGCGCTGGACGAGGACGTGGCGCTAGTCGTGCTCTCTCACACCGTCTTCAAAAGCGGCTACATGTACGACATGCGTGCGATCACCGAGGCTGTTCACGCCGTCGGCGCGCTGGTGTTGTGGGACCTGAGCCATTCGGTCGGGAGCGCGCCCGTGGCGTTAAACGCGGCGGGGGCCGACCTGGCGGTTGGCTGCACCTACAAGTACGTCAACGGCGGGCCGGGCGCGCCGGCTTTTCTCTACGTGCGTCGAGACTTGCAAGAGCGCCTGCAAAATCCGATCAGCGGGTGGATGGGGCAGCGCGCGCCGTTCGACTTTGCGCTCGACTACGCGCCTGAGGTCGGCATCCGACGCTTCTTAACCGGCACGCCGCCGGTGCTCTCCCTGGCCATGATCGAGCCGGGCGTCGATCTGTTGCTGGAAGCGGGCCTGGAGGCGCTGCGCGCCAAATCGGTGCAGCAGACCTCCTTTTTGATCTCCCTTTGGGAGGAGAGACTGGCGCCGCTGGGATACACGCTCAAATCGCCGCGGCAGGCGGAACGGCGCGGTTCCCATATTTCGCTCGGCCATCCAGAGGGATGGCGCATCAACCAGGCGCTGATCCATGACCTGGGCGTGTTGCCCGACTTTCGCGCGCCCGACAACATTCGGCTCGGCGTGGCGCCACTCTACACCTCCTTCATCGATGTGTACGCTGCCGCCGAACGACTGCAACGCGCGGTGGAGGAACGAATTTACATGCGCCATTCCAGCGGGCGCGCCACGGTCACCTAAGCGCCTGGGGCGCCTACATGCGACGCTTCCGCGTCACGCAACACACATCACGCAACAAGCAACACGCAACACGTTTCTCTTTCATTCAACATCTCATCAAGGAGGACGCACTATGGTTTCTGCAGTCGTGCTGCTCAAATGCGAGCGCAACAAGATCAACGCCGTAGCCGAGACGCTGGCCGATCTCAAAGGCATCTCCGAAGTCTTCTCCGTGGCGGGGCGTTACGACCTGGTGGCGATCCTGCGCGTGCGCACCAACGAAGCGCTGGCCAATCTCGTCACCAACGAAATGTTGCAGGTGGACGGCATCCTGGACTCGGAGACGTTGATCGCCTTCAAGGTCTTTTCGCGCCACGATCTGGAAAGCATGTTCGAGATCGGCTTTGAGAGTGAGTAAGTTTTGCTTCCCTTGAAGGATGGCCCAGTCTTCGATATACTGAGGGCGACTTGTTCGAACCTTTGGCAAGAATGGCCTGAAATCCTATGTCAGTCGAAACCCAGGAATCAGTCGATCTGACGCCGCTGCGTCCTGTGCTGACGCGCTTGGCGCCCCAGGGACGGAGCGGACTGCTTCCCACGCTGCTGGAGGCGCAGACGCACTACGGTTACATCCCGCCCGCCGTCGCCGCCGAAATCGCCCGCTCGCTCGGCGTTCCCTTGGCGGATGTGCACGGCATGATCGAGTTCTACGCCTTGCTCTACAACGAGCCGGTCGGCCGCACCGTGCTGCGCGTGTGCACCGACCCGGCCTGCGCGCTGCGCGGCGGAGAGCGGGTCCTCCACGCCGCCTGCGCCCTGGCCGGAGTGGAAGAAGGCGGAACTTCCGCCGACGGCGCAATCACGGTGGAGCGTTCGCCCTGCCTCGGCCATTGCAATTCAGGCGTTTCGGTCAACGTCTCCTTCGGACGACCGGTGCGCAATATCACCTTCGCCCACGTCACGCCCGAGACAGTGGGCGATCTCGTCGATGGCCGCGGGCGCACGACCGCCGACTTCTGGAGCGAAGACTACGTCGGCGGCGACCTGTGCATCCTTACGCCGCTCTGTGGCCGCGGCCGGCGCACCAAACTTTTTGAGTATGAGGCGGTCGGAGGGATGCAGGCGCTGCGCAAGGTTCTAAGCTCAATGACGCCGCAGCAGGTGATCGAGACGATGCGCCGCTCAGAGCTGTTGGGCCGCGGGGGCGCCGCCTTCCCGACGTGGGCCAAATGGGAGGGCGCAGCCAAAGCGCCCGGTCAGCCCAAATATTTCGTCATCAACGCCGACGAGTCCGAGCCGGGCACCTTCAAAGATCGCGTGCTGCTCGAGGGCGACCCCTGTCGCGTGCTGGAGGGCGCTATCATCGGCGCATACGCCATCGGCGCCGGCCGCATTTACATCTACATCCGTGGCGAATATCCCCTCGCCATCGAACGCGTGGAAGCTGCGCTGCAAGAGCTGCGCGAGGCCGGCTATCTGGGGGAACGCATCCTCGGCTCCGACTTCAGCATCGACGTCGAGGTGCGCAGCGGCGCGGGCGCCTACATCTGCGGCGAGGAGACGGCGCTCTTCGAGTCGATCGAAGGCAAACGGGGCTTCCCTCGCGTCAAGCCGCCCTTCCCCACCACACACGGTCTCTTTGGCAAGCCGACGGCCATCAACAACGTCGAGACGCTGGCGCAGACGCCCTACATCATCAACCAGGGCCCCGATGCGTTTCTCCGCCTTGGCACGGCCGACTCCGCCGGGCCGAAGCTGCTCTGCGTCTCGGGCGACGTGGTGCGGCCGGGGCTGTATGAGATCGGCTTCGGCGTCACGCTGCGTCATCTGATCGAAAACCTGGCGGGCGGGGTGGTCGGCGGCAAGCTGCAGGCGCTGCTGATCGGCGGCGCGGCGGGGACATTCGCCACCCCTGCACAGCTGGACACACCCATCACCTTCCAGGGCCTGCGCGCGGCGGGGCTGACGCTCGGCTCCGGCGCCATCATGGTCTTCAACGACAAGCGAGACCTGCGCGACATCCTGCGTCGACTGGCGCGCTTTTTCGCCCACGAATCGTGCGGCAAGTGCTATCCCTGCCAGTTGGGCACACAGCGTCAATATGAAATCCTGGATCGACTGGCCGAAGGACAGCCCCTTCCAGGCGATGTCATCCGCCTGCAGGACGTCGGCTGGACGATGACCGACGCCTCGCTCTGCGGCCTGGGGCAGACGGCTGCCAGCGCCGTGCTGAGCGCCATGAAACACTGGCCCGACCTTTTTACAAACGGGAGCGCCCGCCATGCCTGAAGTCACCCTCACCATCGACGGTCGAACGGTCACTGCGCCGGAAGGAACGACCATCCTGAAAGCTGCGGAGGCGATCGGGATTCACATCCCTACCATTTGCTATCATGAAGCGTGCACGGCCAACGCCATCTGTCGCATGTGCGTGGTCGAGGTGGAAAAGCAGCGGCTTCTGCAGCCGGCGTGCGTTGTCCAGGTGCGCGAGGGAATGGTCGTGCACACGCGCAGCGAACGCGTCGAACGCAGCCGACGCACGATCCTGGAGATGCTCGACTCCGCCGTCGATCTCTCCGATGCGCCGGAAATTCAGGCGCAGATGGCCGAGTACAACGTTAACCACAACCGTTTCCCCGGCGCAGAACGGCGCACGCCGCCCGTCATCGACGACAACCCGATGTACGTGCGCGACTACGCCAAATGCATCCTTTGCTGGAGATGCGTGCAGGTCTGCGCCGAAGACGCCCAATACACCTTTGCGCTCAGCTTCGACGGCCGCGGCTTCCGCACCCAGATCGGCACCTTTTTCGACCTGCCGATGCCGGAGACGACCTGCGTCTTCTGCGGCCAGTGCGTGGGCGTCTGCCCGACGGGCGCGCTCAAGCCGCGTCGCGAGTGGCTGCTGGAGCAGGGCAAGACGCCGGATGAAATTTTGCAGATGAGCCGGACGGCGCGGCGCAAATCGCGCAGGGCGCAAAGGTGAGCTGTATATGGTGGAGTTGCCCGCCATCCTGTTTGGCTTATTTGCCGCGCTGAGCTGGGGCGGAGGCGATTTCTGCGGCGGCCTGGCGTCAAAACGCGCCGACGCCTACACGGTGGTGCTGGTGGCCGAATTTGTCGGCGCTGTGGGGCTGGCGACGCTGGCGCTCGTCTTCCAGGAGGCGGCGCCCGCCCTCGAACCCTTGCTGTGGGCGGGCGCCGGCGGGTTGGTCGGTGCAGTTGGACTCCTGGCGCTCTATCGGGCGCTCTCGCTGGGGCACATGGGCGTCGTGGCGCCCCTTTCGGCGGTGCTTGCGGGCGTCGTCCCAATTGCTGCGGCGGTCTGGATCGACGGCTGGCCCTCCGCCGTGCAACTCGCCGGCTTCATGGCGGCGCTGGCGGCGGTCTGGTTGCTGACAGGCGGCGCAGAAGGGGTGATCACCCGCCGGGTGTTGGGCTACGCCTTGCTCGCCGGCGTCAGCTTCGGCTTCTACTTCGTGCTCATCGATCAGGCGACGGCGGGCGGCGTCTTCTGGACGTTAGCTTTTGCGCGCACCGCTGGCGGCGTCATGTTGCTGGCCGTCGTGCTGGCGACCCGGCGTCCGCTCTGGCCATCACTCGACGCGCTGCCGCTCAACCTCATGGCCGGCGGCCTGGACGCGGCGGGCAACCTCTTCTTTGCGTTGGCGGCGCTGGCCGGTCGGCTCGATGTCGCCGCAATCGTCTCCTCGCTCTATCCGGGTGCAACCGTGCTGCTGGCCTGGGCTCTGCTGGGGCAACGGCTCAACCGCCCGCAGATGGTGGGCGTCGCCGCAGCGCTGACCGCCATCGTGCTGATTGCCGTGTAAGCGACGGACCACACACCACGTGACAATTGTCACTGACCCTCTCTCCTCCGCATCGGTATCCTGAAGCAGAAGATAGGCGCAGCCCAGCAGGCGAGGCTCCGCTCTCGGTGGGGTGGCCTGCCTGGATAGGCTGTCCATAGGGAAAGATGAGGTTTGCAGACAATGTCTCGTTCACACGTGCGCATCTTTCTGTCGATCGCTCTGGCCGCTTTAACGCTCGCCGCCTGGACGGGCGTGCTCATGCGTTTTGGCATGATCTACGGGATGCCGGCGTGGGCGCAGAATTTCGGCGCCGTGCGCCATGCCCACAGCCATCTGATGTACTTCGGTTGGGTGACGCTGGCGTTGATGGCGCTGATCTGGGCGGAGCTGCCTGCGCTGACCGGGCGTCCACTGCCGCGAGGGGTGACCGGCCAGATGACGGTGACGGCTGTGCTGGCGCTGCTCAGCTTTCCGGCCTTTTGGAGCAACGGCTACGGGCTGACTGCGATCGGGAACGCGCGGCTGCCCCTCGGTTCGATGGCGGCGACGCTCAACGGGCTGACCTGGTTTCTCTTCATTGCGCTGTATGTGCGCGCCACGCGCGGGCTGCGCGAGCGCCCGCTCCCCATCCAGTTGTGGGACTGGGCGTTGGCGCTGATGGGGCTGGCCTCGGTCGGCGCGCTCGGGTTGGTCGGCATGGTGATGGCGAATGTGCGCGAGCCGCTTCTCCAGCAGATTTTTTTACATCAGTTCCTCGATCTCTTCGCCGTGGGATGGTTCAACCTGGCCTTGCTCGGTTTGTTCTGGGCGAATCTGCCGGGTTCGGGGCAAGCTCGTCCGCCGGTTTTCAGTTTGGCGCTGTTGCTGATCCCGACTTTTCTGCTGGGCGTCTCGCCGAGCCTGCTGCCTTCGGCGCTCTTCTGGGTGGCGGCGCTGGCCAACGCCGGCGCTGCGCTGGCGCTGGGCGTCCATGGCCTCCAGCTTTGGCGGCGACGGCGCGCTCTGCCCCCCTTAACAGGCCTGGCGTTGAGCGGACTGGCCTCTGTGCTGGTCATCGCCTTTCTGTCGCTCTGGCCGGGGCTTTGGGAGCACTTCGCGGGCGGTCAGATGCGCGTCTTCTATCTGCATCTTTTCTTGTTGGTCTGGGTGAGCACGGCGCTGATCGGACAGGTGCAACGCATCGATGCAGCGAGTTCTGTTTTTCTGAGACGCTGGGTGAACCGGCTATGGAGCGCCGGCGCGCTCGTGATGGTCGGCGGGCTGCTGGGGCTCGGGTTGGCGCCGCACCTGGGAACGCCGATGTTGGGGTGGCTTCACGTCGCTGCGTGGGGAAGCCTGGCCGTGGCCGGTGCAGGGACGCTGTTGTGGATAGAGAGCATGAGCGCCTTCGCTCGAACAAGCACGCTCTCGTCGGCTACGTCCCCGCAATCACCGTATTCTTGAGGTTGATCGGCGCCTCGGAGGGCGCTTCCTGCCATTCGGGCAGCCAGAGGGTGAAGGTGCTGCCCTGGTTGAGCTGGCTGACGACGGTGATCTTGCCGTTGTGCGCCTGGGCGATGCGCTGAGCGATGCTGAGGCCCAGGCCGCTGCCCCCCATTTCCCGGCTGCGCGCCTTATCGGTGCGATAGAAACGTTCAAAGATGGCGGCCTGCTGCTCCTCGCTGATGCCGATGCCGGTGTCGCTCACGCTGATGCGCACCCAGCCCTCGCGGTTCTCCAGGCTGAAGGTGATGACGCCGCCCTCCGGCGTGTATTTCACGGCGTTTTCCGCCAGATTGATCAACACCTGACGCAACCGCTCGCGATCCCCGCGCACCAGCGCCTGATCCTCGCTGCCCAGCCGCACTTCGAGCGCATCCGGCCTGCCCTTGTAGTGCTCCACCAGACGCCGCGTCTGCCGGTAGACGTCGAGCAACAAGGTGTCCATCTCGACCGGCGCCATCTGAATCTGCAGCGCGCCGCTGTCCGCCTGCGCCAACAACAGCAGATCGCTGATCATTTTGTTCATGCGCTCGGATTCGGCCTTGACTTCGTTCAGCGATTCCTGCAAGAGTTCGGCGACTTCCGCATGGCTCAGGCTGTTGTTGCCGTGCGGCGCAGCCGCCATGCGTTGCAGCAGCTCGATGTTGCCCTGAATGGTGGTCAACGGCGTGCGCAGCTCGTGGCTGACGTCGCCGATGAGACGCTCCTGCGCCTGAAAGAGCTGTTGAATGCGGTCGAGCATGGCGTTGAAGGTGGCGGCCAGCCGACCGACTTCGCTGGCGTTGTCGCGGATGTCGATGCGCTTGCTCAGGTCGTGGGCGCGCGTGATGGCGTTGGCCGTCTCGGTGATGGTGTCGATGGGCGCCAGCGCGCGTCGCGCCAGAAAGGCGCCCACGATGGCAGCCAACACGATGCTGATCGTCGTGCCCAGGATCAGATAGCGGTTGACCTGGGTGAGCGCCGTCAGCGCCGTCGTGACCGGTTGGATGATCTGAACGGCGCCCATCAACTGATTGTTGACGAAGAGCGGCACCGTGTAGACCAGGAACGCCGCGCCGTCGCTCGAAATGTAGTAGTAGCGATCGTCGAGTCCGGCGTTGATGCGCGCCATCGTTTCGGTGTGATGAGGAATGAGAATGTCGCCCAGATTTTCGCTGCGTTTGAGCACGTTGCCCTCGGTGTCGAGCAGTTGGGCGCCCACGGAGGAGGCGAAAAGCTCCACCTGAGGAAAAAAGACGTTGCCGGCGCGGCTGCGGAAGACGAGCACATCGCCTTGAAACTGTTGGGCCACAGCCGCGGCGATGTTGCGCGCTTGCAACGCTGCGCTCTGTTCAAGTTGATAGCGAAGGTTGGCGGCCAGCGCAGAGTAGACGGTGACGCTGAAGAGAATCAGCGTGATCCCCAACAGCGCGGTGTACCAGAGGGTCAGACGTAAGCGTATGGTCATGTGGAGTATTATCGGCGAACAACCGGCGCATTTCCCCTCTGCGCCGTTCTACGACCCTCCCTCAACTTTCGCGCAGCGCATAGCCGACGCCGCGCACGGTCTGAATCAGACGCGGTTTGCCGCCAGCCTCTAGCTTGCTGCGCAGATAGCGGACGTACACTTCGATGATGTTGCTCTCGCCGCCAAAGTCGTAATCCCAGATGTGCTCGTAAATCATCTCGCGCGTGAGCACCTGCCCTGGATGACGCATAAAGAGCTCGAGCAGGTCGAATTCTTTGGCGGTCAACTCGATCAACTGCCCCCCGCGGAAGACCTGGCGCGTGCGTGGATTCAACTCCAGATCGGCGTAGCGATAGACCTCCGGCGCGTTCTCCATGCGATGGCGACGGAAGAGCGCGCGCAGCCGCGCCAGCAACTCGTCGAATGCGAAGGGCTTGACCATATAGTCGTCGGCGCCGGCGTCCAGGCCGGTGACGCGGTCCGGCACCGAATCGCGCGCCGTCAACATCAAGATCGGCACATTGGAGGCGCTGCGCAGACGACGACAGACCTCCAGACCGTCCATCTTGGGCAGCATGATGTCGAGGATGACGGCGTCCGGCGGCGTCTCGCGCGCCACGCGCAGCGCGGTCTCGCCATCTTCGGCGGTGTCCACGGTGTATCCTTCAAAGATCAGGCCGCGACGCAGCAGATCGCGGATGCGACGGTCATCTTCAACAACGAGAATGCGCTCACCCATATCCGGCTTCCAAAAGAAGGATCGAATGAATCTATCATTTCGATTGTAGACAAGCCTGAGAGGCGTGTCAAATCATTCGCTGTTTTCCCCCTGATACGCTTGCTTTTCCTTTTGTCTACAGGTCGGTGCTACAATCGAAGCGGGCGCTGGACAGATGTGAGGAGTCGATGAAAGCGGCTGCAGGGCTCGCCCGTAGAGGCGACAGCCGCTTGAAGCATAGCAAAATGATTCTCGCCATTCCGAAAACCCAAAAAAGGAGTCGAATCTATGACTGAACAAGCGTATCGCATCGAACGGGACAGCATGGGGGAGGTTCGGGTTCCGGCCAACGCCCTGTACGGCGCTCAGACGCAGCGCGCAGTGGAGAATTTCCCGATCAGCGACCTGCGTTTTCCGCGCATGTTTGTCCGCGCGCTTGGCCTGATCAAGGCGGCGGCCGCCGCCGTCAACCACGACCTGGGGCTGATGGAGGCCGACATGGCTGAAGCGATCCAGGCGGTCGCCAAAGAGGTGGCGGAGGGGAAGTACGACGATCAGTTTGTGCTTGACATTTTCCAGACGGGTTCGGGCACCAGCACCAACATGAACGCCAACGAGGTGCTGGCGACGCTCGCCAGCGCGCGCTTGGGCCGCAAGGTGCATCCCAACGACCATATCAACATGAGCCAGAGCAGCAACGACGTGATTCCGACGGCGATTCACGTCAGCGCCTATCTGGCCGTTCATGATCAACTGCTGCCGGCGCTGGCGCACCTCCATCAGACGCTGTTGGACAAAGCCGCCGCCACCGATCACATTGTCACCACCGGCCGCACGCATCTGATGGACGCTATGCCGGTGCGCATGGGGCAGATCATCGGCGGGTGGGCGAGTCAGATTCAACACGGCATCGCGCGCGTGGAGTCCTCCCTGCCCCGGCTGGCGGAGCTGGCGCAGGGCGGCACGGCGGTCGGCACCGGCATCAATGCGCACCCAGAATTTGGCCGCAGGTTCGCCGCGAAGCTGGCTGAATGGACCGGGCTGCCCTTCGTGACCAGCTCCAACTACTTCGAGTCGCTGAGCTCGCAGGACGCCGCCGTGGAGCTGAGCGGGCAGTTGAATACGGTCGCCGTCAGTCTGACCAAAATTTCCAATGACCTGCGCTGGATGAACAGTGGCCCTATCGCCGGCCTCGGCGAGATTTCGCTGCCCGCCTTGCAGCCTGGCTCCAGCATCATGCCCGGCAAGGTCAATCCCGTCATCCCGGAGGCGGTGCTGATGGTCTGCGCGCAGGTGATGGGCAACCACGTCACCATCACCCTGGGCGGACAATCGGGCAACTTCCAGCTCAATGTGATGCTGCCGGTGATCGCCTACAACCTCCTCCAGAGCATTTCGCTGTTGGCGAACGCCAGCCGCGTGTTGGCCGACAAGGCCGTCGCCGGCTTTACGGTCAATGAAGAACGCATCGCCAGCCTGGTGGGGCGCAATCCGATCCTGGTCACTGCGCTCAATCCGGTCATCGGCTATGAGAAAGGCGCAAAGATCGCCAAGCGCGCCTACGCCGAGGGGCGTTCGCTCAAGGAAGTTGCGCTGGAGGAAACCGACCTGTCGCCGGAGGAGCTGGACCGCATCCTCGACCCGCGCGCGCTGACCGAAGGTGGCATCCATGACTAAATAGAGGGCGTCTATCCAAACAAAAAAGCTCCGGTGAACGCCGGAGCTTTTTTGTTTGCGCTGTCGCCGAGCCGCCTGGCCATCTTACTTGAGATAATTGGCCGGGTTGTAGGGCACGCCGTTGTAGCGAATCTCGAAGTGCAAGTGAGGGCCGGTGCTGTTGCCGGTGCTGCCCATCGTGCCGATCTGCTGGCCGCGGCTGACCGTCTCGCCGGGCTTGACGAAGACCGAGTTCAAATGGGCGTAGAGCGTCGTGAAGCCATTGCCATGGTCGATGATGACGTGATTGCCATAACCGCCGTTCCAGCCGCCGCCGGCCGTCACCACAAAACCGGAGTCGGCCGCGCTCACCGGCGCACCTAACCGGCCGGCAATGTCGATGGCGGGATGCGCTCGCCAGTATCCCTGACTGATGTAGCCGGCTGCCGGCCAGCTGAAGTTGCCTGAACCGGCCGGAGCGCCGGGAGGACGCTGGACGGAATAAGCCGTCGAGGCTGCTGCGCCTGCAGCGGGGGCTACATACGGCTTCACGCCGCCGGGCACGATGATCTCCTTGCCGATGGGCAAAGGATCGTTGATGCTCTTGATGCCATTGCCCGCAAAAGCGACGATCGCCTGCATATCGGTTTTGTATCGGCTGGCGATGCCCGAGAGCGTGTCTCCTCGTCGGACGACGTGCAAAACGCCGTCTACAGGTAGGATGCGCACCTGGTCTCCAATGCGCAGCCGGTCTGGATTTTGCTCGATAAAGTCGTTCGACCACATGAGCGTTTCAGGCTGGAGGCCGAACCTTTGTGCAATGCCCAGCACGGTGTCGCCCGCCTTCACGGTGTAGTAGGAAATGGTGGTGGCGGGAGCAGACTCCTGAGCGTTCGTTTTCGGCGACCTCTCTACAAACCCCCAAACCATATTGGGACGCAGCGAGTCGCCTCCGTAATCAAAAGCGAGATTTGCCTGACCGGCGAGACCTGCTTCAGAGGCGGGGCCACCCAATGACTGGGCGGGCGGGGTGGGTTCCAGGCGCAGCTCCCATTCGGGTATAGTCACCTGGCTGAGAATCAGGACAACCGCTGCCACCGCCAGCACCGACAGATGCCCCGCCAGACGCAAGGGCGTGACCTGATGGGTCAACAGGCGCTGCATCTGGTCGTTGACTCGTTGCAACGCCTGTTCAAGTGCGTTGAGGTGAGCGACTCGCACGTTCGGAAAGGAAGAAAGAGCTGTATAACCCGCCGAAGAGGAGGGCTCTCGGTGTGTGGAAACCAGATTGGTCGAAGCGGGGGTGGTTGTCAGGTAGTCGAGGTGCTGTTGTAGTAGAGAGAAATCTTCTTTGTTCTGTGCGCTGTTTGGGCGATGCCTGGCGCCGTTTGGATGGGTCTGCTCAAAACCAACACCAGCTTCATTCGTCATATATGCTCTCTCCATGGAGTCAGGTTCAGGCCGGTCGGCTGCATTTGCTCGGATTGCTTATGGCGCCCCGGTGAGCATCGTCAATTCTGCGTCGACTGAACCTGCTTTGAGTTAAGCCGGATGATGCAAGCATCGGCTGATCGGCGGCTCATTTTTGACAAAAGAACAACAGCCGCACAGAAAAAGATTCTAGCACTTTGTACGCGGCGCGACAAGCGGCGAAAGGCTATTTTGAGGGGGAAAAACGACGATCCTCGCAAAGTGTGCAAGGATCGTCGCCCAATCGTAGGTTTTTCGTAGATTAAAAATCTTGACGATCAGCGTTTCGTAAGCGTTTCAAGGAACTCGCGATTGTCGCGCGTGCGACTCATGCGCTCGATGATCGGCAGGATCGCCTCGCTGCCGCCGCCCATGGCGTCGATCATGCGGCGCAGCGTGTACACCTTGGAAAGCGTTTCGGCGTCGAGCAATTTCTCCTCGGCGCGGGTGCCGCTGCGCTCGATGTCGAAGGCGGGGAAGATGCGGCGCTCCGCCAGCTTGCGGCTCAGATGCAGCTCCATGTTGCCCGTGCCCTTGAACTCTTCGTAGATGACGTCGTCCATGCGGCTGCCGGTGTCGACGAGACAGGTGGCGATAATCGTTAGGCTGCCGCCCTCTTCGAGATTGCGCGCGGCGCCGAAGAAGTGTTTGGGTGGATAGAGCGCAGCCGGATCGATGCCGCCGGACAGGGTGCGGCCGGACGGCGGCACCGTCAGGTTGTAGGCGCGCGCCAGCCGGGTGATGCTGTCCAGCAGGATCACGACGTCGCGCTTGCTTTCCACCAGTCGCTTGGCGCGCTCTAGCGCCATCTCCGCCACCCGCACATGGTTCTGCACCGGTTCATCAAAGGTGCTGCTGACGACTTCGGCCTCGACGGAGCGGTCCATGTCGGTGACTTCCTCGGGCCGCTCGCCGATCAGGACGACCATCAGGTGGATGTCCTTGTAGTTGGTCGTGATGCCGTTGGCGATGCGTTTCAACACCGTCGTCTTGCCCGCTTTGGGAGGGCTGACGATCAGGCCGCGCTGACCGCGACCGATCGGCGCAAGCAGGTCGATCATGCGCGTGGAAATGACATTGGGCCGCGTTTCCAGGATGATCTGCTTGTTCGGAAAGATCGGGGTCAGCTTCTCGAAGAGCGGGCGATTCTTAGCCTCCTCGGGGTCCAGGCCGTTGACAGCTTCCACCTTCAGCAAGCCGTGATATTTTTCCGTCTCTTTCGGCGGCCGCACCTGCCCGATCACCAAGTCGCCTGTGCGTAGGCCGAAGCGGCGAATCTGGCTCTGGCTCACGTATACATCTTCGGGGCCGGGCAAGAGGTGGTCGCTGCGCAGAAAACCGATGTTATCCTGGACGATCTCCAGAATGCCGCCGCCGAAGATGTAGCCGGCGCGTTCTGCGCTGGCGCGCAATAAGCGCATGATCAGGTCATACTTCTTGAGCCGCGTATATCCGGTCACGTTTGCTGCACGCGCAAGCTCACGCAGTTCGTCGAGGGTCAATTCTTCTAATTGTCCAATGGTCCATTGGTCCAGTGGAATGCTTGTATCCAGCATACTTTCATCCTTCTATGTAACTATGGAATACCGGTGAGGGTGATAACACCCAACGTATAAATTTATTTATGCGTTCGTTTTGCGACGGTTGACGGTGTGCACTGTTTCTAATAACGAGTCGCAGAGCGTTGCAGATTCTGTGGAGCTCACAGCTCGACGTCTGCCGCAACCACTCCCCGTCAACGCGATGCGAATTTCGGTCCTCTGGAGAGAGGACGTCGAGCTAAAGGCAGTTATGTGAAGCAACGCTGCGTTACGGTGGGAGTAATCAGGTCTTTCCTTGTGGACGACTGACAATGCAGACGACTAGGGAAACAACTCAGGGAAGTGGAAAATCCCAGCGAGAGGGTCATCCCCGAATCTGTTATTATTATATCAACAGTAAGCTTCGCCGTCAACTCACTCAAATACTTAATTATAATGGAGGCGTCGCTTTAGCCCAAAGCAGAGGGCGGAGATTGCTGATTTTGTCTGCAATCCCCGCCCTGCAAAGGCGATATGCCGGAGTTTTGGAGTGCAAGCGTTTCACCACTCCCAGACGCCGCCGATCTCGCGCAGCGCCTCCACGTCTAACAATTTGATGCGCCGATAGCCCAATTCGACCAGCCCTTGCCGTTTGAAGTCGCGCAGGATGGCGCTCACCGTCTCCCGATAGGTTCCCAGCCGATCCGCCAGCGCTTGATGGCTGACGCCTTTGATCACGCCGCTGCCATCCTCGTCCAGCTCGATGAGGAGCGCAGCCAACCGCTCAGGCAGCTTCTTATAGGCGACGTCTTCAAGGCTGTTTTCGACCTGCATCAGCCGCATGCCATAGGTTTGCAACATGCCCCAGCCCAGGATTGGATATTGCATGGTCATGTTGCGAGCCTCGCTGCGTGGGATCACCCACACCTGGCAATCCTCAGCGGCCTCTGCGAAGACGTTCGGGTCGCTGACGCCATTGAGCGCGCCCTCGCCGAAAATTGCGCCCGGTTCGAGGGTGGCGATCACCAGGCGGCGACCTTCATTGTTGGTGCACAGCAAATTCACCTTGCCGCTCATCAACACATACATGTGCGACGCCATTGCCTCTGGGGAGGCCACCACCTCCCCGCGTTCAACCCGCTGCACGGTGATCACCTTGTCGAACGCGGGATCTTCTTCGCGCAAGGCCGTCAGCATCTGCGGCATGCTGGTCATGCGCAGATTGGTTGGAATCGCTGTATTCGCACCTGTTTGAACGCCGCCGGATGATTTTTGGAGTTCTCTCAGATTGGTTTTCATCATTGCTTTCCTCTGTATGCAAACGCCTGTTGCTCGGTGAGATTTTCTTCTGGATGTTTCAGGCCAACCAGTCCGACATGGATATTTGTTGGACAGAGGCTGGCCGCCTGCAAACGCGCACCAGTTTCGAGTATTTGTCTGGTGCAAAACCTTTGCAATTATTTAACCATACTTTGGCGAATTTGTCCAGCCCCTAAAGGTTAAAATTTTCTCATTTTTGTTGGTTGCCGCGTCTGTTGTCGGCTCACTTCGGCGGGAGATCGATCCGCAGTCGAAGCGGGGATCGCGTGAGAACTTGCAGGCGGCTCTTTTCCAAGGGCTTTGCCTGGTTCCCGATCCCGACAAAGTATACGCTATAAAGATTAAAAAGGTATTGGAGAATTGTTTGCGATCGATTAGTGATTGGAGAAACAAACGCGTTGAATCCGGTGTGATGCGAATCTATCTTGCACAAAAGCTGTGCAATATGTGAGGTCAGATGGATAGAGATCGAGGAGTTCCCTTTACTGTATGGACTGTCGCCAGTCCAGAAAAGCTTTCCACCGGGCGGACTGGGTGGGCGTCAGCAAAGGTTGCAGTTCTTTCTGGGCGTGATTCCAAAAAGGCGCCGCTTGCTCGGACGCCTCATGAGTCGCAAGCAATCCGGCCAGATGGAGCGCCATGGTGCGCACCGGAGGGGCGTTCTGCGCCAGATGAATCGCTGCATCGGCGCCAGCGATGAAGAGTTCCCGATCTTCGTCGAACGATGCGTCGCCGCCCTCCAGCAGTTGACGCAGATGCCCTTCGCTGATGCGTTTCAGCACGTCTGAAAAGATTTCGACCACGACCCGCTCGCCGGTGCGCACTGCCAGGGCCGCCGCCCGGCTGAAGCAATAGTCGCCGGCTAAGATCGTGCTCCCCAGCACGGATGAATACGCCGCTCCTCCTCGATCCGCCTCCCCGAGCCGGATATGGACGTTGATCGCCAGATGCAGCATTTCCAGGGCGGCTGCCAGATCGATGCGCCGTCGGCGCGCCGCCTCATCGTCCTGAGCGGGCATGCCGGCGGCAAGGACGAGCGCTCCCCGCTGTAGAGGATAGGTGCGACGCAGCTCCTGCGCCACCATCTGGCTGAAGGGCGGAAACAGCTCCGTCAACGCCTCGTGCAGAGTTTGCTCCACCTCCTTGAGCTCCGCTTCTAATTCCTGAAGGGCAACGTTTGTTTTGTCCATGGCGGCTCTTTTCTACAGCGGCGTTGTCATTGACCAGACATTGTCGTCGACCAAGCGTTGTCATCGATCGGATTGGGGGGTCGTTTGGCGACCTGAGAGGGAAGAATTCTGTTTGGGCAAGGAGCGAGTTTGCTCCGAAAGCAGCTCATCGATGCTCTCCACCGCCTCCATAGCGGTGGCGCCCAGATAAACGCCCGCAATCTCGTTTCGCAGCTCCGGGCGCAGATTGAAGGCGCGGCCGCCGTAGCCGATGATCGGGCGAGGGGGATCGATGCTGGCCAGCATTTCGCACAGCGGCTGCAGGCTGAGCGCAGCCTCCACCGTCGTTGCACTCAAGAGCACCATATCCGGCTTGATCGCTTTCACCTCCGCCACCAGATCTTCGATCGGCAGGTTTTGACCCAGGTAGCGAACGGTGTAACCTGCGCGACGCAGGTAGATGGACAGGAGCAGGGCGCCGACTTCATGCAATTCCCCGGGCGCACAACCCACCCAGATCAGCGAACGATCCGTTGCATTGGGCGCTGCGCGCAGGATCGCCGCCAGTCGTTGAATCAGATAATTGGTGGCGTAATGTTCACGCGTGATGCTGAGTTCGCCTCGATGCCAGCGCTCACCGATCTCCACCAACACCTGCATGATAATGTACTCGCCCACATGTTCGACCGGATAGAGCGCGAACGCGCGCGCCAGGATGGCCTCCGCCTCGTCCTCCTGATAGTTGAGCAGGGCGTCGAGCAGCGCCTTTTGAAGGTTGGCGAAGTTCTCCAGATCGAAGCGCGAGGGCGCCGGAAGCGGTTGCAATTCCACCGCGCGACCGGTCGGATCGGGCAGCGTCGCCTGCTCGTCTGCGTTCGATTGCTCCATGATCGTTTGCAGCCAGGCGACCGCCTGGCTGATCGACATGCCGGCGTCCACCTGAGCCTTGAGCCAGCGGATGATGGCGATGTCTCGATCAGAATAGAGACGATATCCGCTCTCCGAACGTTGCGGGCGACACATGTTGTAGCGCCGCTCCCATGCCCGCAGCGTGCTGGGGCTGATGTTGGTCGATTGCACAACAGCTTTGATGTTGTATAACGGAGTGGTTGAATAATCGCTCAGTCGTATCGATGCACCCACAACGCCTTTCACCTTCGTTTCCGATAGTTTTTTGATGTTCTCTTTTTGCGTCAAAAATTCCAGCGCCGACGAAGATGACATTGTTTCCATGCAATGCTCGCCGTTGCTCTACGCGCTGCTTATAGCATAGGTATTGTACTGATTTTTTACAATCTTAGCACGGTCTTTAGGATTGAGCAATTCGGCCGAAGTTTACGTAACGATTAAAGCTTTCCTCCTTCGCGGTCACGCCGAACCCTTGAGAGACAGGGTTCATTGTCCATCGACTTATCGAAATGTCGCCGGAACTGCTGGCTTTCGATGGTGCAAAGATTGTTGCGCCGCCAACACGCTCGCCACGGCGCGACGATCGTCCGCCGCAGCGGCAAGCGGCGCCTCGCCGAGACGGACAGCCGCCAAAAATCGAGCGACGCTCGCTCGATATGGATCGATCCGGTCAACCGGTAGAGGCTGCATCTGTTCGCCGCGCTGCAGCGTCAGGTGGCTGTGCGAGTCGTCGGGCCGGCAGCGCAGCGCAGTTAAACAGCCGGTCTCCCCGTAGATGGTGATGCGCGTCGGCGCGTGCGGCAGCACAAAGGAGTCATGAACAATCGCCGGCGCCCCTCCGCGCAGTTGCACAACGCTGAGCGCATCCTCTGCGCTCTCACCGCCCAGCAGATTCTGGAGAGAATGCGTCTGGATTTCCACCGGGTCGCTCAGCAAAAGATAGGCCAACAGGTCGATGTCGTGCAAGAGGCGGTCCCATAAAACGCCGCCGAAGGGCCGACGGAGGCGCCAGCCCCTCTCATCGAGCGGCGGCAGCGCCGTGTTGTCGATTTGCACGCCGAGCACCGCACCGATGGCGTCTTCCTGGAGCAGATCGCGCAGCCGCCGCACCACTCCTGTCGCCCGCCAGGCGTAATTCACCGCCAGCGCCACGCTGCGGTGACGCGCCAGCTGTTCGAGTTCGCGACTTTCATCGAGATCGTCGCTGAGCGGCGGCTCGCACAACACGTGTTTGCCGGCCATCAGGGCGGCGCGCACGGTCTCCGCGTGATGACGAGGATGATTGCCCACATAGACGCACTGCACTTCCCGGCGCTCCAGCAACGAGGTCAGGTTGTCGCCGGCATGAACGACGCCGTGCATCGCAGCGAAATGTTGCGCCCGCCGCAAATTATAGCTGTAGACGGCGGCCACGTAGGCGCTCATGACATCCGCCGCACCCACGGCAGGCGGCTGTTGTTGAATGGCAGGAATTATCCAGCGGGCGGCGACCCGGCTGGCGCCCGCGATCAGAAATCCCACGGAGCGTTCATCGAGCCTGCGCAGCGCAAGCGTGGGAGCCGGTGCGTCAGCCATCCTCTTCGCCTGTGATCAATCGAAAGATCGCTTCGAGATCCTCGTCGCTGTAGAAATGGACGACGAGCTTGCCTGCGCCATCTGGATTGCGGCTCAGGCTGACTTTGGTCCCCAAGACCGAGCGAAAGCGGTCTTCCATGTAGCGCAGATGGCTCCGCAGCTGCGGGTCTTCTTCGACCTCGGGCGAGGCCGGTTTGGCCGGCGGCTCGCTCATACGCCGCACCAACGCTTCGGTCTGGCGCACGGACAGCTCGCGCCGGATCACTTCGGACAGGGCGCGACGGATCGCCTCAGGGTCGGAAAGTCCAAGCAGCGCCCGCGCATGTCCTGCCGTGATCTGGCCGTCGATGACCGCCTGTTGCGCCTCCAGAGGCAAGCTGAGTAGACGCACTGCGTTGGCGATGGCGGGACGGCTCTTGCCGACGCGCTCGGCGACCTCCGCCTGCGTCAGCCCGAACTCGGCCATGAGCGTCTGGAAGGCGGTGGCCTCCTCGATCGGGTTCAGATCTGCGCGCTGGACATTTTCGACCAACGCCCACTCCATGAGCTGCTGCGGAGTCGCCTCCCGGACGATGACGGGGACTTCCTTCAGTCCTGCGATGCGGGCAGCCCGCCAGCGGCGCTCGCCGGCGACCAGCCAGTAGCGCCCCGGCTGATCCGCCGCTGCTGTGACGACGAGGGGCTGAATGACGCCGTGGGTGCGGATCGATGCGGCCAGCTCTTCCAGCGCAGCAGGGTCGAAAGAGGTGCGCGGCTGCCGCGGATTCGGCAGCAGCCGGTCGATGTCGATCAGCTGGACGCCGCCTGCTTCCGCCTGCGCCGCCACTTCCGGAGCAACCGGCGTGACGGCGGTGTCCATGATCAGGGCGCCGAGGCCCCGTCCCAGCCCGCGCCTTTTTGCTTCAGCACCCATCGTATGCCTCCATCTTGTACGACTTTACGACACGCGTTTTATGACACGCGTTGCAGCGATGAAGCCGAAATCTGGACGCGCACGCCTTCGACGCGCTGCAGAAATTCCTGCGCCAGCGCCTGGTAGGCCATGGCGCCGGCGCTCATCGGCGCGTAGCTCAGGATGGTTTGCCCATGGGAGGGCGCCTCGCTCAGGCGCACGTTGCGAGGAATAATCGTCTGGAACACTTCTTTGGGGAAAAACCGACGCACCTCTTCCACCACTTCCTGTCCCAGATTGGTGCGCGCGTCGTACATGGTCAACAGAACGCCGGCAATCACAAGCCGTTCGTTGAGAATCTCTCTCACCTGACGAATGGTGTTGAGCAGCAGGCTCAGCCCTTCCAGCGCCAGATATTCGCACTGCACCGGGATGATCACCCCATGGGTGGCGGCGGTGAGTCCGTTGATGGTCAACAATCCCAGGCTGGGCGGTTCATCGATGAAGATGTAGTCATATTTTTCGACGATGGGCGCCAGTGCGCGGGCCAGCAGGCGCTCGCGCGCCATCACGCCGGCCATTTCGACTTCGGCGCCGGCCAGGTCGGTGCTTGAAGGAAGCAGGTCGAGGTTCATCCACTGCGTGAGCGTCAACGCCTCCTGTACGGGACGACCATCGATCAGGACGTCGTAGAGGCTCACCGACAGCGTGCGCGGGTTGATTCCCAGGCTGGTTGTCGCGTTGCTCTGCGGGTCGGCGTCGACCAACAGGACGCGCCGTCCGCTCGCCGCCAGATAGGCGCCCAGGTTGACGGCGGTCGTCGTCTTGGCGACCCCGCCTTTTTGATTTGCAAAGCAGTAGATACGCGCCGTCATGGTTGGCCGGTTGCGTCTCCTTCGTGCAGCGCACTGCGTTGCAGCTCAATCTTCAGCAAAGGAATATTAATGCATCTCATGGCATTTCATGCAATCGGTCATTGCAGCGCGCTCAGAACTTCGTCTGTTCCACGAACGTCGGCTCGAAGGGGTGCGCCTCCATGTATGCAAGGATTGCTTGACGAGTGGGAATGCCGGTCGTCCCCACATGTTCGACGCTCATCGAGGCCGCCACATTGCCGAAGCGCGCCGCCATGATCGGGTCGCCCGTCTCTTCGAGACGAATCAGAAATGCAGTCGTAAAAATGTCGCCTGCACCCGTCGGGTCGACCTCCACGGCCGGACGCGGGGGGATCTTCGTCTCCAGAATGCCGCCGTCCGGCTGTCGTTGAAAGACGGTGGAGCCATCGCGGTATTCCGTGACCACGATCAGCGGCACATGCTCGAACGCCGGGGCCAATCGCTCCCATTCATAGTCAATATCTTCCAGGGACAACACCAGCGCATCCAAATGTGGAAGAATCTGCTCTGCGCTTTCCCACGGTTTGCTGTGCACCCGGCCATCGACGTCCCAGCGACGCATCCAACCCTGCGGGACCGCTGCGACAAGCGTCTCCTGCGGGAAGAGCGCAGCGACGTCCGGCTCGATCTCGTCGGCGATAGGGCCGAGCAGCACCATATCCGGGCGTCGGCAGGCGACAGGGATGTCGGAGGCGCGGATGGGCGGCGCAGGCGTGAAACAGTATTGAATGCGACCGTGAGGCGTGTAAATATTGGCGAAAGTGGTGGTCGAGGGGGAAGGCAGGACAATCAGTTGCGTCGACGGAGGCATGGCCGATAGATCGGTCTCCGGCGCCGCGCGCGTGATCACCGTCGGACGTCGGCCGAGCCGGTCGGCCACGACGGCGGCGAAAGTGACCGTGCCTCCCAGACGATAGGCGTCGAAATGATGGACATCGATCAGGTCGCGGGTGACGTTGCCGACCAACAGAATGTCCACTGCGAGGCGAGAAGAAATTTCCTGAGTCATGGCAACCCTATCAATTTTGGGCATCCTACAAACATTCACCCGAGGGCCGTCTGCGCATCGGGCGAACGCCGGGGCGGTGAAAGCGATCGGGGGCAGGAGGCGCCGCCCAGATTCCGGCTCTCTTTCACGCCGATTTGCGAGGAAGAATGTGCACTTTGCGCCGCTCCCCTTCGCCGCTGCTTTCCGTGATGACGTCGGGGTGATCGCGCAGGGTGAGGTGGATGATGCGACGCTCGCTGGCCGGCATCGGCTCGAGCGCCAACGCACGTCCGGTCTGGGCGACCTGCTGTGCAGAGCGCAAGGCGAGCTGTGACAGATGCTCCATGCGCCTCCGGCGATAGCCCTCGACGTCCACCACGATGTTCTTCCAACGGTGAAGGCGCTGATTCACCATCAGGCGCACGAGATATTGCAGATTGTTGAGCGTGTCTCCACGCCGACCGATGAGGGGATTCAGGTCCTTGCCGTGCAAATCGAGCAATAAATACCGTTGTTCGTTGTCGGCGTCCGGTTCTCGCCACTCGGCGACGACCCTGGCCTCGAAACCCATCAAGCGCACGACGTTGCCGAGCAGCTCGCTGGCGAGCTGCGCCAACTGCTCCTCTTCTTCAGCGGAGGACGGCTCCACCGTCTCAGCTTGCTCGAACTCTTCTGCGCCCTCCGCCTCCGCAGTCGTGAAAACAACATCAGCAGCTTTTAGGGATTGAGAAATCGACTCAGCGCTGCTCACGGCGGGAGGGCGATCCCCGGCGTCGTGTTGTTGAGGCGCTTCCAGGGAAGGTGGAGCGGAGACGGTGGTCGCCTCAAACTGGGGCGCCGCACTCGCCTGACGCGGCCTGATGCGCACCTGCGCCGGTTCGCTGCCTAGCCCAAAGATGCCGCGACTGCCCCGACTGATAATTTCGATTTCCGCCTCGGCCTGATTGAGTCCAAGGGCGCGCAGCCCCTCGGCGATAGCTTCTTCGACGTTCTTGCCGGTGAAGATCTGTGCATCTGCCATGATTTACTTCCTCTTCTGCCTGCTGCGCTTCGGAGTGGTGGACGCCGGTGTGGTCGACTTTACGGGCTGTGAGCTTTGCGGCTTGACGTCGGCCGTTTTGACGTCGGCCGCTTTGATGTCGGCTGTTTTAACGTCGCCGGCCTTGATGTCGCCGGCGGTCGCCGTCGCCAGCGCCACCTGCGGCTTTTGCAGGAAGAAGCGGGTGACAACCCATTGCTGCAGAATTTGCAAGAGGTTGCTGGTCACCCAGTAGAGGCTCAGGCCGGCGGGAACCTGGAGCGTGAAGTAGCCGAAGAACAGCGTCATCAGCAGACTCATGTTTTGCATCATCTTGGCCTGTTCTGAATCGCCTGTGGATGGCGTCATCCACTTCTGCATAAAAATTTGCGAAACGACCAGGAGAACCGGCAAGATGAGGTAGGCGAGCAGTCGACCATATTCGCCTGCGGACCACAGGTCGACGATCCAGCTCAGCCCCAGGGCGAAATTAGGAAAGCTCAGATCCGGGATCCAGAAAAAGCCGGAGTTTTCCAGCATCGGCCCGACGGCCACCAGGGCGGCGTAGAGTCCAAAAAGGATCGGCATCTGAATCAAAAGCGGCAGACAGCCGCTGAGCGGGTTGACGCCCGCCTCCTTATACAGCTTCATCTGCTCCTGCGCCAGGCGTTCGCGATCTTTGCCGTATTTTTTCTGCAGCTCGGCGAGCAGCGGCTGCAGCTCCTTCTGCGCCTGCATGCCGCGAATCTGGCTCAAATTGAGCGGGAAGGTGACGATCTTGATAATCAGCGTGAAAAGGATGATGGACCAGCCCCAGCTGTAGGGCACGCCCATCCCTTCGAGCATGGAGTCCAGCCCGATCAAGATGTTGGCGAGCGGCCAGACGACGAAGGTTTGCCAGAAGCCCTCCGGCGGCGTGGTGGTGACGTCCACGCCCTCATAAGGGACGCCGCAGCCCGTCAATACAAGTGGAATCAACAGCAGAATGGCAAGGACAATCCAGTGTTTTGACTTCACGAGGTTTCTCCTTACGCGGGTTTTTCCTCCCGGCCTCAGGGAACCGGATCATACCCGCCTGGGTTCCATGGATGGCAACGCAGAATGCGTTTCATTCCCATCCAACTGCCTTTGGCGACGCCATATTTTTCAATGGCTTGATAGGTGTACGAAGAGCAAGTCGGATAGAATCGGCAGTTGTTGCCCAAGAGCGGAGAGACGAACTTTTGATAGAAGCGAATGAGCGCAAGCGTCAGTTGCCGCATCTTGATTCTACTGGACTTGTTTGAACTCAAGCGTTGTGTTCAGAATCGCTCTCCGAAACTTGCTCTGGCGCTTCAGCCACAGCCGACGCATGGGCGGCATCCGCCTGGAATAGTTGCGCCCGCCCTAGCAGGCGGGCGCAGGCGGCTTCCATTTCGTGATAGTCCGCGCTGCAGATCGGTTGCCTTGCAATCAAGACGATGTCCCACCCCGGTTGAATGCGGTGCTGTTGCAAGCGCATGATCTCGCGTAGGCGTCGCTTGATGCGATTTCGTTGCACAGCCCTTCCGATGCGGCTGTTGACGGCGAATCCAAACCGGCTGTAAGGCAGGTCGTTGGGCAATGCGCACAGCACAAGCAGATGATTGACGTACGAGCGACCGCGACGCCGAACCTCCTGAAAGCGCTCGTTGCTGCGGATTCGATAGCGTCGTTTCACGGTGTGCAGTCTTGCCTGGCGACCGCGGGTAAGCCATTGCGTTCCTCACCTGCAGCCAAAATCAGGCTGATCCTTCTCAAGATCAGATTGCCTTGCGATGGCTCAGCTGTACACTTAAACGGGCGCGGCCTTTCAGGCGGCGTCGCTTGAGCACCTTGCGTCCGCCTGGAGTGGACATGCGGATGCGAAAGCCATGCGTCTTCAGTCGCTTGCGAACTTTAGGCTGCCAGGTTCGTTTGGTGGCCATTTCTTATCTACTCCTGTTTCAAGTCATCCTGTCTCAAGTCGATGGAAGCATCCGATCAGAGGGTCGCCGGCCAACGCAAAGACAGGACTCTCTATTCGATGCTTTTGTTCAAACTCGTTTTTTGCTCAAACCCAGTGGCGCCATTGGCGCCAGGCATTTTTGCGACCGATCAGGTTAAGTAATCAGTCGCAGAAATAGATCTTTCCGGCCAACGCATAAGCGAATGGATGACCGCTTCCAGACGCACTGAGCATTCTCCGTCCACTCACTTGCGTTTGCGTCAAAACGGCATTATACGCGTCGACTTTTGGCGCTGTCAAATCCGCTGTAGAGTTTCGGCGTTTCAATTCTGTATCCATCAGCGCCGCCTGTTTGCCCCATCCGCTCTAGCGATTGCCAGGTTCAACGGCGCGGCTTCTCTCTATTTACACCCCGGCGCGAATCGAACGAAGCCCAATCGCCGATGCTTTGTTGTCGAATAGTCCGAGATTTCGTGTGGTAAAAATTTGCTTTTGTATTGGCAAGCAGATCGATTGCATGGTACTATCTTTATGTTGGTTGCTAAGGGTTGGAGGCGTCCAGCCGAACAGAGGAGACGAAGTTTTTGAACAGAACGGATATTCCGATTCTCGACCCATCGGGCAAAAATTTTCGGCGTCTATCGATGCACACCTCTCTCGACGAAGGCGGTGAAGCGTTGCTTCGTCGCGCCGACGCCTTGTTGGATGAAATGTTGCTCGGCGGCCTCGACTTCGGAGACGCAGGTTGGGCGGGGAACGATGGTTCCCTGGAAAACAACGGCTTTATCGAAAATGAAACTTCTTCATCGGCCATCGACGCCGCAGACAACAGCGTTTCCGCCGACGAGCTGAAGCGCTCCCCCGACTTAGACCGATCAAAGCGGGATTTGACGCGGCGCGATTTGATGCCAGAGGCTCGTCTCGCCGTGCATCGTTCGGAGGCTGCGTCTTCCCTTTCTTCATCTTCGACGAGTCCTAGAGATGCGGAGAAAGATATAGATAGGCGGTGGCTCGCAGAAGCAGGCGTCGCCAAACCTGCGCAGCAGCCGACGTTGATCCCGGCGGAGCAGCGGTATGCGCAAAGCTCCAGACGCGCCTCCGCCGAGGAAGCGGCGACCTCCCTCAACGGGGCGATGCGGTCGTCCGCATCCGCCAGCCCGGTGCGACGACAATCCACCTCGCTGGCAAGCACAATGACGGTGGGCGGGCGTCTGGGGGCGCGTTCGCTGCTGTTGCCGCGGGAGCTGGAGACGGACGCCGAGAAAGCGCAACAGGAAATCCAGGCGCTGCTGGCAGAGATCTCTGCAGCGCTGCCGGCAGGCCACGAAGCCGCCCAGCGCAGCCGACATCTGCTCCAGAAGGCGCAACATATCCTCCAGGAAGAACCTTCGCGCACCGCCGAAGTCGATTATTATCTGCAACAGGTCAGGCGAATCGTCCAGCGCACGCGTCAGATGCAGAATGACTCGGCGCTGTATCGCCGGCGACTGACAATTTATCTGAGTGGATGGACGGCGCTGGCGGCCGCTGTCTTGGTCGCACGCTACTGGCTGCAATCCGACCTGCTGGCGCTGCTGGAGACGCTCTTTTGGCGCAGCGAGGAATCGGTCTGGGTGCAGTTCGTCCCGATGTGGATCGGCGCCGCTTTTGCCGGCGCGCTGGGCGCAGCGCTCGGCGCTTTGTATAATATGCAACGTCATGCAGCGAAGGAATATGGGTATTTTGACCGCAAATATGGGTTGCGCGGCCTGATCTTGCCGCTTCTCGGAAGCCTGTTCGGGACGATGCTTGCAATCCTTTGGGCGGTCGTCTGCATCTTCGGCGGTCTGGACCCCCAGGCGCTGTGGATCGGCTCGGCGCCGGCCGTTCTCGCATTTGCGCTCGGGTTGATTCAGGAATGGTTGTACGGCGTGCGGTGATCGCCGTGAAACTTTTCGATTCACATGGTTATCGTTGAAACCGTCGTCAATGCGCCGATCCGGCGCTCCTTTCATCGCCGCGAGGAGCCGCCCCCGCCCCTCGAAGACGACGAGGCGCTTCAGACCTTTCACTATCATCTGCCGCCTGAACTGGAAGAGATCGTTCAGCCCGGACACCTGGTTTGGGCGCCGTTTGGTTCGCAAGAAATCCAGGCGATCGTGATTCGCCGCGGCGCCGCCGCGCCGGTGCCTACGAAGGCAATCTTGCGCCTGGCGCGGCCGGAGCCGGTGCTCACCTCAACGCAGATTGCGCTGGCGGCCTGGATCGCCGACTATTATGCAGCCCCGTTCGCCTCAGCGATCCGGCTTTTCTTGCCGCCTGGGTTATTGAGCCGTGCAGGCGCCGCCGGCGGCGCGCGCGCCCGTCGAGAGTGGCGCATTGCGTTGGCGCTGGAGCCGGCGGCGGCGCAGCGTCGGCTGACGACGCTGGGGCGAGAGAGCGGCCAGGCCAGGGCGCTGGCATGGCTGCTCGACCACGAGGGGGGCTCCGTCGCCGTGGCTCAACTTCAAACGGAATGCGGGTTGCACAGTGACGGCGCAATTCGCGCCCTTGCCAAACGCGGCGTCGTTCAGATTGCAGAAGGCCAGGCGGCGCTCGCCGTCGACCGGGAGGCAGCGACTGCAGCCCTGCTCAATATACGCGGCGCCGATAAATACGCGCCGATCGTGGAGGCGTTGGCGGAGGCCGGCGCCCCGGTCTGGCGCCACGAGCTGAGCGCAAAAACGAACGCACCGCTGCCCTGGCTGCGCGATCTGCTCCGAGCAGGCGTCATTACGATGCAGGAAGAGATCTTCGTGCGCGATCCATTGCTCGGGCGCACCTTTCCGTGCGATGCGCCGCCTGCGTTGACGAGCGAACAGGAGGCGGTCTGGCGAACGATCCTGACGCAAGGGTTTGAGCGGCCCGGCGGCGCTGCGTTTCTTTTGCATGGCGTCACCGGCAGCGGCAAGACGGAAATCTATCTGCGCGCCATCGCAGAGACGCTGCGACGTGGGGGGCGAGCGATCGTTTTGGTGCCGGAAATCGCCCTTACGCCGCAGACGGTGGCCCGTTTCGCCGCTCGTTTTCCCAACCAGGTGACGGTCATCCATTCGGGGTTGAGTCAAGGCGAACGCTACGACGTCTGGCGCGGCGTCCGCGAGGGGCGTTACGCCATTGTCATCGGGCCCCGCAGTGCGCTTTTTGCGCCTGTCGCCGACCTGGGCTTGATCGTCATCGACGAGGAGCACGAGGCGACCTACAAACAGGATGCAGAGGAGTGGGGCGGCGACAAAGTCTTCTACGACGCCCGCACCGTGGCGCGTCGTCTGGCGGAAATGGTCGGCTGCCCGCTCATCTTTGGCTCGGCGACGCCCAGCCTGGAGACTTACTACGCCGCCCAACAAGGCGAAGTGATCTTGCTGGAAATGGCGCAGCGGGTCATGGGGCATGGAAAGACGCACGGGGCGCCTTATATGGAGTTGCCTCCTATCGAAGTGGTCGATATGCGTCAGGAGCTGCGCGCCGGCAACCGCAGCCTCTTCAGCCGCAGCCTAGCTTCACAGTTGATGGAGACGCTGGCGGCGCATGAACAGGCGATCCTTTTTCTCAATCGCCGCGGCGCGCACACCTTTGTCATGTGTCGAGATTGCGGCCACGTCGAGGAGTGCAAGCGCTGCACGGCGCCGCTCACCTATCACGCCGAACGGGGAGGGCGCCCTGCGCGGTTGGTCTGCCACCACTGCAATCAGACCTATCCGACGCCCGTGCAGTGCCCGAGCTGCCAGAGCAAGCGCATCCGCTTCTTCGGCGCCGGCACAGAGCGGATCGAGGAGGCGGTGAAAGAGATTTTGCCCGAAGCGCGGATCCTGCGCTGGGATGCAGACACCACCGCCGGCAAAGACAGCCACGAGCGGCTCCTGGCGGCGTTCGCCAACCACGAGGCGGACATCCTGATCGGCACGCAGATGATTGCCAAGGGCCTCGACCTGCCATTGGTGACGCTGGTGGGCGTCGTCGCCGCCGACATCGGGCTTTTCTTGCCGGATTTTCGCAGCGGCGAGCGCACCTTCCAGTTGCTGACGCAGGTGGCGGGGCGGGCGGGGCGCAGTCAGCGCGGCGGTCGCGTGATCATCCAGACATACAGGCCGGAGCACTACGTCATTCAGGCGGCGGCGCGGCATGACTACCACGGTTTTTATGCGCGCGAACTGGCTTTTCGCCGCGAACACGGCTATCCGCCGCTGCGCAGAATGGCGCGCCTGATCTACTGGGATAAACGCCTGGAGCGCGTTAAACAGGAGACAAAACGCATGGCGGCCGCACTGCGTCATCGTCTGAAGGCAATGGGGTTGGAGGGAGAGGCCTCCAGCCTGCTCGGTCCTGCGCCTGCGTTCTTCGAGCGTCACCGCGGCTACCACCGGTGGCAGCTCCTGTTGCGCGCTCCAGACCCTTCCGCCGTGCTGCGCGGGCTTGACATCCCCCTAGGGTGGCGCATCGACGTCGATCCGCTCACAACTTTATAACTCACGTTACGCAGTTCGATGACGCTTTCTCGTAGAGTGCAGCCTTTCGGGAAGCGAGAAGGAATTTCACAAACCTTCTGGCGACCTGGAGATTCTCTCGTGAAAGTCAAGAGAGTAAGATTCAAGGAAGGGGTTTAAGAGCGGTCTGGAAAGGTCAACCGGAGCGAAAGACCGTCCACGCCCAACCAGAATCTTACGAGCCACTGCGATGGGGACAGGGTCGAGGCCGAGAAAGGCGACGAGTTGTTTGGCGGTTCCCTGCGCACGAGGGAGGGCGTAAAACCGATACAGCAGCATCAGCAGACGCAAAACGCTGCGCGCGCCGACGCCGGGCGCGTGCTCGCGGATCCAGCGCTCCAGCCAGACCATGGTCAACAACTTGCCGGAGTCCTCTGTGTGCCAGAGGATGCCTCCCTTGCGAAGGTGGATGGCGAGCCGCACGCTTCGCTGAACCACTACAGCCCCGGCGCTGTGGTCAACTTTTTACACCGCAAAGTGGCGGG
>NZ_CAKZMJ010000027.1:7500-22500 GCF_937128415.1 uncultured Caldilinea sp.
CGGCCACGCCTCAATCGTCGAGGGCTTGAACCGCCGCGCCCATCATCCCAGGATCGTGCGCGAGCTGGAAGCCAACATCGCCAAAGCGGAGCAATGGCGCATCGCCAACCTGATCTGCTTCAGCGGCAGCCGCGACGGCCTGCACGACGCCGCCGGCGTTGAGGCGACGGCGGAGGGGTTGGCGCAGGTCGCCCGCCGGGCGGAAGACGCCGGCGTGACCCTGGTGTTGGAAGTCCTGAACAGCAAAGTGGATCATCCCGACTATCAGGCCGACCACACGGCGTTCGCCGTCGAGGTGTGCCGTCAGGTGAACTCGCCGGCGGTGAAGGTGCTGTACGACATCTACCACATGCAGATCATGGAGGGCGACATCATCCGCACCATCGAGGCGCATCATCGCTGGTTCGGCCATTACCACACCGCCGGCAACCCCGGCCGCGGGGAGCTAGACGAACAGCAGGAGTTGAACTACGCGGCCATCTTCCGGGCCATCGCCGCCACGGGGTACACCGGCTACATCGGTCATGAGTTCATCCCTCGCAAAGACCCGATCGCCGGCCTGCGCGCGGCGTTCGAGTTGGCCCGCGCGTAACATCCAGGAAAACTTGCGTCGAAGGTCCCGCCGGAGTCGTAACCTGTCGAACTCACGCTCTCGTCGGTCTCCGCCTCCGGCGGGATATTGCGAGATCCTGGGGCCATACGAAAGTTGAAGCCGGTCAACCATGCACGGACATTTTGGACGAACGCCCCAGGAAAACCTACAATCAATAATGATGAACGGCGATCGGTTTTCCAGGGTTGTTTGAGGATCAAGGCATGTTTGACCGACTTCGCGAGGATATCCGGGTGGTTTTCGAGCGCGATCCCGCCGCGCGCAGCACGCTGGAGGTGTTGCTTTGCTATCCAGGGCTGCATGCGCAGTGGTTTTACCGCTTAGCCCATTGGCTGTGGCTGCGCAGGCTCTATTTTCTGGCGCGTTTGATTTCCCATCTTGGCCGCTTCTTCACCGGCATCGAGATTCATCCCGGCGCCACCATCGGTCGCGGCTTTTTCATCGACCACGGCATGGGCGTCGTGATCGGCGAGACCGCTGAAATCGGCGACAATGTGACGCTCTATCACGGCGTCACGCTGGGCGGGGTGAGCTGGCGCAAAGAGAAGCGCCACCCCACCATCGGCGACCACGTCGTCATCGGCGCAGGCGCCAAGATTCTGGGGCCGATCACCATCGGCGCGCACTCGCGCATCGGCGCCAACTCGGTGGTGGTGAAAGATGTGGAGCCGCATTCGGTGGTCGTCGGCGTGCCGGGGCGCGTGCGTCGGCGCTCCGGCGTGCTGGTGGAGGATACGCGCCACGAGGATCTCCAGCACAACGCCCTGCCTGACCCCACGATGGAGCTGCTGCAACAGGTGATGGCGCGGCTGGCCGCCGTCGAAGCGGAGCTGGCGCAAGAAGAGCTGCATCGCGAAGCGCAGAAGCAGGTGGAGGCGAACGGCTATCAGGGGCCGTGGGGCATATGAACAAGGTGATTGTCACGGTTGCGGTCAACGGCTCGCGACCGACCAAGGCGATGAACCCGGCCGTGCCCTACACGCCGGCCGAGATCGCCGACGCAGCGGTGGAGGCGCACAGGGCCGGCGCGGCCATTGCCCACATCCACGTGCGCGATCCAGAGAGCGGAGCGCCCTCTTCTCGGCTGGAGCTTTTCGCCGAAGTGCTCGACCGCATCCGCAGCTGCTGCGACATGCTGGTCAACCTTACGACCAGCGGCCTTCACGTCGCCGGACAGGACGCGCTGGAGCAACGGCTGGCGCCGGTGCAGTTGCGCCCCGATCTCTGCTCACTCGACATCGGCTCGCTCAACTTTCGCGACCGCCTCTTCGCCAACCCGCCGGAATTCGGCGAGGAGGCGGCGCGGCGCATGCGAGCCGCCGGCGTCAAACCGGAGATCGAGGTCTTCGACGTCGGCCACATCGACCAGGCGCTTGACCTGATCGGGCGAGGGTTGATCGAGCCGCCTCCCTACTTTCAGCTTTGCATGGGCGTGAAATGGGGCATCCCGGCGACGCCGGAAAATCTGCTCTTCATGCGCAGCAAACTCCCCGCCGACGCACAATGGTCGGTGCTGGGCGTCGGCGCAGCGCAATGGACGATGGTGGCGATGGGCGTATTGCTGGGCGGCCATGTGCGTGTGGGCTTCGAGGACAACCTCTACCTGCGCAAGGGCGTGCTGGCGCGCAGCAACGCCGAGCTGGTGGAACAGGCCGTGCGCATTGCGCAGGCGCTGCAGCGAGAAGTCGCCACTCCGGCCGAAGCGCGGGCGATGCTGCATCTTTCAGGCTCATTTTGATGCACCATGCCGGGCCATGCGCTCTTCATCACCCACACCCATCCCCTGCCCGACCTGGACGGCGCCTCGTTGCGCGGTCTGCGCCTGATGCAGATGATGCGCGAATTGGGGTGGGAGGTGACCAACCTGTCCGCCGGCCGCGCCTTTCATCCGATCTACGAGGCGCGCATCGACGAGGCGCGGGCGCTGCTCTCCGCCCGCGGAGTGCAGGCGGCGGGGCCGGCCTCGCCGCTGGCCTATCTGGCCGATCAGGGGGCGGCGTTCGACCTGATCGTGCTGGCGGTGACGCCTGGACAGCCGGACTTTCTCTCTCAGACGCGGCGATGGGCGCCCCGCGCGGCGGTGATCTATGACACGATTGAACTGACCTTCGTCAGCATGCACCGCGCCGGGCAGCTTCAGCGCAGCGAGCGTCTGTTGCAGCAGGCGCGCGCAGTTGCGGAGAAACAGCTCGCCGTGATCGCCGACGCAGATGTGACGTGGGTCGTCACCGATGAAGAGAAGGCGCTGCTCGAACAGCTGCGCCCGCAGGCGCACGTGCGCGTGATCTCCAACGTGCACAGCGTGGTGAAGGAGGCTCCGGGGCCGGAGGGTCGCCGCGACCTGCTCTTTGTCGGCAACTACGTGCACATGCCCAATCGCGACGCCGCCCGTCATTTTGTGGCCGACATCTGGCCGCAGGTGCGCACGCAGCTGCCTGGCGCAGCCGTGCGCTTCGTCGGCCTGCCTGTGCCGGAGATCGTCGCGCTCCAGGCTTCCGATGTGCTTGTGACCGGCCATGTGACGGATTTGACGCCGTTATACGCGAGCAGCTGCGTCTCCATTGCGCCGCTGCGCTTTGGCGCCGGCGTCAAAGGCAAGGTGCTGGAGGCGATGAGCTATGGATTGCCCGTGGTGATGACGCCGGTGGCAGCGGAAGGAACGCACGCTGTGCATGGGGAGCACGCGCTAATCGCCGAGACGCCCGCCGCGTTCGCGGACGCCATCGTGACGCTGCACCGCGATAATGCCCTTTGGATGCGGCTATCCAAAGCGGGGCGACTTCTGGTGGAAACGTATTTTTCCTACAACGCCGTCAAAACACGGCTGGCCGCGCTGCTGAACGAGATTGGGCGCGGCTAAGGGCTTCCGCGTCTGCGCATCAACGCCAAAACTCGCTTCACCTCCACGAATGGCGCAGCTCGCAGCTACGCTTCCTCGAATTCTCCGAGACCTTGCAATTAGATCGATCCTGTCAATCCGGAAACGTGCGGCTGAGAGCCTCACCACAACCGCCGATGACTTGCTCAATCCGCTCTGTCGACTGCCAGGTTCCACTGCATCATTCCCACTATCCGTAAAAGTGAATAGAGGAGGCGCATTTGTCGATGGGGAAAGGGACGTTCGCCGTTCATGGATTGCGCCGACGCCACCGCCACGCCGCGCCACCGGCGCCTGCGGCGACAAGGAGGAGCAGCCCAACCAGCAAAAGCGGACTGGGAAATCCGAAGTTCGTCGTAGGCGAGACAGACTCAACCACGGGTTCGCCTGCGTCGGCGACGCCTGTGACCGGCGAAGGAGAAGAGGATGGAACGATCGTCGGGCTGCGCAACGGCGCGGGGTTGCGGAGGTCCACTACGGCGAGCCGGCCTTCCACCACCTCTGTGACCACCTCCTGCGCCTGCGGTTGATCCGGCAGCAACAGATAGCCCGCCAGCCAGTCGAGATCGGCCACCGGTTGCACCTCGAGCAGTTGAATCAGCGTTTCCTGCGGCAGCTTGAGCAGCGCACTGCGTTTTTCGGCGGAGAGCGCCAGCAGCTTCTGCGCCATTTCTTCTTTCGGCAGTGAGATGAACGCTGCGAAAGTCGCCGAGGTGAATTCCTCGGGCCGGGCGCGACGATGGACGCCCCACGCCGCCACGCGCGCCAGCGCGTCCCCCGCAAGCTGCACCCAGGCCAGCGTCTCGGCGGTGTTGTACGTCTCGCTCAGGATGGTGAGAGCCGCCTCCGGCGCGGTCAGCAGCAGGCTGAGGCTGCCGTCGGCAAGGGCCCGATCCAGCTCGGCGCGGCCCAGCTGGCGCATGTAAAAATTGACCAAATTCGCCACAGCCTCCAGCTCATCGAGCGTCGTCTCTTGCAACAGACGCCGGAAATCGGCGTTCTCCTCCGCCACCATGCAGACGTAGGCGTAGGCGTCGCAGAATCCTTGCCACTGTTCGATCAGGCTGGCTGCAGTCTCCAGCGCAATCATCGACGCCTGCTCCGGCAGGTCATCGCGCACGGCGTCGGCGATCTCCTGGCGAATCTTCTGTTTGACCTCCTCGCTCTGCAGCGCCTCTTGAATTTGCGGCAGCGCGCCCTGTCCCCCTTCCCACAGGTCGTAGACGATCAGGCCGATTCCAACCACCCACCCTGCAATCGGGATAAACGAAGACCCGGCCCGCCCCAGGATGCGCCCTACGATGCGGCCCGCCACGCGTTGCGCAAGCTTTTCACTCAGTTTCACGCTCAGGCGATGGATGAGCTGCGTCGCCACGATGGTGGCCACGCCCGTCAACGCAAGCCGATGGTCAACCAGGGCGGCGGAGGTCGAGGCGGGAAGCGGATCCAGGGCGAGAGCCTGCGTTTCCTGCTGCACGCGGACGGCGAACAGTTCAAAAAACGCCTGGGAGTATCGTTCGCCTACGTAGGCTTGCAGGCAGAGCAAGGCCACCGACGCCGCCTGCGCAAATTGCGCCTCCACCTGTTTCGCCACCTCTCGCCCAATGGCCGCCGAGAGGGCGTCCAGTTTGGCGCGGAAGGTCGGCGAGCCAAACGCGTCGTTGGCCACGCGCTCGGCGTACTCTTCCGCCTTTTCGGGCCACCAGCCGGAAAGCAGACGGTTGAAATAATCCTCGCTCTGCATCAGCGCATCGACGGCGCGCTTCACCTCGGCGTCGATGGCGGCGTCCATCTGAAGCTCCGTCCAGGCGCGGCTTACAATCCCATCGACGTCAAACGGTTTGGCTTCATTTTGAAGCACGGCCACCACATGCGCTTCGATTTCGTTGCGCAACTGGCCGCGTTCGACGCGGTTGCAGTCGCCGATCGTATACTGCCCGCCTGTGCTGCGCTGCATGGAAGGAGCAGCGGCGACAGGCGCCGCCGAGAAAATGAGGGAGACAATCCAGAGCAGAACGAGCCAGGAGCGCCAGCCCTTAAGACGCTTTTGATTGACCGTCGCCTTGATGCGCATTTTTTACGATACGAAAAGCGTTGCCGTATACAATAATCTCGACGCCGCCCTCCACAACCACGGGATGGGCGATCTTGACGCCGATCACGCCGTCGTAGCCTTTGCTGCGCGCCAGTTCGTCCAGCTCGCACAACGCGCCATCGACCGCGCTGCGAATCAACCCTTCGTAATGGGTCATGCGTCCACCGATCAGGTTGCGGATGTTTTCGCGAATGTCTCTGACGACGTTGGCCGCGCGCACGTGCACCACGGTCAGCAGTTCCCCCAGCTCGATCTCTGCGGATGGGTGTGAGTCTAATGCAATTAACACTGCGTCACCCCTGTAAAGTCACCCCTGTAAACGGTCACCCCTGTGAAACGATCCTGTGAATTACGCTTTTCGTCTTCGCAAATGACTCAACGGCTGCACCAGCCAGGCGCCGAACCCCCACGCCAGACGCAGCGCCACCAGCAGCAGCAAGAGCAAAGCGACGCCGGCGCCGACCGACGGCCACAGCCCGTACTTGGCCCAGAAGAGCTGAGGAGAAATCTCACCCAGCAACACGGCGCCGCTGTCCGCTGCATAGTCCAGGCCGCCGCGCGGGCCGGCCAGGAAGGTGATCGCCTTGTTCAAGTCGCCGACGTTCGCCAGCTGATGCAGGTCGCCCAGCCGTCGCAGCGGTTCGATGACGGCGGGCTGGCTCAGCAGCCGTGCAACCAGCTGATTGCGCTGCTCCAGAGAGAGCATAGGCGTCTGTGCAGCGAGCCAGGCCAGGTCGTCGGGCGAGAGTTGATTGGCCAGCGCCACAAGGTTGGCTTCCGACAATTTAAGCAATTCGGCCAGTTGCGGCGCCGGGAGCAGCGCCAACCGCGCCGCCGCAGTTTTGTCCTTGAGGGCGAGCAGCGCGTCGAGCTGCGCCCGGTCGACCTGAGCTGGCGTCAGATGCTTGTGCAACTCCAGCGCCGCCACTTCGTTCAGCCGCCCGCCGACGGCCGCATACCAGTCCAACGCCGCCTGCAAGGAGCCGAGGTCGCGCACAATGGTCACGGCGGCCTCCGGCAGGTCAAGCACGCGGCGCAGCGAACCGTCGGCCACGGCGGCGTCGAGCGCCGCGCGCCCACCGTTCGCCATCACCACGCTCACCAGCTGCACCAGCCGGCTCAACTGCTCTTGCGACTGCAAAGAGGCCAACAGCTCGGCGAAGGCCGGGTCTTCAGCCGCCAGGTCGAGCACCTGACGAATCGTGCGTTTGACCGTGCGCCATTCAGCGAAAAGCTCGTTCGCCACCGTGCGCGCCAGCGCCGGCGTTTCGTTTTCCAGTTCTGGCTGGATTGCAGCGGCAATTTCGCGGCGAATGCTCGCCGCCGTCTCGGAGGATTTCAGCGCCGCCTGAATCTGGGGCAGCGCGCCGTCGCGGCTGTCGTACAGGTCATAGGCAATCATGCCAAGGCCCAGAACCCAGCCGGCAAGCGGCACAACGCCTGCGCCGACGCGGCCCAGCACCCGACCCACCAACTGCCCCGCCACGCGCTGCGAGATGCGCTGAGAGACGGTCACCATCAATTTGCGCGTCAGTTGGGCGGCGACAATCACGCCGACGCCGCCCAACGCCCAACGATGCTTGTCGATGAGCGCCAGCAGGTCGGGGCTTGCAGCGTCCGCTTCGAGCATCTGGACGCCCGTGACTGCGCTTTCCACGCGACGCTCAAAGGCTCGCGCCAGCGCCGCTGAATAGTTGGCGTCGATGAAGGTCTGCATGCAGTACAGCGCCGCCGACGTCGATTCGGCGGAGGCGACATCCAATTCACCGGCGATTGCTGCGGAGACTGCATCCGCCAGCGCCTCCATGCCGTTGCGAAAGACCGGCGCGTCGAAGGCGTAGGTCGCCACCGCCAGCGCCAGCTCGCGCGCGGCCTCCGGCGACCAGGCGGACAGAAACTTGTTCCAGAGATCGGTCTCGCTCTGCACGCGCGCGGTCGCCAGATCGACGGCTTCGGCCAGGATGCGGTCCATGCCGAGGGCGGTCCATTGTTGCTCAACAATGGCGTTTAGATCGAGCGCGGCCAGTTGCGCGGCGAAGATCTCCTGAACGACGAGGTTCAGCTCATCCTGCAAGGATTCTTCAGGCACGACGCTGCAATCGCGCAAAGCATCGCCGCCCTGCTGCGTGGGCGCAGTCGCTCCAGGAGCAGCCATGGCCGGCGCCGCCGAAAGCGTCAACGCCATCACCAATATCCAGTGCACGATTCGCAAGAAAGATTTTCGCCGCCCACTCATTGAGGATTCGTCTATCCTTTTGCTCGCGTTCTTTGGCGCCCTCTGCGCGGCGCCACGCCAACCGCCCTTGACCTGTATTATACGTCCATTCTGCGGAGAAAGTTTCCTCCATTCTATGGAGAAAGACGCCGAATAAATTCGACGGATGACGGCGGGCGCGTTCGATTGGCGTGGGTGAATCCAAGGAAGCGCAGCCACAGGCAACACTGTGCGCAGTTGCGCCTCCGTTTGTTTTATGCTACGTTTTTCCGTGTCGAATTCATCTTATTTTCAGGAGAGTTCCTATGCAAGTATGTGTGATTGGCGCCGGCGTGATCGGATGCGCCATTGCGCTGGAGCTTCGCCGTCGAGGCTTTGACGTGACAGTTCTCGATAAAAATGGCGACGCCGGCCACGGCTCCACTTCCTCCTCCTGTGGGATTGTTCGTCGCTTCTACAGTCAGCCCGGCATGATTGCGATGGCGCATGAAGGCTGGCATATTTGGGATGACTGGCGCTCCTTTGTCGGCGACATCGAGGGCGAGCTCATCCAGTTTCCCAGGCCGGGGATGGTCTTTATTCCGCCGCACATGGATGAAAGCGTGCTCACGATCGTGAAGGAGATGCAGCAGTTGGGCATCAAGGCGCGCGTCCTGTCGGCGGCGGAGGTATCCGCCCGTTTCCCGTTTCTGGACACCTCCTCCTTTTTTCCGCCGACGCCGGTCGATGACCCGCGCTTTTTCGAGCCGAGCGAACAGTCGATCGAGGGCGCAGTGCTCGAGGAGGATGCCGGCTACGTCGTCTTTCCGGCGTTGGCGGCGCAGAATCTGCGCGAGGCGGCGACGCAGGCAGGCGTCGTCTTTCGCTTCAAACAGCGCGTCACCGCCATCGAGGAAGGGGGACGGCGACGCTTCCATCTGCAACTGGAGAGCGGGCAAGGGATAGAAACAGACGTCGTCGTCAACGTCGCCGGTCCGCACTCCGCCATCGTCAACCGCATGGCCGGCGTGACGCTGCCGCTGGAGACGCGACCTCTGCGACGTGAAGTGCATGCCCAGGTCAATCCGCTCTATGAAAGCGGCGTTCCGCTCCCGATCGTCGGCGACCTCAACGGCGGCATCTATTTTCGCCCGGAGGCGGGCGGGCGCGACATCATCGTCGGCTCGACCGACCCCGCATGCGACGCGCTGGAATTCGTCGACGACCCCGATGCGTTCGAGCGCGGGGTTACGCAGCTTTACCGCGAACGGCAGACGCTGCGCTTGATGAAGCGCATGCCCTCGGTCACGATGGGGCGTCCGCGCGGGTTGGCCGACCTCTACGATGTCACGGTGCAGGATTGGTACCCGATCGTGGACCGGACGGACCGCCCCGGCTACTACGTCTGCATCGGCACGAGCGGCTCGTCTTTCAAGACCGCCCCTGTGCTGGGCATGTTGACGGCCCAGATCGTGGAGGCGTGCGAGTCGGGCCGCGATGTCGACGAACAGCCGTTGCAGCTCCACCTGCCGCGCATCGGCGTCACGGTGGATACGCGCTTTCTTTCACGTCACCGCGGCCAATTGCAGACGACGTCCACCGTCATCGGCTAGGGCTTCTCCCCCTCTCCCAGCCTTGGGAGAGGGGGCCGGGGGTGAGGGCTTTCCTCACGGCTTTTGGGCCTGTCGAGGGTCTGCGGCTGCGAGCCGCAGCTACGGTGAATCCAGAGAACCTGCGGCTGCGAGCCGCAGCTACGGTGAATCCAGAGAATCTACGGTTGCGCACGGAGGTCATCCCCTTCGGCGTGACATTCAATAGCCGAAGTCGGTAGATTTTGACAACTATCCCTATGGGGCGATAAACTGTTTCCTGTTTGCGCAAACGTTTGCTCTTACAAACGGTCGCCATCAAGGAGCGTCGGCGTTGACCGGCCTCCACCTGGAGCCATCAAATGTCGCAGGTTTCGATCGTTGATATTGCACGGCTGGCGCAGGTCTCGCCCTCGACCGTCTCGCGCGCCCTGCAAGGGCACCCGCGCATCAGCGCCGAGCGTCGCGCCGCCATCCTGGCGCTGGCGGAAGAGCTGGGCTATCGCCCCAGCCAGGTGGCGCGCAGCCTTGTGACCGGCCGCAGTCATACGCTCGGCGTCGTCGTATCGGACGTCACCGATCCCTTCGTGGCGGAGGTGCTCAAAGGCGCCGAGATGGCGGCGCGCGACGCCGGCTATCGGCTGCTCTTCGCCATGTCGAATCGCAATCCTGCGCAGGAGATCGAGGCGGCGGAAGCCCTGCTCGACTATGAGGTGGATGGGTTGATCGTGATCTCCAGCCGAGCGCCGGATCGCTACGCCCGCCTGCCGCGGCTCCGCGACGTCGGAAACGATCACCGCATTCCCGTCGTGTTGTTGAATCATGCGCAGGTGAGCGAATTCATCTACAGCGTCAAGATGGACAGCGAAAGCGGCGCGCGCATGGCCGTTTCCTACCTCAGTCAGCTGGGGCACCGTCGCATTGCGTTCATCTCCGGGCCAAGCGGCGGACGCAGCAGCAGCGAACGGTTGGCGGGTTATCGCCGCGCCGTGTTGGAGCACGGTCTAGACGCCTCGCCGGAGCTGGTGATCGGCGGCGCCGGCCTGCTGGAGGATGGCTGGGAGACGCTGGCGGTGCTGCTGGCGCTGAAGCCGCCCCCCACCGCCGTGCTCTGTTACAACGATCTGAGCGCCATCGGCCTGTTGGCCGCCGCAGCGCAGATGGGCGTCCCCGTGCCCGATGCGCTTTCGGTCGTCGGCTATGACAATATCCCGCTCAGTGCGTACACGACGCCGCCGCTCACAACCGTCGAGCAGCCCAAGGAAGCGATGGGGCGCACGGCGGTCAAGGTCTGTCTGCGCGCGCTGGCCGGCGAGCCGGCGACCACGACCGTGTTGAGCGGTCAACTGGTGGTGCGCAGCAGCGCCGCCGCGCCGCCTCGGGCGCAGTAACGCCGGGCTTTGTCCAGAAAGAAACACGCATGCACGTCGCTTGAAAAATTTATGCGCAAACGTTTGCATCAGTAAGGTTTCGGCATCGTTCGTTTTAACCAGAAAGGAGTCACCGTCTATGCACCGCAAAATTCGCGTCGCCATCGCCGGCGTCGGCAACTGCGCCAGCAGCCTGATCCAGGGCGTCCATTACTACGCCGAGGCCAGCCCAGAGGAGAAGGTGCCGGGTCTGATGCACGTCGATTTAGGCGGCTACCATGTGCGCGACCTGGAGTTCGTCGCCGCCTTCGACGTCGACGCCGCCAAGGTGGGCAAGGATCTCGGCGAGGCTATCTTCTCCGGCCCCAACAACACCTACCGCTTCGCCGACGTGCCGTTGCTGGGCGTCGTCGTGCAGCGCGGGCCGACCCTGGACGGCCTGGGCAAATATCTGCGCCAGGTCATCGACGAGTCCTCTGCGCCTGTGGTCGATGTGGCGCAGGTGCTGCGCGAGACGCAGGCCGACGTGCTGATCAACTACCTGCCGGTCGGCAGCGAAGAAGGCGCCCGCTACTACGCCGAGCAGGCGCTCCAGGCCGGCGTCGCCTTCATCAACTGCATCCCTGTCTTCATCGCCAAGGATGCGACGTGGCGGCGCCGCTTCGAGGAAGCCAACGTTCCCATCATCGGCGACGACATCAAGAGCCAGGTCGGCGCCACCATCACCCACCGCGTGTTGACCCGCCTTTTCGAGGATCGCGGCGTGCGCGTTGACCGCACCTATCAGCTCAACTTCGGCGGCAACACCGACTTTCTCAACATGTTGGAGCGGGAGCGGCTGGAGAGCAAGAAGATTTCCAAGACCAACGCCGTCACTTCGCAGATCACCGGCCGCCTGGAGGAGGAAAGCGTGCATGTAGGGCCGAGCGACTACGTGCCGTGGCTGAGCGACCGCAAATTCTGCGAAATTCGCATCGAAGGCACCACCTTCGGCGACGTGCCCCTTCTCCTGACCGCGCATCTGGAAGTGTGGGACAGCCCTAACAGCGCCGGCGTGGTGATCGATGCGGTGCGCTGCGCCAAGCTGGCGCTCGATGCAGGCGTCGGCGGCGCGCTGCTTGGCCCGTCAAGCTACTTCATGAAAAGCCCGCCGGAGCAGTACACCGACGACGTGTGCCGCAACAAGGTCGAAGAGTTCATTGCGGCCTACGGCTGGCGGCAACCTGTCGCCGGATAAGCGTTAGGCGGATCGCCCCAAAATTTTAACAATTTTTCGATAAATTGGGGGGTGCGCTTTCCCGAAAGTTGTGCTATAGTGTCAATACGCCGTCTGTTGTGGCTGGCCCCAATCCAGCCTTCGGGGGACAACAGACGGTGTATTTTTTTACAATCACTTTTCCATGATTATGACAAGCAAACCATTTCTTTCACCTGGCAAACAGATCGCATACGCTTTGGGGCAATTGGGCTGGTCGACGCTGGTCAACATCATCGGGCTGACGTTGGTCTACTTCTATCTGCCGCCCGAGAACGCCGGCCTGCCCACGCTCATCACCACAGCCGTCTTTTTGGGCATCTTCAACGCCATCACGCTGATCGCGGCGTCCGGCCGACTCTGGGACGCCATCACCGATCCGCTGATCGCCAATCTGAGCGACCGTTCCCGGCATCGGCGTGGGCGGCGCATCCCTTTCCTGGCGGTGGGTGCGCTGCCGGCTGCGCTTTTTTGCGTGCTGATGTTCACGCCGCCGGTGCGCGAGGTGAGCGCCGTCAACATCGTCTGGCTGGTCGTCATGCAGATGCTCTTCTACCTCTTTTTGACCGTCTACGTGACTCCCTACTTTGCGCTGCTGCCGGAACTGGGGCACACGGCCACCCAACGCCTCAATCTCTCGACCTGGATCTCGATCACCTATGCGCTGGGCATCATGGTGGCTGCGCAGACGCCAGCGCTCGCCGGCGTCGTGCAGTCCGCTTTTGGCGTCGACGACAAGATGACCGCCTTTCAGATCGCCATCGCCGCCCTGGCGTTCGTGGCCGTGCTGCTGATGTATCTGCCGGTCCTTTTCATCGATGAAAACCGCTACTGCGAGCGCGTCCCGTCCACCGTCCCGCTGCTCGAAGCGGTGCGCACGACCTTTCGCAACCAGAGCTTTCGCTACTATGTAGTCGCCGATTTCGCCTATTTCATGGCGTTGACGATCGTCAACACCGGCCTGCTCTACTACATCACCGTCCTGTTGTTGTTGGAGGAGGCGCTGGTGAGCGCGCTGTTGACCGTCATGGTGATTCTCTCCTTCGTCTTCTATCCCGCGGTCAATCTGCTGGCGCGCCGGCTCGGCAAGAAGCCGTTGATCGTCGTCTCGTTTTTCTGGATGAGCGTGATCTTCTTCGGCGTCTTTTTCCTGGGCAGGATGCCGCTGCCGCCGGTGGCGCAGGCGTACACGCTGATCGTTTTATACGCCATCCCGATCGCCTTCCTCGGCGTGCTGCCCAACGCCGTACTGGCGGACATCGCCGAACACGACGCCATGCACACAGGCGAACGGTTGGAAGGCATGTTCTTCGCCGCGCGCACGCTGATGCAAAAGCTAGGGCAGACGATGGGCGTCGTCATCTTCGCCACATTGACCATCTGGGGGCGCAATCCAGGCGACGATCTGGGCGTTCGGCTGAGCGGGATGGCGGGCTTTGCGCTGTGCGTTGCGGCGGGATTGATCTTTTTGCGCTACAACGAGCGCCGCGTATTGCGGGAGCTGGAGCAGCGCGAGGTCAGCGCCGGGTGAGACTCTCCGCTGTTGCAGCCAGATTGCGACGCATTTTCAAAATTTGACGCCTCGGATGTGTGATGGTATGCTTTCAAAAGCGCTGTCGGTGGTGCTGGGCCCCAATCCCAGCTTCGGGGGACCATCGACGGCGCACTTTTTTGCTCGCACACGGCCTATCGCTTCTGCTTGTATAGACTGGGCGGATCGCCATGAAGGCCCGAATCGCCGTACTCGCCGACTACGCCAGCCTCTCGATCGAACATAAGCTCAACATCCTGGGCGTCTTCACGACGATCAACGCGACCAAGGCGCCGGTCGTCCACCCGCAGATGAAATTGGTCGCTCAGTTTGAATTCGACGCCAGCGAGGCGGGTCAGCATCCGATGCGGGTCGTGCTGATCGACGCCGACGGCAACGAGCTGCTTTCGATCGCCGGCGTGATCACAATTCAACCTCCTCCTGGAGGGAAGCCGGCGTTGATGAACCAGCTTCTCGACCTCACCCATCTGACTTTCCCCAGGTTTGGCGACTATGAGTTTCGCATCCTGATCGACGACGAGGTCGCAGCTGAAATCCCCTTGACCGTGGCGCAGATCGGCGCAACGCAGGCGTAGAAGCAGATTCTTCCATCAACAAATGCAATACAAACACAACAACGCAACACAACGTAGAGGACCCACCCAATAAGAAACACGAAACACGGAGCACGAAACCAATGAGCAATTCCCCAAAACGCTATGCCATCGTCGGAACCGGCGCACGCGCCGGGCTGTATATCGAAGGGCTGGCCACCACCTACGCCGATGTAGCGGAGCTGGTTGGCCTGTGCGACCTGAGTCAGACGCGCATGGATTGGTGGAATCGACAACTGACAACCCGCCTGGGGCGGCCGTCGCTGCCCACCTACCGGGCGCATGAATTCGACCGCATGATCGCCGAGACGCGGCCCGACGTCGTCATTGTCACCACCATCGATTGCACGCACCATGAATACATCACGCGAGCGATGGCGCTCGGCTGCGACGTCATCACCGAAAAGCCGATGACGATCGATCTGGAGAAGCTGCGCGCCATTTTCGACGCCATCGACGCCACGGGGAAGCAACTACGCGTCACCTTCAACTATCGCTATGCGCCCGCCTACACCCGCTTTCGCGAGCTGTTGATGGCGGGGGTCGTCGGCCGCCCGTTGTTGGTCGATTTTTCCTGGATGCTCGACACCAGCCACGGCGCCGACTATTTTCGCCGCTGGCATCGAGAAAAGGCCAACAGCGGCGGCCTGCTCGTGCACAAGGCGACGCATCATTTCGACCTCGTCAACTGGTGGATCGACAGCCATCCACAGAGCGTCTTTGCGCTCGGCGCGCTGAGCTTCTACGGCAAAGCCAACGCCGAAGCGCGTGGAGAGCAGTACAGCTATAGTCGTTACACCGGCGAACCGGCGGCGCGCAACGATCCCTTTGCCCTCGACCTGACCAGCAAAGAGGCGCTCA
>NZ_CAKZMJ010000027.1:27500-174044 GCF_937128415.1 uncultured Caldilinea sp.
CGCCGCCGAGATCGTGCACATGGCCCGCACTCACCAACGCGGCAATGGTCATGGAGCGCAGCGCCTGCTGCAATTCAAGGAGTGACGCAGTATGACGACCTTGTCTTTGGAAGCCCCCCTGCGTGAAGTCTCGGCGCCGCCGCAGATGGAAATCGTCTACGCGCCCCCTGCGGCGTTGGCGGACGTGCCCATGCACTATTGCCCTGGCTGCTCCCACGGCGCCATCCATCGCCTGATCGCCGAAGTCGTCGACGAGCTGGCGATCCGGGAGCGCACACTCTGCGTGGCGCCGGTGGGCTGTGCGGTCTTCGCCTACAAATACTTCAATTTCGACAGCTGTGAGGCGGCGCACGGCCGCGCGCCGGCGATGGCGACCGGCCTGAAGCGCGTTCTGCCCGACCGCATCATCTTCACCTATCAGGGCGACGGCGATCTCGCCAGCATTGGCGCCAACGAGATTCTACACGCCTCCTTACGCGGAGAGCCGATCAGCGTGATCTTCGTCAACAACGCCGTCTACGGCATGACCGGCGGTCAGATGGCGCCGACGACCTTGGTCGGGATGAAGACGACCTCCTCCCCTCTGGGCCGCGATCCGCTGACGCAGGGGCGTCCCATCCATATCACCGAAATGCTGGCGACGATCCCAGGCGTCGCCTACGCCGTGCGTCGGTCCATGCATTCGGCGGCGGAAATACGCAAGACGAAAAAGGCCATTCGGCTGGCGTTTCAGGCGCAACTGCAAGGGCTAGGGCTCAGCATCGTCGAAGTCCTGGCGGCCTGTCCGACCAACTGGCGGCTGACGCCCATCGAAGCGCTCGACTTTATTCGCGATCGGATGTTGCCGGAATATCCTATAGGAGATTTTAAGGTGGATGAGAGGTTGAGGGAGAAGGGTTGAGGCTTAACCGGTCGGCAAGCTTCGGGCTTCAGCACCTTCAAGGAGAGCCGTGTATGGAAACGTCGATCATCATTTCGGGCTTTGGCGGCCAGGGCGCCTTGTTCGCCGGACAGGTGCTGGCGCACGCCGCCATGGAGAGCGGCAAAGAAGTGACGTGGATTCCGTCCTACGGACCGGAGATGCGCGGAGGAACGGCGCATTGCACCGTGGTGATCGGCGATGAACCCATTGGCTCGCCGCTGGTGCGCAACCCCCACTGTGTGATCGCCATGAACCTGCCCTCGGTCGACAAATACGAGCCGCTCGTGGCGGTCGGCGGGCGCCTTCTTTACGACAGCACGCTGGTCAAACGGCCGCTGCATCGCACCGACATCCTGGGCGTAGCCATCCCTGCGCACGACATCGCCCTGCGCTGCGGCAGCCAGCAACTGGTCAACATCGCCATGCTTGGGGCGCTGCTGGCGCTCTGTCCGCTGGTGGAGCTGGCGGCTGTGGAGCAGGCGTTGCGCACCCACCTTCCCGATCGCCACGCGGAGCTCCTGCGGCCCAACATCCTGGCGCTGCACGCAGGCGCCGCGTACATTCGAGAGCAGCGCATTGCAATGAGCTGACCGCAAGGCGACGCTTGCCGGGAAATTTTTTGCGCCCTTCCGCCAGACTTGCATCTATAAGAATCTTATGATATAGTTTTGGCAGTGCGAACCGCTTGTCGTCTCGTGTGAGAAGCGGTGATGGAGTGGAGTTGAGTGAAGTTGGCAAAAGTGGGTGACCCCCACTTTTGTTGTTGTAAGGGGCAAAAGCGGAGAAAAGAGCAGAACGAGTATGTCGAAAGCATTGATCGCTGGCATCAACCAGGTGGCGACCGACAAAGGGCTGGATCGCGAAGTGATTTTTGAAGCGATCGAGGCGGCGCTAGTCTCGGCCTACAAGCGCAACTATGGGCCGGCAGCCAATATCACGGCGAAAGTGGATCGCGTCACAGGGGAGATGCGCATCTACACAGAACGCGAAGTCGTTGAAGAGGTCTTCAACGAACGCACGGAAATCACGCTAGAAGAAGCAAAGCGCTATGATCCAAACGCCAAGCTGGGGGATGTCATCGCAGTGCCGAGCACGCCGAGCGATTTCGGACGCATTGCGGCGCAGACCGCCAAGCAGGTCATCTTGCAGCGCATTCGCGAGGCGGAGCGCGACACGGTCTATGAAAACTTCGCTCACCGCATCGGCGAGGTGATCACGGCGCAGGTTCGCAGCATCGACGCGCAGTCCGGCGCAGTTTCGGTCATGCTCGACGACAAGCACGAGTGCCTGATGCTGCGCGAGGATCAAATTCCGACGGAGAAGTTGCGGCGGGGCGATTACGTCAAAGTCTACGTCGCCGATGTCCAGAAAAACTCGCGCGGGCCGGTGATCAAGATTTCGCGCACGCACCGCAACCTGCTGCGTCGTCTGATGGAGCAGGAGATCCCCGAGGTGCGCGAAGGGAAGGTCGAGATCAAGGCCATTGCGCGAGAACCCGGCTATCGCAGCAAAGTCGCGGTGCAGGCGACCGTGCCCGGCCTGGATGCGGTCGGCAGTTGCGTGGGCATGCGCGGGCTGCGCATCCAGAACATCGTCAACGAGCTGGCGGGCGAGAAGATCGACGTCGTCGAATGGAACGCCAATCTGGCGCAATACATCTCGAATGCGCTGAGCCCGGCCAAGGTCCAGGCGGTGCTGCTCGATGAAGAAGGGCCGATCAAGACGGCTACGGTCGTGGTGCCCGACCGCCAGTTGAGCCTGGCCATCGGCAAGGAAGGCCAGAACGCCCGGCTGGCGGCCAAACTGACCGGCTGGCGCATCGACATCAAGAGCGAAAGCGAGGCGCGCGCAGAAGGTTTGGACCGCATCATCGCCGAGCGCGCCCAGGAGGCCGCTATGCGCGCCACCGAAGATCTGTTGGCGAGAGCGGAACAGATCTTGCGCAGCGAAGGCGAAGAGTTGGAAGACCGCTTCCTTCAGGCTGTGCAGGCGCTGCGCTCCGGCGACGAAGTCGAAATCACCGAGCTGCCCTCAGGAACTTTCAAGAGCTTCGAGGAAGTGCTTGCCGAGCTCAGCGCAGAGGAGAAGGGAAAAGAAGCGGAGGCTTTCTCGATCGAAGAGATGGACGAGAGAGCGTTGCTTGCAAAGACGGCTGCGCCAGAATGGCCTGAGCTTCCAATTGAAGAAGTCACGCGCCCAGGCGAACTTGCGTCTCCTGAGCTTCCCGTGGAAGGCAAAGGCGCCGCCGAGGCGGAAACCTTTGGCGCTCCGCTCGGCTCTGAAAAGCTGCCTGAAGTGATCACAGCGGATATGCTGCGCGCGCGTATGGCGGAGCGCAAAAAGTTCACCTTCAGCGAGGAGGATTTCGAGGTGCCGCCCGAATTGCTGAAAGGCTACGAAGAGGACGACGATTTCTTTGAGCAGGGCGGCAAGGGCAAAGGCAAAGCCAAAGGCAAGAAGTCGGCGCCCAAGCCGAAGGCGAAGACCAAGAAGCCCGCTCGACGCCCCTGGGAGGATGAGGACGACTTCTAGACGTAGGGATTCCAGGCGTAGGGCGACCGAGTGTCAACGTGAAGCGCTCGAGATGCGGAGACTGAGGCTGTAAATAACCGTCTCGGTTTCTGCATCTCAACCTGATGTGCATTATAATTTAAAAATTGGGATGAGTTACGGCTATGAAGCATACGCCGATCCGCACCTGCATCGGATGTCGTCAGACGCAGAGTAAGCGCTCTTTGATCCGTCTGGTGCGCACAGCGGATGGGGTCGTCGTGGATCCGACAGGCAAACGCGCCGGTCGTGGGGCCTATGTGCATGCGGAGCGTTCCTGTTGGGAAGCAGCCCTCAAGGGCGGTCAGCTTGAGCGAGCGCTGCGCACCAAGATCGACGCCGAAACTCGAGCCATGCTCGCTCAAGAACTGAATCGTCTGACAGGCGCAGAGGCCGATGGCGTTGCGCAGGAAGGCGAAAGGCGTGCTGCAAACGCCAAATGAAGAGGAAGTAATCATTGCAAACGAACAAGTTGGCGTGAGATTGCGACCATGAAACGCAAGACAACGGTGTCCTCAGAGGCAGACGAGTCATGATCGCTGGTAAAACAGCCATGATGCACGGCGGCGGGTGGATGCATGAGGCGAACCAGGCGATGACTGGCGCGAGGGTGAGTATGGAATCAACCAGGTGATCGGCCGCTCTCGCCCCTAACGGTTTTCCGCTTTCTCCTCATCTTCGTCCTCTCAACGCAAACGCCCCTGCCTCTAGCGACATTTGCGGATCGACGCACATCACCCATACGCTGCAACTTTGCTTGTTGTCTTCGGGCGCGGCTGAGAGACGCCTTCGCCTCGAAGCAGCAAAGCCAACGCCACGTGAGGCGTACACTATCAACATTTTATTTTCAATCGATGATCTGAAACCATCGATGCAATTTTCAACCCTGTGTTAGGGCAGGATGGGAGGCATGATGACAACAAAGAGCAAAGCGCCGGGCAAAGATCGAGCGCCCGCAGCACAACAACGAACAAAGCAACGCATGGAAAAGGATCTCCCGGAAAAGGAGCGCCCTCTGCCGGGCGACGGGCGCGCCGGCCGCCCATCGAAAGAGCGACCGGCGCCGCGCAAAGAGGAAAGCCGCGCGGCGGTGGCGGCGCCTCCGAAAGAGGTCGAGGTCGGCGAAGCCATCACGGTGCGCGACCTGGCGGCGCTGATGCAGCGCAGCCCGATCGATCTGATCAAGATTCTGATGCAGTACGGCATCATGGCGCCGATCACCCATACAATCGACCATGACACGGCGGTCATTCTGGGAGAGGAGCTCGGCGTCACCGTGAAATGGCCGCCGAAAGCCGTCGAGGAGAAGCCTGAAGGCGCGGGCGAAAAAGAGCCCGCAGGCGCCGCGCCGCCAAAGCAGCGCACCTACATCCAGGAAATCCTGGCCAAGCAGCCGCCGGAGCAGATGGTGGAGCGCCCTCCCGTGGTCGCCGTGCTCGGCCATGTGGACCATGGAAAAACCACGCTGCTTGACCGCATTCGCCACACCAACGTGGCGGCCGGCGAGGCGGGCGGCATCACCCAGCGCACGGGCGCCTATCAGGTCACCGTCCAGGACAAGAAGATCACCTTCCTGGACACGCCCGGCCATGAAGCTTTCACCGCCATGCGCGCCCGCGGCGCCCAGGTGACGGACATCGTCGTGCTGGTGGTAGCTGCAGACGACGGCGTGATGCCGCAGACGCTGGAGGCGATCAGCCATGCGCGCGCCGCCAATGTGCCGATCATTGTGGCGATCAACAAGATCGACAAGCCCAACGCCAATCCGCAGCGCGTCATGGAGGAGCTGGCCAAAGAAGGGTTGCAGCCCGAAGCATGGGGCGGCGACACAATCATGGTGCAGGTCAGCGCGCTCAACAACCTGGGCATCGACGACCTGCTCGACAACATTCTCGTGCTGGCGGAAGTCGAACAGTTTAAGGCCAACCCGAACGGCGAGTGCGTCGGCACCGTGATCGAAGCGGAGCTGGACAAGCATCGCGGCGTCACGGCGACCTTGCTCGTGCAAAACGGCACATTGCGCCGTGGAGACGTGATCGTCGTCGGCAAGACGTGGGGACGCATCAAGGCCATGTTCGACTTTGAGGGCAAGCCGATCAAAGAGGCCGGCCCCAGCACGCCCACCATCGTCCTGGGTCTCCATGAAGTGCCGATGGCGGGCGACATTTTCGAGCGCGTCGCCAACGACCGCATTGCGCGGCAGATCGTCGAGGAGCGCAAGCAGGCCGCCGCCGCCCCTGTGCAGGAGACGCGACGCACCATGTCGCTGGATGAGTTCTTCAAGCGTCTGGAGGGCGGCGAAACCAAGACGCTCAACCTGATCGTGCGCGCCGACATGCAAGGCACGCTGGAGCCGATCGTCAAGAGCCTGAACGAGCTCAGCAACGAGGACGTCGAAATCAAAATCCTGCAGGCCAGCATCGGCGACATCTCGGAGTCCGACGTCATGTTGGCCGAAGCGAGCGACGCCGTGATCATCGGTTTCAGCGTCGGCGTCGACCGCGCAGCGCAGGTCCGCGCCGAAAACTCCGGCGTCGAAATCCGCCTCTACGATGTCATCTACAAGATGCTCGAAGACATCGAGGACGCCATGAAAGGCATGCTCGAACCGGTCTACAAAGAGGTCGTGATCGGCCATGCCACGGTGCTGCAGCTCTTCAAGCTGCGCAAAGGCGTGGTGGCCGGGTGCATGGTTAACGATGGCGTGGTCAAGCGGGGCGCCCTTGTGCGCGCGCTGCGCAACGGCGAAGTCATCGTCAGCGATGTGCGCGTGGAGTCGTTGCGCCGCTTCACCGAGGACGTCGCCGAAGTGCGTCAGGGCTATGAATGCGGCATCAACCTCACCCAGGGCGATGAGCTGCTCAAAGAGGGCGATGTGCTGGAGTTCAGCGAACGGGTGCGCGTCCGCTGAGCGGATGAGATCGGAAGATGAAGGTTGGAGGTGGAGAGCGGGAGGTGGATGGAGCGCCTATCTCCCTTCTTGCTCCCATAACGATGAAGATAGGCGGTGTTCTTATGTCAACGGAAATTCGTCAACAACGCGTGGCAGAGTTAATCTTTGAGGAGATGAGCATTATGCTGGCGGGTGAGCTGCAGGACCCTCGCATCAGCCTGGTCAGGGTGACGGATGTGCGCGTGAGCAAGGACCTGCGCAACGTGCGCGTTTTTGTCTGCCATGACGACGAAACCGTCTCTCGTCGCGACCTGCTCAAGGCGTTGCAGAACGCCACCTCTTATCTGCGTCGCCAACTGGCCGAACGACTCAGCCTGCGCGCAGTTCCGGAGTTGCTCTTTTCTTACGACGATTCGCAGGAGAAAGCTGCGCGTGTGCAGGAGCTGCTGCGCCAGATCGCGGCGGAGCGAGCCGCGCGCAACGCCGACGAAAGCGCCTGAGGCGCCCGCCTCGCGCCAATTCGCCGAATCGAAGTTCAAGCAGCACGGAGCGTCGAAGTGCTCCGTGCTGCTTTTTTTTGACAACCGTCCCTCTATAGCGATGTCATCCGCCCCTGTACAGTTTCTTCCACCTTTCTTAAAGTAACAACAGTCGAAACCACGATCAGGGGGCAGGCTGGACTTCATCGGCCGTTGCGCTTCCTGCGAGGCTGGAAGGAACAAAACCATGAAACGAATCACGGTGATTCACCTGGACAATTCAGAATATGACGAGATCGTGCAATTTCTGGGCCAGAGGGTCGAGATTCGGCATCGCGGCTGCAACGGCGATCCTGAAAAAGCGCGCGCTTTGATCGTTGAAAGCGATGGCAAGGTGGACGCCATCGGGCTGGAAGGGCTGCCTGCACAGCTGCAGCTCGGCTCCGCAGTGCGCAGCCATGAGATCGGCAGGACGTTGCCCGCCGCCGCCGGCAAGACGCCGGTCGTCGATGGCAGCGGCATTCGCGCTGGCCTGGAGCGCTGGGCGGTGATCCTGGCGGACCGGGCGCAGCCCGGCATCTTCGCCGAGAAGCGCGTGCTGATGACGCCCGGCCTCAACCATTCCGGCCTGGCGCAGGCGCTCTCGCGACACACGACTGCGATCCGCTACGCCGATCCGATCATCTACTTTGGTCTGCCGGCCATCCCGCTGGTCGGCGCGCACAGCACCCTGGAGCAGGCCGCCGCGCCGACGCTCGAACAACTGAAGGACGCGCCCTTCCGCCGCTTGCTGCCCCAGCCAGGCGAGCCGGGCCACGTGCGCGCGGCGGAGCCGTTCCGCAACGCCGACGTGATTGCAGGCGACATCGGCGCCATCCGTCGCTACGCGCCGGAGCGGCTGGATCACAAGACCGTCGTCGTGGAATGGGCGGAACAGGCCGATCTCGACGACCTGCGCCGCCGCGGGGTGAGCATCGTGGTGACGCTGATGCCATCGCTCGACCCTGAGGACGATCTGGGGCGTTGGTCGGCGGCCACGATCGAGGCGGCGCTGGTGGCGTTGCGTCGCGATCGCAACCAGCCGCTGAGCGAGGACACCTATCTTGACCTGATGGCCGACATCCACTGGTCGCCCGCCATCCGCTACTTACAGCCCGAGGAAGCGGGCATCAACCGCTTCGCCTTCGTGATCCACCCGCTCAACGTGGGCTTCATCCACAAACACCCCCTCTTCCGCTGGACGAGGTATTTGCCCGACGAGTTGGTGGAGGAAGTGGCGGCCTATTTGCCCGCCATGTACGTCTCGCGCATCACGGGCGGCGTCTCGGAGGCGACCGGCCAACGCATCGAAGGGCATCTGATCACGCTGGGCGCCACCCCGCGCATGATGATGAAGCACGACGCAGCCTTCACCTATCGCCGGCTCAATCAGGCGGCGCGGCTGGCCGAACGCAAGGGCGCGCGCATCATGGGGCTGGGCGCCTTCACCAGCGTGGTCGGCGATGCAGGCGTCACCGTCGCACATGAGGCGGACATCGCCATCACCAGCGGCAACAGCCTGACCGTCGCCATGACGCTGGAGGCGGCCAAACAGGCGGTGAAGCTGATGGGCGCCACCGACCTCACCAGAGGCAAGGTCATGATCGTCGGCGCTACGGGGTCGATCGCCTCGGTCTGTTCGCGGCTGGTGGCGCAGGCGATCAAGGACGTCGTGCTGGTCTCCATCGAGCCGGAGAAGTTGCTCGAGCTGAAGCGACTCATTCAGTCAGAGACGCCAGGCGCGAAGGTGACCATCGCCACCAAGGCCGGCGACCTCATCTCCGACTGCGACCTCGTGATCACGGCCACCTCCGCCTTCGGCCAGCGCGTGATCGACATCACAAAGTGCAAGCCCGGCGCAGTCATCTGCGATGTGGCGCGGCCGCCGGACATCAATCCGGCGGAGGCGGCGCTGCGGCCCGACGTGTTGGTGATCGAAAGCGGCGAGGTGATCATCCCCGGCGACGTCGACTTCGGCTACGACATCGGCCTGCCGCCCAAGACCTCCTACGCTTGCCTGGCGGAGACCGCCTGCCTCGCCATGGAGGGGCGCTTCGAGGACTACACATTAGGACGCAACATCTCGATGGAGCGCGTCAAAGAGATTTACAAAATGGCACAGAAACATGGCTTCAAGCTGGCGCCGCTCCGCTCCTTCGGCAAGTATGTGACGGAAGAAGACCTCGCCGCCAAACGCGCGCTTGCAGAGAAGTATCGCAACGACCCGGCGCTCTTCGCGGCGGTGCAGGCGGAAGCGCAGCGCAAATTGCAAGACATCCCGGTGATGGCGAAGGGCGTGCGCCAATCCAACGGCTTCGACAAGCGCTGGTTGACCGTCGGCGCAGCGAGCGCAGCGCTCGGCGCGCTGGCATGGACGATCGTCGGCCGCGGACGCAAATAGCCTCCTCACGGGGTCGATCAGGGCGTGCGGCTGCGAGCCGCACCTACGATGTTTCCTTCTCCCCTCTCCCGCTCTTGGGAGAGGGGGCCAGGGGGTGAGGGCCTGCCTTGACCCATCGAGAACATGCGGCTGCGAGCCGCACCTACGAAAAATCATCATTGCTCCGTAGGCGCTGCTCGTAGCAGCGCCATCTCAGTTTTTCCACGGCGAGTGTGTCTGTCAAGAACGTGCGGCTGCGAGCCGCACCTCCAACAGGCCGCCGTCATTGCGTGAGCGTTGCTCGTCGCTGCGCTTCCCCGATTTGCCCGCAAAAGGCGGATCGACGTTACAATAAACTCCAAAGAATCAAACCCATCGCATGAAAGGTCTTGCTATGCCCGGCGTGCATTCGCTCGAATCTATCGCCCGTCTGCCGATGCCGGCGGACAACGTCGCCATCGCCGTTCGTCGACTTGAGGCTGGCGAAACGGTGATAATCGATGGCCGCGCCGTCCCCCTTTCGCATACAGTGCTGGAAGGCCATCGCTTCGCCGTGCGGCGCATCGAAGCAGGAGAGCCTCTGCTCTCGTGGCAATTGCCCTTTGGCGCGGCGCTGCGCCCCATCGAGCCGGGCGAATATGTGTGCAACGAGCGCACGCTGCAATCGCTGCGCAATCGCAGCGTGCAGGCGCAGCTGCCGGATTCCGCCAATTTCAGCGACTATCGCAGCGCGTACACGTTGGACCCGGCGACCTTCCGCCCTGCGCCGCCGACGCCCCGGCTCACGCCCGCGCCCACCTTCGCCGGATTCTGGCGCAGCCCGGCGCGTGGAGCCGGCACGCGCAATTACATCGTGCTGTTGGGAACCAGCTCCATCACCGGCGGCTTCGCGCGCGTGCTGGCGGAACGGCTGAAGGACGTCGCCTCCGCTTGCGCCAACATCGACGGCGTTGTGGCTGCGGCGCACACAGAAGGCAGCGTCCCCAATGCCAACAATCGCCTGCATGTGCTGCGCACGCTGGCCGGTTTCATGGTGCACCCCAACGTCGGCGCCATCCTGGCTGTGGACGCCGGCTGGGAACCGATCAACAACGCTGCGCTGCAGGCATTTCTGAGCGAGCAGGGCTATCCCCTCGACGAGACGTTGCACGCATTTCTATCGTTGGGGCCATCCTTTGAGGAGACGTTGGCGCAGGCGGAGCGCATCGTGCGCGGCTGGCTTGAACCGGTGAGCGCTTTTCAGCGCACGTCGATCCCCGCCGCCCATCTCAAGGTCGCCCTCCAATGCGGCGGGTCGGACGCCTTCTCCGGCGTGTCGGCCAACCCGCTGATCGGCTGGGCCGCGCATCGCATCGTCGGCTACGGCGGCTGCGCCAACATCGCCGAGACGCCGGAGCTGATCGGTGCAGAGACCTACATGCTGGCCAGGGTGCGCGACCTCGAAACTGCGCAGCGCTATCTCGCCATCCGCGATCGCTTCATCGCCTACGCCGCTGCGCATGGAACCTCGGCGGAAGGCAACCCCTCCGACGGCAACAAGCTGCGCGGCCTCTACAACATCACGCTCAAGTCGATCGGCGCAGCCATGAAAAAACACCCGGACACTCGCCTCGACTACGCCATCGACTACAGCGAGCGCATGGCTGCACCCGGCTTTTACTTCATGGACAGCCCCGGCCTCGATCTGGAAAGCGTCGCCGGGCAGGTGGCCGCAGGCTGCAACCTGATCTATTTCACGACCGGCAACGGCTCGGTCACCAACTTCCCCTTCGTCCCGACGATCAAAGTGGTCACCACCACACCACGCTTCGAACTGCTCTCGCGGGATATGGACGTCAACGCTGGCGCATATCTGGATGGGACGCCGATGGATGCGTTAGGCGAGACGCTGCTCGACTTGACGCTGCGCGTGGCGAGCGGCGAGCGCACCGCCGGCGAACGCGCCGGCCATGCGCAGGTTCAAATCTGGCGCAACTGGAGACAAAGCATCGAGAGCGTCAACGGACGAACGCAAACGAAAAAGACGTCGCCGGAGGGGGCGCCGCTGGCGGTGAAGGCGGCGGAGCGTCGCCTTGCGTTGCGCTATCTGGCGCTCGAGACGCCGGACGGCCCGGCCTTTGAGCAGGTGGGGTTGATCTTGCCCACCAGCCTCTGCGCTGCGCAACCGGCGCAACTGGCCGCCCATCGGCTCAATCGGCGTCTGGCGACCATCGGTTTGGGCTTTTCGCGCTTCGTGGCGCTGCCGCACACGGAGGGCTGTTCGGACGCCACCGGGGAGGCGATCACCATGTCCGCGCCGACGCTGCTCGGCTACGCCACCCATCGCATGGTGGGGCGCTGTCTGCTGCTCGAACATGGCTGCGAAGTGGTGCACAATGACTTCATGCGCCGGAAGTTGAGCGAGCTGGGATATGACTTGAACCGCTTCGGCTGGGCCAGCGTGCAGTTGGACGGCGGCATCGCTGCAGTGCTCGACAAGATCGAGGCGTGGTTCGCCGCCTGTGCAAACGGCGCCCCGACGCCGACGGAGGGCTCTCTCGCCACGCTGCGTCTGGGACTGATGGCGGCTGCGCCGCTGTCTCCAGAGACAGGACGGACGCTGGCGATGGTGGCCGCTAATGTCGTGGACGCAGGAGGCCTCGTCCTGGCGGCGGAATCCGGCTATCTCTGGCAGTGTGCAGGCTTTGTCGATACACTCTTGGATGCTCCGGAAACGGTGCAACCAACCGTCGCCTACGCCCATCGTCCGCACCGTCCTGGCTTTCACGTCATGGCCACGCCGACCGACCATCCGGTGGAGATCGTCACCGGTTTGGGGGCAGCCGGGGTCGATCTCGTGCTCGCCTACGTCGGCGGCCATCCGACGCCCGGCCATCCGCTGACGCCTGTGTTGGAGCTGGCGACCGCCGCCGACTGCCCGCCAGAGACGGCGACCGACCTGGACCTGGTTTTAACGAATGACCCTTCAACCTGGCCGGAGCAGATTCTGGAGCGGATCGGAGAGTTGGCCGCCCATCGCTATGTCCCGCGACACATGCGCATCGGCAACATCGATTTTCAGATCACGCGCGGGCTGATGGGCATCTCGCTTTAAGGACCCGGCGGTTGAGCTGCTATGCGGCGCCGGAGGCGTGACCTGCTGCGCTACCCCTGGTCGAACTCCATCCAGACCTCGCCCTGTCCTTCGGGGACGGTGAAGGTGTAAGTCTGGCTGTCGCGCTCGCCGTTGCCGTCCAGCACCCAGATGGCGTACACGCCGGCGACGTTGTTGCCGGGGATGTCGCCCAGACCGATCTTGTATTCGTAGTTAAATCTGCCCAGCGTCCCCTGCTGGCTCTGTAAGGCGATGCTGCGCACGCCGTCGGACACAGGCAACTTGACGCCCTCCTTTTCCAGCCAGACGAAGTAGCTGCCCTGCGGCTGGCCGCCGTCCACTCCGCTGTGGATGAAGTGAATCTGTAGCTTCAGCTCGGCTCCGCCGTTGGGGGCGAAGCTCGGCCCGCTGCGCAGCCTGAACTTACAGCCATCGCCGCCGATGTTGGCGCATGGGTCGTCGGCCGGTGGAGGCTGGGGCGCAGGCGTTGGGGTGGGTTCGGCGGGGGCGGCGGGCTGTTGGGCCGGCGCCTGCGCAACCTGCTGCGGCGGCGCAGGAATGTCATCGATCACCTGGGCGAACGCATCGTTCTCGCGTTCGGTCAGTTCGCCAAAGATCCACGCTTCTTTGCCGTTGACGCAGCAGATGAGCCACCAGCTTCGGTCGGCGTTGACGCCGACGATGGGGAACTCTTGCCCTTGCTCGGCGACGCCCGCCAACCCGTAGTTCGTGCCTGGACCGAGGCGCACGTTGACCGTGGCCTCTTTGACGGTCAATCGAGGCGAGGGCGTGGCGGTCGGCTCGACTGTCGGAGAAGGCGCCTCTTCAGCGCCTGGGTTGGGAGATGCAGCTTCGATGTCGAGGGAGATCACCAGCGTTGGCGCGGCTTCTGGGGTCGGCGTCGGCGCCTCCGTCACGGGCGTCGGCGTAAAGGTGGGAACGAGCGAGCGGGCGATGACCGGCGTAGGCGTCGGCTCCGGCTCGCCGGCGCCGAAGAAAAGACCGCAGCCGCTCAGCGCCATCGCAGCGGCTGTGAAAAGAGCCGCCGTCCGTAGGGCGCAAATTGGCGGGATCGCTCCCTGCACAATTCGCTGTATAATCCCAATCATTGTTTTCATTCCTTTTTCTTTGCATTCATTTGCGTGCATTGATCGCTCAGGACATCGTACCATCATGATCGCTCAGCCCGATAACCTGCCGGACGATCAGATCGAGGTCTGGCAACAGGCGGTCGAACATTTCGAGCGCGGCTATCGTATGCAGGTGCAAGGAGACATTGCGGCCGCCATCCGTGAGTACAAATTGTCGATCCGCTTTTACCCGACCGCCGAGGCGTACACGTTTTTGGGGTGGGCCTATGCCCACCTGCAACTCTATGACGAGGCGATCGCAGCGTGCAAGCTTGCCATTGAAACCGACCCTGCGTTCGGCAACCCCTACAACGACATCGGCGCCTATCTGATTGAACTGGAGCGCACTGAGGAGGCAATTCCCTGGCTGGAGCAGGCGCTGACCGCGCCGCGCTATGAGGCGCGCGTCTTTGCGTTTTTCAACCTGGGCCGCGCGTATGAACAGCTTGGCGACCTGCGCCTGGCGCTGGAGTATTACCAGGCGGCTGTGCAAAACTATCCAGACTATCGCCCGGCGACGGAGGCGATGCAGCGCCTGTTGGGAAAAATGAATTGATCGTTGCTGAGGCTATCGTCCCACCGCGGTGACGAGAGATTGTGTTTCGCCTGACGCGATCGCCCGACGCGCGGCCTCGATGATTTCGACCACGTGACGAGCCTGTTCGCCGCTGGCGCGGCAGGGACGATCTTCCACAATTGCATCCACCAGCTCCATTATATCGACGTAAAGATGAGGCTCCTCGATTGCCAGGTGCGCCGGGGTGAGATAGGAGCAGTCGGACAAAGGGGTGATTTCCTCGGTGAACCCGCCGTCGGCGACCGCCCAGGAGCCGCCCCGCCGAACGACAAAACGCGTGGGATAACCGCTGGCGCTATGGACTTCGGTCACTTCAAGCGCACCTTGGGTTCCGTAGACGCCCAGCCCGCCCCAGGGATTCATGCGGCTGCCGACGCAATCTGAACCCACGGCCACAGCCAGCGCGCCGCTGCTGAACTCCATCAACACAACATTGTTGTCTTCCACTTCGATATCGATCGTGCGATTGCGCCAGGTGCGCTGGGGCATGATTTTGTTGCCCAGAGCGGTCACGCGGCGCACCGATCCAAGCACGCTGGTCGCCAACTGAAGCGCGTAGACGGTCACGTCGGGCAATGGGCCGGCGCCGGCGCGGTAATACCAGGTGGGATCGATGGCGCTGAGCGCTCCCTCACCACGACGGATGGGTTCGTATTCGTGACCGAAGCCCAGCGTGTAGGTGTAGCCAATCGCCACCCGACCCAGCGCGCCGCTCTCCACGACGTTGCGCATCTTGGCCGTCGATGGAAAAAGATCGAAGCCCGGTGCAGCGGCCAGTTTCACGTTCATCCGATCGCGCGCGGCGAGCAAGGCGTCGGCCTCGGCCAGCGTCGTCGTCATCGCCTTTTGAATGTAGACATGCTTACCGGCCTGGATGGCGCGCATTGCGTGCTCGAAGTGTTGTTGGATTGGTGTGATCACCAACACGAGATCGACGTCGCTCTGCGCCAACATGGCGTCGATGTCCGTATACCATGCCGGGACGCCCCACTTCTCCGCAGATTGCGCAGCGCGCTCGGCGACGGCGTCGACGACGGCGACGAGCTGTACACGCGCTTTTGCATCCTCGACGCTCAAGTGAGGCAAGACGCCGCGCTGCGACACACTTCCACAACCGATCAACGCTGCGCGCAAGGGAAGAATGCTCATATCGTCAACTCCTTCAATATCTCCAGTGATCAGGGACCGATCTCGACCATGCGTCCGGTGCGCGACGACTCCACTGCGGCCTCGATTACGCGCAGCACGTGTGCAGCCCGGTCGAGAGTCAGTTGAGGTGAGCAACGACCTTCAATGCAATCCAGCAAATGCATGACGCCAAGGATATGGTCGGGGCCGGCGCTGCGGCCAGGGTCCGCGTCGGGGAAAGGCGGTGCAACTGTTCTCCAATCGCACCCGCGGCTTAGCACGTCCACCGGTTTTTGCACGTAGATCGGGTCGAAGGCGATGGTGCCCGCCAACCCATGCAGCTCGAGCGGCGGACAACGCGTATCGACGACCACGGCGTTGGCGGCGACGCTGGCAATGCAGCCGCCCCCAAAGTCGAGGAGCAGCTGCCAGTGATCGTCGGCCTCGACCGGCACGCGCAGCCCGGCGTGCGGCCCTTCGGTCACGATGAAGCTCTCCTGCACTTTGGTCACCATCGCAACGACGCGTCGCACCGGCCCGAAGAGGGTCGTCAATGTGTGTAAGGGATAGACGCCCATATCCATCATCGGCCCTGCGCCGGCGGCGAAAAAGGGGGTGGGGTCGGAGAAGTACCCAGGCCACGGCGGCACGCCCCAATGGCCGTAGCCGCGCGCCGAGTAGATCGGTCCGATGGCGCCTTCCTTGACCAGACGCGCTACATATTGCATCTGCGGGAAGAGGCGGATGCTTGGCGCGCAGAGCGCATGCAGGCCGCGCGCCTGCGCTAGCTCCGCCAACTGTTTTGCAGCGCGAGAGCTGCTCGCCACCGGCTTTTCGCTGTAGAGGTGTCGTCCAGATTCAAGGATGGCAAGGTTGGTCTGGTCGTGCAGGGGAATGGGCGTCAGGTTAATCACTGCGTCGGCCTCGCTTTCGGCCAACATGCGGCGATAGTCGGTGTAGCCATGAGGGATGGCGTAGCGATGCATCGCCTCTTGCATGCGCGTGGTGGAGCGGGTACACACAGCGACGAGCTCGGCGCGATCGGCCACGCGATGGAATTCAGGCAAATAGTCGCGCTGCGCTACGTCCCCACAGCCAAGCAGCGCCAGCTTGATTTTGCTCATCGTCGATCATCCCTTCAGGCCGGTCAGGGTCACACCCTCGATAAAATAACGCTGCAGGACAAAAAAGGCCGCAATGAGCGGAATCGTGATCGCCAGCGCAGCCGCAGTGATGAGGTTCCACTGGAGGGCAAAACGTGTGCGAAACGCATAGAGGCCGATGGACAAGGGGTAGCGGCTCGAATCGTCCAGGTAGAGCAACGGCCCCAAAAAATCGTTCCATGCGTAGATGAAATTGAAGATCGCCACCACGATCAAAGCCGGCTTCACCAACGGAACCATGATCCGCCACAGAATCAGAAAATCGCCCGCGCCATCGACGTAAGCAGCATCGCTCAACTCAACAGGGATCGTGAGCATAAACTGGCGCAGCAGAAAGATGTTGAAGGCGCTTCCAAAAAAGTAGGGAATGATCAACGGCGCGTAGGTGCCGACCAATCCCATGCGTTGAAACAGCACGTAGGTGGGGATCAGCGTGACGACCCCCGGCAAAAGCAGCGTCGCCAGCGTAATGCCGAAAAGCAAATCTCGACCCGTGAAGCGCATCCGCGCAAATGCATAGGCCACCACCGCCGATGAAACGACCGTGCCAATCGTAGAGGTGACGCAATAGAAAAGCGTGTTCCCCATCAATCTCCAAAAAGGAAAGGCCGGCGAAGTCAAGGCTGCAACATAGTTCTCCCATTGCGGCGGCTGCGGCCACCAGATCGGCGGAATCGTAAGAATTTGATCGAGCGGCTTGATCGAGGTGACGAAGAGCCACCACAGAGGAATCAAGAACAGGAGGGAGATGGAGAACAACAGCCCATGGACAACCCCTTGGCCCAGCAGCTTCTGCACTTTCATTGCGTTTGATCTCTGTCCCTTATAGACGCCGGTCATCCCTTCCTCTCGATCAGCGCGGCGAAGCGCCCTCATAATGCACCCATTCCCTGGAGGAGCGAACCAGGATCAGCGTCAACACCACCAACACCAAAAAAAGCACGACCGCCATCGCCGAAGCATATCCCATCGCAAAGTAGCTGAACCCTTGCCGATAGAGATGCACCATGTAGACCAGCATCGAGTTAAGCGGACCGGCCGGGCTGGCGCCGCTGGCGGAAGCCGTCGCAACGAAGGCGGTGGTGAAGACTTGAAAGGAGGCGATCAGGGTGATCAGCAGATTGAAAAAAATCGTCGGCGTAAGCAAGGGAATGATGACGCGCCAATATCGTTGCCAGGCATTGGTGCCGTCGATAATGGCGGCTTCGAGCAAAGACTGCGGCACATTCTTCAAGCCTGCCAGGAAAATTAACATCGGCTGCCCGACCCCTGTCCACAGCGCGATGATGATCAACGACGGCTTCGACCAGGCGACGCTGTACATCCAGCCGAGTTTCGGCAGACCCACAGCCTCCAGCGCCGCGTTGGCTAACCCTGCGCGCGGGTCCAAAATCAACATCCAGAGCAGCGTCGTCACAACCGCCGGCACCAATGCGGGGAGATAAAAGGCGGTGCGATAGAAGCCGATCCCGCGTGTGCTCAGATTGAGCAAAGTGGCCAAGAACAGCGCCACGAGCATCTGGAGAGGCACAGAAACGACCGTGTAATAGAGCGTGTTCCAAACCGCCACCCAGAATAGATCGTCCTTGGTGAACATCACCCGAAAGTTCTCCAACCCAATCCAAACCGGCGGCCTCACAATTGTATAGCGCGTCATAGAGAAATAGAACGAGGCCAGCATCGGGTAAGCGGTGAAGACCAACAGCGAGATCAGCCATGGCGATACGAATAAATAGGCGCGCAGATTATCGCGAGTCTTGCGGGACATCGACGCCTCCTCCTATGCTCATGTCTTCCTGGAAGCTGGCGGCTTCCAGGAAGACGCACCTATCCGCAACCATTACCCTGCGCGCAGCGTCTCCTCCAGTTTTGCCTGGATCAGCGCCTGCGCTTCGTCCATCGCAGCCCGCGCACTTTTGACCTTGCCCAGCACCGATTCAATCGCCGTCTGCAGCGTATCCATGGCAAAGGCATTGACCGGCGAGTCCCACATTGGCGCAGAATCTTCCAGGTAATCCAGGAAAAAGCGATGCAGCTCCAGCGCACGCTCCTCGCCCACTTTGTCGATCAGCGCCTGTGTGACGACGTCGCGCGAGGCCCCTTTCCAGGCCGGCGTATCCGGAATCGCCCTGTACCAGGTTTCCCACCCTTTGGTGCAGAAGTACTCGATAAAGAGGAACGATTCGGTGGGATGCAGGCCACCTTTCGGCATAGCGAACCAGTTGGGCCAATAGCCCGAAGCCGTCTTTGTCCCCATCGGCCCATAGGGCAGCTTGGCGACTTCCCATTCGAACGGGAAATCGATGTCCGTCATGATCCAGCCGCCATCCACAAACATGGAGGAGAGCTGATTGTAGAAAGCCGAGTTCTGATCAGGGTAAGCAGAGCCCCAGTTTCCGGCAATATTGATGCGCTCGAAATTTCCTCCATACGCCTCATCGAGCCAGTTCGCCCAATATTCAATCCACGCGATGTTTTCGGGGCTGTTTACGGTGTACAGGGTGTTGGCGGCGTCAAAGATCAAACCGCCGTTGAGCACGCTCCACACCGGATAGAGCCAGGTGGCGCTCCATGGCGGCATAAAGCCAGCCTGTTTCACTTCGCCGTTCTCCAGGACGGTGAATTCGTCAGACAACGCGCGCAGCTCGTCCCAGGTGGTTGGAAACGTCTCGCGCGTCATGGCGATGCCCTTTTCGGCGAACAGGTCCGTATTGAAGAACATGGCCGCCGCCGCCGCCGAAGCCGGCAGCCCATACGTCCGTCCTTGCCATTTACAGGTGTTCAGCACATTCTCGTAGAATGCGTCCGGCGTGGCGTAGGTGGCCTGCGCCATAAACTCATCGATGGCGGTCAATGCGCCCAGCGCCCCATATTGCGACGGGGCGTCCCAGAGCGTGATGGTGTCGGGAGGATTGCCGGCTGCAATGCGCGAGAGCATCACTTCGGTCAGGTTGCCACCGCCCGGCGGCCCGCCGCTGATCTCATAATCGATCTTGATGTTGGGATGCATCCTCTCGAACTCGCCGACAATTTGCGGTGCAATCTCCTGGACGGTGGGCGTGCTAAATCCATTCCACCAGGAGATCGTGACCTGGCCGTCCGCACTGGCTGGCGGCCCTGTTTGAGCGGAAGGCGCAGAAGGCGCGCAGGCAGCCAGCGCTGCGACGCCCGCCGCCATGCCCGTGAGGCGCAAGAAATGGCGGCGGCTGATCAAGTTGCGTTTGACATCGGTTTCCATACAGCTCCTCCTTGGTTGTTTGAACACGCACCGAGCAGACTTTACGTTCGATCTTCAGGACATACAGAAACTCACCCGGCGAAAATAGACGCCCCCGCCCCGATGACGCCAGCGTCGGCGCCGCACGCAGCGTGCAGGATCGGCAGCGTTCGGCTGGCGTCGGCGAAGATGTGCGTCCGAGCAGCGGCGACGAGGCTCTCCCAGTAAAGGCCGTCGGCTAGCCCCAGGCCACCGCCCACAATTACAGCCTCTGGATCGAGGACATTCACCAACCAGGCGACGGCGCCGCCCAATGCTTCGCCGCCGCTGCGCAAGATGGAGTCTGCAACCTTGTTGCCCTGCGCCGCATCGGCGACAATCTCTTCAACTCGGGCGACGCCGGCTTTGTGACGACGGTAACGTTCGATCAGGCCAAGCCCTGAAGCAAAAGCTTCGAGCGCGAACTCAAATTTGCGTTCTTGCTCATCGAACACGACGAGCGGCATGGTCGCCAACACCAGGGCGTTGCCACGCGCGCCGGCATACGGTCGCCCCTCCAGGACGAAGCAACTGCTGATCCCGGTCCCAACATTGACGAAGACGAAGCTGGCCAGTTTGCGTCCGGCGCCAAACCTTGCCTCGGCGAAAGCATGGGCGCGCACATCCGCAACGACCACGGCGGGCGCAACCAGCTCGCTGAAAATCGTCTGCACCGGAATCTTCCGCCACTGAAGTGTGTACTCGCTGGTGACGACGCCTTGCAGATCGACCAGCTCGCATACGCTCACGCCGACGCCTGCAACCTTGTAGCCTTCAGCCTCAGCGGATGCACGCAGAGCTTGCGCCAGGCCGAGCGATTTTTCTAACACCGCCATGCCTCCTTGCGCTGCGTCGGTTGGAACGGTTCGACGCATGAGCACCTTTCCATGGCGGTCTATCAATCCCGCTGCAATCTTGGTGCCGCCGACATCGAGGCCGATGGCGACCTCGTCCCAGCTCATCTTCAGAGACAACCCTTTCTGACGCAGGAGCCATGTCACCGCCAGAGGCGGTCACCTACGATAGATGCACAATCGCCGCCGAATCCAGAACAGCCTTTATGCCTTGACAGCGCCACGAATGACGAAACGTCTGTCATCGATAATCCGGCGCGACGCCGAAAAGCAGCTCCACCGGCTGATCCGTCATGTTGTGAAACCGGTGAGGCGTTCCGGCGGGCGCAAAGAAGCCATCCTGTGGGCGCAGCTCGAACCAGGCCAACCCTTCGCTCTGCTCCGGGCAATAGATGTGCAGTGCGCCGCGCAGCACGTAGAGGCTCTTGTCGCCAGGATGGCTGAGCACATCGCTTTTGCGTCCGGGCGGCAAAAACAACTTGCCCACCAGCAGGTGTTCGGTTGAGCAGAGCACCCCCACCAACACTTCATCTCGACTTCCCTCGAGCCGCCATAACAGATCGCTTTCTCGAATTACCGTGATGGTGAAGCCGCTTTCAATTGTGGCGCGCTCCATCGGCCAGCGACCCAAGGCGCAATCGAGGCTATATTTGTTTTCAGTAAGCAGCGATTTGGAGCGGGCATAGGCGCCAGATGCCCCCTGCGAGGGAGGCGGCGCAAAGAATTCAAGCACCCGCAGCATCTCCGCGCTGTAATTAAACACATGGTGCCAGGTGTCTTTACGAAAGAAGGCCGCTTCGCCAGGCCCCACCCGATGCACTTCCCCCGTCTCTGGATTGGCGATCACCATCGTTCCGCTTAGCACGTAATAGACCACGTCTGCACCAAAGATCGTGCGGTACTCATTGGAGTGGCGAAAGGCGCCGCCGGGCGGCAGCCCCCACACAAGTTGGTGAATCTTTGAACTGGATACGTAGATCCAATCGGCAACCTGGCCGGATTCAGCATCTCCCCATAGATGGCGCGCCGCGGTTTCATAACGCAACGCAGTTGGCCCATTGAAGTTTGGTCGAGGCGATGGTTTATAGGTCATAAGCTATCGTCAATTCGTGCGATCATGTTTCAGGTGAGGAGCTTCTTCTTCCTTCGCCGTCGCAAAGGTGGGCGGCGTAAACGTGCTTTCGATCGTCTGCGCCAGGCCTGTTTTGCCGACGATGCGCGCCTTTTCGATGATCTCGATTACGTGATAGGCGTGCTCCGGATCGTGGATTGGCTTTTCGCCGTTGCGGATGCAATGCACCAGATGATTGATGCCATCGGTCCAGGGCCAGTTCGGATCGCTTTCGGGATAGACCATCCAGGCGCCGACGTCGTTGCGCCAAAGCTCATAGCCGTCTGGGTCCCAGTCGTCGCCCAGCATCTGGATCGTGCCCTGGCTGCCGTAGATTTCAATGGCGGGAGTGCGGTAACGCTGGATCGTGAAACCGGTCGTCACCACCGCATAGCAGTTGTTGGCGAACTCGACGCAGAGCTGCACGTTGTCATCGGCCTGCACTTCGATCATCTCTCCTTCGGCGATTCGCTGTTTGATGGCGGTGCCGATGAACCCGGAGACGCGCCTGGCGGGACCGAGAAAGCCGGTCAGGCTGGTCAGGTTATAGATGCCCAAATCGAACATTGCGCCGCCGCCCGGCTCGTAGAACCACTTGCTCCAGGTCGGGCCGGCCCATCCATAGAAGGCGCGCGCCAGGTAGGGCGTCCCGATGTCGCCGTTGTGGATATGCCGCCACATTTTTTGATAGGTGGGGCTGAGCAATACGTGCGGCGCCGGCACCAGATAGCCCCTGCTCTTACGGGACAGCTCCACCAATGCCGCCGCGGCGTCCAACGTGTGCGCCATCGGTTTTTCCACCAGCACATGCTTTCCCGCCTCGAGCGCCGCGCGCGCCACCATGCCATGCTCGCGCATTGAAGTGGTCACCAACACCAGATCGACGTCGCTGGCGGTCACGACGTCCTCGAAATCGGTGGTGAAACGTTGATAGCCATACTCCGGCCCGGTGACGATAGGTCTGCGCTCCTCTTTGACGTCGCACGCCACCACCGTCTCCACCCAACCGCGCATCTTGAGCTGATTGATCTGTCGAGAGTACGCATGGAGCATGACGCTGCCGCATCCCACGACGCCGATTCGAACAGGTGTCGTCATAAAACTCTCCTCATCCTTTGTCTGTCCTTTGTCTGTCATCTGTCTAGATGCGCCGGAACTATATGCTGGGGAATAGAGCGGCAAGATGACCGCCATCTACGCCACAACAACGCTCATCCGCTGCACGCCCCCTGTCCTGACCTCGCCATCGCGCCAGCTTTCCAGTTGGAATTTACAGCGATCTCCCCGGTAGATCGCTTTGAAGTATTCGATCGGCAGGTCCCGTTCTGCGTAGACGACGCCTTCAAGCAACAACACCCCGGCCCCGGAATGCAGACCAAACAGCGACTGCTCGTATGGAGTCGCTGCAGCGCACTCCATCGTTTGCTGGGCGCGCTCCAATCGCAAGCCGTACCGACTCTCCAGCACTTTGTACAGTGAATTGGCGGCCAGATCGACCTGCTCCAGACCAGGGCAGAGCGCCGCCGGAATATAGCTTGTCTCCAGCAACATCGGCTCCTGATTCACCTTGCGCAGACGCGAGAGCTTCACGGTTCTGCCGCCTTCCTCTAAGGCCAGACGCTGGGCCACGCGAGGCGGCGGCTCCACGATCGCCTGCTCCAGCACGATGGACTCCACCTGGTCGCCGCGGCGACCGATCTCCTCTGAAAATCCAAGCAGATGGAGCGCATCGTAGGTCTGTTTGGGTTGGGCGACGAAGGCGCCGACGCCCTTGCGCACTTCGATCAATCCATTGCGCTGCAAATAGTTGAGCGCCTGGCGCACGGTCATGCGGCTCACGCCCAACTGCTCGCTCAGCTCGCGCTCCCCCGGTAAGCGAGACCCACTGGCCAGCTCTCCGGAGGCAATTTGCTCTCTGAAATGTTCGGCAATCTGGTAATAAAGCGGAACAGGGCTGCTTTTATCGATCATGTTTCCTTTGTCATGGGAATTGGAGAATTTTTTGGTATAGAGGTCTATACCAGTTGCAAAAGAGAATATCATGCAACCGGAGCGATGTCAACAGGTTTCGCAGGCGCTTTGTTGATTTTTTTGAGGAATACGGCTTTCAGTAGTTCACACTGAACTGTGGAGCAGGCCAGTAGCCTTATACGTTGGGGAGTACACCCGGTTTTGGATATCCGCTTATCGTTCTGAGGATTCCCGCCGGTCAACAACAGGTGGAATCATAATCGAGCGTGCGCATCAGCATAGCCGACCTCAACGAAGCATGGCAGAATCAATGCGCTGAACGCATGATACGAAATCGACAAGAAAACGCCGTCTCACCGCCCAGCAAGATATCTCCACCAAAAATCGTCTCCTGAATGGACGCGCACGAGCGTGATCATCACCTGAGGCAGGTCGGCCACCCCCAGGTAAGCCAGATAACGCGGCTCCCAGCGTGGATGAAACTTCTCCTTGAATTCGTGCAGCCCCTTGAAATGATAGAAACGGTTCAGGGATTCCCCAATTGCTTTCAAAACCTTCTCAGTCTGCGGGTCGGTGGGCCTTTCTCCAACCCCGGCCAACCCGCTCAAGCCAAGGCTGAAGGTTGCATAGCCTTGCTCCTTGGCCCACTGCAACATGGAAGCAAACAGAAGCTCCATCACCCCTGACGCCGCTTTGGGATAGCGACGCATCAGGTCGATAGTGATTTCGTTCTTTTGGTACTCTGACACCAGATTGGCGAACGCCACCGGTTGATCGTCAGGCCCATAAACGACCGCCACCGGACCGTTGCGGAGGTAATCTTCGTCAAACCAACCAAGAGAAAAGCGCATCTCACTCCCGTGTTGAGCTGTCAACCAGGCGTCGCTGATCCAACGCAAGGCGTGCAGAAGGTGATCGGGGACGGGAGGAAGATGCACCTGAAAACGATACCCGGATCGAATCATCTTGTTGACAGCATTGCGGACATTCTTGTTTTCACTGCCCTGTAAGGTGTAACTTTCCAGCGCCACAATAGCCTCATGGCCTATGCAGAAGGTCTGGAAACCCGCCTGATGATAGGCGTCCAGAGAATCCGGCAGAATCTCGAGGAACGCCGGCGTCCAGTCATTTCTCCGGCAAAAGTCTCGGAAGGCGACGATCGCCGCCGCGGCATCCTCCTTTGGACCGATCGGATCGCCCAAGGCCATCGCGCCTCGCCCGCGCGCAGCATAGGCGACCACGGAGCCGCCGGACGTAAAGAAATAGGATTTGTCTTCGAACAATGCTGCCCGCGCCAGAGCAGTCCGTCCATAATTTTGCACAATAGCCGCAGCCCGTTGACGCTCCGCCGCTGTGGCCGGCTCGCGCACCAGCACCGGACGCAGCAGCATTCTCAACGCATAAAGAAAGGTCGCCAACGCAATGCCATAGATCGAAAAGGCAAAGTATCTGCCGTACCCTGTCAGCGGCTCTAATCCGCTGTTGTCGAACGCTGCAAACATCATGATTGTCTGATGCAGGGCGGCCGGCAAACTAAAGTCAACGTGAAAATGCCTGTCGAGTAAATAAAAACCGATCGTGCCATAGGCGAGCGTGAACAAGAACGAGCCGGCCAAAACCCAAAGTCCTTGCCTCCAGGATGGAGGATCGCTGTGCGCATGAAAGCTGTTCCGCAAAAGGATGAGCAAGAGAAGCAATCCGCCCGCAACTGCGGCCTCCTCCACATCCAGCCCTTTCAGCAGATGAGTCAGGATGGAGACGACCAGGGCGATCCCCGTCAACATCCAGGCGGCGCGCTTGCGCCGCCCTAGGCCAAAAGCGAGCACCAGCAAAGCAAAACCGGCCAGGGCGGAAGCCAAACGGCTGCCATAGCGAACTTCCATCGGCAGGATTTTGCTGAGAAGGATGAGGCGATCGGCAAGGGCGGGCATCACAGCCGACAAAAGGTTGATGACGCCCATGGCGGCTGTCGAAATGGCCATGAACCGAACAGCCCAGCGTTCAATCTGAGCCTCGGTTTGCGCTGAGAGGAATTTCCGCTGCTTATGAACGAGTAACGACATAAGGTAGCCCAATCAGTTCGATCATCTCAAAGAATGCCAGTAAATCAACAATTCCAGTAAATCAGAGGGGCAGGACTGCGCCCCGTCGCGGCGGCAGACGAACAGGTTGCCCCTCGAACAGTGGCGCGCCTGCACAGGTCACGGTGGTCTCCAACGGCTCTTCGCGGTAGTTGTTGATGAACAGAAAGCTCCCCCGATCCCCCTCGCAGAGATGCACGTCCGCCCACTCGCTCAATTCAAAAAGCGGCGCGCAGCCCATGCGGTTCGCCATCTGATGAAAGACGGCCAGGTCCTCCAGGGTGTTGGCCGCAAAGGCGGCGCCGAGTATCATCGCCAGGCCTTCACCGATAGGCTGCACAAAGCCGACGACGCCGCCTTCGCCGTCGACGGCGAAGACCTCCGCAAAGGCTCCGGCGTACGTTTCGACGAAAGAGGCCGGAATGTCTCGCTGCTCGAAGGCGTGGATTTCGGTCTGGACAAATGGACGACCGCCCTGGATGCGTTCGACGCCCAGCGCATCCTTCAACAACGTGCACGGACGGCCTTCTTCATCCTCCACGCACAGACGGCCGACCAGGATCAACCTGCCGCCCGCACGGACGTAATCGAGCAGCTTTTGCTGGATGGCAGCGTCGCACGGTCGCTCCATCATCGCCCACAGCACCGGATGTTTGGCGACCGAGAGTTCGGCCAGGCGCAACTCGACGGCGTCGAAGGGGCGATGGGTCAGGGCCAGCCCGCGCGCAATGAAGTCGAAGAGGATCGTCTCGCGCTGGTGGGTGAGGACATTCGTCGTTTCCTGCGTGCAGGCGTTGTTGACCTCCGTCATGAAGAAATCGAGCAAGAAACCGACCGTGGCGACGGTTTTGGGGCGGCTCAGCGCCAACGCCTCCCCGTAGGTCGCCAGCATCCGGGACAACCGAGGGTAAGTTGCGTAATGGCGTCGGGTGGAGCCGTCTTTGCGCACCGGATGCCCCCAGTCGTGACGTTTCACCGGGCTGAGCAGGGGATGGTTTTCGCCGTCGAAGAAAAGATAGTGGTTGATCCCGCGCATGCCGCAGGCGATGGAAAGCAGCGCATGCAGTTCATAGAGCGACGTCTGCGCGCCGCTGAAGTCCTGCGCGCCGCCCGCCTGAAACTCGATGGAGAAGAGCGGTTGTTCGGGATTTTGCAGCGCCTTCGTCATCTCGTTGACCAACAGCAGCTCGTGGAAGTTGCCCTCGCCGATAAAGAGCGGATAGACGTCGGTGGCGCTCACCATGCCTTCGCTGCGCATGGCCTCCACAAGCTGCGACAGGCCGATGGGAAAGGTCTTGCCGCCGCGGCCGAAGCCGTGAATGTTGAGCACCGGCGGGACTTCCATGCCGAACGCGCGCGCCGTGCGCCAAAGCCACTCCGCATATTCGCGCAGATAGCTCCGATAGAAACGGCGATAGTCGGCAAGCACGCGCGCGCCGAAGGGCGGCGCCGGCTGCGTGAGCTGCGCCTCCAGGAAGCCCACCAGATCGCGCACAGGATAGCGACCAAACAGATGGTCTCCATAACGGCCTCGCAGATGATTCGCAAAGCGATTCAGCGTATCGGGGTTGACGTCGATCAGATTCCTCACCCAGTGCAGCATCCCCATCTCGTTGTCGAGCTGCACCAGGATGACGGCGCCGCCGCGCGTGATCTGTCGCGGCGCAAGCGCAGCAAAGACCGCCCCATACCACTGCTCGACGCAGCGGAGAAAGTCGGGATGGAGATAACTGGCGATCGGCTGGGGCTGCCCGTGCTGGTCCACCAAAACAACCTGAGGATAGCGCTCGAAGACCCAGGGCGGAATGCCCTCGTTGATCGTCTCGGCCATGATGTACGGACCAGGGCGGGCGATGATCAGAAAGCCCATCTCCGCCGCCAGATCGAGGAAACCGACGAGGTTGCGCAAGGGGTGAGTGTGGCCGTCGAGATCGAGCATGCGCTCCTCCGGCTGATGCCAGAGCCAGGGGATGTACGTGGCGACGGCGTTGAAGCCCGCCTCTTGCAGCAGCCCGAGCCGATGCTCCCACTGCTCGGCGGGGATGCGAAAATAGTGCAGCTCGCCCGCATGGATGAAAGCGGGAGCGCCGTCGAGCCAGAACTGTCCTCCTTGCACGCGGAAGTCTGTGTAGGGCGTCATGGTGTTTGTCCTTGTGGTGCGTGGTGCGTGTTTCGTGTTTCGTGACGCACCACGCAACACGCAACACGCAACAACTACGCCTTGCGCTCCAGTGCACTCGACTGTCTCGGCAGCAGGCGCGTGGGGATGCGCTGCAGATGCAGGGGCGCTTCGTGCTCCAGAAACTCGATCAGTTGTCGGATCGCCGCTGCGCCCCACGTCTGCCGGGGAGCGCCCACGGTCGAGAGCGTCGGCTGCACGCAACGGGAAAGCAAAATGTCGTCGAAGCCGACGACGGCGATGTCCTCCGGCGCTTTCAGCCCATGCTCCTGCATGGCGCGCAAAAAGCCGATGGCCATCTGATCATTGGCGCAAAAGACCGCTTCCGGCAGGTCGCCCGATTGAATGATGCGTCTGGCCGCATTGTATCCGGAAATTTCGGTGAACGCGCCGTAATGAAGCGCTGGCTCCACGCCGCGCCCTCTCGCCTCCTCCAGAAAGGTCTGCATGCGCTCCGTATTGTCGAAGGAGTTCAGGTCGCCGGACACGAAGGCCATTTTGCGCAGCCCTTGCTCGTAGAAATGATGGAACGCCTCGCGCACGCCCTGGGCGTTGTCCAACAAAACCGGCGCCACGAAATCGGCCTGCAGAAGCCGATCCATCACCACGATCGGGAAGCGCCGCGAGGCCAGCTTCAGCACGCTTTCATCCGAGATCTCGGAGTCGAAAACAATGGCGCCGTCCACCTGTCGATACATCAAGATGCGCCGCTCTGAACGGCTGCGCGGGCAGACCACAAGGTCGTACTCGGTGGTCAGCGTCACCTCATGGATGCCTTCCAGAATCTCATCCCAAAATGCGCCGCCGAAGCTGGTGATGAAGACGCCGATCGTCTGCGTCTTGACCTTTTTCAGGTGCCTGGCGAAGGCGTTGGGATGATAGTTCAGCTCCTCCGCCGCCCTGAGCACACGCGCGCGCGTGGCGTCGCTGATCGAGCCGACGCCGTTGAGCGCGTAGGAGGCGGTGGTGACGCTCACTTTGGCGCGCTTTGCGACGTCTCGAATGGTGGTCATTGCTCAGAATCCTCAGTTGTTCTCTCTGTGAACGATCTGAAGGCGCTCCAGACCGGTCAGAATGGTCGGATGGTTCATGGTGATTCGGTGGACCCCATCGTTCTCGTAGTTCGCCAGCATCAAGAGCGAAATGCCTTTATCGATGCCGATGACGTCCCTGGAAAACCAGTTGCGACTCAAATTATAGGCGGAGACAAACCCATACCGACCCTTCAGCTCCTCAATTGTGAAATAGTGCAGCATGGCGGCCATCGCCTCCTCCGGCAGAAACAGAATGGAGCCGATGGCCGCGTAGGGCGGAACCGTGTCATCCACCCGATGCGCGCGATTGTCGAAGCCGGAGGGCGGCGCGCCGTACAGTCCGTTGTAGCCATCTGGGCCATCCGAGGCGCTCAGTCCCCACGAGCGGGGGCCGAGCGTCTTGAACTGCGCCTGCATATCGACGGCGAAGTCATAGTGCGCTCTCGTCGCCCGCACCGAGTTTTCCCACCAGTCCACGCCTTCGCGATCCACGTAGCCGCGAAAATCGATCCATGCGTGGCTGTATTGATAGGTGAAGAGAGAGCCGAACCAGGAGTGGATGAAAGGCTCGCCTTCGCCGTAGCGGCCAAGATGACGGCGGAAGCCATAGTAGAGCGAGTCGTCGGTCGGGTGCGTGGGCGAGCCGGCGGCCAGCACGTACAGCATCAATTGCTCGGCGTAGAAGTCCCAGTGTCCTTCAAAGCCCTTCTCCGGTCGATAGGCCATGTAGAACATCTTGCGGGCTTCGTCGACGAACCAGGGCCAGTTCACGTCACGATAAAGTTGCTCTGCCTTGGCCTGCACTTCGCCGCCAAAATACTCGCCCGCCGTCAGCGCGCCCATCAGCAAGATGGCGGTGTCGATGGTGGAGACCTCGCTGTTCCAGGCGCGCCTGCCGCTCTGCATGTCCACGAAGTGGTAGAAAAAACCCTCGACGCGCTCCATGCCCAACAGTGTGTCGAGCGTCCGGCTCGCCCGCTCCATTCCCTGCGCATGGCTGATGTAGCCCTTTTCCACGCCGATCGGGTAGGCGGTGAGCGCAAAACCGACGGCGGCGATGCTCGCAATGCCGGGCGAGCCGGGATAGCGGTCGCGCACCAGGCCATAGCCCGGGCTGGCGGGGTCGGTGTTCGCCTGCTCCCAGAAAAAGTCGAAGGCGCCTTTCATCTCGTATTCGATGACCTCCTGGACGGCGGCGGTCTCCACAGCAGCGGATGGTGCAGACATAGTTTGCGTCTCCTCCGGGATGATCGGCGTTGGAGATTCAAAAAGGGGCGAAGGCGTTGACGGGCCTGGAATGGCCGTGCAACTGACCAACAAAAATGCAGCAATCCCTAAAACAGCAGCAAGTCTACTCACCGGCGATCCCCGTCCTTTCCACCGACTCGACGAACCACTTTTGCAGAACGAAATACATCACGAGCAGCGGCAGAATGTTGAGAAAGGTGCCGCTCATCTTCACCGCCTCGTTGATGCGGTCGAAGATGTTGACTGCGCCCGGCGGGTAGAGATTTTCATAGGCCTGCACAAAGCGGGAGAGCTGCATCGGCAACGTCTGCACCCCGCCTTCCAGGAAGATCGAGGTCAAGAAGGTCTCGTTCCAGTACCAGACCACCGAGAAGATGAAAGAGACGATGAACGCCGGCAACGCTGAAGGAACGGCGATGGTCAGGAAGATGCGCAGATCTGAAGCGCCGTCGATGCGCGCCGCCTCCTCCAACACTTTGGGGAGGGAGAGAAACGTCTGGTAAAAGACCAGGATGAAGATGGCGCTGCGATAGCCCTGCCCGAACGCAGCGGGCAAAATCAGCGCCAGCGGGCTGCCCAGCAGCCCCAGGTCGCGGTAGGTCAACATCTGAGGGATGACGGTGTTCTGCGGCGGAATAATGAAGGTGGCCAGAATGAGCAGCAACACCAGCCGCCTGCCCCAGAAGCGATAACGCGCCAGCCCGTAGCCGATCAGCGCAGCCACGAAGGTCTGCAACAGCGAAGGCGCCACGCTGAGCAAGATCGAGGCCACCAGCGCGTTGGGGTAATTCAACACGCGGAACGCCTTGACATAGTTGCCGGTGTAGAGCTCCGTCGGAACCCACTGCACCAACGGGTTGAGCAAGTCGGTGGGGCTCTTCATGCTCGTGATGAACATGAAAAGCAGCGGATAGAGGTACACGAAGCCGATGGCGATCAACAGCGCATAAAGCACGGTGGTGAAGATCAGCCCATAGCGCGTGCGGCCGCCGAAGAGCAGGCTTCGCACCCGATCAACGGTGTGAGAATGAAAGACTTGCATCTCAGCGCGCCTCCTTGCCCAGCAGTCGGGTCAGAAAGAGATAGACGATCAGCAGCAGGACGGCCATCACGGCGAAATAGAGGAACGACATGGCGCTGGCGTAGCCGATGCCGCCTTGCAGCGCGTAAGTCTGACCGTAGATGTAGCGGACGACCTTGTTCTCCGAAAAGTGCGACAGTGTGACGATGGTGTAGACGGCGTTGACCACCGTCGCCGTGGTGAGCGTGGGCAGCGTGATCTTCCAGAAAATCTCCCACGCCGAGGCGCCGTCGATCGCCGCCGCCTCGTAGATGCCCTGATCCACCTTTTGCAGACTTGCCAGGTAGATGAGAATCTGCACGCCGGAGAACCACAGGATGAGGATGAACGAGACCAGCAGATACTCCACCGGGTTGCGCAGTGCGCTCGGCAATTGCGCCAGAAACTCCGCCACCGCTGGCGCGTCGGCGATGCCCGGCGCAGTCGCCGCACCCTGCTCCGTGAGCTCCCGGATCACCGGCCCGCTTGTGATCACGACCGGCAGGAAGAAAATCGTGCGGAACACTCCTTTAAGGCGGAAGCGCAGGTTCAGAAAGAGCGCGATGATCATGGAGAAGATCAACACGATGGGCACGGCGACCAGCGTCTCGATGGCGTACCCGATCAACAGCTCGCCAAACGCCGGGTCGGTGGCAAGCGCGCGCGTGTAATTCGCCCAGCCCACATAGGTGAGATTCACGCCGGTGACGGTCACCACCACTCGATTCAGGCTGTAATTGAAGGTCTGAAGCAGCGGGGCCAACGTAAACAACACAAAACCGATCACCCAAAGCGCAATGAACGCGTAGCCGTGCAACGCCTCGCGCGTGCGCAGGCTGAGCAACCGGCGAGGAAGCGGACGAACGGTCATGGCGCACTCTCCAACAAGAACGCATTTCTGGCCTCAACGGTGACGCCTTGGTAGGCGAAGGGACGGTCGGTGTAGTTCACAACGATCTGCTTGCCGTTGGCGTACGTCGTGGCGAAGACGCCCTGCGCCAGTTGACGACGGGCGACGATCTCCTGTCCGCGCACCGGCCCCAACAGCGCATTCATCCAGCGATACGTCTCCCGGATATGCTCGCCCCACTGGGCGTAGGAGGAGGTGAAGATCCAGTTGGAGCGGGTGTTGAGCATGGCGGCGGTGGGCCGCTGCGTCAAAAAATAGGAGGGATAGACGCCATAATCGACGTGCCGCAGCAGGTCCTCCTGCAAGTTCGCCGAAAAGTTGAGCGCCTCGCCGTAGTAGGGAAGATGCCCCGCCAGCACGATGGGCAGGAAAGGAACCGTCTCGGAGGTGTACACATAGCCGTTGTCCCCCAGCGGCATCTCGAAGTACGCCTCCGCCGCGCTGAACAGATAATCGTTGGGACGGTAGAGAACAAGCCGCACCGGCGAATCGGCCAACAGCGCGCGATACGCTTCGGCGGCCTGCACGCGGTTCAACGCGCGACCGCTGCGAAAATCGCTGTAGAGCATCCAGCCGATCTGATCGAGCGCCAGCCCGATCGATGGATGGGCGGCGAGCGCATTCTGCATCGATGCAAAGCGACGGCGCAACGCCTCGAAGGTGAAATAGAAGACCACGTGGTTGCGGTTGTAGCCGGTCAGGCTGACGTTGGTGATCGCAATGGCTAAGTCGTTGCGCGGGGAATAGCCGGCCTCCTCGCGCAGAGCCCCCTGAGGGTCCAGATAAAGCGAAAAATGTCCGCCCGCCGCTGCGATCCGCTCCGCCAGCGCAGTCAACTCGGCGACGCTGCCCAGCGCACGCTCCAGCCGCAGCGTCGTCGGCGGCATGCTCGACGCGCCGAGCGGCTGCCAGCCGTAATAGACGACCTCCGGATTTGCAACGTCTAACGCGGCGAGAATTTCCTCCATCTCCGCCAAAGTGGTCATCGGCGCGAAGCGACTCCAGAGCAAGATCTGCTCCTTGTCCCCGCCGAGAAACTCCAGGCGAACGCCGATATTGGGGTTCGCGACCGGAACCTTGCGCAGCAGCCCCTTTTCGACCAGATAGCGCTGATAGCTGCGCGCCATGCCCACGTAGTCCGCCGCCTCGCCGGTCAGAAAGCGGAAGTGCACGACGACATTGAACTCGTTCGTCCGGCGCTGCACGACGGTCACGCCGGCGCCGGCCCGGTTCGTCGCTTGATAGTAGCTTTCGTTGTAGATGAAGGCGTTGTAGATAAAGTTGAAATTGGTCAGAATGCCGGCGGGGTGCGCCTGAATCTCCCCGTAAGCCGCCCCCTGCTCCACGATTGAAAGAAAGGCGTTTTGTCCTTCGCCGTGCACCATGCCGAAGACCGGGTAGGCGATCGGATACGGACGCCTGAGCTCCGGGTCGAACGGCGCCACTGCGATCATGCCCAGGTCGGGTCCATAATAGCGACCGTAGAACATATTGCGAGCTTTGGTGGCGTCGGCGAAGCGAATCAGGCTGCCGACGCCGTCTGGCAGCAGCATATAGCCGGGCGTTTCGCTCCCGCGCGTGGCGCCCAGGAAGGGATAGAGATAGAGCAGCCCCAGCTTGAACTCCGGCTTCTCCTCGCGGATGGAGTTTGACGGGACCTCCACGCGCACGCCTTCCGCCTCCAGCTGCAGGAGGAGGCGCAGCGAAATCCCGAACTCCAGAAACGTCACATCCGCCGCAACGCCGCCATCGATGGGCGTCACTTCCAGCGCATGTTCCGAGTTCGTAAGGGAGACGCGACGGTTGATCGCGCGTGCGTCGAGATATTCGATGCTCACGCCGCTGCGCGCAAAGGCCTGCCAGGCGCGGTTGAGCCGGTCGCCCTCCTGCAGCTCGTCCAGCCCCGAATGCCACACGTAGCCGCTGCGTTTGTCCAGCAGTTTGAACGCCAGCGAGTCGAAGTCTACAAACAGGCGAAACTGCTCGTTCTCCGCCACCGCTCGGTACGAGACGGGAATCTCTTCTATCTGTGTAGATGGAGCTGCTGTCGCCCTGCCATGCATAGCGATGAGCGCCAGCCACACCAACCCAAATGCAATGAGCCGAATCTTACACACGCAGGCCCACCTCCTGCACGATCGCATGCACGAATTCATAAAGCTGGTTGAACAGCACATACAGGATATAGCCGGTCAACAAGAACATCGCCATCGTGAAGAGCGTGGTCAGGATGTTCTTGATCGTCTCTGAAACCGAGTAGTTGTGAACCTCCTTCACCATGATGAAGAGCATCACACCGACCCAAAACCACATCAACTGGGTCGAAAAGGTGTAAATGAAAATCTCGTTCAGCGTCAACAGGTTGGAAAGCAGCGCAATCGGCAGGGCGAAGAGCGCATACGGGAACAGGCTGTACGCCGTGCCGATGATCACGTCGCGCAGCCGCCCCTCGCCGTCGCTGATGGTGGAGACCAGATAATTGGCGGCGTTCCAGAGCGCAAGCGGCAGGACGGCGTAGATGAATTCGGTCAGCACGCGAATCTGCGTCGGGCTGGCGTAGGGGCTGAAGATAAAGCCGGTCAGGTAGAGCGATGCAATGCGGGCGAACACCACCCAGCCGTACAGCAGAAAAGCAAAGAACAGGCTGCCGCGCTCGTTGACCTTGATATAGTAAAAGCTGTCGGCGGGATGGCGGATGAAGCGAAACAGAAAGACGAAATCATCCATCAGCCGCACCCGGCGCAGGGCGTGCAGCCGATGACGCAGCGGCTCCAGCCAGCCGCGACCGCGCTCCAGGCGCGTGAAGACGCTGCCGGCCACCCAGAGGCCGAAGAGCGCGACAAGCCCGTTGCCGAGATGGCGCTGCAAGACGATGTTGCGTAGCTCCCAGAAGGCTTCCGAATAGCCGTTGCGGTCCTCGGCGTAGCGGTAGTATTCGAGCGCCTGCGCGTACGCGCCCCTTTTGAAATGGGCGTCGGCGATGGCCTGATAGGCGAGGATAAAGAGGCCGTTGTAGGTCAACACCTCCTCGAAATAGGGCTGCGCCTCCTCGTAGAGGCCCTCCATGTAGAGCCGAACGCCCTCATGCACGCGGCTCGCAAAATCGGTGGCCCGGTAGACCACGATGGCGCTTTTGTCCTTGTCGAGCACGTAGAGCTTGTCGCCGATGCGTTCGATCGCCGAAGGATTGGCCAGCATGCCCAGGCGTTGCTCCCCCCTGTCCGGCGCGCCGAAGACGAAGAGCAGCGAGCCGTTGAGGTCATACTCGTAAATTTTGCCGTTTGCGTCCACCGCCGTCAGCAGACCGTCGGCGCTGCTGACGTGCAGGTCGCGGAAGGTGCTCGAGCCGTAGACGTCGTCGAACAGGTTCTGGCCGACGATCGTGAATTTGCGGATGCTCCTGTCCCTGGCCGTGCCGGCCGTGACGGTGTAGATGAGCGAACGCTCGTCGATGGCGACGTTGGAAGGGGAGGCGGCCTCGTTGCGAACCAGCTGCTCCAGCTGCTCCCTGGTCAGAAACATGCGCTGCAAAATCATCCTGAACGACATCTCGGCCATATTGGCGCCGAAATAGCCGATGAAATTGCCGTTGGTGTTCATCATCACCAGGCCGTCCACCGAGCCTTCGCTGACGATGTAGAGGTTCTTGCGCGCGTCGACGACGATTTTGCGGGGCAGAAACTCGCGGCGACGGCCAAAGAGCGGCTCGGAGGGCCGGCCGAACTCGTTGATCAGGCCGCCTTCGCCGTCCAGGATCACGATGGTGTTTTTGCGGGCGTCGGCGATGTAGAAGACGCCATCCTCATCGATGAACAAGCCGGTCGGCGCCTCGAGAACGCCCTTGCCGAACTCTGCGACGATCTCAAAGTCTTGATCCAGTTTGACGATGCGCCCGTTGCCGGTGTCCGCCACATAGAGAAACCCGTCCGGCGCAAAAAAGAGTTCATCCGGCCCGGAAAGCGGCAGGTCGATCTCGTCGATCGGGATGTAGGCGTCTTGCGTCAAAAATAAGCGCCCGCCTGGCCCCATCGTCCATGTCGTGTAGGGGGAAAGCGCGCTGGCTGCGCCGGAAAGCATCCCCGCAAGCGACAGGAGAAGCAGCGATAGGATCAGGGTCAGCAGCAAAAGGGATCTTTTCATTTCAGGCCGGAATGAGACATCGTGCTCATCACCTGACTTTGCAAGATGATGAAAATGATCAGGTTGGGCAGAAACATGATCAGCGCCGCAGCGGCTGCGATGCCCTGGCCGGCGACGGCGTTGGCGCCGGTGGCGGTGGTGGTCAAGGTGCTGAGGTAGAAGGCGAAAGTGCGCAGGTTTTCGCCATGAATGTAGAGCGACGAGGTCTCGACGTTGTTCCACGCCGCCTGGAAGGTGAGGATGGCGATCGTGGCGAGCGCAGGTCGGATCATCGGCATCACGATGTTCCAGTAGATCGCCAGATCTGAGGCGCCGTCCATCTGCGCCGCCTCCAACATCTCGTTGGGGATGGTGTCCATAAACTGCTTGAGCAAAAAGACGCCCACCGGCAGCGCCAGCACCGGCAAAACGTGCGCCCAGAAGGTGTCGAGCAGGCCGAGGCGGTGAATGACCAGAAAGCGAGGGATGGTCACCGCGATCGGCACGAACATCAGGGCCACCGTGTTGATGGTGAAAAGCGCCTGTTTGAGCCGGAAGCGCTTCTTGGAAAGCGCATAGGCCGCCGTGCTGGAGATGACCACCGACGCCGCCACCGCCACGAGCGTCACCATGACGCTGTTGAACAGGTAGCGGCTGACCGGCATGTTGGAGCCGGACATCCTGGAGAAGAGGTCGTTGAAATTCTTCATGGTTGGGTTGATCACAAAAAAGCGCGGCGGATAGGCGTACAACTCATCCGGCGGCTTGAAGGCGCTGGAAAAGATGAAGAGGATTGGCAGCACCATGAAAACCGAAAGCGGCAGCAGGATCAGGTAGAACTTGATCTGGCTGACATGAAAGCCATCGGGGTTGATGCCCCGGTTGCGCACTCCGGCGTAGCGGCTGAACCAGTTTCGCTTTCTCATATCCTCCTCACTCTGCAGTGGCGAAGAGACGGTTGAAGATTCTCGTAAAGAAGAGCACCATCAACAACAAAACCACCGAGACGGCGGCGGCGTAGCCCATCTCGTAACGGAAAAAGCCATAGTCCTCGATGTGGTTGACGATCAGCTGGCCGGCGTAGCGCGGGGTCGGGTTGCTGCCGGACAGCATGACGCCGATGGCCCCGGCCTGAAACGCGCCGACGATCGCCATCACCGCGCCGAAGAGCATCTGCGGCTTCATCGACGGGATCGTGATATAGAAGATCTCCTGCCAGATGCTGCTCATGCCATCGAGGGCGGCGGCTTCGTACAGGTCCGGGCTGATGTCCAGGATGCCGGCGAGCATGGCTAAAAATCCAATCCCCATGCTGCTCCACAGGGTGACCAAAATCATGATGCTCATCAGGTATTGCGGTGCGTAAAGCCACTGGATCGGCTCCTGGATCAGCCCCCAATTGAGCAGCAAGCTGTTCAGATAACCGATCTGGTCGCCGCTGAAGAGTGTGCGCCACACCACGACCATCGCCACCCCGGCCGTCATCGAAGGCGAGTACAGGATCAGCGCAAAGATCGTGCGCGGCCCCTTGGGCAGATGCGCCAGCATCCACGCCAGCAAAAAGGCCAGCGCATAGCCGCCCGGCCCCACGATCACGGCGAACTGCACCGTGTTGGGCAGCACGTAGCGCATAAAGATGTCGTCCTGCGTCAACAGCGTGATGTAATTGCGCAGGCCGATGAAATAGGGCGGCTGGATGGCGTCGAAGAAAGTGAAGGAGAGCGCAATCGCTGCAAAGACCGGCACTGCAATAAAGGTCAGGAAGAGAAGCGCATACATGGCAAGGAACGCATATGCACTGCCTTCCCGCGTCCACCAGCGTTGCAAAGAGCCTTCACGACGCATCGTTCATCCATCCTTTCACGGTTTCGATCGTCGGAATCTTGGGCGTGCGCACCCGCACCCCATTTCTGAGATACCCGAACTCCTCCATCTTGCGCGTGATTTCCCGGTTGGTGACCAAAATGGCGCGGTCGATGGCCACGCGCGGGTTGACGCCGTCGAAGACGATGCGATTCCATGCGTTGCCCAGCTCGCGCTCCTGCATGTAGGAGCCGGGAAGACGCACCGGCTCCTGCAGCCACTGCCACTGCTCCAGGATCACGCGGCGATGCTCCTGCGGAATCGGCAGCGCAGCGAAAGCTTCCAGATTGGCGGAGTTCCACAGATACTCCCTGCCGTAGTTCAACAACAGCCGCTCCTGAAAGTCGATCTGCGTCTCGGTGGACATCCACCATTTGAGAAATTCCCAGCCCTCCTGCGCCTTGTCGGTGTTTTTGAACATGATGCTCGCCTGCGCCGAGCCGGTGGCGTAGCGATTCTGCGTTCCATCCGGCAGCACCGTCGCCGGGTAGAGGTCGACGCCCCACAGCCCCTCCAGCTCCGGCGCCGCCGTCATCAGCTTGACGTAGGTCTCGATGTTGGAAACGCCGATCGGGAGCAGTCCGTAGCGGAAGCTCTCATAGAAACTGGCGGTCGTCAGCGGCATGCCGTAGATGGTGAAGCTCTCCGCCATGAACTTGACGGCGGCGAGCGCCTCTTCGCTTCCCAGGCCGGAGGCGAAACCGTCGTCGCTGTAGAGTTTGGCGCCGAAGTTGAAGAGATAGGGCGCCGTGACAAAGTACCAGCGTATGCCGGCGTCGCCCGAAAGCGGTGAGCTGTAGTTCATGCCGTAGCGTTGCAGCTCCGGCAGAATCTCGATGACTTCATCCCAAGTGCGCGGCACAGGCAGCCCGAACGCATCCAGGATGTCCTTACGATAGAAGGTGATCCAAAAATCCTGCGTCTCCGGGATTGCGTAAACCGAATCATCGATAATGTAGCTGAGGAGCGAGCCGGGCGAGTAGATGCGGATGAACGAATCGAAATCGTCGAAGGAGCGCAGGTCGTACAGGGCGTTGCGCACGGCCAGGTCGTAAGGGATGTGCGTGCTGATGCCCAGCGCCACATCAGGCTGGATGCCGGCGGCGTTCGCCAGCACCAGCTTCGACTCGTCAGGCATGATCGAAAACTTGACGCGAATGCCGGTGCGTGGGGTGAAGGACTCATCCGCCATCAGCTGCAAAAGGTCCACATACTGCCGCGGGCGGTTGACCCACACCTCCAGCTCGTCCTCACCCGCGCCGATGGATTCGTACGGGTCCGGTTGGAATGAATGGAAAAATCGCTTCAGCCCTTCCGTAAACGCCAGGCCGAAAGGCGCCGACGGAGTGACAGGCGTCACATCGGGCGAGTGAATGTAAATTTTGTCGAGCGCCAGCGGCTGCTCTTGCAACATGGGTAGCAGCGAACCCAACAACTGCGCCGCCGATCCAGGCCCTTCGGAGAACCGCCCCATGTGCGTGGGAATGCGGTCCGGCTCTTCGGCGAGGAAGAGCAGATTGTCGATCGCCATTTGATAGGTGAGAATTTCCGGCGAAGAGTCGCTCCGCAGGATGGCGACCAACGTCTCTTGATCGGCGCGGAGGCTTTCGGCGATGGCGGTGAGCCGATCGCGAATATCCGGAATATAGTCGGAGACAACCCACTCCTTGAACGGATTGCGCTGATTGCCGGTCAGCTTGCGGATCTCCAGCGCCAGTTCGTTGATGTCGAGCAGCGCCTTCTGGACGGTTTGAATCGCAGGCAGATAAGGTGAATTCGTCGCCTCGACGCCCAGCACGTTGCGGCCCTTGTGCAGAAAAATTTGGAAAGGCGTCCCCTCGCCCAGCGGCACGTCCACCCAATCCGTCGTATAGGCGAAGGGGAAGGCGTTCAGCTCGACGAAGGGCGTCTCCCCGTTGATGGTGAAGCGGCGAAAGACGGTGAAGTTGCTGCGCGTATCCTGCAACGCACGCAGGGTGATGGAGTACAGGCCGTCCTCCGGAACCTCGAAGACATAAAAGACGGCGCTGCCGCTTTTGATCCAGCTTTCGCCGCCCAGCGTGTTGAGCAACAGCCGATAGGTGTCGTAGGGCGTCACCGTCAGGCTGCGGCTGGCCGAAGGCCGCACCGACGTGTCATTCTTATAGGAGGGGAACTCCGCCTCGAGCGTGAGCATAAAGTCGGAGACGACCCGATCAGGCTGCATCGCTCGATATTCCGGATAGGGGAGATAAGGCGTAAATTCTTCGATGTAAATGCTGCCCAGGTGCACCGTCCCTTGATGCAGGGTGAAGTCAAAGCGATGTTCGCCTGCGCGCAACGCAATGCGCAGGGGATAAGGCTGGCTGAAATTGACGTCGCGCGCCGGCGCCTTTGTCCAATGCACCATGCGCTCCTGGCGGATCAGGGCGTCGTTGCCGTAGCGATCCTTCGGGAAGTCATCGGCGGTGTTGCGATAGAAGACCGGAAAGACGACGCGACGCAGATCATCGACAGGCAGTTCCCCGTCGATGCGCAGCGCTCCCTCCGGCGCGCCCACCGACGCACTATCCGCCGCCACATCAAAGGCGATCGTGTATACGCCGTCGGCGGGAAGGGTCGCCAGGAATTCGATTCGATCCCCCTCCCGGAGCAGAACGCTTGGTTTGTCGTATTGTCGGGCGATCTCGTCCTCGGCCAAAGGGAGGCCGAAGGCGTCGGCGGTCACTTCGATGTGGGTCGGAGAGACCTTCGCCGCCGCAACAGAGGCGTCTCGATTGGGAATGGCCGACGTTTCTGCAAGCGTGCGGTGGCCGGCGCTGAACGCAATCAGAGCCAACGTCAGCGCCGCCGCCCTGCTCAGCTTCCACAAAATGCTCATGGTTGGAGGCTCGGCTCCGCCCTCCTGTTCTTCACACACAATACACCGGTTTTATTGTAGGCGCAGCTCGTAGCTGCGCTGTCTTGATTCCACCCAACCTTGCGTGACTGTCGAGGACGGGCGGCTGCGAGCCGCCCCTACGGTGCACCCTTCTCCCCCTCTCCCAGCCTTGGGAGAGGGGGCGGGGGTGAGGGCCTCCACCCTCCGGCGAACCGGTCGCCGCCCGTCGTCCCCAACCTTGTGTTTGGTTGAGGACGGGCGGCTGCGAGCCGCCCCTACGCAAGAACCGTCGGTCTTCGACTATTTCGGCAACTCGGCGCGGGCTTCGGCCAGGATGCGATTGGCGAATTCCTCGAGCTGAGGCGCGTAATCCTCGAACTTGAACTTGCCGGAATTGGCGTGGTAGAACATGTACCACATGTTCACATCCTTGTCCTCGCCGATGTCGATGCCGGGCTTGCCTTCCCAGCGCGCCTGGATGTAGCCGGGCACGATCTTCGCCAACGACTCGACGATGCTGCCGTCCAGGTTCTCCATCGCCTTGCGAATGCCGGGCTTGTCTCCGAAGAAGGACAAGTAGTTTTCAATCGACTCGGCGTCCACCGAAACCGGCATGTTGATCGGCACCCGGTTCATCTCGCGCGAAAGCTCCAACTCCTTGGCATAGGCCGCCTTGGAGAAACTCATCCATTTGGCGAAATCATAGGCCACCTCCAGGTTCTGAGTGGCCGAGGAAACCGCAAGGATGTCGACCACCATCGCCTGGTTGCCGCCGGGGAAGCCGATGAAGTCCCACTCAAAAGGAGCGTTCTCCACCAGGCCGGGAATCCAATAGCCGCCTGCCCAGATCACGCTGAATTCCTCATTCAGGAATTCCCAGGACTCTTTGGACTTGAAGTTGGCCTTCTGCTCTTCGGTCAGGCCCGCAAAGCTATAGGGAAGCATCTCGCCGGCCTTGGCCACTGCGGCTCTGAAGGCGGGAGAATTGTAATTCATCTTCTCGCCGTCAAAGCTAAACCAGCCCAGCCGGCTGTCCAGCGTATGCGGATACCACCCCAAAATCGGCTCCACTTCATCCAGGCCGACCACCGCCCGCTGCACGTTGGTGACGGCGATCATGGCGTTGAAGAAGTCATCCACCGAGACGCCGTACTCCGGCGCGTCCAGATTGGCGGCGTCAAACAGATCTTTATTGACGAAGTACCCCATGACGAAGTAGGCGTCGGGCAATCCCAGCACCTTGCCACTGTAGGTCACCGCTTCTTTCAAGACGGCCGGCACATCCTGCCAGTCGGGGTCGTTTTCGACGAACGCCGTCAGGTCGGCCGTCCAGCCGTTCTTCACGTAAAGCGGGGTGTTGTCCGCCGTCCAGACGTCGGGCAAGGCGCCTCTGGCAGCGTAGACGGTCAACTTCTCATCCCAGCGCCCCTCGCCGGACATATCGACGAGCTCGATTTTGACGTTGGGATGCATCTCCATGTAGGCCTTGATGAGCCGCCAATCGAGGTTGTTGTCATCCTCCGCCGGCACGCTCCAGTTGGCGTAGCGCAGCGTGATCGTCTCGCCAGGCGCGGCGGCAGCAGGCGCTTCAGCGGGGGGCTGTGTGGCGGCGGGTTCACCCGGCGCAGGCGCCGCCGGCGGCGCAACACAGGCAGCCAGGCCAACGACAAGAACCAGAACGATCGCCCAATGCATCAGCCGGTTGTGAATCTTCATGTCTTTTCTCCTTAGTAGATCATGAACAAACGACGAAGGAACCGTGGGAAGCAAACATGCTCTGGCCTGGGGGCACCTCCTTTCACGCAGCGCTCGGATTTCCCATCACGACTTCGATCACGTGCGTCCTGCCGTCCGCAAACACGGGGAGCAAGTTGCTCGCATACGGCTTGCCGTCGATGGAGACGGACTGGACGCCCCGGTTGACATTACCTGGATTCTCAACTCGAATGTCGTAAAGCGCGCCGCGGAAGCGCCGCCTGACGCGGAACCCCTTCCAGCGCGCCGGAATCGACGGATCGACCAACAGGCCGTCCTCCTGCGGACGGATGCCTAAAATCCAATGTGTGGCGACGCGATGTAGCCACTGCGCCGAACCGGTGTACCAGGTCCAGCCACCCCGGCCATAGTACGGCGAAACAGGGCCGTCGATGTTTCCAGGCGTGACGTACGGCTCGGCTTTGTACACCTCGATGTCGGCGCTGCGGTTGGGCGGACAGATGCGCCGATAGGCTTCATACGCCGTTTCGGGCTGACCGATCAGCGCGTAGGCCCACACCGCCCACGTGGCGGCGTGCGTATAAACGCCGCCGTTCTCGCGCAACCCCGGCGCATAACGCGTGACGTAGCCGATGTCTGCGCGCGGCCGGGTGAACGCCGGATAGTTCAGCAACGCGCCGTAATCTTTCAGTAGACACTGCGTGACGGCGTTCATCGCCGTGCGCGCTCGCGTCTCATCTGCAGCGCCGCTGATCACCGCCCAGATGTTGGGCATCAGGAAAATTTTGCCTTCCTCGTTCTGGTGCGAGCCGAGGAGCTCCCCTGCGTCGGTGGTGGCTTGCAGATACCACTCGCCGTCCCATCCCCAACGGTTGAGCGCCTCTTTCAGGCTGCTGCGAACAGCCTCGCACTTGCGGGCGAACGCATGATCCCCGCGTCGCTGCGCCAGCGGGGCAAAGAAGCCGAGTATCATATACAGGAACTCGGCCACCCAGAAGCTCTCTCCCTTCAGCAACGTCCCCACCGCGCTCAGGCCGTCGTTCCAGTCGTGGTCGCCCATCAGCGGAACCCCACGCGGAGAGAAGCGAGAGAAAGAGCGCTCGATGGCGCGCTTACAATGATCGTAGAGCGGCTCCGCCGGTCCGTTCAGATAGGGAACCGGCTCGTCCAGGATGCCGTAGTCCGCCGTCTCCTTCAGATAGGCGTCCAGGATGAAGGGCAGCCAGAGCAGGTCGTCCGAGCAGTTGGTGCGCGGCCCGCCGCCTCGAATCGAAAACCACCAATGCAGCACGTCGCCTTCGATGAACTGCTGCGCCGCATGAAGCAGCAACTGCCGCCGCGCATACGCCGGCTCGCTGACCAGAAAAATCTGGCTGTCCTGCAGCTGGTCGCGAAAGCCGTATCCCGCCGAAACCTGATAAAAGGCCGACTTGCCCCACAGCCGGCAGGAGATCGCCTGATACTTGGCCCAAACGTTGGTCATGAAGTTCAAAGCCTCGTCCGGCGTCTCCACCTGTTCGGCGTCCAAAAAACGCGACCAAAAGGCGTGCACTTCCTGCAGCGCGCGTTCGCTCGCCTCCACCGAAGCATAGCGACGGATTAGCTCGGCGGCGTTTTCCCGCTCCTTCTCCGCTGCACCCAACGTGAAGACAAGCGTGTGCGACGCTCTCGGCTGCAACGTCACCGCCGCCTGCAACGCGGCGATGGCGTCCGTGAAGCGACCGACCCGCCGCGCCAACGTTGGCTCGTCCATGGCCCGCGGACGGTCCTCGTTACGGTACAGGCCGAGAAAGGACTCCTTATCGCCGTCGTAGGATTTGAGCGGCTCGCTCACGGCCATGAAGGCGGTGTACGGCCAGTCGATGTTGTTGTAGCGCCCATGTTCGTCGGGAAATCCCCACAGATATTTGCGCGCAAAGAGGGCGTTCAGCTTCTCATCCACCGCAACGTCGATGAAGAGCTTGTGAAACTCGCGATGCTCGTCAGGGGCGAACCCGAGCAACCATTCGACATAGGAGGTCACGTCCAGCCTGCGCACCTCATCGCTGAGGTTGGTCAAGCGCAGGTGCAAAAACTCGAGCGGCGCGTCCACCGCCACGAACACGGTCAAAACGCTTTCAATTTCTTCGATTTGCTGTGTAAAGCGCGAATAGCCTGGGCCATGGGCCGCCTCGTAGCGCCGGAAGGGATGCATCACCGGCTTGTAGGTGGCCGACCAGTGCACCCGCCGATCCAGATCGCGAATGTAGAGATATTTTCCCCAGTTGTCTTTGATCAAATCCTGAAAGGAACGCGTGATGCGGTTCTGCCCGGCGTTGCCGCGCCAGCTATAACCCGAGCCGGTCTGAGAGACCATCAGGCTGTAGTCGCCGTTGCTGATGACGTTGCCCCACGGTCGCGGGGTGAACGGCGTCGTAATGACGTACTCCCGGCCATCCTGCGAAAAATAGCCGTAGGCGCACTCAAATTTTCGGTTCACGAACGCTCCGGGAATCGACAATTGACCAGGTGAAACGTTTCACTTGACAGGATAGCATAGCCGCCAGCGGTTGTCAAGATGGAGAGAAAGTGCAAAATGTGCGCTCCGACGAGCTTTGCGAAGCTTTTGGAGTCAATCAGAGCATGCTGAGTGATGTGCAGGAGATCGCCTATCGGAAGGGGCTTATTCCACATTCCTGCGGATCGGCAAAAGGGTGGAATGACAGGCTTCCTGTCTTCCCGGAAGCGTTCGCCTCCGGGAAGACAGCGGCCCGGTGAAAACTTCACCAGTACAGCGGGCCGAAATTGGCGCAGGCGCGGAAATCGGCGCCCATCGGTTCATTGGCGCCGAAGAGCGTCCACGCGCTGGGGCGGAAGATGGCGGTCTCATCAACGTTGTGCATGTAGACCGGGATGCGCAGCATGGCGGCCAGGCTGATCACGTCGGCGCCGAAATGGCCGTAGCCGATAGCGCCGTGGTTGGCGCCCCAGTTGTTCATCACCGTGTAGACATCGCGGAAGGGACCGCTGCCCGTCGTGCGCGGCACGAACCATGTCGTGGGCCAGGTCGGGTTGGTGCGCTCGTCGAGGATGGTGTGCACCTCGTCGGGCAGGTCCACCGTCCAGCCCTCGGCGATCTGCAGCGCCGGCCCCAGCCCCTGCACCAGATTGACGCGGATCATCGTGACCGGCATGCCCCCGCGCGTGCGGAAGCGCGTCGACCAGCCGCCGCCCCGGAAGTATTCGGTCATGGCTGCGTGCCAGGTCGTCGCTTTCAGACACGCCTCCGCCTCCTCCGGCGTAATCTCCCAGAAAGGCTTCATGGCCGGTTCGCCGTTGCGACTTTGCTGACCCGTGCCGTCCAGCGCAGCCGGGCCGGAGTTGATCAGATGCAAAATGCCGCCCGCGGCGCGGCCGGTCAGCTCGTAGCCGGTGACGCGCTTGACCGCCTCTGGGCTCCAGTAGGTGCGCACGTCGGCGAAGATGGCCGCGGCATTGGTCAACAGGTGAATGAAGAGCATGGAGATGCCGTTGAGCGCGTCGTTCTCGGTGGCGACGATGAAGGGCGGGCGAATGCCGTTCCAGTCGAAGGACGAGGTGAGGATCGCCTCCATAAAGTCGCCGTTGGGCAGAAAGTCCGTCCACTGACGCTGACCTTGGAAGCCGGCGGCGATGGCGTTGTGGCCGAGCGCCTCCTCGCCGAAGCCCATCTCGCGCAGCCTGGGGTTGCCGATCATCAGGTCGCGCGCGATCAGCGCCATCTTGACCGAGGTCGCCCAGTCTTCGTCCTTCTGGGCGCGGGTGCGCTGCTTATCCGGCGGGTTGTAGTCCTTGCCCTCGACGCAGTTGGCGCGCACCCAGGCGTAGGCGCGCTCGAATTCCTCTTTGTCGTAAATCTCGTACTGGATGCGACGCACGAACTCGACCATGTCGATCGTCTCCACGCGCATGCCCAGCCAACGCTCCAGGAAATCATGGTTGACGATCGACCCGGCGATGCCCATGCTCACGCCGCCCATGGCCAGATAGGATTTGCCGCGCATGTTGGCGACGGCCAGGCCGGCGCGCGCAAAGCGCAGCAGCTTCTCCTGCACGTCGGCGGGGATGGTCGTGTCGCCGACGTCCTGCACGTCGCGACCGTAGATGTTAAAGACGGGCAGCCCCTTCTGATTGTGCGCAGCCGAGACCGCCGCCAGGTAGACGGCGCCCGGTCGCTCGGTGCCGTTGAAGCCCCACACCGCCTTGGGGAGATGCGGGTCCATGTCCATCGTCTCCGAGCCGTAGCACCAGCAGGGGGTGACGGTGAGCGAAACGCCGACGCCCTCGCGGCGGAACTTCTCCGCCGTCGCCGCCGCCTCGGCGACGCCGCCGATCGTGGTGTCTGCGATCACGCACTCCACCGGCAGGCCGTTGTAGTGGCGCAGATTCTCGCTCAAAAAGCGGGCGACGGTGCGCGCCATCGTCATCGTCTGCTCCTCCAATGACTCGCGCACGCCGCCCAGCCGACCGTCGATGGTGGGGCGGATGCCGATCTTCGGCATGGCGCCGATCAGATGATTGGTGGGTGGATTGACTTTCATGGGTCTCACTCCGTTTTGATGGTGGAATCTGCTTGAAATCGGGTTTCTACGACGAAAGATTGACAAAGCACTATGGATGTAAGAGAAAGACTATCGAAATAGATTCCTTTTGATTATAGCACAACGGAGGCGATTGCATCGCCAGATTCGATTTGGCGTCACCGATTGGGATGCGCCAACTTCGATTCGGGGAAACCGGCCAAAGTCCGCCGCTTTGACGCTCACCCTCTCTTCAATCCACCCCCTGATTGACCGTGATCGATGTGTCGGTTTATGATACCGAAAAAATCACACATCAATAGAGCGGAGTATTCTGATGAGCCACTTTCCACCCGTCGATGAGCAGATGCGCATTTTGATGCGCGGCGTCGATTTCGGCGACGAACAAACGTACAAAAACATGGAAAAAGAGCTGCGCGAACGGCTGCAGGAGAGCTATGACACAGGCCGGCCGCTGCGCGTCTACTGCGGCTATGACCCCTCGTCGCCCGACCTGCACCTCGGCCACACCATCTCTATGCGAAAATTGCGCCAGTTCCAGGATTTGGGTCACGAGGTGACCTTCCTGATCGGCACCTTCACGGGTATGATCGGCGATCCCAGCGACAAAGATTCGGCGCGGCGTCAGCAGACGCTGGAGGAAGCGCTGGAAAAGGCGCAAACCTACGCCGAACAGGCCTTTCGCGTGCTCGACCGCAGCAAGACCCGCATCCGCTACAACCATGAATGGCTAAGCAAGCTCACCTTCGGCGACGTCGTGAACCTGGCCAGCAATTTCACGGTGCAGCAATTTCTGGCGCGCGAAAATTTCGCCAATCGCTATGCGCGCGGAGACGCCATTTGGCTACACGAATTCTTCTACGCGCTCATGCAGGGCTACGACGCCGTCGCCCTCGAAACCGACGTGCAGATCGGCGGCACCGATCAGTTGTTCAACCTGATGGCCGGCCGCAAGCTGATGGAAGCCTTCGGCATGCGCCCGCAAGTAGTGCTCACCTTCCCCATCCTGCCGGGCACCGACGGCGTGCTGCGCATGAGCAAATCGACCGGCAACTACATCGGCATCGACGAGCCGCCGGGCGTGATCTTCACCAAAGTGCTCAACCTGCCCGACCCCGTGATCCACACCTACGCCGTGCTGGTGACGCGCTGGGAGCAAGACGAGATCGACGCGCTCTTCGCCCAGGTCGCGTCCGGCCAACTGGAGATGCGCGAGTTGAAGCACAAGCTGGCCTGGGAGATCGTCAGCATCTTCCATGGCGACGCCGCCGCCGATCAGGCCGCGCAGGACGCCCGTCGCATGCATGAAGGCGAGGCGCCCAGCGACGCGCCGGTCTTCGCTCTGACTGCGCCCATGAACATCCTCGACGTCCTCCTGGAAGGCGGCCTGGTCAAAAGCAAAAGCGAGGCGCGGCGGTTGGTGGAACAGAGCGGCGTGCGGCTGAACGGCGAGGTCGTGACCTCGAAAGAGCTCATGCTGACGCCGAACAGCGGCGAACAGGTGATTCAGGCGGGCAAACGCAAGTTTCTGCGCGTAGTTGTCGACTAGCGTTGCACATGCAACGAGCCGGCCAGCCCATCGACGCCATCGCTCGGCCGCCTGGAAAGCCGGGCGACTTCAGTTGCAACGAGCGGCGAATGTCCTTTTTCCTGGCCTGCACCGACGTCTTGACGCCCAAACGAGCGTTCTATTTTCCTATCCATAGCCCGCGTGCATCGAAAGGCTGTCGTTTCCCGCAACCATCGCACCGTACCGGTGTTACACTGTTATGCGAACGATTCGACGCAGCCGTGTAGAATCACGCGGCGCCACTTCATCTTCATATTCCAGAACGACTTCAAAATCCTAAATGACCACGAAGGAGCTCATTGCATGGGACTATTTAGCGGAAAAAAGGGACTGATTTTCGGCGTCGCCAACAAAAATTCGATTGCCTGGGGGATTGCCCAGGCGCTGCACGCCGAAGGGGCCGAGTTGGGTTTCAGCTACGCCGGTGAAATCCTGAAGAAGCGCGTCGAGCCGCTGGCGGAGAGCATCGGCAGTCGCTTCGTGGAAGAGTGCGACGTCACCAGCGACGAGGCCATCGACGCCCTCTTCGACAAGGCTGGGCGGCATTTCGGCAAACTTGACTTCCTGGTGCACTCGATCGCCTACGCACCGAGTGAGGAGCTAGGCGGCCGCTTCATCAACACCACGCGCAACGGCTTTCGCATTGCGCTCGACGTCAGCTGCTACAGCCTGATCGCCCTGGCAAAACGTGCGCAACCGCTCATGACCGACGGGGGGGCCATGCTCACCATGACCTATTACGGCGCCGAAAAGGTGACGCCCAACTACAACGTCATGGGCGTGGCCAAAGCAGCGCTGGAGGCCACCGTGCGCTATCTGGCGTGGGACCTGGGCAAGGATCGCATCCGCGTCAACGCCATCAGCGCCGGACCGATCAAGACGCTGGCGGCCTCGGGCGTGAGCGGCTTTCGCAAGAGCCTCCACTACGTCGGCCAGGTGGCGCCGATGGGCAACGTTGACCAGGAGGATGTCGGCCACGCGGCGGCCTTTTTGCTGAGCGACCGCGCCGCCCGCATCACCGGCGAGGTGCTCTATGTGGACGGCGGCTACAACATCATGGGCGCGCCCGATCCGTCGCTGATGGGCGGAGAGAGCAAGGAAGAGTGAGATGCGCTGCGTGTTGCGTGTTGCGTGGGTTCATCGACGCAACACGCAACCGCAACAGAAATAAAAACGCCCACAGACTTTCATCTGTGAGCGTTTTGGCGGAGACGACGGGATTTGAACCCGCGACCTACGGCTTGACAGGCCGTTATGCTAACCGCTACACCACGTCTCCAGGTTTGCAGTTTTCAGAGACACCCTCTGTTGTCCGCACGCTGCGTCGAACTCCATTCGTCGTCGCAAACTGCTGACTTTCACAGAATATCATGCTCCCCTTTGAATGTCAAAATTGCAAGGCGGGGAGGATGCAATTTCGTCCTGGCAGCCAGGCATTCTTGCTCCACAGCCGCGTCTGTGGCAAACTAGCGAAAGAATAAGATGTTGTCAAGATGACACTTCCCTTGTCTTATCGGCGTCGTCTCTTGACGCCGAAAGGATTGACACCGACACAATGAAGTGTGAGGCGCTCCGTGAGTGAAGCATCCGTGCAAACTTCCGTGAACCATTCCCCTGCCAAGCAGTACGTCTACAGCCATCCCCGGCCTGCCGTCACCGTCGACATTATTCTCTTCGTCTTTCAGGAAGGAGAGCTGCGCGTCCTGTTGATTCGGCGCGCCCACGAGCCGTTCAAAGGCAAATGGGCGCTGCCGGGCGGCTTCATCGACGAAAACGAAGATCTTTACGACGCTGCGCTGCGCGAGCTGAAAGAAGAGACCAACGTCTCCAACGTCTACCTGGAGCAGCTCTACACCTTCGGCAAGCCCGACCGCGACCCGCGCACGCGCGTCATCACCGTGGCCTATTTTGCGCTGCTCAGCGCCGAAGAAGTGGCGCAGCAGGAGGTGCACGGTTCGTCAGACGCAGGCGAGGCGCGCTGGTGGAACATCTACGACCTGCCCGAGCTGGCGTTCGACCACGCCACCATCCTCGAATATGCGCTGCAGCGGCTGCGCTGGAAGTTGGAATGGACGGCGCTGGGCTTTTTGCTGTTGCCGAAAGAGTTCACGCTCTCAGAGCTGCAGCGCGTCTACGAGACCATCCTCAACGAGCCGCTGGACAAACGCAACTTCCGGCGCAAGATTCTGGCCGCCGGGGTGATCGAACCCACCGGCAACCTGCGCGCCGGCGACCATCGGCCGGCGCGGCTCTTCCGCTTCACAGCCGCAGCCATCGAAATGGAGCGGGCGCGACGCCGCTTCCCATAACCCGAAGGTTCCCCGGCTACGGATCCCCCTCTGCTCGTCCCTCCTCTTCCAGGGCAGGCTGCCCGACCAGGGGTGGAATGATCGCCGTCTCCTGGATAGGCGGAGGGGTGATGACCGTAGGGCGCTTGCGTTGCCTCCATACATAGACGGCGAACAGCGCCGTGCCCGCCAGCGTGACGATGGCGCTGAGCAAAAACGCAGCGGCGTAGCCGAAGTGCACGATGATAAAGCCGCCCAACAGGGAAATCAATGCAAAGCTGAAACCGGCCGCCATTTCGCCTGCGCCTGTCATGGTGGCGCGCAGCCGCGGCGGCGTGCGCTCCATGATGTACACGTAAAAAGTGGGATAGCGAATCGCCGTAAAGGCGAGCAGGCCGATGAACCCTAAGCCCGCCGCCGCCGGATTGGGAATCAACGCCAGGGGCAGCAGACTGAGCGACGCGCCCAACGAGCCAAGCATCGCCGCTTCCCCATAGCCGACGCGTCGCGCCAGCGTCGGGCCCAACAGCGCCGCCGGCACAGCCAAAAGGCGCGCCGTCGCCGCAACCAACCCGATGATCGGGGTCGCCACGTGCAGTTCAGCGTCCATGTATACGTTGAAGAAAATCACAGCCGCGCCGACGCCCGCCACCTGCAAGAAGCGCACGACCGACATAAAGAGGATCAATGGATAGGCCGAGCGAGGCCGCGGCGCGCCGGGTTTGGCTTCAAGGCTTTCCGGTTCGGCCTCATCCGCCTCCGGCTCTCGGGTCTGCAACACCAACAGCAGCGCCCCCGCCGTCAAGGCGCCGACCAGAAGCAGAGGCATGCGATATGGCCCAGGATGCATCATCGACACGCCCATCCAGAAGGCGAAGAGCGCAGGCAACATGCCGCCGAGCAGCCCGCCCGCAAAGGAGGCGAGGCCGCTGATCGCCGACTGCACGGCGAAGATGGCCCCGCGGGCGTTGACCGGCGTGACGCGAATTAAAAAGGGCCCGGAATTGACGAAATACAGCGCCAGGCCCAGATAGGCGAGCAGCAACGTCGTCGTCAGCCAGACGGCGCGCGTTGCGCTTGGGGCGAGCTCGCCGAGGGGAAGCGCCAGGGCGCCCACCACGGCGATCCCCATGCCGGCAATCATCACGCGTCGATTGCCGTAGCGCATTCCCAGCCAGCCGGCCGCCAGGCTACCCAACGCAAAGGTCAAATTGGCCACCGAATTGATCTGGCCGACGAACTCCGGCCCAAAATTGAGGCGCAGCAGGTAGAGGTTGAAGATCACGGAATAGACGCCGCCGTCGATGCTCAGCCCCATCACGGCCGAAAGCAGGAGCACGATGCGGGCGTTGCGGGTGGCGTTGCGGAGCGTCTCGACATACGCGGCCAACATGGACGATCCCTTCTTGGCTGGACAAAACGATGACAGCCGCCTTGGCGGTGGCCGTCGGAAAGTCAACGGCGCAGAGGTTCGCTCAAAAGCTCCCAATCCGCAGCAACAATCCGCATCAGCGACGTCTCTGCATCGATTGCTCCAGGTAGTGTAATGGCTCGGCGAAGACCTGGCGAAAATCGGCGCCTGCGCTTTGCGCCAAAACACCAGGTGAGAGGTGACGGGAAAACTGCTTACATTGAAAAATAATTCGGAGGCGTACAATTCGAGCCATGACGAACGCGGCAGGATTGCCCCCTCAGGTGGCGACTCAACTGCAAAAGTTGCTGGCGCAGGCCGGCGTCGAGGGCATGCACGGCATCGAAATCTTGCGCCTGGTGCGCATGGCCGCCGGCGCGTATGACCGGCTGCTCGGCGACGCCACGCGCCGCGAATCGCTCTCTCCGCCGCGCTGGGGCATTTTGCTGCGGCTATGGCTGGAAGAGCAGATCAGCGGCGAGGCTATGAACCCGACGCATCTCAGCCACAGCCAGCGGGTCTCGAAGAATACGATCAGCGACCATCTGCGGGCGCTGGAGGAAGCCGGGCTGGTTGAGCGCACGCTCGATCCGGACGATCGGCGACAGTTCAAAATTCACCTCACCGAAGCCGGGCGCACCCTTGTGCAGCAGGCGACGCCTGCGCATGCGCGGCTGCTCAATCAGGCGCTGACCTCTTTTTCGGCGGAGGAGATTGCCCACCTGCAGCAGCTGCTTGGCAAGTTGCATGCGTCCTTGTGTGCACAGATCGGTGAAGACGGCTGCCCATCGACGCCACCCACCCCTGTGAAAACGCACTTACAGAAGGAGGATGTGTGACCTCAGGTTCACAGTCTCAGAGCGCGCGCCCCGATTTCAAGAACCTCGGCCGCGCCATTGCGTATTTAGGGCGCTATCGCGGCGTGGCAATCGCCGCCTACGCAGCGCTGCTCTTGAGCATCGGTGCGCAGTTATTGGTGCCACAGCTGGTGCAGAACATCCTCGACGCGGTCACGCGCGGCATGATGGCGCAACAGCTTGCCCAGGCGCCGGCCGCAGCGCAGGCCGCGGCGCTTCATCAGGCGGGCATGAGCGCCGCCGAGCTGCAGAGCATCCTCGCCAATCCGCTGACGCCGCTCTACTGGGCGATCGCGCTGATCCTGACGATGGCCGTTGTGCGTGGGTTGTTTGCCTTTGCACAGGCGTATCTCTCGGAGAAAGCCGGACAGAACATCGCCTTTGACTTTCGCAACGAGCTGTTCGCCAAGATTCAGCGCCTTTCCTTCAGTTACCACGACCGCAACCGCACAGGGCAGCTGATGATTCGCGCCACCGACGACGTCGAGAAAGTGCGCCTATTTATCGGGCAGGGGCTGTTGATGGCGATGCAGGCGATCGTGCTGTTGACCGGCGCCCTGATCATGCTGCTGTTGACGAATTTTCAGCTCACGCTGGTCGTGCTGCCGATCTTGCCGATTGCGCTCGTGATGTTCATGCTCTTCGGCGCCATCACGCAGCCGCTCTTCAGCAAGGTGCAGCAAAAGCTCTCGACGCTCAACACCATCCTGCAAGAGAACCTGGCCGGCATCAAGGTGGTCAAGGCCTTCGCCACCGAAGCGCAGGAGCAAAAGCGCTTTACGGCCGCCGCCGACGATCTGATGCGCCAGCAAATTCACGTCTCTCGCATCTTCAGCTTTCTCTTTCCTGTAATTTTTCTCATCGCCAACCTCGGCCAGGCTGCGGTGCTGTACTTCGGTGGAGCGCAGATCATCGCCGGCACATTGACTATCGGCGAGTGGCAAAAGTTCAGCCTCTACCTCGTCTTCGTCTTCTTTCCGCTGGGACAGCTCGGCTTCATCATCTCACAGATGAGTCAGGCCGCCGCCAGCGCCAATCGCATCTTTGAGATCCTCGATGCGCCCAATGAAGTGACCGACAAGCCCGGCGCCATCCCCTTGCCGCCGATTCAGGGCGAAGTGGTCTTTGACCATGTCTCTTTCCGCTATTTCGGCAGCTCGGAGCTGGTGTTGGATGACGTCAGCTTTCGCGCCGAGCCAGGGCAGACGGTCGCCATTCTGGGCGCAACAGGCAGCGGCAAGAGCAGCATCATCAACCTGATCCCCCGCTTTTACGATGTCACCGCCGGCCGCGTGTTGATCGACGGCTACGACGTGCGCGACGTCACCATCGAATCGCTGCGTCGGCAGATCGGCATCGTGCTGCAGGAGACGAACCTCTTCACCGGCACCATCCGCGACAACATCGCCTTCGGCCGGCCCGACGCCAGCGACGAGGAAGTGATCGCCGCCGCCAAGGCTGCGGCTGCGCATGAGTTCATCATGAGCTTCCCCGAAGGCTACAACACGCCGGTGGGCGAGCGCGGGACGACGCTGAGCGGCGGACAGAAGCAACGCATCGCCATCGCCCGCGCGCTGTTGCTGAACCCGCGCATCCTGATCCTGGACGATTCGACCAGCGCCGTCGACGTGCAAACCGAGCTGCAAATCCAGCAGGCGCTCGACCGCTTGATGAAGGGTCGCACAAGCTTCGTCATCGCCCAGCGCATCAGCACGGTGCTCAACGCCGACAAAATCCTGGTGCTGGAAAAGGGGCGCATCGTCGCCGAGGGAACGCACGCCGAGTTGATCGAAAACAGCCCTGCCTATGCGGAAATCTATCGCAGCCAGCTGGTTGAAGACCCAACCGTCGAGCCTGCGGACAAAGAACTGGAGTTGATCCTATGATCGGTGGTCCACGCGGGATGCTGGAACAAGAGGTCAGCAAGCCGCGCAGCGTCGGTCGCACGCTGGGGCGTCTGACCGGTTATTTCAAACCCTATTGGCTGGCGCTGGTCGGCGTCGCCGCGCTCATGATCGTCAACGCCTGGGTGCAGGTGGTCACGCCGGAGCTGCTTGGGCAGGCGGTGGATTGCTATTTGACGCCCGCGGTGACGAGCGCGCTGCGCAGCGACGAAAACGCGGCCAACGCCTCGCAAGGCGCGCCGGCGCAGAACGCAGCGCCTGCGCCGGTGGAGCGCAGCAGCTTCGTCTGCTGGTTTGGGACGGTTCCCGCCGATGCGCCGGCGGCTGAATTCATGGCCGGGCTGGGGCGGCTGGTGGTGGGATTGATCGCCTTTTTTGTGGTCGGCGCGCTGACCGGCGGCGCCATGTTTTTTCTGATGGCGTGGGCGGGCAACCATGTGCTGCGCACGCTTCAGGTGGAAGTGTTCGCCCATCTGCAGCGGCTCTCGCTCGGCTTCTACAGCCGCAACGAGAGCGGTGACCTGATGAGTCGCATCACCAATGACGTCAGCACGATCCAGCAGGCGATCAGCTTCGCCCTGATTCAGGTGCTGGGCGGCGCGCTCCTGCTCGTCTGGATCGCCTGGAACATGCTGGCGCTCAACTGGGCCTACGCGCTGCTGAGCCTGGCCGTTATGCCGTTGATGGCTGCGGCGACCATCTGGTTCAGTGCGCAGGCGCGCAAGGCGTTCCGCGTCACGCGCAAAGAGATCGGCAACGTCAACGCCGAGCTGGAGGAAAGCATCTCCGGCGTGCGCGAGGTGCAGGCCTTCAGCCGGGAAGAAGCCAACATCGAAGCCTTCCGCGCCAGCAACGCCGCCAATCGCGACGCCAACCTGCGCGCCGTCGCCTACACCTCCGCCCTGGCGCCCACGCTGGAGGCGTTCGGCTACGTCGCCATCGCCATCGTGGCGGGCGTCGGCGGCGTCTTTCTGCTGCAAGGGCAGACGCTGGGCGGCGCAGCGGTGACGCTCGGCCTGATCGTCGCCTTCATCGGCTATGTGCAGCGCTTCAATCAGCCGATCGCCCAAATCGCCGTGCTGTGGACGAACATCCAGAGCGCGGTCGCCGGCGCGGAGCGCATCTTCGATCTGCTCGACGAGCCGCCTGAGATCGTCGAAAAACCCGACGCCATCCCAATGCCGCCCATTCAGGGTCGCGTCGAATTTCGCGACGTCTGGGCGGAGTATAAGCCGGGCGAGCCGGTGCTCAAGGGCGTCCATCTGGTCGCCGAGCCGGGGCAGACGATCGCCATCGTAGGCCCGACCGGAGCCGGCAAGACGACGCTGGTCAGTTTGCTGCCACGCTTTTACGATGTGACGCGCGGGGCCGTGCTGATCGACGGCGTCGATGTGCGCGACGTCAAACTCGACGCGCTGCGCAAGCAGATCGGCGTGGTGCTGCAGGACACCTTCCTCTTCAGCGATACGGTCATGAACAACATCCGCTACGGCCGGCCCGATGCGACGGAAGAAGAAGTGATCGCTGCGGCCAAGCTGGCGCGCGCCCACGAGTTCATTGAACGGCTGCCCAACGGCTACAACACCGTGCTCGGCGAGCGCGGGGCGGGGCTGAGCCAGGGACAGCGTCAGCTTCTCTCGATTGCGCGCGCGGCGCTGGCGAACCCGCGGCTGCTCATCCTCGACGAAGCGACCAGCAGCGTGGACACGCGCACCGAGCGCCAGATTCAGGCAGCGCTGGAGCAGCTGCTCGCCGACCGCACGAGCTTCGTCATTGCCCACCGCCTCAGCACCATCCGCAACGCCGACCTGGTGTTGGTGCTGGTCAACGGCGAGATCATTGAACGGGGGACGCACGAAGAACTGCTGGCGCGGCAGGGTTTCTACTACAACCTTTACATGAGCCAATTCCGGCGGCAGGAGCAGGTCGCACGCGCGACGCAGCGACCGACGGACGGGCGTCCTGCGCTCTCGCCGGTTCCCGGCGCAGCCTAGACAAATCAATAAGACAAAATGACTTGACCGCTTGATTCCACAAGGATCAGGGAATCCTCTTCCAGGAAACTTTGGAGTTTCCTGGAAGAGGACGACGGCCCTTGCGCATCGACCTGAAAAGCAACCAATGACCTTTTCCTCTCAACTTCTCCTTCACGGCGACGGACGATGAATCCACAAGACGCCCGGACCGAACCCTCGTTGCAGCGACGACTGATCGAGCTGGCTGCGCTGTTCCTCCGGCTCGGTTTCACGGCGTTCGGCGGGCCGGCGGCCCACATCGCCATGATGCACGACGAGGTCGTCAAGCGGCGGCGCTGGCTGAACGACCAGGAGTTTCTCGATCTCTTGGGCGCAACCAACCTGATCCCTGGCCCCAATTCCACGGAGATGGCGATCCACATCGGTTTTCGCCGCGCAGGATGGTTGGGGCTGCTGATAGGCGGCGCCTGCTTTATTTTGCCTGCCATGGGGATCGTAATGGCGCTGGCGTGGACCTATGTCGAGTACGGCGCAACGCCGGCTGCAACCTGGCTGCTCTACGGCGTCAAGCCGGTCATGGTCGCCATCGTGGCGCTGGCGCTTCTTGACCTGGGCCGCAGGGCTGTGAAGGACGCGCTGACGCTGGCCGTCGGGATCGGCGCCTTTGCGCTCTATTTCTTGCAGGTCAATGAGATCGCCCTGCTGTTTGCAGGCGGCGCCGTTGTGATGATGACCTCCAACCTGCAACGCATCCGCCAAGGGCGTCTGCACGATCTGGCGGCGCCGCTGGCGCTCTTCAGCCTGCCGGCGCTTGCGACGACGCCGTTCAATCTTTCCACCCTCTTTTTCACCTTCCTGAAGATCGGCTCGGTGCTCTACGGCAGCGGCTACGTGCTGCTCGCCTTCATGCGCGCGGACTTCGTCGTGCGGCTTGGTTGGCTGAGCGATCAGCAGCTGCTCGACGCCATCGCCATTGGACAGGTGACGCCCGGCCCGGTCTTCACCACCGCCACTTTCGTCGGCTTTGTGCTCGGCGGGACGCCGGGCGCGCTGGTGGCAACGCTGGGCATCTTTTTGCCGGCCTTTGTCTTCGTGGCGCTCAGCAGCCCGTTCATCCCGCAGCTGCGCAGTTCGACCTGGTTCGGCGCTCTGCTCGACGGCGTCAACGTTGCGTCGCTGGGCTTGATGGCCGCCGTCACGGTGGAGCTGAGTCGGGCCTCACTGATCGATCCGCTGACGATCGGGATTGCTTTGGTTTCCACCGGCCTTTTGATTCGGTATAAAATCAACTCCACCTGGCTGGTCCTCGGCGGAGCTGCGCTGGGATTGCTTGGCGGATGGATGTGATAGATGAAAGAGAAATGCCTTGCCAGACGTCCTTCACCTCGACGGCGAACATCTCACGATTGAGCAAGTGATCGCTGTGGCGCACGGCGAACCGGGCGCGCCGGCGGTGCGCCTGGCAGAGGCGGCGCGTGGACGCGTCGAGCGCTCCGCCGCAGCCGTGCAGCAGCTGATCGCCCAGGGCGTCGTCGCCTACGGCGTCACCACCGGCTTCGGCGCCTTCAAAGACCGCCTGATCCCGCTCGATCAGGTGGAGCAGCTGCAGCGCAACATCGTCATGAGCCACGCCGTGGGCGTCGGCGAGCCGTTCGACCGCGCCACCGTGCGCGCCATCCTGCTGATTCGCGCCAACGCGCTGGCGCGCGGCTACTCCGGCGTGCGACCGACTACACTGGAGCTGCTGCTGGAGATGCTCAACCGCGGCGTGCATCCGGTGATCCCCCAGAAGGGTTCGCTCGGCGCTTCCGGCGACCTGGCGCCGCTGGCCCACATGGCGCTGGTGATGATCGGCATGGGCGAGGCGGAAGTGGATGGACGCGTCCTGCCCGGCGCAGAGGCGTTGGCCCTCAAGGGGCTGGCTCCACTCACGCTCGCCGCCAAGGAAGGGCTGGCGCTCACCAACGGCACGGCGGTGATGACGGCGCTGGGGACGTTGGAATCCTGGCGGGCGCGCAGCTTGAGCCGCGTCGCCGACATCGCGGGCTGCTTGAGCCTGGAGGCGCTGCATGGGACGCCGCTGGCCTTCGATGAACGCATCCACGCTCTGCGCCCCTTTCCACGGCAGATCAACTGCGCCGCCTACTTGCGCGAACTGTTGCAGGAGAGCGAGTTCACGCGTCATCCCGATCCGACCAACGTGCAAGACGCCTACACCCTACGTTGCATTCCCCAGGTGCACGGCGCCGTACGCGACGCCATCGCCTACGCACGCTGGGCAATGGAGATCGAACTCAACGCTGTGACGGACAACCCGCTCCTTTTCATCGACGAGCGGAGCGGCGCCGTCGAAGTGCTGTCGGGCGGCAACTTTCACGGCGAGCCGCTGGCCATTGCCATGGACTATCTGGGCATGGCGATGGCGGAGCTGGGCAACATTTCTGAGCGACGCATTATGCGCCTGACCGACGAGGCGAGCAACGCGCACGTGCTGCCCGCCTTTCTCACGCAGCGCGGAGGGCTGAATTCCGGCTTTATGATCACGCAGTACACGGCGGCTGCGCTCGCCACCGAAAACAAAGTGCTGGCGCACCCGGCCAGCGTGGACACGATCCCAACTTCGGCGAATGTGGAAGATCACGTGAGCATGGGCGTCACCGCCGGGCTGAAGCTGCGCCAGATCAACGACAACGTCGAGCGCATCCTGGCCATCGAGCTCTTGGCCGCTGCGCAAGGGATCGACTTTCGCCGCCAAAAGCTGGGCGCCAACGCCAAGTTGGGCCGCGGCACGCGCCACGCCTACGCGCTGATCCGTCAGATCGCCCCCTTCCTCGAGGAGGACGCCGTCCTCTATCCCTACGTCGAACAGGTGCGCCGCCTGATCGCAGACGGAACGCTGGTGAACGCCGTCAATCATCATGTGGCGGACACATGGCGCACCATGTGATACAATCAGGACGCAGTGAAGAGGATGCGCAATGCGCATTGGGCCTTGAAAAGGAAGAGAGATATGCGTTGGGTTCTTTCTTTGGTTCTGCTGGCGTTGTTTGCGCTGGCTGCAGCGTGCAGCGCTCAAAAGGCGGAGCCATCGCTCGCCCCTGCACAAGACGCGGCGGCCACCATCACCGTCTACAAATCGCCCACCTGAGGGTGCTGTGGCGACTGGATTGCGCACCTGCAGGAGGCTGGGTTCACGGTCAAGGCGGTGGACCGCAACGACCTGACCCCGCTCAAAGCGCAGTATCAGGTGCCGGCGAGGCTCCAGTCCTGCCACACCGCCATCGTGGATGGCTATGTCATCGAGGGTCACGTGCCGGCGAAGGAGATTCGCCGCCTGCTGACCGAACGTCCGTCGATCACCGGCCTGGCCGTTCCAGGCATGCCGATCGGATCGCCGGGAATGGAAATCGACGGCTTCACCCCTGAACCATACGACGTAATCGCCTTTACAACCGGGCAGGCGGATGCAATCTACGCAAGCTATCGATAGTCGTCTCGCTCATCGCCGCATGCGCGGATCGGTTGCGTCGCGCAGCCAGTCGCCGAGCAGGTTGATGCCCAGGGCGGTCAAGGCTATCGCCAGCCCTGGGTAGAGCGAAAGCCACGGCATGCCCGCCATCAGCGACTCGCGGCCCGTGGAGAGCAGGTTGCCCCAGCTCGGCACATTGGGAGGCACGCTGAGGCCGAGAAAGCCGAGTCCGGCCTCGTAGAAGATCATCGCCGACATCTCGAAGGTCGCCAGTGTCACCAGCGGCCCGGTCAGATTGGGGACAATGTGGCGCAACAGTACGCGCAGCGGCGGCGTTCCGATGGCGACCGTCGCCTCGACGAACGCCATGGCGCGCAGCCGCAACACTTCCCCGCGTACAACGCGCGCAAAGAGCGGCGCCGTCGTGATTCCAAAAAGCAAGATCACGTTGACCAGGCTGCGCCCGACTAAAGCCGCCACGACAATCACCAGCACAAGATAAGGGATCGAAAGCAGCAGGTTGACAAGCCCTGAGATGAGGGCGTCCACCCAGCCGCCCAGATAGCCCGCCAACACGCCGACCGCCAGCCCGAGCAGACAGGCCAGCGTTGCCCCAAAAAATCCCACCAGCAACGAGACGCGGGCGCCGTAGAGGATGCGGCTCAGCAGATCGCGGCCCAGACGGTCGGTGCCGAGGGGATGCTCCCAGGAGCCTCCTTCCTGCCAGGCGGGCGGCAATCTCGAAGCGCGCAGGTTCTGCGCCAGCGGGTCATGGGGCGCCAGCAGCGGCGCAAAGATGGCAATCAACACAAAGCCGACCAAAATGACCAACCCCAGAAGCGCCAGGCGGTCGCGACGCAGCAGGCGCAGCAGATGCGCGGACCGGCCACTGACGGGCGAAGATTGCCGGATAGGCGCGGTGGGTGCAATAGCCTGTTCCATAAGCAAGTCACCGATGGCGGATGCGCGGGTCGAGCACGCTGTAAATCACATCGGTCGCCAGATGAATCAGCACGGCGAACGTGGCAATGAAAAGCGTGAGCGACTGCACCAACACAAAATCGCGGTTGCGGATCGCCTCGTTGAGCATCCAGCCGATGCCGGGGATGGCGAAAATCGACTCAATATAAATCGAGCCGGCCATCAAATAGGTGAACTGGATGCCGACGACGCTGACCAGCGCAATCGAAGCGTTGCGCGCAATGTGATGCAGACCGATCGTGAACGGCGAAAGCCCTTTGCTGCGCGCCGTGCGGATGTAGTCCTCGTTGCGGATTTCCAACACTGCAGAGCGCGTGAGGCGCACCAGCTGCCCGACTGCGCCGATCGAGAGGGCGAAGGCGGGCAGGATGAAAGAGTGCGGCCCGTCCACGCCGAACGACGGCAGCCAACGCAGGTTCACGGCGAAGACCCAGATCAGAATCAACGCCAGCCAGAAGGTGGGCGTCGCCTGCCCAAGCAAGCCCACGAGCCGCGCCAGCGAATCCTTCCAGCTCCCCGGCGAGACGCCGCCGATCACGCCGAGCGGGATCGCAACCGTCAGCGCAATCGCCATGGCCAGCGTCGAGAGCAACAACGTGATCGGCAAGGCGGCGAAAATCACCTCGCGCACCGGCTGACGAAAACGCAGGGAATACCCTAAGTCGCCGCGCAGCACATCGCCGGTGTAGCGAATGAATTGGACGTGCAAAGCATCATTCAAGCCGAGCGCTGTGCGCATCTCCTGCAATTGCTCTGGCGAGGCGAAATCGCGCGCAATCAGCAGCGCAGCCGGGTCGCCGGTGAGGCGCACCATCCAGAAAACGAGCACCAGCGCCCCAAAAAGCAACAACAGTGACTGCCCAAGGCGCATCAACAGATAGCGTTGCATTCGTTTAAGCCAGAATTCAGCCCCCTGCCGAACGAGGAACGCTCATTCGGCAAGGGGTCAACGTGAGCCGGTCGCAGACGAAGTTCGTTACTCGGCCAGATAGACGTGCTTCAGATAGTACTGCTCCACCGAATTCGGCGCATAGCCTTTCACCGCAGAGCGGATCGCCTCGAAGGTGATCGGTTCGTACAGGTAGATGAACGGCGGATTTTCGTACATGTACGCCTGCAGCTCTTTATACAGCGCCGCGCGCGCCTCAACGTCGAAGGTGCTGCTGATGGCGGCCAGGTAGCGGTCAATTTCTGGATCAGACCAGGCGGAGTAGCTTTCTTGCCAGCCGCCCAAGGCGCCCACCAGGCGCGGCAGCGCCTCGCCCACGGCGGCCGACCAGCTATCGCCAAAGAGCGGAGGCAGCTCCTTTTTCGACTGGCGATCCCAGTAAACGCCGCTTTCCAAAAACTCGATCTCGCCGCCTTCCAACGTGATGCCCACCTCGGCCAGGTAGTTGGCCACAGCCTGGCAGACGTCCTCGAAGCTGGTGTAGGCGCCGATTGGGCACGCCATGCCGATCGTAAAGCCGTTGGGATAGCCCGCCTCGGCCAGCAACGCACGCGCCCGCTCCGGATCGTAGGGGTAGGGCTGAAGCGACTCGTCAAAGCCCAGGTTCCACGGTGTGACAAAGCCTGCGGACAGCCGGGCGTTGCCGCCGAAGAGGCTGTCCACAATCGCCTGACGGTCGACGGCGTAGTTCATGGCCTGACGCACGCGCACATCTTCGGTCGGCTTGCCGACGCCGGTGGTGAGATTGTTGAAGGCAATATAGTAGACGCGATCGGCGGGGTAGGTGATCAACTCGACGCCGTCGACGCCCTCCAGCGTCCTCGCCTCGTCGGCGCTCAGGCGGTTGATGATGTGCACCTCGCCGGTCTGGATGGCGGCCAGCCGCGTGGACGATTCCGGGATCGGACGGAAGATCACCTGCTGCACCAGCGGTTTGCCCTCATCCCAATACTCCTCGAACGCCTCCAGCACGATGCGGTTGCCCTTGCTCCATTCGACGAATTTAAACGGCCCGCTTCCGATCGGCCTGACCTCGATGCCGGCGTTGCCCTCAGCGGCGAACTGTTCGGCGGAGATGATGTTGTAGCCGACCAGCGAGCGCAGGAAAGTGACGTCCGGCGTACTGGGCTTGAGCTTGACGGTGTAATCGTCCACCACCTCGACGGTGACATTGGCATATGCAGAGGCGTAGGCGTTGACGGGATCTTTGCCCGCCTCAAAAGTGGCGACGACATCCTGGGCGTCGAAGGGGGAGCCGTCGTGGAAGCGCACGCCCTCGCGCAATTTGAAGGTGTATTCCATCCCGTCCTCGCTCACCGTCCATTCTGGAGCGAGCGAAGGGCGCAGCTCATTGGTGACGTTGTCCACCTCGAGCAGGCTGTCGAAAATCTGGTTAATCACGTTGCCGGCCATGCGGTCGGCGGCATTGGGTGGATTGATCGAATTGGGGTCAAGCGGCAGCGCCACGATCAACACGCCGCTCGGCGAGGAGGGCGCCGCTGCGTCACCAGCTGCAACGGAGACAGCTTCACCGCCCGCCCCTGGCGACGGGGCGGGCGCCGCACAGGCGGCCAACGCGCCTACGATTGCCATCGCTCCTAAGATTCGCAAAATTCTTTGCAGCATCGCTCTTACGTTCCTTTCTTTTTCGCATAAACCTTGTTTCAAATCATGTTTCAAAAATTTCATCGATGCACCGACCCTCCCATTGAGGATGAGCCGGAATTTGCAAAATGCGAGCAAGCGTCGGCGCAGTGTCGAGCAAGGTCAACTCCGTTTGGATGACGTAATTGCGACGAATGCCTGGGCCTGCGACCACCCAGGGGATCAGCATGTCTTCAGCCAGTTCAGCGCCGTGCGTGCGCTCGTGGCCGCCGTGATCGCTCTGCAACAGCACAACGTCCTCCGGCTGCAGCGCGTCCAGCACCATGCCGACGCCCTTGTCCACCCGCTCGATCTGACGCAGATAGGCCTCCGACATCCAGCCGAACTGATGGCCGGCGACGTCGACGGTTCCAAAGTAGACGAAGGCGAAATCAGGTCGGTCCGCAGCAATCCGCTGGGCGGCGACCTCGGCGATCGTCAGGTCGCCTTCCGGGGTGTAGCAGGTGTTCTGATAGAAAGAAAGCTCCAACATCTCCGGCCGGTTGAGGTCGCGCAACGGCTCCCAGTTGTGGAAGAAATAGCAGCGCTTGCCGGCCTGTTTCGCCTGCTCGATCAACCCCGGCAGCGGCCGCGCCATCGGCTGCCAGGCATTGGTCATGACGCCGTGGCGCTGCGGCGGAACGCTATGGAAAATCGAAACATGACAGGGAAGCGTAATGCTCGGCGTGACCGAGCGCGCCTGCAGCGAAGAAGCGCCTCGTCGCATCAATCCTGCAATCTGAGGCGCATCGACCAGCGAGAGGGCATCTGGACGCAGGCCGTCCACCAGCAACAAAATTGCCGCCATAAAACACCACGCAAAATCAGATCAATGGGGCAGAGCCTTGCTCTGCTTCGATGAATCGATGAAGTCCATCTTTGGACGCAAAGCACACTCTATTAAGCGCCAGAGACGTTAAGCCAGGATCAACGCACTGATAACGGATGGTTAAACTCATAGAGATGAAGAGTGCGTCGCTCGCAGAAGGCTACGGCGCAATGACATCTTGATCGCAACCTTCCGATGCAACTAAATTGACAATCGCTGTTCAAGTTGACCCTCCCTCGGCTTTTGCGTACAATTCTTAATCAGACGTGAACACAGAATCTGATAGGAACAAACTTCAACAACAGAATCTCTGCTTATGCAGCGCCAGACGCCCGCCGAAACATCGGTGGGCTATTGGCGTTTACGCCCAGAATATTCTTCTAATCCTTTCAGGTTCGTTCGCAGGGGCGCTTCGGACTGCGCCCGTGCATAGCGAGTGAGCTCCGGCGAGCGCTCAGGACGTGTGGAAGCCCTCATCGTCAAACCTTCAAGATAGTAGGCTTCGACCCGTCAGTCGGCGGAGGCATTCGGTGGCAGGCGGCTCCCTTTGGTCTGTAAAAACCACGCCGCGTATGCAAGGCCGATGATGGTTCAGGCGTGGGTTCATCTTTCAGTCATTCATCGATGGTTTGGAGGCTTACATGGCAAAGTATCAAACGGAGCAGATCCGCAACGTGGCTTTGCTCGGCCACGGCGGGGCAGGCAAAACGACGCTGACCGAAGCGTTGTTGTTCAAGACAGGCGTCATCAGCCGCATGGGGCGCGTGGAGGACGGCTCTACAGTTTCGGACTGGGACCCTGAGGAGCACCGCCGTGGCATTTCGATCAATTTGTCGGTGATTCCAATTGAATTTGAAAACACCAAAATCAATTTGATCGACACCCCTGGATATCAAGATTTTGTCGGCGAAGTGATCAGCGGGCTGTTTGCGGCCGAGGCTGGGCTGGTGATCGTCGATGCCGTCTCCGGCTGCCAGGTGGGCACGGAGCTTGCATACGAGCGGCTGCGGGAGCTGGAAAAACCGCGCATCATCTTCGTCAACCGCATGGATCGGGAAAATGCGAACTTCGCCAACGCCGTGCAGAGCCTGCGCACGACGCTCGGCGATGAAAAGATTGTCCCTTTTCAGATTCCGATCGGCTCAGCCGACGCCTTTCAAGGCGTCATCGGGCTGATCGAAATGAAGGCGTACCTGGGGCCGGAAGGCAAGGAGGCTCCTATTCCGGAGGAATATCGTGCGGAGGCGGAAGAGGCGCGCGTGGCGCTGGTCGAGGCGGCCGCCGAAGCCGACGACGAGCTGATCATGAAATACCTGGATGGAGAGGAGTTAACGGTCGACGAGGTGCGCCATGGGCTGCACGTCGGCGTCAAGAACTGCGCCATCACGCCGGTTTACTGCGGCACGGCGCTCAAAGGCATCGGCCTCGAACGACTGATGCAGGCGTTGCGGCGCTACGTGCCCGCGCCCAACGAGCGCAGCGTGCCGGCGCTCAAGAACGGTGAAGAGATTCAGCTCGAGTGCGACGTCAACGGACCGGTGGCGGGCGCCGTCTTCAAGACGCTGATCGACCGTTACGTCGGGCGCATGAGCTTCATTCGCATGTTCTCCGGCAAAATCAGCAAAGATATGCAGGTCGTCAACGCGCGCACCGGCAAGAGCGCGCGCGTCGCCAATCTCTTCAACGTGCGCGGCAAAGAGCTGCAGAACGTCGATGAACTCGTCGCCGGCGACATCGGCGTCATCACCAAGATGGACGACCTGCAGACCACCGACACGCTCTGCACGGCCGATCAGGTGCTCACCATCAAGCCGCCCGTCTATCCGCATCCGCTCTACTCGGTGGCGGTGGCGCCGGTGACGCAGGCCGACAGCAGCAAGATGGGGCCGGCGCTGGCCGCCATCTGCGAGGAAGACCCCACCTTGCGCTATCAGAACGTCAAGGCGACCAAGCAGACCGTGCTGCAGGGCATGGGGGAAACGCACGTAGACGTCGCCGTCAACCGCATGGTGCAAAAATTCGGCGCCAATGTGGAGACCAGCATGCCCAAGGTGCCCTATCAGGAGACCATCACCAAGGTCGCTTCGGCGCAATATCGCCACAAAAAGCAGACCGGCGGCGCCGGCCAGTTCGCCGAAGTACACATGCGCCTGGAGCCGCTTCCCGGCGGCAACTACGAATTCGCCAGCGAAGTCTTCGGCGGCGCCATCAGCAGCTCCTTCTTCCCCTCGATCGAAAAGGGCATCAAATCGGTCATGGAAAGCGGGGTGATCGCCGGCTATCCGGTGGTGGACGTCAAGGCGGTCGTCTACGACGGCAAGGAACATCCGGTGGACTCCAAGGACATTGCGTTCCAGACGGCGGGCCGCGAAGCTTTCAAACTCGCCTTCAAGGCGGCCAGCCCCGTCCTGCTCGAACCGATCTACATTGTCGAGGTGACGGTGCCCGACGAATACATGGGCGACGTGATGAGCGACTTCAACACGCGGCGCGGACGCGTGCTCGGCATGGAGCAAAAGAACAACCGCACCGTCGTGCGCGCCATGGTGCCGCTGGCGGAGATCATGCGCTACAGCACCGACCTGCGCTCCATGACGCAGGGGCGCGGGGTGTACACGATCCAGTTTGATCACTATGAGCCGGTGCCCAGCCACATCGCCGCCGAGATCATCGCCCAGCACAAGGAAGAGGCGAGCGAAGAGTAAGCCGGAATCGTCCGGAGCGTTCACAGCAAACAAACAAAGGGCGCAGCTGGCTCTGCGCCCTTTGCGTTTGGTGAAATATTTTGTGGGGTCTTTCCTTCATGAACCGGCGTCTTCGCCGGCGAAACGCGCTCGCGCCTGGCGAAGCTGGGCGCACGCCGCCTCATGCTCGGTCGCCAACAGATCCAACAGCGCCGCACAGTCGGCTTCCTGGCACTGCGCCTTGGCGACCTTTTCGATAAAAGCGGCGACCTGCGAAAGGCGCATAGCGCCGAACGTCGCACTGCTAGACTTTAGGCTGTGCGCCATTCGATGCAACTTCACCCAATCGCCCGCCGCCAGCGCCGCACGCATTTCCTCATATTGTTTGGTGGACTCCACCAAAAAGGTGTCGATCAGCTCCAGAATGGCGTCGGCGTCTTCGTCTCCGAACATCTCGACGATGTTCTGAAGTGCCTCCGGAGCGAGCACTTCTGCAGCGGGCTCAAATGTGAACTGCATTTTCATGCCAGGCTCCTATCCAAATCAAAGCGCAGGCGTACGGACCTCGGCGCCGACGACCTTTCGTCGGCGCCGTCCAGGACTGGAAAAACAAACGCAATGTATCCAGAGTATATCACATTTGGATAGCCTCCTGGCAACACAGTATATTTAGGCAAGATATGCTGCACATCATCGTCTTTGGACTTGAGTTTCTTTATCTGGTCTGCGCAGCAGGGCTGGCAGTCTACAGCCTCCATGCGCTCTGGCTTGTCTGGCAGCAGGCTCGCCTCACGTCCCCGACGAAGCGTCCGATAGAGCCGGTTGCATGGCCCGCCGTCACTGTCCAGCTACCCATCTTCAACGAGCGTTACGTCGCAGAGCGCGTGATTGACGCGTGCGCTCAATTGGACTACCCACGCCATCTATTGCAGCTTCAAGTGCTCGATGACTCCACCGACGAAACCATTGCTATCGTCGATCGCTGTGCAGCCCGCTGGCGCGAACAAGGCTGCAACATCTCGGTCGTGCGGCGCAGCGACCGCACAGGATACAAAGCCGGCGCGCTGGCGCATGCCTTGCCGCAGGCGACAGGTGACTTCATCGCCATCTTCGATGCAGACTTTCGACCGGAGCCCGATTTCTTGCGGCGCACGATCCCCTATTTTTTCCTAGAGCCTGAAGGTGGAAGGATCGGCTTTGTGCAAAGCCGTTGGGGACATCTGAATCGAGAGTATTCCCCACTCACGCAAAGTCAGGCCCTGGCGCTCGACGGACACTTCGCAGTTGAACAGGAAGGGCGACAGGCGGCGAATTACTTTCTTGGGTTCAACGGCTCGGCCGGCGTGTGGCGTCGCGCCTGCATCGAAGATCCACAGACCGGTGGCTGGCAGGAGGATACGCTCTGCGAAGACCTGGACCTCAGCTATCGTGCGCAGCTGGCCGGGTGGAGACCTTGCTATCTCAACGATGTCGCGGCCCCTGCGGAAATCCCTCCGCAACTGAGCGCCTATAAGCGACAACAGTTCCGTTGGGCCAAAGGCAGCATCCAGACCTTGCGCAAACTCGGCGCACGCGTCTGGCGCAGTGAGCGTCCGCTGGTCGTCCGCTTGTTCGCTCTGATCCATCTAGGCAGCTATCTGGTCCATCCAATGTTGCTGCTGTTGCTGCTGAGCATTCCACCGCTCCTATTGCTGAAGGGCGAGTTGCCTTCGCCCATGCCCCTGCTTGGGCTAACCTCGCTCGGCCCACCGTTGCTCTATGCAATCGGCCAACGCAGGCTCTATGGTTCCCAATGGTGGCGCCATTGGCTTTATTTGCCGCTTCTCATGCTCCTGGGAATAGGCGTCTGTCTCAACAACTCATTAGCCGTCTGGCAAGGATTGCGCAGCCGCGGCGGTGCATTTCAACGCACACCCAAATTTCGCGTCGAACATGCGCAAGATCGCTGGCGCAACAGCAATTACGCGCTCCCTCTCGACCGCGTCCTACTGATGGAAATCGGCTTGATGTTTTATGCAATGTGGGCGACGTGGCTGATCGTGGTTTCGCAAGGGTGGTTTACAGCCATTTTCATGCTGCTGTACACAGCGAGCTTTGCTATGATGGCAGGCGTCTCGCTCTGGCAAAACCGCCCCTCTAAGCCACGGGTGCAACGACGTCTGCAGCGTCTGCTGCGCGCCTTTCCTGTTAAAAAGTCCCCCCCACCCAAAAAGAGCGCGCGCAAATCGATGAAAATTTTTCGTTCAGTCGCTCATGGACGCTAGTGCGCTTTCCATCGCCCCAATACAACTAAAAGCATCCTGTTTCCAGAGCTTCTTGTCGAAAATACACATAGGCGGGTACAATGAACTGACGATTGGCGCCTGTCGCCAGGGCTTCGTAGCATGGGAACCGTATGTATCGTAAAAGAGGATGGGTATGACCAAGCTCAGGGAGCACAACGAGATACAAGAATACACCTGGAAGGAAAATCCAGATGACATCATTGTCCTTGTCAATCGAAGCAACAAAAACCTCATCCTAGACCTGCCCGCCGGACGCTATCGACTGGACGCCGGTCGGCGGATGCGCACGTTGCGTTCGATTCTCAAATATCCCCAGATCATGGCGCTGGTGGAAGAGGGCGCCCTCGTAATCGAATGAGCGGCTCTCCCCTGCATCGTCGGCGTTTGCACTGCGCAGGGGCGGAGGCGGTGGGCAACGCGACGGACGCATCGATCGCCGCGCCGCCCAGAACGGAACATCCATCATGGCGCTTCTACTGCTGATCGACGGCCATTCTCAGGCCTATCGCGCTTACTTCGGCATCAAAACGCCGCTTTCCACCCGCGCGGGCGAGCCGACCGGCGCAGTCTATGGCTTTGCACGCAAATTGCTGGCCGCGCTGCGCGACTATCACCCCGATTGCATCATCGTCGCCTTTGACGCAGGGGAGACCTGGCGTCACGCCGAATTTCCTCAATACAAGGCGACGCGCGAAGTGATGCCCGATGACATGCGCACACAGATGGAGCGCATCGAAAGCCTGCTGCGCGCGTTCAACATCCCGATCATCTCCTACCCGGACTTCGAGGCCGACGACGTCCTGGGCACGCTGGCGCGCAAGGCGGCGGCGCAAGGTCACGACGTCCTGGTGATGACCGGCGATCGCGATATGTTCCAGCTGGTCGATGAGCGGGTGAAAATCCTCTATACGTCGGGCGGACCCAACCCTGTCACGACCATCTACGGCGTCGAACAGGTCCGGGAGCGCTACGGCCTCACGCCCCAGCAGTTCATCGATTTCAAGGCGCTGACCGGCGACGCCTCCGACAACATTCCCGGCGTGCCCGGCGTCGGCGAAAAGACCGCCATCAAGCTGTTGCAGCAGTATGGCTCCCTTGAAGGCATTTACGAGCGCCTGGACGAGATCGGCGGCGTCAAGCTGCGACAGGCGTTGAGCGAAGCGCGCGAGCAGGTGATGCGCAACCGCCGTCTGGTCGCAATCCACACCGACCTCGACATCGACTTTGACCTTGCGCAGTGCGCTGCGCGCACCTACGATCCCGCCGCCGTGCTCGAATTGTTCCACGAACTCGAATTTCGCAGCCTGCTCAAGGAGCTGCCGCTTTCGCCGCAAAACTCGGCGCAGACGCCCGCCGTTGCAGAGCAATCGTCTGGGCAGATGGCGCTCTTCGGCGCGGCGACGGCTGTTGCGGCGCCTCTGGCGCTCGACGGTGAACGCAACGTTCTGATCGTGCAAGACGAGGCGACGCTTGCGAACCTTGTCGAATCGTTGCGCACAGCGGAGCGTCTCTCCTTCGACGTCGAAACCACCGCCACCGACGCCATGCAAGCAGCGCTGGTGGGCCTGGGCGTCGCCTGGGCGCCGGGACAGGCCGCCTACATTCCCGTGACGCACACCGCCGGAGCGCAGCTCGACTGGTCGCACGCAGCGGCGGCGCTTCGCCCCTTCTTCACCGATGCAGCGCTGCCGAAAGTCGCGCACAACGCCAAATACGACCTGATCGTGCTGCGCCGCCACGGCCTCGACGTCGCAGGAGTGCTCGACGATACGCTCCTGATGGCCTGGCTGCTCGACCCCGCCAGCCGTTCGCTCGGCCTCAAGGCGCTGGCGGAAGCCGAGCTGGGCTGGAAGATGACCGAACTGACCGAGCTGATCGGCAGCGGACGCAAGCAGATCACGATCGACCAGACGCCGCTTGAACAGGCGGCGGCTTATTGTGGAGCCGACGTGGACGCCACGATTCGGCTATACGCAATTCTGGAGCCGAAGCTAAAGGAAGCCAACCTCGATACGCTCTATCGCACGATTGAGCGCCCTCTGCTGCCTGTGCTCACCGACATGGAAATGGCGGGCGTGCTGCTCGACGTCGAATTTCTAAAGCAGATGTCCGCCGAACTCTCCAAACGGCTATACGAATTGGAGCAGGCTCTATACGAAGTCGTCGGCCACGAATTCAATCTGCGCAGCACCCAGCAGCTCAGCCAGGTGTTGTTTGAGGAGATGGGCTTCCCGGCCAAAGGGTTGAAAAAAACGGCGTCCGGCCATTACAGCACGGCAGCCGACGTGCTCGAAACGCTGGCCGCCTACGGCGACGACCTCTCGCCGGCGCAGCAGCGCGTCATCGAGCTGATCCTGGAGCACCGCCAGCTCGAAAAGCTGCGCAGCACCTACGTCGACGCCCTTCCTGCGCTGGTCAACCCACAGACCGGCCGCGTCCACACCAGTTTCAGCCAGACCGGCGCCGTCACCGGGCGGCTCAGCAGCAGCAACCCCAACCTGCAAAACATCCCGATCCGCACGGAGATCGGCCGCCAAATTCGCCGCGCCATCGTCGCGCCGCCCGGCTGGCAGCTGATCTCGGCGGACTACAGCCAGGTCGAGCTGCGCGTGCTGGCGCACATGGCCAATGAGCCGCTGCTGATCGAGGCGTTCCAGGCGGACCAGGACATCCACGCCGTCACCGCCTCCAGACTGTTCGGCGTTCCCGTCGAAGCGGTCACGCGCGAGCAGCGCAGCCTCGGCAAGACGATCAACTTCGCCACCATCTATGGCGTCAGCGAATTCGGTCTGAGCAGCCGCACCGAACTGACGCGCGAGCAGGCGCGCCAGTTCCTTGACCAATATTTCCAAACCTACCCGCGCATCCGCGCCTTTTTGGATCGCATCCTGGAGGAAGCGCGCGAAAAAGGGTACGTGCAGACGCTGTTGGGGCGCAAACGCTTTTTCCCCGAACTGAAAAGCGGGCGACTGCCTCCCAGTCAGCGCGCCGCCGTCGAACGCGCCGCCATCAACGCACCGATCCAGGGCACAGCCGCCGACATCATGAAGATCGCCATGATCCGACTATACGAACAACTGAAGGACGGCGGCTATCGCACGCGACTGCTGCTTCAGGTGCACGATGAGCTTGTGCTGGAAACGCCGCCCGAGGAAGTGGAAAACGCCGTGCGCCTCGTGCGCGAGACAATGTCCACCGCCTATCACCTGGTTGTCCCGCTCAAAGTGGATGTAGAAGTCGGGCCCAACTGGAGAGACATGACCAAAGTTTGAACAGCGGATTCGACAACGACTCCTTTAACGATTGCTTTAACAATTGCTTTATGGTGCGAGAACAAATTCAACAGTTGCTTAAACAAGCGATCCACGCAGCTCAAACGAGCGGCCAATTGCCGGCGTTGGAGTCGCTCTCCGTTGAGGTGCTGCGTCCCAAGCAGGCCGATCACGGCGACTACAGCACAAACGTCGCCATGATGGCTGCGGCGGCGCTGCGTAAAGCAGGAGGCTCCGGCAATCCGCGCGCCATCGCTCAGGCGATCGTGGAGCATATCCCAACAGATGGCTTGCTCGGTCGCGTCGAGATCGCCGGCCCCGGCTTCATTAACCTCCATCTCTCAGAGCGCTGGCTGCAAGAGCAGGTCAACGCCATCGTAGAAGCCGGCGAAACCTTTGGCAATCTCGACCGCGGTCGCGGGGAGCACTGGCAGGTCGAATTCGTCAGCGCCAACCCCACCGGCCCGCTCCACTACGGCGGCGCCCGCAACGGCGCGCTGGGCGACTCGCTCGCCAATGTGCTGGCGGCGGCGGGCTATCGCGTGCAGCGCGAATACTACGTCAACGACGCCGGCAACCAGTTCAACCTCTTCGCCGCCACCCTCTATGCGCGCTACGCCCAACTTTTCGGCCGTGATGAGCCGATCCCGGAGGATGGCTACGCCGGCGAGTACATGTTTGACTATGCGCAAACCCTGATCGAACAGTATGGCGACCGCTTCCTGCACATGCCCAAAGACGAGGCAATCGAACAACTGAAGCCGATCAGCGAGGAGATCGTGCTGGCCGCCCTCCAGGAAGAGCTCGGCAAGCTCGGCATTCGCTACGACTGCTGGTTCCGCGAGCAATCCCTCTACGACAGCGGCCTCGTCTACGAGGTGATCGAGAAGCTGCGCGCCCAAGGCGACGTCGTCGAGCGCGACGGCGCCACCTGGTTCCTTGCCAGCAAATACCCAAACGTTGACAAGGACATGGTGCTGATCCGCTCCAACGGCATGCCGACCTATTTCGCCTCCGACATCGCCTATCATTACCATAAATTCGTCGTGCGCGGCTTCGACCACGTCGTCAATATCTGGGGCGTCGATCACCAGGGCCATGTGCCGCGCATGGCCGCAGTGATGGCGGCGCTCGGGCTTGACCCCTCGCGGCTGACCATCGTGCTGCATGGCCTGGTCAAATTGATGCGCAACGGACAGGAGGTCAAACTCAGCAAGCGCCGCGGCAACCTGATCACCGTCGGCGAGGTGGTGGACGAAGTCGGCGCCGACGCCGTGCGTTTCAACCTGCTGACGCGCGGGCCTGAAAGCACGATCGAGTTCGACCTCGATCTGGCGAAACAACAGACCGAAGAAAATCCAGTCTTCTTCGTGCAATACAGCCACGCCCGCATCTGCTCGATCCTGGTGAAGGCCAACAGCGAAGGCGTTCATCCCGCCGCCGGCGCCACGCCGCACGTTGCGCTTTTGACGCATCCTTCCGAGCTGGCTTTGATCCGCAAATTGCTCGAGCTGGAAGAACAGATCGAGCTGGCGGTTGAAAAACTCTCCCCCCACAACCTCACCCACTACGCAGTGGAGCTCGCCAAGACCTTCAACGGCTTCTATCGGGACTGTCGAGTGGTGGACCCTTCCAACCCGACGTTGAGCGAAGCGCGGCTTCAGCTCTGTCAGGCCACTCGCATCGTCCTGGTCAAAACTCTCACCCTTTTGGGCATCAGCGCACCGGAATCCATGTAGCGCTGTCACCCTCTCACACAATATCCGGAGTGCAATCATGGCTGAACACTTTCGAGTTCTTGTCAGCGACAGCATGTCAAAAACCGGGCTGGCCCCGCTGCTGGCGGCGCCCAACATCGAAGTCGACGTGCGCACCGACCTCACGCCTCAACAATTGATCGAAATCATCCCTCACTATGACGCCCTGCTGGTGCGCAGCTCCACCCAGGTGACGGCGGAAGTGCTGCGCGCTGGCGTTCGGCTGCGCGTGGTCGGTCGCGCCGGCGTCGGCGTGGACAACATCGACGTCGACGCCGCCACCCAGGCCGGCGTCATCGTCGTCAACGCGCCCACCGGCAACGTCGTGGCCGCCGCCGAACACACGATCGCCATGCTGATGGCGCTGGCGCGCCACATTCCACAGGCGGACGCCCACGTGCGCGCCGGCCTGTGGAAACGCAACCAATTCATGGGCGTGGAAGTGCGCGGCAAGACGCTCGGCGCCATCGGCCTGGGGCGCGTTGCCCAGGAGGTCGTGCGCCGCGCCCAGGGGCTGGGCATGCATGTGCTGGCCTATGACCCTTACGTCACCACCGAATATGCACACCAGCGCGGGGTCGAGCTGACCGACCTGGATACGCTGCTGTCGCGGTCGGACTTCGTCACGTTGCACGTGCCGTTGACGCCGCAGACGCGCAACCTCATCAACCGCGAACGGCTGGCGCTCATGCAGCCGACGGCGCGCCTGATCAACGTCGCGCGTGGGGGCGTCGTCGACGAACTGGCGTTGGTGGAAGCCATCGAGTCGGGCAGGCTGGCCGGCGCAGCGCTCGACGTCTTTGAACAGGAGCCGCTTCCCGCCGACAGCCCGCTGCGCCGCTGCCCAAACATCATCCTCTCGCCTCACCTGGGCGGCAGCACGGTCGAAGCGCAGGAAAAGGTGGCCGAAGATGTGGCGCTTCAGGTGCTCGACGTGCTCAATGACCGACCGGCGCGCTACGCCGTCAACGCGCCCATCATTCCGCCCAAAGACCTGGAGTTTCTGGTGCCCTACATCGATTTGGCGGAGCGCATGGGGCGCTTCATGAAACAGCTCGGAGCGCAGGGAATGGGCGACGTCGAGCTGACCGCCGAAGGCGATCTCGCCGAGTTCGATCTGAGCTACATCCGCGCTGCGGTGATCAAAGGCATGTTGTCGGACGTCGTCTCGGTGCGCGTCAATCTGGTGAATGCGTCGCTGCTGGCGGAAAAGCGAGGCATGAACCTGATCGAACGCAAAAAACATCAGCGCGAGTTCGCCTACGAAAGCCTGCTCACGCTGCGTTCGACCTCGGGCGCCCAGCGCTGGACCGTGCGCGGCGCCATTTTACAGGGAGAGCCGCACATCGTGGCCATCAACGATCTGTGGGTGGATTTCCCCGCGTCGGGCCATGTGCTGCTGGCGCTGCACAACGACCGACCGGGCATCATCGGCGCAGTCGGCACCATCCTGGGCAACGCCGACGTCAACATCAGCTTCATGCACGTCGGCCGCCGCGCCCCGCGCAGCGAAGCCATCATGGCGCTCGGCACCGATGAACCGACAACACCCGAGCTGCAGGCCCAGATCAGCGCGCTGCCGCATATCCAATGGCTGAAAGCGATCACGCTCTGAACACCGGAACTTGTCCATCTCATTGAGATTTCGTTTAATACAAGTATAGCGCGCTGGACGTAAATGCGATATAATTTCGTTTTATGAACAACAAGGCTTCGATTGCCTCGCCCGGCGAGGGAAAAAGACGACGCAGCAGGCTACGCATATTGTTTGCAGTCGCTCTGATATGGGGAGCGCCTACGCTGGCGTGCGGCAGTTTCGCCGATCGCCCGACGCCTACGCCGACCCCTCCGAGCACCGAGAGCGTCGAACCCAGCGGCCCATCAGGCGGCCCGGTGGCGCTTGAGACGCCGATCCTGCCCCTCATAATCGACACCCCCACGCCAGAGCCGACCGCCACGTTCACGCCGACGCCGATCCCCGGGACAGCGCTCATGATCGGGCAGCCGGCGCGCGTGGTGGCGCCCAACGGCGTCAATATGCGCCAGGAGCCGACGATTTCCGCTGCGCTCGTGCGCTATCTCCCCTCGCGCCTGAGGGTGACCGTCATCGATGGGCCAGTCGAGGCGGATGGCTACCGCTGGTGGAAATTGGACGACGGTGAAGGCAATATCGGCTGGTCGGTGGAAAACGACGGCGAAACCGACTTGCTCAGCCCGCAGATGGGCCAGCCGGAGCCTGTCAACCGCTCTCCGCGCGTGGGCGAACGCGTGCGCATCACGATGAGCACCGGCCAACTCTCGGTGCGCGAGACGCCCGGCACCGACGCCCGCCTGATCACGCGCGTCAACCCCGGTCAGGAGTTTACGGTGATGGGCGGCCCCCAACAGGCCAGCGGCTACACCTGGTTCCAGATTCGCTCCGACAGCGGCGACATCGAAGGATGGGTGGCCGAAGGCGATCAAACAGAACGGTGGGTCAGCCCATTAGAATAGCTCGATCCTCGAGCGCACCATTTTGACGCAAAAGAGCGGCGGCGCTCCGCACAGCGCCGCCGCTTTCCTTAGGATGCAGTGCAGGCTGCGGAGCCGGAACCGCAGCCTGCACTGCCATCGAAGGAGTCTATCTAATCAACCCGTGTGCTCACGGTATGATTAGCACCTGCCCAACATAGATGAAGTTGGGATTTTTGAGGCCGTTGAGCTGACAGAGATAGTCCACCGAGACGCCGCGCCATGCAGCGATCTGGCTCAACGTGTCGCCCGGACGCACGACGTAGGTCTGCCCCGCCGAAGGAGGGCTGACCATCGGCGGCTGCGGCGTAACCACGCCGGAACAGCCGGGCAACGTCAGCACCTGTCCGACAAAAATCAGGTCTGGATTCACTATGTTGTTGACGGCGATCAGATGGGAGAGGCTGACGCCATGGCGATGGGCAATCGAGGCCAGCGTGTCCCCGGGGCGCACTACATAGGTGCAGGCGCCGCCCGGCCCAGACGGCGGCCACAGCGCCGCACAATCCGGAACGCCCGGCTGGCATTCGGCGATCGGTGGAACCGGCTGGACAATCGGCGGGAAGAGATCTTCACAGTCCGGCGCCCACCCGCACTCGCCGATCGGCGGCTTCGGGTGCACGACAGGAGGCGCCACCGGGCCGCCAGAACCGCCGCAGGCCACAACCGCCACACTGTCGATGTTGAAGTCCATCTCGACGTTGGGAATGCCCCACTTCTTCCAGCCGCGAATGAAGAGCGTGATCTCCGAGGCGGGCGCTACAAATTTCATCGAGTAATGCACCATCGGCCCTGGATCGGTGCGCGCGCCGATCGGCCCCAGATTCATCTCCGTCCAGTTGCTCACCGCCTGCCAGTCGCCGCTGTAGCCGGGCAAGAAGCCCCACTGCGCCGCAAAGCGATAGGGATCGTCCTCGTTGCCTTCTCCGCGCAGCAGCCCTTTCATGCTGAACTCATAGGTGGCGCCCGGGTGCAGGCCTTTGATGTACTGATAGATGCCGGCGTAACGATCGTTGTCGACGGGGTATCGGTTCCAGGTGTTGATCTCGATGAGCTGACTGTGTCGGCCGTCCGCCACAACGCGCGGCCACTGATCATCGTAGAAACCGTACTCTGCGCCGCCGCCGTTGGTGAAATAGCCCCAACTGGCGCCGACATGACCGATGGAGACGGCGTTGAAGCCGCCCTCGAAGTCGCCGTTGTAGACCAGATTGGGGCCTGCGCAGACGCCTGGAGGAATGAGATAGATCGGAGGAGTGGCCTCGATCGGCGGCTGCGCGCTGAACCCTGGGTCGAGCGGGTCAACCCCGCCATATACGGGCAGGATCGGCGGATGCTGAGGCGCGTGCGGAGCGGGGCCCACCAGCGAAATTGCGTCCAGGTTGACGTCCAGCTCTTCTTCTGGCACACCCCACTTCTTCCAGACGCGAACATACACCGTCACGTGGCTGGCCTCTGCGCGCAGGCGCGTGGTGAAGCTGTTGAAGGCACCAGGCTCGGTGCGCAGATAATACTTGTCCCAGCCCACGTCCATCCAGTTCGTGACGCGCGTCCAGTCTGGGTAGGGGCCGAACGTCCACCCCACCTGCACCCGATAACGCCACGGGTCGCCCTCCAGATTGGTGGTGCGAATCAGTCCTTTGAGGCTAAGCGTGTATTCCCCCCAAGCGACCACAGGCACCGTCTGGTAGATGCCGGCGTACCGGTCGGCGTCTCCCAGCATTATGCCGTACGTGTTCAGCTCGATCATCTGGCTGTGGCTGCCCTCGGCAACCACGCGATCCCATTGGTCGTCATAAAAGCCATAATGGACGGCGCCGCCGTTGGTGAAGCACTGCCACCCGCTGCCGACGGCGCCGCAGCCCGGCTGATGGGTGAACCCTTGCTCAAAACCGCCATTGTACAGAAGATTGGTGAGCGAAGCGCTCGTGGAGGCGGGCTGGACGATCACCGCCGCAATGCCGGCGACGATGGCAAGAACGACGACCAGGCTCACGCTGCGTTGAGCGCCAGGGCTGAGGCCATGGAACTGCCGTAGGGAGCGCCTGGACAACAACCTGGCAAGAGGGAAACGGATATGACGCCACATGATGTCCTCCTATTCGATGGCAATTGCGATGGCAATCATGACGCTGCTGCGCGATGGCGAGCACAGCAGATCTCCGGCTATCGCTGGCGATCATAGCATTGCAGTTCCTTATGCGCAATAGGGAAAATTTTCAACAAACATTTCAGATCGATGACTATCTGAAATATCCTCAGGGACGCAAGTGGGGCGGACGATGACTATGCAAAATTGTGGGGCGAGCCTGACCTGCCAGTATAAACAACCCTCCTCCAGAAAGCTCAGAGTTTCCTGGAGGAGGCGGCGAACATCTTGCATCCATCGGGGTCGCAGAAGAGAAGCTTCCCTTATTCGGAGAGAGAAAGGCGGCGACCAGCGATCGCCGCCGGCCAAATCGGTCTCGTTATACGAAAAATGGCTCATGCAGAAACCAGGTTCGCAAATTGCCTTGCTATCACTATACGCAATTTCAAGGATGTGAATTGCTAAAAAAGCGCCCGCCACCGCATAAGCGGTGGCGGGCCTGTACAAAGGAGGAACCAAAGGAGGTGCTGGTTCGAATTGTGAAGTAAGCTCCCCTCAAACTTCACAACTCTGCCAAACGACCGACAGCTGTAGAAAAACCGCTGAATCCCATCGACGAGTGTCGGACGCTTCTCAGAGCGTTGAACCAATCATCCCATCAGACAATTCAATTTTCAGTATACAAGACTTTGTTGCAGCGCCGTTGCCGTACGATTCCCGCAGGAAAAACGCACCCAATCCGCCGACAAGCGCGCAACTTCTCCGTGCAAACGGTGTTATGAAATTTCGGCGAAGTCCAATAAACGCCGATGACTTTATTCTCTGGCGGTCTGGAACTTTCAAAGCAAAAAAGACACGCCGTATGTTTGACAGGGAGTTTTACACTGGTCTACAATAGCCGTTACGATTTTGCCAATGACCCTGCCGGGAATGAAAGCCATCGGGCGTTGATGCAACAAAACCAGAACACATCCGAGCAGTGGCACTGAAAAGAGGAGAGATTACGATTATGAGCGAAAACAGCACTTTTGAACGAGTCCGAGCAATTATTGTCGATCAACTTGGGGTCGACGCAGAAGATGTCACCATGGACGCCAATTTTCGCGAGGATCTCGAGGCCGACAGCCTCGATCTCGTCGAGTTGATCATGGCCTTTGAAGAAGAGTTCGGCGGAGAGATCAACGACGAAGATGCGCAAAAAATCATCACCGTCGGCGATGCTGTGCGTTATCTCGAAAACGCAGCCAATGCGTAAGCGCTTGGACAGGGCATGCGTTGACGCGGCCGCCAGCTAACCGGTGCGTCGTCTCAAAAATGCAGCCAACGCCTCTCCACAAAGCGGGCAGAGCGCCCGCTTTTTTTATGCAATGGAACGTCTCTACTTTAACACGCGAATGACGGAGACGACTTTGCCGTTGATGCGAACTTTGTCCGCAGGGCGCACAATCGGCTGATACTCCGGGTTCGGATTGGCGGGGATCAGCCGCACATTGGGGCCTTCGCGCTGCAGAAATTTCAGCGTCGTCTCCTCATCGCCTTCAATCCACGCCGCCACCATGTCCCCATCTTCGGCCGTCTCCTGATGGCGCAAGATCACAATGTCGCCGTCGAGCACGCTGGCGTCGATCATCGAATCTCCCTGCACGCGCAGCGCAAAGAGATTGTCTGCAGGCACGTTCAACAGCCCTTCGGCCAGCTCAATCCAGTCCTCCGGGTCATACGCCTCTCTGGGATTGACCGCAATCGGCGAGCCTGCAGCGATCTTGCCCAGGATCGGCACGCGGAAACGCCGCGACGACGCCCGCTCTACAGGCGACTCATCGGCTGTGTCATATTCCAGCTCCGGCGCCCTCTGGGGGGTGGACGTTTCCTCGACGAATGCCGCTTTTTGAAGCGACTCGCCGTTTTGTTGAAGGGGATAACCGCTCGCCAGCAGCGCCGGAAAATTGACGCTCAACCCTCTGCTCTTGTCCGGCGCCCGCGAAATGAACCCATAGGATTCCAGCTTGCTGAGATTGTACTTGACCACCGAAGTGCTGCTGATGTGGACATGGTCGCCGATCTCTCGGATCGACGGCGGGTAGTGATTCCGCCGCGTGAATTCGACGATGAAGTGAATAATCCGTTGTTGGCGTTCAGAAAGGTCGGAGAAGTTCATGGCGCTTTCCCAATCGCATTATCCCAAACAGAACGTTTGTTTCCCAACTTTCCCAAATGGTACACGAACATCTGTGCGATGTCAAGACCCCAAACGCACGTTTGTTCTAAATTTGTTCTGAATGGGATGGGAAAAGAGGAGCGCCTTACGCTTCGAGGCCGGCGCGACGGAGGTAGGCCTGATAGCGCGCCCAGTAGGCTTCGCGCTCGGCCGGCCCGTCGGCGGGGTTGGGAAAACGTTCGTCCGCCTTGCGCTGCCCGCGCGCCATCGCCTCCTCCATGTCGATGCCGCAGAGATAGGCAAGTTTAAAGAGCATGACCTGGAGGTCGCTGAGCTCCAGCGCCAGCTCCTCGCGCAGGCGCTCGAGATCGGCGGGCGAAGGATCGCGGTATCCTTCGATCATTTGCACGATCTTGCTGATCTCCCCAAGCTCTTCAAGCGCATGCAGAAGCGTATGGCTCAATGTGACCTGCTCCCAGGTGCGGGCGCGATCCCACGCCTCCAGCCACGCCTGATAGTCGCGAATGTGCATAGATGAGCTTCCTCACGATTGCGGGATGTGCGCCGCCGTCAGGCGACGCAGGAAATGCGTCGAACGCACCTGACGCTCCAACACGATGATGAGATAGCGATTCAAAATGTTCTCAACGCGGCGCAAGGTCGCCGGTCGCGCGTTCACCTGCGCAACTGTGGTCCAAGGACGGCTCTGGAAAAAGCGCAACACTTTGAGCGCGTCCACGTCCAACGCCTCGGCGTCGTTGCGCTGGGCCGCGCATTGAGGGCAGAGGACGCCGCCCTCGGCGAGCGCCAGGAAATTCACCGTCGGCTCCAGCTCCTTGTCGCAGGCGAGGCACCGGAAAAATTGGGGCTGAAAACCGGTCAGGCTGAGCAGGTGCAAGGCGAACCAGGGGAGCAAATTCGCCGGCGCTGCGTTGTAGGCCGCCGCTTCATCGAGGATGCGCAGCGCCTCCAGCGTCAAGTCCCAGATCGCATGGGCGTCTTCGCCCTCGCCGGTGAAAGCGTCGACCAGCTCGCAGATGTAGCTGGCGGCGGCGATGGCCTCCAGGTGGCTGCGTAGATGGCGAAAGCTCTCCACGGTCTGCGCCTCGGTGATGATGTCCCACGTGCTGCCTTGCGCCAGCGTCAGCGCAACATGGACGAAAGGCTCCAGGTGACCGGCTTTGCGACTGCTCGTCTTGCGCACGCCTTTGGCGATCAGCTCCAGCTTGCCTTCGCCGGGCGTCAGCGCGGTCAAGACGCGATCGGCGTCATGGATGTCGCGACGACGTAAGATCAAAGCTCGCGTGGAGCGAATGCGTTCACGGGCCGGCATGTGCATCAGTGTACCATGTACGCTTGTGCATCGCCAGCGAGGTAGGGTACTATGAAGAAAAAGACGAGAGGGATGACAAGGCAACTGCACACCGGGCAAGGATCATTCGATGGCGAACATTCTGGCGACGCTGGTGTACGTCAGGCGGCCGGGACAGACGCTGATGTTGCATCGCATCAAGCGCGCCGGCGACATGCATCAAGGCAAATGGAATGGGCTGGGCGGCAAACTTGAGCCGGGAGAGTCGCCGGAAATGTGCGCGATCCGCGAGGTCTACGAAGAGAGCGGGCTGCGCATTCACAACCCAGAATTGCGCGGCATCCTCACCTTTCCCGACTTCCGCGCCGATGAGCATTGGTACGCCTTTGTTTTCGTGGCGCACACGTTTACCGGGACGTTGATCGATTCCGCCGAGGGCGCGCTGCAATGGATCGACAACGATCGCCTGCTTGCGCTGCCGCTGTGGGAGGGTGACCGCATCTTTTTGCCCTGGCTCGACCAGGATCGTTTCTTTTCGGCGCGCTTTGTCTACAAGGAAGGACGGCTGTGCGCATACGACGCCGTCTTCTACCCGCTGCAACCAGGCGCAGCGACGGCGTCCGTCGCCTCGTCCGGCCCGCAACCTCAGAGGGCGGCGACGTCGCATTTGTACGAACCCTCGGAGGATGACGACGAACGCTGCTGGGTGTGCGGAAGTCCGGTCGTCAAGCGCCATTGCAAAATCACCTGCACCGTTTGCGGCTTCCGACGCGACTGCAGCGATCCGTGAAAGATGGTGCGGAATGGATAGTGCGTGTTGCGTGGTGCGTGTTTCGTTTGACTCCAACGCGCAATGCGCAACACGCAGCGCGCAACAGAAAGGTTTCGGCGATGCAAATTTTCGATGTTGAGTCTGCGAGGCGAACGATTTTACGGCGCACGGCATGGGACGAGGTGAGCGTTCCCCCCGCCGTGCTGGAGCGCATTGAACAGCTTTTCGGGGAACGGATCGGACCGGAGGAGGCGGTGCGACGCATTCTGGCCGACGTGCGTGCGCGTGGCGCTACGGCCGTGCTGGAATGGTCGCAGCGGCTCGACGGCGCAGCGCCGGCGGCGCTGCAGGTTCCGCCGGAGGCGATCCGCGCCGCCTACGATGCGGTCGCCCCCGAGGTGGTGGAGGCTCTCCGGCTGGCGGCGGCGCGCGTCGAAGCCTTCCATCGTCGTCAGCCGACGCCGAGCTGGATTCATAACGACGCCGAAGGCACGCTGGGACAACTCGTGCGCCCCATCGAGCGCGTGGGCGTCTACATTCCCGGCGGCACGGCGCCGCTGCCCAGCTCGTTAATGATGACCGTCGTCCCTGCGCGTGTGGCGGGCGTTCCCTTCGTTGCAGCCATTTCACCGCCACAGCGCGCCACCGGCCTGCCCCATCCCGCCATCCTGGTGGCCGCAGACATCGCCGGCGTGGACGCCGTCTACACGGCGGGCGGCGCCCAGGCGATCGGCGCGCTGGCCTTCGGCGCCGACCCCATCGCCCGCGTCGACAAAATTTTCGGGCCGGGCAGCCTCTTCACGACGCTCGCCAAGCGCCAGGTCTTCGGCATCGTCGGCATCGACGGCCTGCCTGGACCGACGGAGACGCTGGTCATCGCCGATGAAAGCGCCGACCCGCAGCTCGCCGCCGCCGATCTGCTGGCGCAGGCCGAACACGATGTGCTGGCAAGCGCCATCCTGTTGACCCCTTCGCGCGCGCTGGCGGAGGCGGTGCAGGCGGCCGTCCATGCCCAGATGGAGACGCTGGAGCGCAGCGAGATCATCGCAGGCTCGCTGGCGCGCAACAGCGGCATCGTCGTCACCGAGTCGCTGGCGCAAGCGTTCGAGCTGGCCAACGCCTACGCGCCCGAACATCTCTGCCTGCTCGTGCACGATCCCTGGCAATATCTCGGTCAGGTGCGCAACGCCGGCGGCGTCTTTCTGGGCGAGCGCAGCTTCGAGGTGCTGGGCGACTACGTGGCCGGCCCTAGCCACGTCATGCCGACGGGGGGGACCGCACGCTACGCCAGCCCGGTGAACGTCCTGGACTTTGTCAAGATCGTCAGCGTGGTCGGCCTCAACGAACAGGCGCTGCAAGCCATCGGGCCGGCTGCGCAGACGCTGGCGTGCGCCGAAGGGTTGACCGCCCACGCCGCCGCCGTCCAACGGCGACTCTCGGAGCGCTGATCACGATTTTCGATTGGTCGTTCATCTTGCAGGAAATTCTGAGGCTTTTTGAACGAGTTGTACGCCCATAACGGAAACCTTTCTGGAATCGATTCACTACGACGAAAACTATGTCTCTGATCTCTGACGCCGCCGCTCGACCCTCCGCCACACAACCACCGCCCGCCTTTGACGTTCAGAGGCTGGTGCGCAGCGAGCTGAACGCACTCGAAGCCTACACTCCGATCGTTCCCTTCGAGGTGCTCAGCGAACGCCTCGGCCTGCCCGTGGAGCAGATCATCAAACTGGACGCCAACGAGAATCCATACGGGCCGGCGCCGGCCGTGCTCGAAGCGCTGGCGGAATACAATTTCTATCACATTTATCCCGATCCACAGCAAACAGAGTTGCGCGCCGCCCTGGCGGAGTATGTCGGCGTTCCCGCCGGGCATATCCTGCCCAGTCACGGCGCCGACGAAATGCTCGATTACCTCTGTCGGATTTTTCTGCGCCCCGGCGACGCCATCGTCGACTGCCCGCCGACCTTCGGCATGTACAGCTTCGATGCGCAGCTCGCCGGCGCCGAGGTGATCGAGGTCTGGCGTCGGCCCGATTACAGCGTCGACGTCGAGGCGGTGGAGCGCGCGGTGTTGGAGCAAGCAACCGGTCGCGTCAAGCTGCTCTTTCTCACCTCGCCGAACAATCCATCGGGGACGTGGCTGCCGGACGAGGACCTGGCGCGGCTGCTGCGCCTGCCGGTGATGGTGGCGCTGGACGAGGCGTACGTCGAGTTCGCCGACCATCCCAGCCGCGCAAGCTGGGCGCTGCGTCATGACAACCTTGTGGTGCTGCGCACCTTCAGCAAGGCGGCGGGCATCGCCGGGCTGCGACTGGGTTATGGCGTCTGCCCGGCATGGCTGATGGAGACGCTGTGGAAGTTCAAGCAGCCCTACAACGTCAACGTGGCGGCGACGGTGGCCGGGCTGGCGAGCCTGCGCAATCTGGACCATCTGCGCGCCACCGTGGAGAAGCTGAAAGCGGAGCGGCGACGGTTGACTGCGCTGCTGGAGACGATTTCCTACTTGAGACCTCAGCCGTCGGAGGCAAATTTCGTGCTCTGCCGCGTGGTCGGGCGCAACGCCAAAGAGATCAAACAGGCGCTGGAGCGGCAGGGCATCCTGGTTCGCTATTACAACAAGCCGGGGCTGGACAACTGCATCCGCATCTCGGTGGGACGCCCTGAACAGACGGATCGGCTGATTGAGGCGCTGCGCGAAATCGACGCCGTCCGGCTATAATGTCTTCTAATCACCACAGTTCTGCAAAAGAAAGGCCAGGGAAAACATGGCGCTGCCGGTTCAGTTACAAGAAGGCGAAGTCGTCGCCCGCATTATCAAACGCCATCCTTTCGCCTTAATCGGGCGTCTTGTCTTGATTGCGCTGCTGTTGATCCTTGGCATCTTGATTTGGTGGTGGCTGCGCAGTTTTGGCGGCGGCTTACAGCTCGTGGCGGATATTCTAATCGTCATCGTTGCGCTGGTTGCGCTTGGCTATGCGGCGCTGCACTGGTATCGCTATGAGAACGACCTGTGGATCGTCACCAATCAGCGTCTCATCGACTCCACCAAAATGACGCCCTTTGACCACGACGTCAAAATCGCCAGCCTCCTTAACATCCAGGACATCAACATCCAGCGTCGCGGCGTCTTTCAGACGATCTTCGAATATGGCGACGTGATTTGCCAGACGGCCTCCGCCACCGGCGCCACATTCCAATTTCTGGGAGTGGCGAAGCCTGCTGAGGTGTTGGATCTGATCGAAGATCAACGGGCGCTGGCGCAACAACGCTTCAACCGCGCTTCAACGACAAAGGAGTAATCTCTTTGACAATGCGTGACGCTTTGATTCAACGCAAAACCGGCGAGACGGAGATCGAAGTTCATCTGCTTGTGGATGGCGTCGGCAAGGCGGACATTGACACCGGCGTCGGCTTTCTCGACCACATGTTGACCCTCTTCGCCGGCCACGGCCTCTTTGACCTGAAGGTGCGCGCCCGCGGGGATCTGCACGTTGACGAGCACCACACGGCCGAAGACGTCTTCATCTGTCTGGGCAGGGCGCTGGACCAGGCGCTGGGCGAACGTCGCGGCCTGGTGCGCACGGCCCACGCCTACACGCCGATGGACGAGTCGCTGGCGTTGGTCGCCGTCGACCTGGGCGGTCGGCCTTACTGCGTATTCGAGTGCGACTTCGCCACGCCGGCGGTTGGAAGGCTGGGCACGGACCTGATCTTTCACCTGTTCGAGTCGCTCGCCATCCATGGACGCTTAAATCTCCATGCCCGCGTGCTGTACGGTCGCAACGATCATCACAAGATTGAAGCGCTCTTCAAGGCGCTGGCGCGGGCTTTAGATGCGGCCACCCAGATCGACCCGCGTCGGCAGGGCGTGCCCAGCACCAAAGGGACCTTAACCGTTTGATTGGAAGCTCACAATCAGGAGCGTCTCCAAAACCCAAATCATCGCCGGGAAGCAGCCACATGGATCTGCACAGCCTGATCACCGAACAGCGCAACCCCAATACCTTCGACATCGATGAGCGCTCGACGCTCGAAATCGTGACTTTGATCAACCGCGAAGATGCGCGCGTAGCGCTGGCGGTCGAGGCGGCGCTTGATGAGATTGCAGCGTTGGTCGACGCCGCCGTGAACGCCATCTCCAACGGAGGCCGCTTGATTTACGTTGGCGCCGGCACCAGTGGACGGCTCGGCGTGCTCGACGCCTCGGAATGCCCGCCCACCTTCGGCATCGACCCGCGGCGGATCGTCGGCGTGATTGCGGGCGGCGATCCGGCGCTGCGCTATCCGATCGAGGGCGTCGAGGATGACGCCGAGCAGGGGGTTGCAGACATGAAGGCGCTGGGCGTCTGCGCCGAAGATGTGGTGGTCGGGATCGCCGCCTCCGGCCGCACGCCCTACACGCTGGCCGCCATGCGCTACGCGCGCAGCGTCGGCGCTAAAGTGGGTTGCATCGTCAACAATCCTCACACCGACATGGAGAAAGCGGCGCACTATCCGATCGTCGTCTTATGCGGGCCGGAGGTGATCACCGGCTCGACGCGCATGAAGGCGGGCACGGCGCAGAAAATGGTGCTCAACATGATCTCCACCGCCACCATGATTCGACTCGGCAAGGTGTATGAAAACCTGATGGTGGACGTGGCGCCCTCCAATGCCAAGCTGCGCGCGCGTGCGGTGGGGATTCTCTGCGAAATCACCGGCGTCGATGCCCAACAGGCGCAGTCGGCGCTGGAGGCGCACGGCACGGTCAAGGCGGCGGCCTTCGCGCTGCTGACCGGCGCCGGCGGCGAAGAAGCGCGGGCTGCGTTGGAGGCCAGCGGCGGGCATCTGAAACGAGCGTTGCAGATGTATCGAAAGAGATAGAGCATCGACAGAGATAGAGCGGATGTCTATGCGCCAGGCGGCAAGGGAATCAGGGATAAACATTTTTCACGAAAGGATGGCATCACCATGACCGAGGAACAGAATCGTTCGCTCCTTCCCGAACAATTGAACGAAATGCTTCTCAACGTACGCAACGAAGCCATCGTCCAGGCGGCCAACCTGATCATGATGGGGCAAAAGGCGCTGCATCTCGGCATCGGCGCCATCGCGTTGACCAAAGATGAAATCTCGGAGCTGCTGACGCGCATGATCGAGCGCGGCGAGATCGCGGAGGCGGACATTCAGAAGACCGTAAACGAGCTGGTGGAGCGCATTCGCGCGCGCGGGCAGGCCACCGACGCCGAGCTACAAGAGTTCGCCCAGAAGGCGACGGTCGTGTTGCGGGAAAATCTGCGCACCATTCTGGAGCAGATCAAGTTGCCGGGTGGGGCGAACCTCGAAGACTTGGTCAAACAGATGGGAGAGGAGCAACACCGCGAGCCTCCGCAACCGCCGACCGATCAACCAAAGGCGTAATCGGTTCGGCCATTGAAGCTTTCTGGAAGCTCGAAGCTTCCAAAAAGCTGAGGGCGAACCATCCATGGAACGCAGAAAGCGGAAAGCCGGTGCGCTCGGGAGAGGCGTCTTGCACGGATGCCTCTCCCTGGATTGTCCGCTCTGGCCGATCGATGTATTTATTCTTTGAAGCGAAGCCTGCTCCCCTCTCAAAATTTGCAGCCATCTCTGAACATGTTATAAATGAACAGTAAGGAATGATGCTGGGATAGGGTTGGCGCCTGGCGACTCAATTCGTTGCGAGGTTGCACTTGAGGAGGCACCCTCCATGACCGGAGATAAAACGGCGACTATGCGCATATTGCTTGTTGGGCAATCCTACTATCGCAAGGACAATGGCCAGGCTGTTTTCACGATCCGGCTGGCCGAGGGGCTGGCGGCGGTCGGGCAAGAGGTCATGGTCCTGGCGCCGTCGGAAAAGGGCGTGGCCAGCCGTTGCATCGTCAACGGCGTCATCGTCCAGAAGGCGCCTGCGTTGCATATCGGATACAACCTGAACATCACCGCCTTCAGCGACAGCCTGGTGGAGTCGGTGCTGGATGAATTTCGACCGGATATTGTGCACATCCAGGATCACCTGTTTCTGAGCCGCACGGCGCTGCGTCTGGCGCGGCGTCGCAACCTGCCTGTGGTCGGCACCAATCATTTTCTCCCCAACAACTGGTCCAACAACCTCTACATTCCGCGCAGCGTGCAGGGCGTCGTCCACAAGGCGATGTGGCGCAACATGCTGGAGGTGTTTAACCAACTCGATGCGGCCACGACGCCGACGGAGACGGCGGTCGCCATTTTGCGCAAGCAGGACATTCGCATTCCTGTCAAAGCCATCTCATGCGGCGTGAACCAGAACGAATTTTATCCGCGCCCCGATCTGGACCCGGCCATCATGCGGCGTCGCTATGGTCTGGCGCTCGACCGCACGCTCTTTCTGTATGTGGGGCGGGTCGATCGGGAGAAAGGGCTTGACGACCTGGTGGACGCCGCCGAAATCCTGAAGCATGAGCCGATTCAGTTTGTCATTGCGGGCAAGGGGCTTTATCGGGACATCCTGCTCGAACACACGAACAGCCGCAACCTGAATCACGTGGTGGTTTTCCCTGGCTTTGTCCCTTCTGAAGATTTGCCGCTGCTCATCAACAGCTGTGACGCGTTCATCATGCCGAGCGCCCAGGAGCTGCAGAGCATCGCCACGTTGGAGGCGATGTCATGCGCAAAACCGGTGTTGGCCGCCAACGCACGCGCTTTGCCGGAGCTGGTGGAGCATGGCGTCAACGGCTATTTGTTCTCCCCGTTCAATCCCGCCAGCATTGCCGGAGCGGTGCAGCTCTTCTTGAGCAAGCGCGAGCGCTGGGCGGAGATGGGAGAGGCGAGCCTCGCCAAGTCGCGCCCCCATCACCTCAGCAACACGGTGCAACGTTACATCGAATGGTATGAAAGCGTGATCGGACGCCCCGTTTACGCGCAGATGCGCCAACCCGACCAGCAGATGAGCGTGACGACTCAGGGCTAACAAAACGCGATCCGCTTCGTTTCTCAGGCAACCTGCGTCCAGACAACGATTCCCTTCTATGCCTGTCTACCAATCCGCCGAGCAATTTTACGCTGTCATGAGAGAAGTCTTCGACGAGGTGGCGCAGCATCCTGAATATGTCGACGCCTTTATGCACAGCAACCTCGTTGTGCGAATGAACGTCGCCGATCCGGACGCCGAGATTTTGTTGGATGGCCGTCAGCCGCCGTTAGAGGCCTTCTTTGGGCCTCGTCCAGGGCGCGCCAATCTCGAAATCACGCTGAGCGCAGACCTGCTCCATGCCCTTTGGATGGGAACGGAGAGCACTCGCCAGGCGTTTTTTGATGGCCGCATTCAAACGCGCGGCAATCTACTCAAAGCCATGCCGCTGATCGAAGTGTTCCTCGCCGCAGAGCGCGTCTACCCGGCGATCGCCGATCGGCACGGCTTGCCCGGTCGTCTTTAGCAAGCTTCCAGCCGTCCATCGAGTGACAGAGGAGGGCCGCAGCGACTTGAACCATGCGTCAAAGCGTTCAGCGCCACCTCACGTCGAAGCATATCCGCCCCCTACGAACCGCTTTGACACCTGCTCATACAGCCAGTATAATCGCTGTGTTCGGCTTGAATTTTGATGCCAGGAAGACGCCCCAGTAAGACGCCGTGGCGGTGGGAGAGGGAAATGGTATGGCGAGCAACGTCACGGACAGCAACGTCGCGGATGAGGTGAAGCAGCGGGTGGACCTTGTCGAGCTGATCTCCCGCTACACGTCGCTCAAACGGGCGGGCAGCGTTTACAAAGGTCTTTGCCCGTTTCACAGCGAACGCACGCCGAGCTTTGTCGTTTTTCCCCATACAGGCACGTGGCATTGTTTTGGCGCCTGCGGCGCAGGCGGCGACGCATTCTCGTTCGTCATGCGCAAGGAAAACCTCACCTTTCGCGAGGCGTTGGAGCTGCTCGCCGCTCAGGTCGGCGTCGATCTGAAGGTGGCGGGAGGCGACGCGCGCAACGAACAGCGCACCCTCCTCTATGAGGTCAACGAGCTCGCCGCCGCCTTTTTCCAGCACGCGCTTGCACATCACCCAATGGCCGAAAAGGCGCGAAGGTATCTGAAAAGCCGCGGCGTCGACGAAACAACCGCTCAAGCTTTTCGCCTGGGCTACGCCCTACCCGCCTGGAGTGGGTTGCGCGACCATCTGCTCGAACGCGGTTTTTCCCTCGACCTGCTGTTGGAGGCCGGGTTGATCAAACGAAACGAGGAGCGCCAGAGCACCTACGACGCCTTTCGCGATCGGGTGATGTTTCCTATCTGCGATCGTCAGGGGCGGGTGATCGGTTTTGGTGGGCGGGCGTTCGAGGAAAATGCGCCCAAATATCTGAACACCTCGGAAACGCCGATTTTTCACAAGAGCCATGTCGTCTACGGCCTGGATCGCGCGCACCGCGCCATTCGTGAACAAAACCGGGTGATTATCGTCGAAGGATATATGGATGTCATCGCCGCCCATCAGCATGGCTATACGAATGTCGTGGCGTGCATGGGAACGGCGCTGACGAGCGAGCAATTGCAACAACTTCAGCGCTACACCAGCAACTTTGTCCTGGCGCTCGACGCCGACGCCGCCGGTCAACAGGCCACCGTGCGTGGACTCAACCAGGCGCGGCAGTCCCTGGCGCGCGTGCACAAACCCGTCGTCACCCCAGGCGGCAAAGTCCAGCTTCAAGAGCGACTGGGCGCCAATCTGTTCATCACCACGTTGCCGGAAGGCCGCGACCCGGACGAGGTCATCCGCCAGGATGCGCGACTGTGGGAGCAGATCGTCGCCGAGGCCAAACCGCTGGTGGACTTCTATTTCGACGTCGTCGCCCGCCAGACCGACCTCAGCACGGCCCTGGGCAAGGGACAGGCGGTCGCCGAGCTGACGCCGCTGATTGCAGAGTTGCATGACGAGATCGAGCAACAGCATTACATCCAGCGCCTCAGTCGCATGGTGCAGATCGACGAGTCGATCATCGCCAGCCGCGTGCAGGCCTCGGCGCGCACCATGCGAGCGCTGGCCGGCAATCCACGCCCCCCTGCAGCGCAGAACGCCAATCCGACGCAACCATCGCCGGCGCCATCGCCATCCGAGCGCCGCGCAGAAAAACCCGGCCCCTACGACACCGAAGATCACGTGCTGGCGAATCTGCTCGCCGACGTCGATCTGGTCCTCTGGCTGGCGCAGGTGACCGAACAATATCAGTTGGCGCCGTTGCAACCGCAGGATTGGCAGCGCGTCGAAAATCAGGAAATTTTCCGGGCGCTGAAACGATTCTTGAACAGCGATGAACCTTGGGACATCGAGCTTTTTCAAGATATGCTAGATCCGCAGCTGCACGGCCGTTTTGCAAAGCTACTGGCTTATGCGGCAATGTTGCCTGCGCGCGACCCCAACGTGGTGCGCGAAGACGTCGTCAAAGGACTTTTGCGCATGCGGATCGATCGATTGCGCGCCGAGGCGAAGCGGATCAAGTATCTACAAGACGAATTGCAGCAGAGCGGCGATCTGGAAGGAGTGCGCAGTTTTGAAAGCGTGATGAACGGCTATTTGCGCGAACTGGCTCATCTCCAGCGCCAAAGCGTGCGCATTCCTCAGGAGTTATTCCGCAAAACAGGCCAACGAGAAGGCGTCAAACTCGTAACCGTTTAGCATAAGGACAGAACACCATCGATGGCGAAGCCAATCTCTCCCTCTCCAGAACATCACGATCCAGAAGAAGAGCTCGAGGCGATTGAGCCGTTGCCTCGTCGCGGAGACAGCGGCGAAAGCGAGCTGGACGAATATATCCATCTGGGCGAAAGCGAAGCTCAGGAGGAAGATCTCTTTGAAGAGCCAGAAGGCGCCGAGCCAGAGGAGGATGACAGCGCGCCGATTCCGCGCATCGAACGCGACCTGAAGCTCGAAGAAGAGATCGAGCAGGAAAAGTATAAGCCGATCGAAGCGCTGATCGCCGACTTGCAAGAAGAGATCGGCCAGAGCCTGGACCCTGTGCGCATGTATCTGCGCGACATCGGACGTCACCCGCTGCTGACGGCGGAAGAGGAGATGGAGCTGGCGGAAAAGATTCGACTGGGCGTGGAGGCGGAGAAAAAACTTCAGGAGCTGTTCGGCGACCGCAGCGAGGATGAACTAACCGACGAGGAGCTCGACCAGAAAGACGAACTGGAAATGCTCGTGCACCAGGGACGCGTGGCCCACAGCCGCCTCGCGCAAAGCAACTTACGCCTCGTGGTCAGCGTCGCCAAGCGCTACATCGGCCGCGGCTTGAATTTTCTGGACCTGATCCAGGAAGGCAACCTTGGCCTTCTGCGCGCAGTCGATAAGTTCGACCATACGCTGGGCTTCAAGTTCAGCACCTACGCCACCTGGTGGATACGCCAGGCCATCAGCCGCGCCATCGCCGACCAGGCGCGCACGATTCGCATTCCCGTGCACATGGTGGAGACCATCAATCGACAGGTGCGCGTGCAGCGCCGTCTACAACAGGAGCTTGGCCGCGAGCCAACCTACGAAGAAATCGCCATCGAGATGGATTTCCTCTCTCCCGAGGACGTCAAGCGCTACAAGGAGGCGGTCGCTAAGGGCAAACGCCTTGACCCGGACCTGCAGCGCCAGGTGGAGCGCGCCGCCGCCAAAGTGCGTCGCATCCAGCGGCTCAGCCAGGAGCCGCTCAGCCTGGAGACGCCCGTCGGCTCCGAGGAAAACAGCTACCTGGGCGACTTCATCGAGGACGACAGCCTGCCCGGCCCCGCCGACTCGGCCAGCCGGCGCTTGCTGAAAGAACAGATGGAAGAGATCCTCGACAATCTGAGCGAACGCGAGCGCAAGGTGCTGATCATGCGCTTTGGCCTGGAAGACGGCGTCACGCGCACGCTCGAGGATGTCGGCAAGGAGTTCAACGTCACCCGCGAGCGCGTGCGCCAGATCGAGGCCAAGGCGCTGCGCAAGTTGCGTCATCCCCTGCGCAGCCGCAAACTGCGCGATTACCTCGCATAGGCCACTGAAAGATCACAGATTTGTAGAATGAAGGCATCGGCGCAGCGGTGCTGCGGCCGATGCGCTTCATCGCTTTGCGTCAAAATTCGCTGGTGATTCTGACGCCCTCCAGGCGCGGTTCGCAACTGCGCTTCGTTGCTTTTCCCACGGCTCCAGGGTTCACCAAGGGCCTGCGGCTGCGAGCCGCAGCGACGATGAATCCAAAGCACCTGCGGACGCTCCCTCCTCCCCCTCTCCCGGCTTGGGAGAGGGGGGCCAGGAGGTAAGGGCTTTCTCTCCCTCTCCCAGCATTGGGAGAGGGGGCCAGGGGGTGAGGGCTTTCTCCCCCTCTCCCAGCTTGGGAGAGGGGGCCAGGGGGTGAGGGCTTTCTCTCCCTCTCCCAGCATTGGGAGAGGGGGCCAGGGGGTGAGGGCTTTCCCCACGGCTTTTGGGCCTGCCAAGGGCCTGCGGCTGCGAGCCGCAGCTACGATGAATCCAAAGCACCTGCGGACGCTCCCTCCTCCCCCTCTCCCAGCATTGGGAGAGGGGGCAGGGGGTGAGGGCTTTCTCCCCCTCTCCCAGCATTGGGAGAGGGGGCAGGGGGTGAGGGCTTTCCCTATCGATCGCCTGAGTTCAACGCAACTCCTTGACAAACGCCTATCCATGTGTTATGCTCTGTGCAATCGCACTCGAAATGAACATTTGCACATTTATTGTGAGACGCCTGTGCTCGATTACACCGAACATGACCTGCTGGCGCAGGTCGCCTCGATGTACTACCTGGAAGAAATGACGCAGGACGCCATCGCTGCGCAGCTCGGCGTCTCGCGCATCAAGGTGTATCGCCTGCTCAAACAGGCGCGCGAAGAGCAGGTGATTCAGTTCACCATCAACTGGCCGGTGCAGCGCGCACCGGAGGTCGAGGCGCAGTTGTGCAACGTTTTTCACCTGCGCGAGGCGCTTGTGCTTCGCCCCAGCAGCCCGGATCGCTCGCACGCGCTGGCGCGCGTCGGGCAGTTGGGCGCCCGCTACCTGGAGCAGATTCTGCACGACGGCATGGTGATGACCGTCTGCTTGGGACGCTCGACCTATGAAGTGATCCACGCTGTGCGGCCGGGCTTTCAGGGACACGTCGACGTCGTTCAGGCCGTGGGCAGCCTGGCGTTGGCCACGCCGGAGCTGGACAGCGCCTCGCTGGCGCGCGAGCTGGCGGCCAAGCTGGGCGGCAAAGCGCACTATCTCGCTGCGCCGATGGTGGTGGATGGCGTCGAAGCGGCGGAGATGCTGCGCGGCCAGCGCGACATTCAGCGCGTGCTGGCGATGGCGCGTCGCGCCGACGTGGCGTTGCTCGGCGTCGGCAACCTCGACCCTGCAACCTCGGAATTCACCAAGGGCGGCTATCTTTCGGCGAACGAGCTGGCGCAAATCCGCGCCGCTGGCGGGGTCGGCGATATGTCGGGTCAGATTTTCACCGTCGACGGGCTGCCGTACACAGGCGGTTTCAATGAGCGGGTGATCGGCCTGCGGCTCGACGACCTGCGCGCAATTCCCACCGTCATGGCGATCGCGATCGGCGAGGCGAAGACCAAAGCGATCCTGGGCGCGCTGCGCACCGGCGTCATCGACGTCTTTTGCACCGACCTGGACACGGCCAAAGCCGTCCTTGAGAGCGCAGCCCAGACGAGAGAGGCTCTCTCTGTTCCAAACCCATCATCGCACCTAAGGACCAACGATGGCGCAATTTGAAACCGTTCCGATCTTTCGCGGCGACGGCGTGATCGAGTACGTCGAACGCCGAACGCCGCAGCTTGCCGCCGACGATGACGTGATCGTGCGCATTGAAGCCTGCGGCATCTGCGGCACCGACCTCAACATTCTGGCTACGCCGCCGGCGCACAAGGCGACGCCTGGCATCGTCATCGGCCATGAAGGCGTCGGCGTGGTCGAGGCGATCGGCCCGGCGGTGAGGCACGTGCAACCCGGCGATCGCGTCGTCATCGCCAACCGCCTGACCTGCGGCAAATGCGACTACTGTCGACGCGGCCTGGACAACCAGTGCACCAACTATCAGACCATCGGCACCACCCTCGACGGCGCTTTTGCGCCCACGCTGCGTGCGCCGGCGCGCGCGCTCTGGAAGATCGATCCGTCCGTCCCGCGCGATGACGCAGCCTTTTTCGAGCCGCTCTCCTGCGTCGTCGGCTCGGTGAAGCGCGCGCCGTTTCAGCCCGGCGACAACGTGGCGATCATCGGCGCCGGCCCGATGGGCTTGCTCTTCGCGCTGCTTTATCGCACCATGGGCGCCGGCAAGGTGATCCTGCTCGACGTAGCGCCCTACCGCCTGGACTTTGCGCAGGAGATCGGCATGGACGCCGCCCTCAACGTTGCACAGGTCGATGCACCGGCCGAAGTCAAACGATTGACCGGCCTGGGCGCAGACATCGTCGTGGACGCCGTGGGCAACCAGATCGACCAGGCGATTCGGCTGGCGCGTCGCGGGGGGCAGATCATCCTCTTCGGCCTACGCCCACACGACAACCCGACGGTGAACCAGTACACCATCACGCGCTACGACCTGACGGTGCACGGTGCGTTCGTCGGCCTGCATCCCTTCGCCCAGACCATTCAACTGCTGGAGAGCCGACGCATTCAGCCGTCGATCCTGGTGACGCATCGCCTGCCGCTGACGGAGCTGATGCGCGGAGTCGAGCTGATGCGCACGCAGCAGGCGATGAAGGTGTTGATTGAGATGGGGAGCTAGAAGAAGGGGATGGCCCTTGTCGATCCGGTCTATAGTTTTCGACCTTAAAATCTAAACAAACCTAAAACCAGTTTAAGGAGCGTAAAATCTCATGGCAGACACAATCGGAAAAGTCACACAACGCTGCAAAATTGCCGCCGGCCTGTTTTGGGCCGACTACGCCGTGCTCGGCGCGCAGGTGAAGGACCTGGAGGAGGCGGGCGTCGACTGGCTGCACATCGAAGTGCGCGACGGCAAATACATGGACTTCGGCATGCCGCGCGGGGGCTTCGACATCATCGAGGCGGTGCGCGCCAGCACCAGCCTGGAGATCGAGGCGCAGCTTCAGATGTACCGCCCCACCTTCGACGTCTTCGATCAACTCAAGGACCTGGGCGTCAACCTGATCAGCCTCCCCATCGAGACCACGGAAGAGATGATCTTTCAGCAGATCACCTACATCAAGGAAAAGCTGGAGCTGAAGGTCGGCGTCTGGGCGTGGCAGGGCGTGCCCACCATGGCCTTCGAGCAGTTTATCCATCCCTACGTGGACATCATCGAATATGAAAGCCGGGCGCCTTTCTGGGTCAAGCCCAAGCCGGGCCAAAGCCCCCATACGATGGACCCCATCATGGTGCGCACGATCCGCAAGCTTCACGACATGATCGCCGAGGCGGGCATGGAAGGGCAGATTGAGCTGATGGAGGACGGCGGCCTCAACGCAGGCAACGTGGCCGAATTCATCGCCGCCGGCATGACCGTGGGCGAGTTCTCGTCCCCGCTGCTCAAGGGGCCAAACGGCAAACTCCGCCCCGGCACCGGCGAAATCGCTGCGGCTGTGCAGAAGCTGCGCGCCGTGATGGACGCAGCCAGCGAGCAGTATCGGACGAACGACGGGAGACTGAAAAAATAGGGTGCACCCATGACCTTTCCCACCATCGGCATGATCGGCTACGGCGGCATCGGTCGCGTGCACGGCATGGCGTACCGTTCGCTGACATTTCACTATGGCCTGCCGGCGGACGCCATTCGCATCGTCGGCGTGGCGACGACGCGGGCGGAGACGGCGCAGGCCGCCGCAGCCGAGTTAGGCTGCGACTTCTGGACGGCGGACTATCGCGAGCTGCTGGCGCGGCCCGAGATTGAGGCGGTGGACATTTGCGTGCCGAACCATATGCACGCCGAAATCGTCGAAGCCGCCGCCGCCGCCGGCAAGCACATTTATTGTGAGAAGCCCCTGGCGATGAACGTCGCCGAGGGGAAGCGCATGGCGGCGGCGGTCGAGCGCGCCGGCGTCAAGACGCAGATGACCTTCAATTTTCGCTTTTACCCCGCCGTGTTGCGCGCCAGACAACTGATGGAAGAGGGCTTTTTAGGGCGCATCTTCTCCTTTCGCGGGCGCTACTACCGATCGAGCTACATCGATCCCAACAAGCCCATCTCCTGGCGCCAGCAGAAGGCGATCGCCGGCGGCGGCGCGCTCTTCGACATCGGTTCGCACATTCTCGACTTGCTCTATTCCCTGGTCGGGGAATTCGCCTCCGTGCAAGCGACGCTCGACACGTTGATCCCGGAGCGCCCCGCAGCGCCTGGCTCAACGGAGCGCGTGGCGGTCGACGTGGACGACATCGCTCTGCTCACGCTGCGCACCAAAGAGGGCGTGTTGGGGACGGTGGAGGCTTCGCGCATGGGCACGGGCCTGACCAACGACATCGGCTTTGAGATTTTCGGCGAGAAGGGTGCGCTGCGCTTCAACGGCCTCGACCCGGCGTGGCTGGAAGTCTACGACGTGCGCGATAGCGACAAGCCCACCGGCGGCCTGCGCGGCTTCCGCAAAGTGGAGGCCGTCAATCGCTACGCGGGCCAGAAAGCGCCGGATTGGTCCATGACGCCCGATTTCGTGCGCACGCACGCCGAATGTCAATGGCAATTCTTGAAGGCAATCGCCGAAGGCCGCCCCACCCAGCCGACGCTCGCCGACGGCCTGCACATCCAGGCGGTGATGGAGGCTGCCGAGCGCTCTTCGCAAGAGGGGCGGTGGGTGGAGATCGGCGAGGTGCTTGCATAGACGCCGGCCCTGGGTCGGCGGTGCGCAACGTTGAGACGCATGTAGTTTTACAGCAACGGGGGGCAACGTACAGTCTCTGGATTCTCACCCGTTGTGAAAAAGGGGCGGCGCCATCCATCCTTGGCAGGGGTCGAATGCGCCGCCTCCTTCCTACGTCATCGGCATCGATTCGGGTTCAGAAACGGTCGAGCTCCGAAAGGAGGTGAGCCTGATGTAAATCACACCCAAAGCTTCCCAGAACATCAACCGTTCCATCGATGCTTCAGACCTTTTCAGTATAAGGAGAAAGAACATGTTCGGCAAAAGAACCCTGTCCACAGGGACGCTTATTCTCTTGCTTGCGCTGGTCATGACCGCATGTGTGGCGCCCCAGGCGGCGCCTGCCGGCGAACAGGCGGCTCCATCCGGGGAGCAGGCGCAGGCCGGCGGCGGCAAGCTGGAAGTTTTCTCCTGGTGGACTTCCGGCGGCGAGGCGGCGGCTCTGCAGGCGCTCTTCGACGTGTACAGTGCACGGTATCCAAACGTAGAGATCATCAATGCAACGGTGGCGGGCGGCGGCGGCTCGGCGGCGCGGCCCGTGCTACAAACGCGGCTGGCGGGCGGCGATGTGCCCGACACCTGGCAGGTGCATCCGGGCTATGAGCTGCTCGGCCAGTATGTGGAGCCCGGCTACGTCGAGCCGGTGACCAGCCTGTATCAAGAGGAAGGGTGGGAGGCCGTCGTGCCCGAGGCGTTGCGCGCCATGATGACCAAAGACGGCGAACTCTACCAGGTGACGGTGGGCGTCCACCGGGGCAACGGTTTTTGGTACAACAAGAAGTTGCTCGCAGAGAACGGCATTGAGATCGGCGCAACGCTGAGCGTGGATGAGTTCTTTGCGATCGCCGAGCAGCTCAAGGCGGCGGGAGTGACGCCGCTCTGCGTCGGCGACTCCGGCATCTGGGCTTCGGCGCAGCTCTTCGAGAACACCTTGCTGGGCGTCATCGGGCCGGAGCGCTACAACGGCCTGTGGGATGGCTCGGTGCGCTTCGATGAGCCGGACGTGAAACAGGCCATGGAAGTGTACGGCCGTATGCTCGATTACCAAAACGACGACCACGCCGCGCTCTCCTGGGATCAGGCGGTCAAGAAGCTGATGGATGGAGGCTGCGCCTTCAACTCGATGGGCGACTGGGCCTACGGCGAGTTCGTCAACGCCGGCAAGGTTGACAACGAAGACTTCGGCTGGGTCAGCCACCCCGGCACCGATGGGTCTTTCATGATCGTGGCGGATGGTTTCGTGCTCGGCAACGGCGCGCCGAATCGAGAGAACACCATCAACTGGCTGCGCGTGATTGGCGGCAAAGAGGCGCAAGAAGCGTTCAATCCGCTCAAAGGTTCGATCTGTGCGCGCACCGACTGTGACCGCGCCAAATTTGGCCCCTATCACAACTGGTCGATGGACTCCTTTGCGAAGGATGCACTCGTGCCGACGGTCGTGCACGGCTCTGCGGCGCCGGCCGACTTCCAACAGGCGCTCAATGACGCCGTGACCGTCTTCGTCGTCGACAAAAATGTCGACGCTTTCGCCAACGCGCTGGTCGCCGCTGCACAGAGTTCGGGATTCGGGCGGTAGGAAGTTCTGAATTTTCCGGTCTCCAGTCTTCCGAATCAACGACTGGAGACCGGAAAACAGGGATCGTTCAGAAAGGCGTCTCCATGACCACTGCCTCCACCGATTCCACTCCCGCCGTGCGCACGACGCCGGTCGAGACGCGGCGTTGGCGCCTGTCGGAAACGATGCAGACTGTGCTGTTGTTGCTGCCCTCGATCGTGGCGCTGGCGGTCTTCGTCTATGTCTTCATCAGCTTCACGTTCTGGGTTTCCCTCTCCAACTGGCGCACCCTGAAGGTGGACCTCTCGCTGCGCGAGCCGCTCTTCGCCACCTACGGAGAGCTGTTTGCCATGGCGCGCTGGCAGGCGGACCTGCGCAATACGTTCGTCTTCACCGTGTTCTTTATTGCTTTCGCCGTGACGCTGGGTTTGACGCTGGCCGTGATGTTGGATCGTCACCTGGCCGGTCATCACATTTTTCGCAACATCTTTCTCTTCCCCTACGCCCTCTCCTTCGTGGTGACCGGCGTGGTGTGGCGGTGGATTTTTAACCCGGAGACCGGTTTGAATCTTCTGTTTGAGCTGTTGGGAGTGAACTATCTTCTCGCACAGATAGGTGCGGGGCCATTGAGGCCGGGCTGGATCACCGATCCAACCGTAGTGGCGCAGGTGAACGGCATTCTCGCCACCGTGCTTCCCGGCGCCGAGAGCTGGCAGGTGCGATGGGGCATTCCCCTGGCGATGATTCCTGTGGCGATCGCAGCGACATGGCAGCTTTCGGGTTTTGTGATGGCGCTATACCTCGGCGGCATGGCGACGATCTCTGAAGAGGTGCGCGAGGCGGCCCGCATCGACGGCGCCAGCGAGTTTCAGATTTACCATCGGGTGATCATCCCGATGCTGCGCCCGGTGACCATCAGCGTCGTCGTCATCCTGCTGCATGTATCGCTCAAAATCTTTGACCTGGTCTACACCATGGCCGGCGTCGGCCCTGGCTTCGCCACCGACGTGCCCGCCATTTTCGTGTTTGAGCAGATGTTCAAGGCCACGCGCTACAACCTCGGCTCCGCTGCGGCCATCATCATGCTTGTGCTGGTGGCCCTTGTGATTGTTCCATATCTAGCCAGCACGTTGAAGGAGGAGTCATGACGACCGCTGCTTTGGCTCGAAAGCGGCGCAGGCCGCGCTGGGGTGCATACGCCGTCTGGTTCGTCCTCTTTTGCATGGCGATCGTTTTTCTGATGCCGGTGTACGTTATGATCGCCAACGGCTTGAAAGATGCGCAGAGCGTCAGCTTGCAGCGCATGTGGCTGCCGCCCGCTCAGCTTTCCGGCGCCAATGGCTTTGTCGGCGCGTGGGAGCGTCTCAGCCCGAACTTGATGAACAGCCTCAGCATGGTGATTCCGGCCACCGTCCTTTCGTCGCTGATCGGCGCCATCAACGGCTATCTCTTTGCAAAGTGGCGCTTCCGAGGCTCGGACATCATCTTCACGTTGATGCTCTTTGGCTTTTTCATTCCCTATCAGAGCATCCTGTTGCCGTTGGTGCGCACGCTTCAAGTCATCGGCCTGTACGGCACGATTCCGGGGCTGGTGCTGGTGCACGTCATCTACGGCATCCCGATCACAACGCTGATCTTTCGCAACTATTTCGCCAACGTGCCGACCGAGCTGCTGGACGCCGCCCGCGTCGATGGCGCCGGCGTGATCACGACCTTCATTCGCGTCATGCTGCCGTTGTCGATCCCGGCCTTTGTCGTCGTCGGCATTTTCCAGTTCACCAATATCTGGAACGACTTCCTCTTCGGCGTCACCGTCGTCCCCAACCCGGCCAGGCAGCCGGTGACGATTGCGCTGAACAACCTGTCGGGCACCTTTTCTGTGGAATGGAATGTCGTGATGGCGGGCGCAGTCGTGGCGGCGCTGCCGACGGCTATCATTTACATTTTGCTGGGCCGCTTCTTCATCCGCGGCATCCTGGCCGGATCGGTGAAAGGATAAAGCAGGCGCTATGACGGAGCACTTCGATCTCATGATCATCGGCACGGGCGCGGGCGGCGGAACGCTGGCCTATGCGTTGCGCAACAGCGGACTCCGCATCCTGCTCATCGAGCGGGGCGACTTTTTGCCGCAGGAGCCGCAGAATTGGCAGCCCGCGGAGGTCTTCGACCGCCGGCGCTATAAGCCGGATGAAACCTGGTACGGCGCGGACGGCAAACCCTTTCATCCCGGCGTGCATTACTTCGTCGGCGGCAACACCAAGGTCTACGGCGCTGCGTTGCCCCGCTTTCGCAAGGAGGACTTCGGAGCCATCGAGCACGAGGGCGGAACCTCGCCGGCCTGGCCGATCCCCTACGAAGATCTGGAGCCGTACTACGCCCGCGCCGAAGCAATTTATCTGGTGCATGGCGCGCCCGGCGAAGACCCAACCGAGCCGCCGCGTTCCGGGCCATTCCCCTATCCACCTGTACCTCACGAGCCGTACATCGACGAGCTGTGCGAGCGGCTGCGCCGTCAGGGGCTTCATCCGTTTCATCTGCCGATGGCCATCGATCTGCGCGCCGGCGGGCGGTGCATCCGCTGCAAAACCTGCGACGGCTTTCCCTGTCAGGTGTTGGCGAAGGGAGAAAGCGACGTCTGCTGCGTGCGACCGGCTCTGGACAGCCCGAACATCACCCTATGGACGCGCACGCTGGCAAGACGGCTGCTGACGGATGCAACGGGTCGCCGCGTTGTAGCGGTTGAAGTGGATCGCAACGGACAAAAGGAGACCGTGCACGCCGATCGATTTGTCGTCTCTTGCGGCGCGGTCAACTCAGCGCTGCTGTTGCTGCGCTCCGCCAACGACAAACACCCCAACGGCCTGGCGAACTCGTCCGGCCTGGTGGGGCGCAACTATATGGTGCACAACAACACGGCCCTGATGGCGGTCGATCCCCTGCGGCGCAACCCGACGATCTTTCAGAAGACGATGGCCGTCAACGACTTCTACTTCAGAGGGCCGAACTTTCCCTATCCGATGGGCAACATTCAGTTGCTGGGAAAGCTTCAGGCCGGCATGTTGACCGCTGCGCAACCGCTCGTGCCCAAGCCCATTTTGCAAGGGATGGCCGACCGCAGCGTCGACTGGTGGGTGATGTCCGAAGACCTGCCCGACCCCGACAACCGCGTCGAGCTGCGCAGCGATGGGCGGGTGGTGATCCACTGGAAGCCCAACAACTTGACGGCGCATCGCAAACTCGTCGAGGCGGCAAAGGAGATGATGCGCGCGGCCGGCTATCGCTTCATCTTTATCAAACCGATGGGCATCGAGACGAACTCTCATCAGTGCGGCACGCTTCGCTTTGGGACAGACCCGGCCACTTCGGTGCTCGATCCCTACTGTCGCGCCCACGACGTCGAAAATTTGTGGGTGGTCGATTCGTCGTTTTTCCCTTCATCTGCGGCGATGAATCCGGCGCTGACCATTGCGGCGCAGGCGTTGCGCGTGGCGGAGAAGATTTCGAAATAAATTAGGGTCTTGGTGCGTTCACGGAGGTGCAGCGACGAGCTGCGCTTAACGAGAATACACCGATTTCACCGTAGCTGCGGGCCCTCACCCCCTGGCCCCCTCTCCCAATGCTGGGAGAGGGGGAAAGAGCGCCATAGCCGCGGCTCGCAACGGCAGGTCTTTTGGATTCACCGTAGCTGCGGCTCGCAGCCGCAGGTTCTGGCACACCGTTTCATGGTTTTTTAAGGGATAGGAGTGAAGCTATGCACGAACAGCTTACATTGTCGCATCAGGACGCGCTGCGCATCCTCGAGGCGATTCGCAGCGAGCTGGAGAAGCAGGGCAAAGGCGCGGCGGTTGCGGTCGCCGACGCGCATGGCGAGTTGATCGCCTTTCTGCGCACCGATGGCTGCAAGCTGCCGTCAATTCAGATCGCCATCAACAAAGCCTTCACCGCCGCACGCGAGCAGCAGCCGACCCGCGCCATCGGCGACTCCGCGCGCAGCCACGGCTGGCCGATGACCAACTTCGGCGACCTGCGCTATACAGCATGGGGCGGCGGCGTCCCCCTCCGTTATCGGGGGCAAGTCGTCGGCGGCGTGGGGGTCAGCGGCCTGCCGGAAGAAGAAGACATGGCGCTGGCGGCGATGGGCGCTCGACTCCTTGAAGCGCACCCAGACGATTGAAGCAAACGGTGTTACAATCCATCGGCAACCCAAAAACAACGAATCAGGATGCAGAAATGTTCGTAGCAGGCGTCGATTTGGGCGGCACCAAGACGGAAATTGGACTGGTGACGCCGGATCATCGAATTATTGCGCGAAGACGCTTCCCAACCGAAGACCGTCTAGGGCCACATTCCGTGGTGGAACGGATTGCGGCGAGCATCGAGGAGATGCAACAGCAGCTTCCCAGGGGAGAGCGTGTGGCTGCAGTGGGCGTCTGTACGCCGGGGCCGGTCGATCATGCCGCCGGCGTCTTGCTCGATCCCCCGAACATTCCCGGCCTGCACCAAGCGCCGCTGGCCGCGCTGCTGAGCGAACGCTTGAATGCGCCCGTGCGCCTCGACCATGACGCCAAGGCGGCCGGCCTGGGCGAGTTTCACTACGGCGCCGGGCGCGGCGAGCGCAGCATGGTGTACATTATCGTCGGCACGGGCGTCGGCGCAGCCATCATCGCCGATGGGCAGGTCTATCGCGGGCTGCACAACTCCGCAGGCGAGTTCGGCCACACGACGCTGGATCGCGCCGGCGCCCTCTGTTCCTGTGGCTCGCGCGGCTGCGTTGAAACCTTCATGAGTGGCCCCTGGCTGGCGCGTCGCTATGCAGCCGCGCAACGGGGAGAAACGCCCACATTGGAGACCTCGACTGCGCTGGACGGCCAGCAGGTGGCGGCGCTGGCGCAGCAGGGCGACGCGCTGGCGTTGCGCGTTCTCACCGAGGCGGGCGAGGCGCTTGGCGTCGCCATCGCCACCCTGGCCATGATCCTGGACATCGAATGTTATGTGATCGGCGGCTCGGTGGCGCACTGCGGCGACCTGCTGCTGGAGCCGGCGCGACGCGCGGTCCCGCGCTATAGCTTCCGCTCGGTGGGTGAACGCGTGCGCATCGTGCAAAATCAACTGGACACGGACGCCGCCCTCCTGGGGTGCGCCTGGCTGGCGCGCGAAGCCTTGCAAGCGACGTAGGAGGAAAATCGATGAGCCCTGTACGCATGTCGAAGGTGGAAGAGGCGGTGCGGGCCGTGCTGGCGTTCAACGAGGCCTTCAATCGCCATGACGTGGGCGGCATGATGGAGCTAATGAGCGAGGATTGCGTCTTCGAAAACACCTCCCCGCCTCCCGATGGCGCCGTCTATGCAGGCAAAGCAGCGGTGACGCACTTCTGGCAAACGTTCTTCCAACAGTCGCCGCATGCCCATATCGAGATCGAAGAAATCTTCGGGGCCGGCACGCGTTGCGTCATGCGCTGGCGTTACGACTGGGTGGACGATGCAGGACAGGCGGGGCATGTGCGCGGGGTCGATCTCTATCAAGTGAGAGGAGGCCTGATCTGCGAAAAACTCTCTTATGTCAAAGGATGAAGGAGGATCGTCCAGGATGAAGGACGATGCACCGGGAACTTGAAACGAACCTCCGCAAAGGCGAGAGCGGCTCTGGAATCGCGTTCTTGGAAACCTGAAAAATAATTAACACAAAGGCACAAAGACACGAAGAAGCGAAGACAGAAAGGCGCAGAGAACAGCAAAAAATGAATCGTCGGTCTGGCGGGATTCTCATCGGTTAGGTGCTGAGTTAGCTAAGCCTGACGTCTCCGGCCATCACCAAACAAAAAACCCTTGCGGGTTGAACGCAAGGGTTTCTTTCTTCTGGCTCCCCGGGTTGGACTCGAACCAACAACCGTCCGGTTAACAGCCGGATGCTCTGCCGATTGAGCTACCGAGGATCGCTGCCAACACTTAAAGTATAGGAAAGAAGGGGTGGCGTGTCAAATTGTAGGGGGCAAAAAATGAAAACAAACCCTCCTCCTACGCCGTGCGCGGGATGCGCTCAGGCTGGTCAGCATGGGCGATGATGGTGGCGACCAACTCCACGGTGCGGTCGACGTTGGCCGGCCCTCCCTCCGCCGGCGGTCGATGGTCGAGATAGCCGCCGCGACCGGTGTGGCCCATTCCCTCCATGCGGATGATCGTGGCGCGGCCTTGACGCAGCGCCCGGTTCCATTCCGAGGCCGCCATCCAGGACCAGCGCCCAGGCATCAGAAATCGCCAGATCTGCGCCTGATCGCGCGTGCCCCACAGATGGAAGACGTGGCTTGCCGCCAAAATGCCGGGATCGCTGCTGAAGATGCCGCCCAGCGAAATGACGTAGATGGGCGCTTTGGTCCACTCGCGCAGATAGGTGACCGCGCCGATCGCGATTTGTCCGGCGCCGCTGTAGCCGATCAGAAAGATCGGCACCGAACTTTTGGGGTCAAAGTGATAGCGCATCACAGTGTCGAGCATGACCTCCGCCATGGCCTGGTTGTAGATCGGCGCGTAGCGCTTGTCGGCGGCGATGGCGACCTGCAACAGATTGCGGATGTTGATCAGATAGCCTGCCAGCGCCGGCCCGTCCAACTTGCGATCGAGCGCCCATTTCCACAAGCCGGCGAAGATCGGCTGTCCGGTGAGCGCAAGGTTGTTGACGGAGTAGGGAAAAATGTTGTCGATCACGACTGCGCCAGGGAGACGATTGCGCAGCCGGTTGAGAAATTCCTGCTCGCGGTAACTCAGCGTTTGCCCGGAGACGCGACCGATGCCGGACAGGAACAGGACATACGCCGTAGCGGGCTGGCGTCGAGGCTCGCTCGATGACGAAGTCGCCTCCGCCTCGGAGACGGAGACGTCGTGATAGATGGCGTTGCCAAACCATCCCGCCCACCAGCCGAGCGTCTCGAAAGGCGTCAAGGACGCCCAAAACAGGAAGATGATCAGCGCCGTCAACGGCAGCAGCAGCAGATCACTCCAATCGGTGAACATGGTTCGTCTGACCGTCCATCCCGCGACGTTTCTTTCGCACCGGCGGAAGACGCACGCTGCGGCGTCGCGCCTCCAATTGCTCATACCAGTTGCGCAGGGTGTGGCGGCGAAGGCGCGCCACATCCTCCAGCCGCGCCGTCAAGGGCACGCCCGCCGCGCGGTGCTGCAGCCAGCTGAGCAGCCGCAAAATCGGCCATCCTACAGTGCGGCGCAGCGCCTGCATGACAACCCAGCCCAGGGCGGAGACTAACAACGCCTGCCATGGCTCCAGACCCAACCCATAGTGGAGCGCCACGACGATGGCCAACATGCTCCAGAGCGAGAGCACACCCCAGATCAGGTTGCCCAGATAAGGCGTCAGCTCAAAAAAGGCGAAGATTTGGGGGGCGTAGGCCAATCCTACAACTACGGCGACCTCGCGGAAATCCTGCTCTTTTTGCGTAAGCAAGATGCCCACAGACCAGATCGTCAAAGACCACAGAAGATAGCCGAAGACGTTGCTGACCGTGGTGATGGACAGCGCCAGGACAAAGCGGCGCGGCCGCACCCGGTTCAAGAGCAGCACCACGCTTTGACCAAGCGATTCAGATAGCCCGGCCAACAAAACAATCAAAGCAGCGTAGTAGACTCCCTGCGTCTTATCGCGAAGCAAACCGTAGATAGATGGATCAAGGCGCAAGGAGAGCCGCAGGGTTTCCAGGAAGCCGGGCAGAGCTACATCGCTCATCGGTCAGGAAGGCGGAACGTTTACACCGCCTGAGAAGTCCGTACAAACAGAGGCGGCCTCCCCAGGTGCTCCAACAGAAAGGCCAGGAAGATCGCCAGCATGAAGCCGACCACGGCGGCCAGGGCGATGCTGATCGGAGCGCTGGCGATTTGAACCGGCTCATCCGGCGCAATCGCCGGCGTGCCCATGCGCACCTCGGTGTTGGCGGCGGCGCGCTCCAGGCGTAGCTCCGCCTGTTTGGTGCTCAAGGCTTTCAACGCGTCCCAGGCCAGATCGCGCTGCTGCGTAAACCGGCGATAGGCCGCCTGCTCCGCCTCCACCTGCGCCTGCAGCTTCTGGAGCCGACTCTCCAGCAGCGCAATGCTTTCCTGCATGGGTGCGTCGGCCTGAACGGTGAGCGCCGCCGTCTCTGCGCCGGCGAGCTTCAGCAGCTCCTCCGCCTGGGCGCGCCCCTCGCTCGCCAGCCTGGCGTCGCGGCTCGCCGTTTCGCCGAGCTCTGAAAACGGCCCGCGCTCGAACAAGGTCGGATAGCGGGCGCGAATGGCGTTCACCAGCTCGCTCTCCTCAGGCATCTGCACTTCCAGTCCGTTGAAACGTTCGCCGCTTGCCAGCGCCTGGGTGAGCGCGTCGATGTCCGCCTCCAGTTGCGCAAGCTGTTGCTCCAGCGCTGCAATCGTCCCGTTCAAATCGGCGGTGAGGGCAGCCAACGTGATTTCAGAGGGCGACGTCAACGCAAACTGCAGGGTCGGTTGCCGCGAGGTCGTCTCCGGCGCTGCGCCAGGTTGGAGCGTCTGGACGCCTTGCACGACCAGGGCGCCGACGGAGGTAGTCAACGGGACGCGCTCAACGAACGGCGTCGTCGATTTCACGGCCAGATCGGGGTTGTTCAGTTGCAGGGACGGGATGTCGCTGATTGTGGAAGAGGCGAGCTGCGTCTTGAGCAACTGCAGCGCAGCCGCCGTGCTGGTCACAGCCCCTTCTCCACCTGCCTGCAATCCTGCCTGCAACAGCCGCGCCGTCGAGAGCGCAGCCGTCATTTGCAGCCACTGATCATGGTAAAGCCGCAGCAACCGAGCGTCCCGTTGGCGCTGCGTGTCGAACGCATCGACCAGGGCGCTGTTATAGGCGAGCATGTAGGCGTCCAGGAGCTGACGTCTCCCCTCCTGTTCGCGCTGAAAGCCCAAAAGCTGGGCTTCCGTCTGCGCGTCCAGATAAGCGGTGATAATGCGGCGATAGGAGCTGAGAATTTCATCGGCGTAGCTGGAAAGGGCGGTGGCGTTGACGTTTTGCAAGGTTGCGATCGCCTGCTGCGTCTCCTCCATTTCGCGACGCAACGCATTGAGCGGAGACTCGGCTAGGAATTGCTCTAAAGCGCGCTGCGCCTGCGCATAGTTCTCCTGGGCCTGGTTTAGCTCCTTCTGCACAGAGGCGATGATCTCATCCGGCACCTGTCCATAGATGCGATTGACCTCCTGCACGTAATGCTGCGCCCAGGCGTTGGCGATCGCTGCGGCCACAAGCGGGGACTCGGCGCGGGCGGAGATCAGAATCAGATCGCTTTGGCCGGTCCGGTTATTGGGCGTGGAGAGTTCGGCGTTGATCTGGCGCAGCAGATAGGCCGGATCACGCTGGCGCTCGTTCAATTGGTCGCGCAGATCGGCGACCACGCGCTCGGCGATCGAGCCGCTGTAGACCAGCCCCAGCAACGCGCTGCGGCGAGAGTTGACGTCGCCGGCGCCCGGCGCCCCAGACGAAGTGGTGAAACGCTCGTCGAAATTGACCTCCGTCTGGGTGCGCACAATCGCGACGCTGGCGCGCGCCTCATACACGGGAGCCTGCAACAGGCGGTAAGCAAGCACGCCTAACACGCTCGCCGCAATCACCAGAAGCGTGAAGAAAACGATCTCGCGCCAGCGCTTGATCAGAACATCGATGTATTTGCGCAGGTCGATCTCATCATTGGCTTCCCATGCGTCGATCGGTTTCGCGCCCTGAACCGGATTTGCAGACATAAAACGCTTGATCCCTTTCACAAACGGTTTTCACTGTCAGCGCAGATAGGGTCGCATCCATGGTTGCATGCTGACGTCGGCAACGGTCGCTCCGCAATCGTGCTAACTTATACAGTATACAATTTCTGTCGAGATTCAGAAAATCGTCAGGCCGATTTCGTGGAAGCGGTCTTTATCGAAAGTCGGTCAGGAAGAAACCCGATTCCATCGCCAAGGCGGACGGGTTCTATGGAAGAAGACGACATGATTGTACAATAACTGCCGTTGAGATACGACTTGCGCATTGTAAAACAAAGACGGCTTTAGCTCGCCAAGAAGGACGTCCATTCAAAGACCATTCACAGAAAAGACCATTCACAAGAAAGGAAGCGACCTGTATGAAAATGCGCGGCGTTTTACTTCCCGGCGGTCGAAAGGTGGAGATCCAAGAGTTCGACGTGCCGGAGCCTGGTTACGGTCAAGTGTTGGTCAAGATGAAAGCCTCGTCCATCTGCGGCAGCGACATTCGCGCCATCTATCGGGAGCATCTAGGTCACGGACCGGAGGCGTATCAGAACGTGATCGCCGGCCACGAACCCTGCGGGCAGATCGTCAAAGTCGGGCCGGGATGCAAACGGTTCAAAGAAGGCGACCGCGTCATTCTCTACCACATCAGCGGCTGCGGCGTGTGCAACGACTGCCGCAAGGGCTACATGATCTCCTGCACCTCGCCCCATCGCGCCGCCTACGGCTGGCAGCGCAACGGCGGCCACGCCGACTATTTGCTGGCGGAGGAGAACACCTGCATCGCCCTTCCCGATGCGCTGAGCTATGTGGATGGCGCGCTGGTGGCCTGCGGCTTTGGCACAGTCTATGAAGCGCTGAACCGCGTCGCCGTCTCCGGCGAGGATCGCGTGCTCATCACCGGCATGGGGCCGGTGGGTATGGCCGCCGGACTGGTCGCCAAGAAGATGGGCGCCACTCAGGTGATCGGCGCCGACGTCGCGCCTTCGCGCCTGGACTTCAGCCTGAAGGTCGGCGCCATCGACCATGCCGTGCGCGCCGACGCAACGGATGCGCTGGCGCAGATCAAGGCGTTGACCGACGGGCTGGGCTGCGAAGTCTCGATCGATTGCTCCGGCTCGCCTCAGGGCAGGCTGCTTGCATTGCAAGGCACGCGGCGCTGGGGACGCTGCGCTATGGTCGGCGAAGGCAACCGCGTTGATTTCGACGTCAGCCAGACCATCATCCACAACCAGATCACGATCTACGGCTCCTGGGTCACCAGCCTGGGACATATGGAGGACCTGGTCGAAAAGCTGGTGGAGTGGAAGCTGAAGCCGGAGGTGATCGTCTCACATCGCTTCACCCTCGACCAGGCGGAGGAGGCGTATCGCGTCGCCGACGCCGGCCTCAGCGGCAAAGTGTGCATCGTCATGGAATGACGATGCGTCGAGGAGGCGCCTCCACCCATTCGCCCTGGAATCGACATGATGCCTGATCGAAATCTCCATAAAGTTGTCCTGTTCATCGCCCTTGGCTTGATCACCTTCGGAGGGGTTCTGATTTTCCAGGGGCTTTCTCCATGGCGAGCGCAATCCTCCACTGCGCGGCCGCCGGAAACGCCTGTCCTGACTGCGGTTGCGTCCCGTCCACCCGGTGGAGTCGCAAACGCCTCAACGCCCAACGCGGAAAGGACGCCAACCGAGGCGCAGACCACGCCTACTACGGCGCCTCAGACGCCGCCTATTTCCATCTGGTTGGATGCGGACGCCGCTCCTGCGCTGCGCGACGCCGTTGAGAGCCTTTCTGTGGACGGCGTACACTTCGCAACTGCGCCCGAAGACGCCGCGCTGCGTCTCAGCGCCGAACCGGGGCCGAATGCACAGCGCGCCTACACGCTCACCTTCGCCGCCGCCACCCGCTTTGACACGATCCATCCTCTGATCGCCTGGCGCGAAGTGCAGGCGCTGTGGAGGGGCGAGCCGCTCGAAATTGCGGACGCCAGCAGCCTGAGCCTTGCGCCGCAATTGACGAGGATCGTAGTGCTCACAGAAACCCTGCCGCTGCTGACGCAGGCGCTCGGCGCGCCGGGGCCGAAGGTCGTCGGCATTTCCGACGCAGCGGCGTTGGTGGATGCGGCGTGGCAAGATCGCGCCACGCTGGTGATTCTCCCTTTCGAGCAGCTGGAGCCAAGGCTGGTTGTGCTCGCCATCGACGGCCAAAATCCGGTGGAAAACAGCGCCCACTTCGACCCGGCTCAATATCCGCTCGTCGCCCATCTCTACGCCCAGGCGTATCCGAGCAATGAAAAAGAGGCGGAGCGCATCGCAGAGGTGCTGAACGCGCTGCCGCCCGGCAACCGCGATCCCGACCGGCTCACCGTGTTGACCATGACCGGCGTCACCGCCATGTGCCGCCTGACGGCAGCGCAGATGGAGCGCTTCGGCCCGGCGTGGCCTGCAGAGGTGGTCGGGCCGGAGCTGGCCAGCGCCGACATCACCCACATCAGCAACGAGGTGCCTTTTGTGGAGGGATGCGAACCGAACACCGATCCCAACAATTTCAACTTTTGCAGCAAACCGGAGTATGTCGAAACGCTTTTTGCGTCAGGCGTCGACATCGTGGGCATGACCGGGAACCATCAGAATGACTTCGGTCGTCAAAATGCTATTGCGTCGCTGGAAATGTACGAGGCGTGGGGCTTACCTTACTATGGCGGAGGGAGAAACCTGGCCGAAGCGCTCAAACCGCTCTACATCGAACACAACGGCAACCGGCTCGCCTTTCTGGGCGCCAACAGCTACGGCCCGCCCATGGCGTGGGCGACCGACGCGCTGCCGGGCGCAGCGCCTTTCGACCTGAACATTCTTTCGGCGACGATTCGCTCGATCAAGGAGAAAAACCTTGCAGACATTGTGTTGGTGGAGCTGCAATATCAAGAGAGCTACGATGTGCAGCCGCTCGTCGATCAACGGCTCGACTTCAACGCTCTGGTGCGCGCCGGCGCCGACATCGTGACCGGCGTGCAGAGCCATGTGCCGCAGGCGATGGAATTCACCGACAGCAAGCTGGTTCTCTATGGGTTGGGCAACCTCTACTTCGATCAGATGTGGTCGCAGGCGACGCGGGAAGGGATGGTGGTCAAGCACACCTTCTACCATGGCCGCCACCTCAGCACCCAAATTCTGACCACGATGCTGTATGACTACGGCCAGCCGCACTGGACGACGTCCCAGGAGCGCGCCAACATCCTCCGTCGCGTCTTTGGCGCAAGCTACTGGTAAAGAGGTTTCCAAATTCTTGTCGAAGCGCTGCGCCCGGTGTATACTGGGCTGTTGCTCACTGAAAGCAGCGGAGTGTGCAATGAACAATGAATCGACGTCAAAATATCTGTTTGCATGATCGTTCAATATCTGGGTGACAAGGAACCGAAGGGAAGAGGATTACGATGGCCACAACGATCAAGAAAAAAAGCGCCAGACGCGCAGGCAGCTCCAATATCGGGCTTTGGCTTATTGGCGCCAGCTTTGCTATTGTCGCTGTTGTCGTTGGTTTAATCGTTTTTAACGAGCGTCGCACAATTTCGGCGCCGGTTTCGCAGCCGGACGTGCCTGCGGAATGGATCAACCGCACCAGCCTGGGCAGCCCGGATGCGCCGGTCGTGATTCAGCTTTGGGAAGATTTTCTCTGCCCCGCCTGTCAGACCTTCAGCCGCACCGTCAAGCCGCAGCTCGTCGAAGAGTACGTGAAAAGCGGCAAGGTGCGCCTGGAGTTCAACCATTTCCCGCTGCAACAGCATGCACCTGGCTCTTTCCTGACCGCGCTCGCCGCCGAGTGCGCAGCGGACCAGAATCTCTTCTGGCCCTATCACGACAAAGCCTTCCAGGTGATCTCTGCGGAGCAGCAGCGCGGTGCGACTTTTGAAAAGCTCACCGAATTTGCTCGCACCGTCGGCTTGAACGAACAGGAATTTCAGGCCTGCATGACTGCGCAGCGCCATCAGTCGACGATCAACGCTTCGCTGGCGCGTGCGAGTCAACTGGGACTGCGCTTCACCCCCTCCGTCATCGTCAACGGCCAGCTTCTGGAGAACTCGAGCTATCCTAGCGTCAAAGCAGCCATCGACGCCGCGCTGGCTGCGCAGGGCTCGTAGTCTGAGATCAAAGAGGCGACAATCTTGATGGAGCGGATTTCTCTCTGGCTCAATCGCAACAGCATGTATATTGCGCTGGTCGCCGCGTGGGTGGCCATGTGCGGCAGCCTCTACTTCAGCGAAGTGCGCGGTTACGTGCCCTGCGTGCTCTGCTGGTATCAGCGCATTTTGATGTACCCTCTGGCGGGGTTCATCGCCATTGGCCTGCTGCGCCGCGATAGCAATCTGCCTTATTATGTGCTGCCTTTTTCGGTCTTTGGCCTGGGCATGTCCACCTATCACTACCTTCTGGAAAAGACCGATCTGTTCGCAGAGTCCGCAGTTTGCGCGCAAGGCGTCTCCTGCACAACGCAGTGGATCAACTGGTTCGGCTTTGTGACCATCCCCTTTCTGGCGTTGATTGGCTTTCTCATCATCACACTGATGAGCGTCATCGCCCTGCTCAACGGCGAACCTTCCGCCGAAGACGAAGAGGGAACCCCTCAGCGCACGCCCTGGCTTCAGGTGGTTGCGCCCATCGTCGTTGTGCTCGCCATTTTTGCCGTCCTCTTCACCACCGGTTCGGAGACGCAGGCCGCAAGCGCAGCGGAAGCGCCTTTCACCGTGCTGGCGGTCACCCCCGGCCCGCAGATGAGCGTGCAGGGCGTCGTCAACGACCCGGCTGCGCTGGCCCGAGGCGAACAGCTCTATTTGCAGGCGTGTGCGGCCTGCCATGGCGTCGATGCGCAGGGCGTCGCCAATCTTGGCAACGCTTTACGCGGCTCCGCATTTATCGCCGACCACACCGATGAAGAAGTGCTGGCCATGATCCGACAGGGTCGCGAGCTGAACGATCCGGCCAACACGACCGGCCTGGTGATGCCGCCCAGCGGCGGTCGCCCCGATCTAAGCGACGCCGACATGCTGGCCATCATTCAGTATCTGCGGCAACCTTAAACCATTCAACGACGGATGTAGGATGAGCTTATTTCACATTTGGCATAGGATTCAAAAATTGCGAACGACGGCGCTCTCGATGCTGATTGGGGCGCTGGCGCTCGCCTGGCTTACTCTAACGCCTTCCTCGGCGTATGCACAAGAGTCGGGCATCACGTCGCCGGCCCCCGGCTCGGCCATTTCCGGCGATGTGCCCATTTTCGGCACCGCCACCATCGAGCCATTTCAGAAGTACGAGCTGCATTTCAAACAGGAGCCGAGCGGCGATGACGCCTTCATCTATTTCGCCGGCGGCACTTCGCCAGTGATCGGCGGTCAGCTCGGCGTGTGGCAGGCGGGCGGCTTGCCGCCGGGAACATACACGTTGCGCCTGCGCGTGGTGAAGACCGACGGCAACTACGCCGAATACTTTGTGCCCAATTTGAGCGTCAATCAGGCGACGCCGCCGACGCCCACGCCGGAGGCGTCGCCTACAGAGACGCCCACGCCGACGCCTACTTTCACGCCGGCGCCGCAGCCGACGCCGGCGCTTGGCCAGGTGACGCAGCCTCAGGTCGAAGAAGAGGCGCCGACGCCCACGCCGGCCGAAGTGGCCGTGGTCGACCCGGGGCAGACGCCCGCCGTCGGCGGCCTTTTGCCGACGCCTACGCTGGCTGCACCGGCCTCTGTCGCCACGCCGTCAGGCGGCGCGCTCACGCGCGAGCTGGGCGAGGCGCTCTCCTTCCAACGGCTGCGCACACAATTTTTCAACGGCGTTCGCATCAGCGCCGCCATCTTCATCGTGATCGCCGCCATCTTCTTCGGCAAGCGCATCTTTGAATGGGCCTGGCGCCGCTACGGTTAATCTTGACAGATGGCGGAGCTCAAGATGATCGTGGGGCTAGGCAACCCCGGCCCGCAATACAGCCGCAACCGGCACAACATCGGCTTTCAGTGCGTCGAACTCTGCGCGCAGCGATGGGGAATTGCGCTGGATCGATTGCAAATGCGCGCGCAGACGGGCAACGGCTTTGTTACGCGTGATGGCTTGCGCCAGAAGGTTCTGCTGGTCAAGCCGCTGACCTTTATGAACGCCAGCGGAGAGGCAGTGGCGCCGCTGGCGCGCTTTTACCGCATCGAACCTTCGTCGATCCTGGTCATCCACGACGATCTGGACCTACCTGCGGGCAAACTGCGGCTGCGGCCAGGCGGCTCCTCCGGCGGGCAAAGGGGCGTGCAGTCGATCATTGAGCAGCTGGGGACGCAGGAATTTCCACGCATCCGCGTCGGCATCGGTCGACCGCCGAACGGCATGGACCCCGCCGCCTATGTGTTGCAAAACTTCAGCGAAGAGGAAGAGGTCATTTTTACGCCGCTGCGCGCACGCATCGTGGAAGCGGCGGAGTGCTGGCTGTTCGAGGGCGTCGAACGCGCCATGAATCGGTTCAACGGGTGACGACTTCCATGCAACTTTCCGGTTTGCTCGAACTCTTGCCGCGGCTGCCTGCCTTCCGAGAGTGGCTGCAAACGCTGACGGAGCCGCCCGCCGAACCTACGCCACAGGCTGTGCTTGCGGCCGCCCGCCCCTTCCTCGTCGCCGGCGCACGCATGCAGCGTTCTGTCCCCCTCGTTTTCATCACGGCGCGCAGCGAAATGGCGCAACAAATCTGCGACCAGTTGGAGATGTGGTTGCCGCCGGCGGAAGAAGGAGGTCCGCCGATCCTTCTGTTCGCCGAACCGGACGCACTGCCCTACGAGCGCATCCACTGGAGCAGCGTTACGCGCCAACGCCGCTTGACCGCGCTGGCAGCTTTGCAGAGTCGCAGCGGACCCCCGCCGGTGATCGTCGCCAGCGCACGCGCGCTGAGCCAGAAGACGCTGCCCGCGCGAGAGCTGCGCCTGGCCCTCCGCACGGTCAGGGTGGGCGCCGCCTTGCGGCTCGACCAGATGACCAACGCCTGGGTGCAGACCGGCTATGCGCCCGTCGAAGTGGTGGAGGAGCCGGGGACCTTCGCCCGTCGCGGCGGCATCGTCGATGTCTGGCCGCCCAACCTGCCGACGCCCGTGCGCATCGACCTCTTCGGCGACGAAGTGGAAAGCCTGCGCCTCTTCGATCCAGCCACCCAGCGCACGATCCGCAGCGTCGAAGCCGTCGAGATCGGGCCAGGCAGCGAGGCGCTCAGCAAATACGGTCCGCTTGCGCTGGAGCGCCTGGGCGTGCGCGCAGGCGATCTACGCGCGGCGGAAAACGTCGGCCTGGGAGAAGAGGCCAGCCCCTTGCTCGATCCAGGGCTGCTGCTGGCGATTCGCGAAGAGATTCGGCTCGAAGTCGAACATCTCGCCGCCAGCCACAGCTTCCACGGCATCGAATGGTATCTGCCCTATTTCTACAATCCGCCCGTCTCGCTGTTGGAGCACCTGCCGACGGACGCGATCCTGATCGTCGATGATGCGCTCGACTTGATCGCCACCCTGCGCGAGCTGGATGCACAGGCGCAAAGCCTGCACGCCGAGCTGGTGCAGGCAGGCGAGGCCCCGCGCGCTTTTGCGCGCAGCACCTTCACCGCCGAGGAAATCCAGGCGAAGTTGCTCGAGCGCAAGCCTGCTCTGCTCGGCTACGGCGACCTGCACGGCAAGAGCGCCGGCGCCAACACGCCGCTGGCGCGCGCATTTGCCCCAGGTCCTCGCTTCGGAGGGAAACTCAAGGAGATTGCTTCAGATCTCATCAAACTGCACAACGCCGGTCACGCCGTCGTGCTTGCCACGCGCCAGGCGGCGCGCATCGGCCAGCTTGTGGAAGAGGTGCATCTGAGCAGCCGCGTCCAGCATGAAATCAAAACGGCTCCTTCACCCCGCAGCGTCACCCTGGTGCAGGGCATCCTCGGCGAAGGCTTCATTGTGAAAGGGATCGAAGCGAAGGGGGAGGAGAGAGAAGAGAGGCGAGCGGAAAGGACAGAGGGGAGCGGAGGCGCCTCGTTCAATCTTCACCTGCTCACCGACGCCGAGCTGTTTGGGTGGAGCAAGCCGCAGGCGCGCGCGCGTCCCAAGCCGCATAGCAAGGTGGCGCCGGAGCTCTTCTTTGCAGACGTCAAGCCGGGCGATTACGTCGTCCATATCGAACACGGCATCGGTCGCTTCGAGGGGCTGACGCGTATGTCGCTGGGCGGCGTCGAACGCGAGTATTTGCTCGTCAGCTACGCGCGCGAGGACAAGCTCTACGTGCCGGTGCATCAGGCCGACCGCCTGAGTCGCTACATCGGCGCCAGCGACGCCCCACCCGTCATCAACCGGCTGGGAACCGCCGACTGGCAGCTTGTCAAAGAACGCGCCCGCCGCGCCGTGGCGGAAATCGCCGATGACCTGCTCAAGCTTTACGCCGAGCGGGAGCTGGTGGTGCGCGCCCCCTACAGCCCGGACAGCCCGTGGCAAGAGGAGATGGAAGCCACCTTCCCGTATCAGGAGACCGAAGATCAGCTCGTGGCGGTGGAGGCGGTCAAGCGCGACATGGAGTCGGAGCGCCCCATGGATCGCCTGATCTGCGGCGACGTCGGCTATGGCAAGACGGAGGTCGCCATTCGGGCGGCGTTCAAGGCGATCAACGACGGCAAGCAGGTCGCCTTTTTGGCGCCGACGACGGTGCTTGCGCAGCAACACTATCGCACGATCAGCAACCGACTGGCGCGCTTTCCGGTGCGCGTCGAAATGCTGAGCCGCTTCCGCACGCCGGCGCAACAGCAGAAGGTGCTTGAAGGGCTGCGCACCGGCGCAATCGATCTGGTCGTCGGCACACATCGCCTGCTCAGCCAGGACGTCGAGTTCAAGGACCTGGGGCTGCTCATCATCGACGAGGAGCAGCGCTTCGGCGTAGCGCAAAAGGAGCAGATCAAGCAACTGCGCACTCAGGTCGATGTGCTGACGCTCAGCGCCACGCCCATCCCGCGCACGCTGCATATGAGCCTGAGCGGCATTCGGGACATGAGCGCCATCAACACGCCGCCCAAAGAGCGCCAGCCCATCCACACCGTGCTCGCCGAATACGACGACGTCCTGGTCAAACAGGCGATCCAGCGCGAGCTCAACCGCAAAGGACAGGTTTTCGTCGTCAACGACCGCGTGCGCGACATCTATCATCTGGCGGAGCGCATTCAGCGGCTTGTGCCCGAAGCGGTCGTGGCCGTCGGCCATGGCCAGATGCCGGAGCGGGAGCTGGAAGAGGTGATGATGCGCTTCGCCGATGGTGAGATCGACGTGCTGGTCGCCACCACCATCATCGAAAATGGGTTGGACATCCCCAACGCCAACACGATTATCATCCACCGCGCCGACCATTTCGGGCTGGCGCAGCTCTATCAGTTGCGCGGCCGCGTGGGGCGCAGCACGCGGCGAGGACACTGTTATTTGCTGTACGAGAAGCACAAGACGCTCAGCTACGACGCCCGCCGCCGGCTGGAGGCGATCCTGGAAAGCAGCGAGGAATTGGGGGCCGGCTTTCGCATCGCCATGCGCGACCTGGAGATCCGCGGGGCGGGCGACATCCTGGGCGCGCGTCAGAGCGGACACATCGACAGCATCGGCTTCGACCTGTACACGCGCCTGCTCGCCCAGGCGATCAACGAAGCGCGACGCAAAAAAGAGCGCTTCGAGCGGGCGATGGCCGGCCGCGCAGAGGCCGAACCACTGCGCAGTGGGGAAATCGGGCCTTCGGGCGATGGGGAAGCCGTCCCCCATTCCCCATCTCCTCTTCCCGCTGCTCCTATCGACGATCTCCCCTTTGACCTGGAAGATCCGCTGCAGCCGCCCGTGCAGCTCGACCTGCCCCTTGACGCGCGCATTCCTGCGCACTACGTCGAGGATGAGGCGCTGCGGCTTCAGCTCTACCGCCGCATCGCCGGCCTCACGCGGCCAGAGGCGCTGGAAGAGATGCGCCGCGAGCTGATCGACCGCTTCGGCGTCGATCCGGAGACCGGCTCCGTGCCGGAGGAGGTCGACAACCTGTTCTTCCAGGTGCGCATCAAAACGCTGGCCGCCCGCGCCGGCGTCGCCCGCATTGGCCGCGACCTGGACAACCTGGTGCTGTACAGCGACGCGCTGGAAAATATGGATCGCCGCGCCCTGGAGCGGCGACTGCGGCTGGCGTTGGGCCGCATCTCTGAAGAGGACGATCGCTTTGTCCCAGAAGGGGCTGCGCGCGTCGGCCGCCGCGCCATCTATCTTCCCATTGACGAAGCCGGACAGTGGCGACAAGCCTTGCTGCGCACGCTGGAGATCATGGCGGTCGGCTGAAGGGAATTCTGCGTATCCCACAAATATCCCACACAGAATTGTGGGATATTTGTGGGATATTTGCAGGGTGGTTTGCGGGAGCAAGGCGATTGTGGCTCAACGAAGAATCGCTTCGCGCCCGGCCAACAGACTCTCGACTTCCTGCCGCGTCGTGACGATCATGTCTCCCTGTTGGCTGAGCGCCAGCGCAGCCAATGCGACGCCGTAGCGCAAGCCCAGCCTCAGGTCTCCGGAGAGCCAACCGTAAAGCACGCCGGCGGCCAGGCCATCGCCTGCGCCGAGACGATCGACGATAGTGGTGGGCAGCGCAGGCTGATGATAGATCTGTGCGCCATCCCAGGCCACCGCTCCTTCGGCGCCCATCGCCATCACCGTGATGCGGGCGTGGGTGCGCGCGGCGAGACGCTGCACCGTCTCCTCGGCCGGGCCTTCGAGGCCAAAGAGACGCGCGGCGTCCGACCGGTTGCAAAAGAGCAGGTCGCAGCCTTCGATTAGAGGCGCAAGCGTCTGCACCGCTTCCTCTGCGCTCCAAAGGCGCGCCCGATAATTGACGTCGAAGCTGAGCGCCGCCCCTCTCTCGCGCGCTCGGCGCACCGTTTCCTTCATCACTTCGAGACACCCAGACGAAAGCGCCGGCGTAATGCCGGTCAAATGAATCAGCCGCGTATTCAGGAGATGCTCCCAGTGCACCTGCGCCGGCGTCATGCGCGCGGCGCAAGAGTCGGCGCGGTCATAGATCACCTGCGTCGCACGCGGAGGGGAGGCGAACTCCACAAAATAGACCCCCATGCGCCCCTCGCCGCACCAATGCACGCCCTCAAGATTCACGCCCGCCATGCGCAGATGGTTTGCCGCCAGCCGCCCCAACGGCGAGTCCGGCAGCGCGCCGCACCAGGCCGTGCGCAGCCCCAGTCGCGCCAGCGCCGCCATCACATTCGCCTCTGCGCCGCCAGGCAGCACATCGAACTGCGCAGCTGTCTCGATGCGCGCGCCGATGGGGACGCTCAGGCGCAGCATGATCTCCCCGATCGTTGTTACGTCATACATGTTCATCGCTCACAGATTGAAGTTTTGTTTACTGGACAGTCTAACAGCTTTTTGACAGGAACAACCCAGAGAAGCCCTGGTAGAGTGTACCATGAAGCACTTGAGGGTGGGGTGATTTGTAGGCAACGTTTTCAACTTCTGAATGAAGCCGGTGAAGGGAAAGATGCCTTCACCGGCTTTATTCTTGCATCGCGCGAGTTTCGTCGGCGAAATGTAAATTTCTGCGAGTTCACCGATTGACAACTTTCTCAAGGCGTGCTACGCTTGCGTACACTTGATAGGAAAGCAACTTTGGCGTAGATCAACGAAGTTCAGACGTCATTTCAGATCGACGGAATGCGATGAACGCGCATAGCGCAGACAGAAATTCCTCTTTGCATAGGCAACCCACCATGGCAAGCGACCGCATTGCCGCTTGCCGCCTTGTCTCCATTCCGCCGTTCGGCCCGCTCCATCCCTGGCGCGGGCTTTTTGTTGCTCCATTTTATTTTTATTTTGGCTTTTTTGGGTATCGAGGGACGCCGACCCGCGTCGGAGCGACGATGACCCCTGAGTGATCGGGGTTGTGTGGAGACGCTGCGAGAGCGAGGTTGGCGAAAGCGACCTCGCTCTTTTTGTTGGTTTGCGGCGATTTATTCAAAAGTGATTTGTTCAAGTTCTTGAGGTTTTATCAGTCCAGGTGAAGGCGGAGAGTTCAACCATGGCCGTCATGTGTCGAGGAGTGCGCGGAGCAACCACGGTCACGCAAAACGAAAAGGAGGAGATTCTGAGAGCGACGCGCGAGCTGCTGGCGCTCATCATTCATCTCAACGGCATTCGCTCCGAAGATGTGGCGAGCGCCATTTTCACCACCACGCCGGACCTGACGGCGGCGTTTCCCGCCACCGCCGCAAGGCAGCTCGGCTGGCTGGACGTGCCGCTGATGTGCGGCCACGAAATCGACGTTCCCGGCTCCTTGCATCGGTGCATTCGGGTGCTGATTCACTGGAACACCGAGACGCCGCAGGATCGCATCCAACATGTGTATCTGAAGGAGGCGCAGTCGTTGCGCCCCGACAAGACGATCGTGCTATCCAGCGTCGATATGGCGGAGCTTCATCGCTGGATTGAAGAGCAATTGAAGTCATGGAGGGGATGATGACCATCGTTGCATTTCAAGGAGAACACGGCGCTTATTCAGAGGAAGCGTGTCGCAAGCACTTCGGCGACGGCGTAATGACGCTGCCCTGTCGAACCTTCGAGGAGATCTTCAGCGCCGTCGAGTCTGGCCAGGCGGACTTTGGCGCCGTGCCTGTGGAAAATTCGACTGCAGGCAGCATCAACAAATCCTACGATCTGCTGCTCGACCATGACCTGAAGGTGCATGGAGAAATTCTGCTGCGCGTGCGCCACAATCTGCTCGTCGTGCCCGGCAAAACGGGCGAAATCCGACAGGTGCGCAGCCATCCGCAGGCGCTGGCGCAGTGCGAGAGCTATCTCAATCGCCGCAAACTGGCCGCCGTGCCCTGGTACGACACCGCCGGCAGCGCCAAGGACCTGGCCGCCGATCCGGTGGAGGGCGTGGCCGTGATCGCCAGCAAACTGGCGGCCGAGGTCTACGGATTGGAAGTGGTCGATGAGGGCATCGAAGACATGCCCAACAATTACACCCGCTTTTTTGTCGTGGGCAAGGGCGAGCCGCCGCGCAGCGAACGCAGCAAAACGTCGCTGGTCTTTGCGGTGCCCAACACCCCCGGCTCGCTCTATCATGCGCTGGGCGAATTCGCCACGCGGCAGGTCAACCTGACCAAACTGGAAAGTCGTCCGCGCCGCAACCGTCCCTGGCAGTATGTATTTTATGTCGATTTGGATGGCCACTGGCAGGACGAGCACATCAGCGCCGCCATTGTGGGGTTGCTCAACCGCGCCGCCTTCGTCAAGCTATTGGGAAGCTATCCGGCGGCGCCGCCGCTGGAACAGGAGCCCATCGCCGCGCAGTCCGCACTGCTGCAAATCTGACAGACACCGAGTGCAAACTTTGTACAATCGATAAAGGAATCAAGGAAATCATAGGAGGAGACCGATGATCGTTGTAATGAAACCAGGCGCCACCGCCGCCGAGATCGGCGCCGTGATCCGCAAGGCCGAATCCTTCGGCGTCAAGACGCATCCCATCTACGGCGAAAACCGCACGGTGGTGGCGCTCGTCGGCGATCTGACGCGTATCAATCGAGAAACTTTTGATCAGATGGAGGGAGTGATGCAAACCGTGCGCATTCAAGAGCCGTACAAGCTGGCGAGCCGGACAACGCGGCCCGAGAACACGATTATCGAAGTGGCGGACGGTCGCGTGCGCATCGGCGGCGAGGCGGTGGTCGTTATGGCCGGGCCGTGCAGCGTGGAAAGCCGGAGCCAGATCATCGAAATTGCGCACGCCGTAAAGGAAGCCGGCGCAACCGTGCTGCGCGGCGGCGCCTTCAAGCCGCGCACCAGCCCCTATGATTTCCAGGGGCTTGGGTTGAAGGGGCTGGAATATCTGGCCGAGGCGCGCGAGGCGACCGGCCTGCCCGTCATCACCGAGGTGATGCGCGAAGAGCAGGTGCCGATGGTGGCCGAGTACGCCGATATTTTGCAGATCGGCGCGCGCAACATGCAGAACTATGGTCTTTTGCAGGCGGTGGGCAGACAGAGCAAACCTGTCATGCTCAAGCGCGGCATCAGCGGCACCGTTCGCGAGCTGCTGATGAGCGCTGAATATATCGTCTCCAACGGCAACAACAACGTCATGCTGTGCGAGCGGGGCATCCGCACCTATGAGACGGCCACGCGCAACACCTTCGACTTGAACGCCGTGCCTGTGCTCAAGCAGCAGACCCATCTGCCGATCGTGGCCGACCCTTCGCACGGCACCGGCCTGCGCGAGCTGGTGCCGGCCATGAGCCGCGCCGCCGTCGCCGCCGGCGCCGACGCGTTGATTATCGAGGTGCATCCCGACCCGGACACGGCGGTCAGCGATGGGCGCCAAAGCCTGACGCTGGAGGATTTCGCCGCCCTCATGAAGAGCCTCCGCCGCGTGGCGGAAGCGATCGACCGTCGCATTCTGGAGCCGGCGGAGATGCTGGAACTGGCGTAAGCAAAGAGACAATCATTCAAGCAGATTTCTCATAGAAAGGTGAACTTCTATGATCATCGTCATGAAAGCGCATGCCGAGCCTCAACACATCGAAGCCGTGGTGCAGCGCGTAGAGGAGCTCGGCTATAAAGTGCATCTCAGCCGCGGAGAGGCGCGCACCATCATCGGTGTCATCGGCGCAGACGAGCACCTGATCCAGAACAGCACCTTCGAGGTGATGGAGGGCGTCGAGCGCACCATGCGCGTCATGCAGCCCTTCAAGCTCGCCAGCCGCGATTTTTGTGAGACGGACACCGTGATCGACGTCAACGGCGTGCAGATTGGCGGCAAGAAGATCGTCGTCATGGCGGGGCCGTGCAGCGTAGAGAGCCGGGAGATGATCCTGGAGACGGCGCACGCCGTAAAGGAAGCCGGCGCCACCATCCTGCGCGGCGGCGCCTTCAAGCCGCGCTCCAGCCCCTATAGCTTCCAGGGGCTGGGCGAAGAAGGGCTGAAGTATCTCGCCGAGGCGCGCGAGCAGACAGGCCTGCCGGTGATCACAGAGGTGATGTCGCCGGAAGACATCGAGCTAGTCGGCGACTATACGGACATCTTCCAGGTCGGCGCGCGCAACACGCAAAATTATGCGCTGCTCAAGGCATTGGGCAAGCAGAAAAAGCCAGTCTTTCTCAAGCGCGGCATCAGCGGCACCATCCAGGAGCTGTTGATGAGCGCCGAGTACATCCTGGCCGGCGGCAATATGAAGGTGATGGTCTGCGAGCGCGGCATCCGCACCTATGAAACGGCCACGCGCAACACCTTCGACATCAACGCCATTCCGGTGCTCAAGGAGCTGAGCCATCTGCCCGTCATCGCCGATCCGGCGCACGGCACCGGCATGTGGCAATACGTCACACCCATCGCCAGGGCGGCGGTCGCCGCCGGCGCCGACGGGCTGATGCTCGAGGTGCATCCGAACCCGGCGCGCGCCTGGAGCGACGGCGCCCAAAGCCTCACCTTCCAACGCTTCGCCCGCCTGATGGAGGAGCTCCGTCTCATTGCGCAGGCGGTGGGCCGAGAAATCTGAGATGAGCAAGCCACTCAAAGAGTGTTCGATCGCGGTCGTCGGGCTGGGGCTGATGGGCGCCAGCCTGTGCATGGACTTGAAAGCGCGCCAGGTCTGCCGCGAAGTGCGCGGGGTGGCGCGGCGCACGCGCACCGTGCTCGACGCTTTCTTCGCCGGCGCCGTCGACCTGGCGACGAACGACCTGCAGACCGGCGTGCTGGGGGCCGATATCGTCATCCTGGCCACGCCCGTGCGCACTATCATCGCCACGCTGGAGGAGATCGGCCCGCGACTGTGGCCCGGCGCGCTGGTGATGGACATGGGCAGCACCAAGACCGACATCTGCGCAGCCATGAACCGACTGCCCGCCGCAGTCCAGGCGATCGGCGGACACCCGATGTGCGGCAAGGAGACGGCCGGCTTCGAGGCGGCGGAATGCGGCCTCTATCGGGACGCCACCTGGGTGCTTTCGCCGCTGCCGCGCACCAGCCCGGACGCCTTAGCGCTGGCTACGGAGCTGGTGCAGGCCGTCGGCGCGCGGCCATTGGTGCTCGACGCCGAACGACACGACCGCCTGGTCGCCAGCATCAGCCACCTTCCCTTCCTGGTCGCCAGCGCGCTCACCGCCGCCGTCGCCGAGGTGGGCGCCAGCGACCCTACGGTGTGGGAGGTGGCGGCGGGCGGCTTCCGCGACACCAGCCGCGTGGCAGCCAGCGACACGCAGATGTTTCTCGACATTCTGATGACCAATCGGACGGCGGTCTTAGAGCAGGTTGAGCGTTTTCAAGCGCACCTGGGAGCGTTGCATGACCTGCTGGCCGGGGGCGACGAGGCGGGGCTGTATGCAGCGCTTGCGGCTGCACAACGGGCGAGGGCGGGTTGGAAGCCGCGCAGAGCGCCTTAACGAAATGCAGGCGCCAACCTCAAAAAGTCATCCTTGCGCCAGTCGAAAGACGCCGAGCCGGGTGTAGATCGGACCGCTCGGCGTCAGGTCGCTTTTGTAGAGAATCACTTCGTCGATCCGGTCTGTCTCGACCGTAGATGCGTGCGAAGGAAGCGCAGCCAACCCGGCGACGGCGGCGCCCACGGCGCGCAGCTGGCTGCCCGTGCTATTGCGTTGCGTGCGCCCGATCGTCAGATGAGGTTTGAACGGCTTATCATCGCCCTGGACGCCCACGCTGCGCACCGCCGCAGCCACATCGCTTTGCAGATGCGCCAGCGCCTGCAGATCACCCGCCACGCCGCACCAAATGACGTTGGGGCGGTTGATACTGGGAAAACAGCCCACGCCTTCGATCCGTAACCGCAAAGGGCGATGACGCGTCGTCACCGCTGTGAGACGAGCCGTCAAAGCAGAGACTTGCGCCTCCTCGATCTCGCCCAGAAACTGCAACGTCAGATGGAGATTGTGAATGGCCACCCAGCGCACGGAGCGCTCCAGCTTCTGAGTCACGAGCTGATGCATCAGGCGACGCTGCACGCTTTCCACCTGGCGACGCAACCCTGAAGTCAGGTCGATGGCAACAAATGCACGCATGCGAGTTTTTCAGGCGTTCGGAAATCACCAACGACGCCGCGGCGGGCCGTAGCGATCGTAAAAGTCGCGTTGCGCCGCACGCGCCCGCATGAACATCACGCTGGTGATGAGGCCAAGGAGGCCGATGCCGCTGGCGCCGGCGAAGGTGAGGCAGAGCAGCAAAATCATGACGTTCTGGGTCGTCGGCGTGAAGGCGTTGACCAGCTGAAAGACCGGCGGGGTCGGCGTGACGGTCGGCAACGGCGTCAGAGCAGCCAGCGCGACGGGCGGCTCGGTCGGCGCCGCCGTGACGACGATGTAGGCCGGCGGCGGTTCAGCCAACGCCTCTTCCTGCCCCGGCAGATTGCCCGCCGACATGGCCAGTGCAGGATCAGATGCGTGCGACTCAAGCGCAGAGGCGTCGTCTCGCGGGTTGCCCGGCGGCGGCGTGATCACGATCGGCGTCGGCGGCGCGAAAGGGTCCGGCGTAAACGTCGGCGTCGCCAACGGCGATGCGCCGAATGGGTTCGACGGCGGCAACGGATTGCCGAACGGGTCGAATTGTTGAATCGGATTGCCGAACTCGTCGAACTGCTGCACGCCTGAAGGCGCAATTGGGTTGCCGAACGCATCGGTCGGGACCGGCTGAGGCAAAGGGCTGAACGGCTGCGGGATCGGATTTCCGAATGGGTCGAACTGTTGGACATTCCCCGGCGGGATCGGATTGCCGAAGGCGTCGGTGGCGACGGGTGGCGGCAGCGGGCTTTGCGGCTGAACAATTGGGTTGCCGAAGGCGTCGGTGGGAACGGGCGGCGGAGCGTTAGGGTCGAGCGTCGGGATAACGCCGGGCGCCCCTGGCGTGGGCGTGACGCCGGGGCCAAAGCCGCAGCGATCCTGCACCTCGCCGGGCGTTCCATCGGTGGTCAGCTCGACCAGGCGAAAACAATAGGCGACGCCGGGCTGCATTCCCTGGGTGACGGGGAAATTATATTGCGCCGGCGTCGACGGCCCGCCTTTCGCCGGCAAAAATCCGATGCGGTGGTAGGCGATGTCCGGTTCATCGGCGCGTTTACATTGGATCTCGAAGCCTTGCACGTTGAATTCGCTGCGCGTGCCCCACTGCAGGATCACCGAAGCCGGGTTGGAGATCACATAAAAGTAGCTCAGCTCGATCGCGGCAAAGGCAGGCTGCGCCAACCAGATCAGAACGGCGAGCGTCAGTCCGCCAAGGGTCGTCCAGAATCCGAATCGGGAGGGCGATAGGGGGATGCAACGCTGTTTTGGCTCGGTGCAAGGAATCGGCGCAGATTCTTGCGATCGAGCAGAGTTCACCGGTTCGCAGTCATTCATGACCAAAATTTTATCACGTTCATAACAAGAAAAGTATACGTTTTTCGGTGTATTGCGCCTCCGCCAGGCGCCTGATTGCATCCCCTCAATCGTTATCCCCTTCACCTGTATGTTCGGTGCGCCGCTCCCCTTGGGTCTCGTTTCCAAAGGTGGCCGCTAAACCTTGCAGGAAGGTCTGCCGTTCTGCATCCGAGAGTCTCGCTGACGGGTGCAGGGGGAGGTAAATCGGAGGCGGCATTGAACCGTTCTGGACCACCTTCACCACCTCGTCGCTTTCGTTCTTGGCGCGCCCCCACTCAGAGACGTTGAGCTTGGCCCGTCCCTCATCGACATCGCGTTGGATCAGCCATGAGACCGGCGCAATGTTGCTGTACCACGGCCAGACCGTTTCATTGCTGTGACAGTCACCGCAGGACCGCATGAACAGCTCCCTTGTCTTAGGGCTGTCCCATCTCGGCTCGGCTATCACGGGAGGGTTTTGATGCGCCCGGCCGTAAGGGATCAATTGGATCAGAACACCGGACAAAATGATCAAGCCGACGACGGATAACAGAACGGTTTTAACGAAGGATGCACGGCGCTCAGGCATTGGAAGGCTCCGTGAATATAAATAAATGTCAAGTGAATCGAGTCATTGCCGCACCAGATAGGAGATGTCGGCGGCGATGTCGGCTTTGGGCGCGTCGTGGGCGAAAATCTCGCGCAGGTTGTTCTGTTTATCGATCACATAGACAAACGCCGTGTGATCCACCAGGTAGTCGGCTGCGCTTTGGGAGGCGACCGCCGTATTCTTTTCGGCGTATACGCCGTAGTCTTTTTTGACGCGCGTTAATTCGCCCTCAGGGATGTAAACGCCGTAAAAAGCTGGATTGAATGCGCCCACATAGGCGGCCAATCGCTCGGGCGTATCTCGCTCCGGGTCCACCGTGATAAAGATGAACGCCGTCTGTGCGCGCTCCTCCTCCTTAAGCATCTCGTAGACGCCTTTCATGTTGGCCAGCGTCAGTGGACAGACGTCTGGGCAAAAGGTGTACCCAAAGAACACCACCTTGACGCGGCCTTGCAAATCGGCGAGATCGAAAGGTGTGTTGTCCTGTTTGACGCCTTGAATCGGAGGCGCCGGAATCACCGGATTGTAGGGGGTGCCGCGCAATTTATATTCCTGTGCGCAAGCGCTGACGCCGAAGGACAAAATCAGCAGGATAGACCAGATAACCAGACGAAATTTGCAGGACTGACCTGAAGCGCCCGAAGCTCTAGACGAATTGCTCTTCATCACTTTCTTCACTCTGCACAATTGCAAGCAACGTGTCGCAAAATTCTTGCTGACAGGCGGTCGCCAGCGAACTATTATACCAGACGCGCATCTCGTAGGTGAGCGCCGTTGTCAGCGCCGCATATCGTCGTTGCGCGGCGGGGGTTTCATCGTCCGCCAGCGTCTCGTATTCAGGATAACGGCTCAGCCATTCGCTCAGGTTCCCTTCCGCCTGCGACGGTCGCGGCCCCCACTGCGCCTGCAGCTCCCATTCGTCGTCGAAGATCAGGAACTGCGGCAGCACCCATTCTTCGACGGCGTTCAGCGCGTCGACTCCTGGGAGCAGGGCGACCAGCGGCGTCAGGTCGCGGCTTTCGGAGAGCACGCGCAGCTGCAGGCGCGGGGAGGCGTCCACCATACGCGCCACGATGGGAAGCACGGCGACCGTGTCCGGGTCTTCGTCGGTCACCACTGCCAGAATGTTCAGCGGTACTTCATAGGCGTTCAACTTCAGTTGCAAGGAAGGCTCGAGACGGGTTTCCGCATAGCGCATCCGCAGCAGGCGATCGCGCTCTTCTTGCAGCTCGCAGTATTCCCGAAAGGTAAGACAACCTTCAAACGCCAGCAGCCTATCTTCTGGCAGCACCAATGTCGCATCGACCATCGTCCACCCTGCTTTCGAGACCGAATCAATGGCTTCACTATATCACAGCAGGCGCAAGCTTGACACGTTGCTGAAGTGGACGATCGCCGGAGCGGGCGAGATCACCGGCGCGCCTCTTCCTGGCTCTTCCGCCAACGCCTCTTGAGCAGCAAGCGCCTCGACTCGACGTTTGAGCAGACGATGCAACTGCTCTGCGCCGACGATCGTCTCGTTATGAAGCCCCCAGTCCACCGGTGCAAGCAAAAAGGGGCGGTTCTGGTCGCCGCCGAGTCCGCCGTGATAGCCGATCAGCTCCTCGAAGGCGCACCCTTCATCGGCGATGGGATCGTAGAAGCTGTTGATCAGCAGATCCGGTGCGTTGTCGTACAGGTCGACGCGCCGCAGCAGCATGGGTGCATTCGAGGAAAAATTGGCAAGCGGATTCTCCCCCTCGACGCGGTCGTGCGCCAGATAATAGACGCCTTGGGCGCCGAGCGCCAATGGGCCGTGCTGCTCGGAGCGCACAAGCAGAAAGCCGACGCCCGGATGTTGCACAAGGCCCTCGATCAAACCGGGGAAGCGAGCTTCCATCTCTTCCAGGGTCAGCCTGTGACGCCAACCGGTGAAATAGACCAGCCCCAGATTGCCGGACGCCAACACGATCGCCTGAGCGTCCTTCGCAGCGACGCGGTGCCCCTTGCGTTCTTCCCGCAACCTTTCAAATTCCGGCCCGACCGTGACCTGACCGTCTTCAATGCGTTTGCGCGTGGCGGTGCGCACAAGGCGTCCCAGCACAGTCGGCTCCTCCTGTTGCGCCACGTCGCTGACGAGGGCGGCGACGTGGCCCCAGTCCTCGTGGGTCTGCAGCCGTTCATGGATGCGAAGCTCTTCGGGCAGCAGGCGCTCGATCAGCTCCTTCAGGGTCAGGCCGTATCGTTGCTTGAAGGTTGCGCCTTGCGTCTGCCCATGGTCGGAAAGCACAACGATCTGATAGGGGCGATCGCCCTCGGCGATGGCGCGCTCGATGCGGGCGAACGCCCGGTCCAGCTGGCGAAGCACCCGCAACGCGTCGCGATCCGCCACGCCTGCGTGGTGGGCGACTTCATCGTATGCGGCGAAGGTAGCGTAGATCACGTCGGCCTCGCCCCACAAGACGTCCGAAATCAAGGTGTCGACCGTGATGTCGCGCAGGAGCACAGTCGAGGCGGCGCGCAGCAGCGGATAGAGGCCGCGTCGGCGCTCCGGCAGGCGCGGCTGCACATCTTCGCGCAGTTGGCGCCGGCGTCCGCGCACCTCGCGCACCATATCGACGCCCATCAGCGTGAGCGTGCGCACGAAGTTGTAAGGGTTGGAAAAAAAGGCAAAGTAGGAGGAGGCAAAAAGCCCCCGGACATCCATCGCCAGGCTGTAGGTGAGCACGGCGTCCTCGGCGTCGCCGCTGAAGAGATTGGCGCGGCTGCGCCCATGGCGATGCAGCAGGCCACAGCCGTCGGAAATGCGCCGCTCGATGGCGTTGGCGTCGCGCGGACGGTTGGCGGTGATGATGCGCGCGCCCTCGCTTTTTTCCACCCAACGGAAGGCCGGAATGTTGAAGTTGTTGCCGTGCAGAATGCCGGCCTGCGCTGCGCCGGTCTGGCTGGAAAGATCGGTCTCCCAGGCAATCAGCCGATGGCTGCCGTTCGCCAGCATGCGCTCCAACGTCGGCATGTATCCGCCGGCGATGGCCCGTCGCAGCACAGGCTCGGACAGGCCGTCGATTTCCAGAAAAAGGACGCCCGGCGTCTGCCTCGGCGGGCGACGCAAGGGCATGCGCCGCATCGTGCGCTGCAAGACCGCCCGATAGAACGAGGCGTCTTCGTCGATCGTGAGCAGCGAAGAAGCGCTGACGTTCATCAGCGCCACGATCAGGGCGGTCAGGAACGCATGGAAGTAGTTGTCAAAGTGAACGCCCTCCACCAGTTGGCTGCCGAGCCAAAAGGTCAGCCCATTGAGCGCCAGGCTGAGGAAGCCGAAGCTCAACACCAGAAAAGGGAGCGTCAGCCGCGCCAGCAAAGGCCACAGCAGCGCATTGGCGAAGCCGACGAAAACCACAAAGTGCAACGCCGACCAGAAATCCGCCAGATGCACGCCTTCCAACGAAGATGCGACGGCGACGATGGTTAAGAGCTCGATGCTTCCGATCAATATCGTGCGCCCGAACCAGCGCACGATGGCCGGTTGTTCCCGATACGCCGAGGCGTTCATTCCAGAACAATCAACACAGCGTTCTGTTCAACCCGTTGTCCTGGGGAGACCAAAATCGCCTTCACCACGCCGGAGCGCATCGAGCGGATTTCGTTCTCCATCTTCATGGCTTCCAGAATCACGAGCGGCTGTCCTTCCTCGATCGCATCGCCAGGGTTGACCAGCGTTTTGATGACCAGGCCGGGGATCGGCGCCGTGATCGCAAGCTCGCCTTCGGGCAGCGTAGGCAATTTGCGCGCCTGGCTGAGTCGACGGCTGCGCTCATCCTGCACCTGCACCTGAAACTGATGGCTGCGGATCGAGACGGTGTAGTTGAAGCGATCCGATGTGACGAGCATTTCGTAGCTTTTGCCGCCGAAGAGAACGCTGTACAACTCCGGCAGACCGCTGCGCACGATGTCGACGTCGACCGGCTCGCCGTCGAGCAACACCCGGCCGTCCGCAATCTCCACTTCGTATTCGTTGTTGCCGATGCGTGCGTAGTATTTCACCATCGCCCCCTTTGTGCGCGCATGCGTCCCGCCAGCTTCCAGTGATTGGCGCCATTTCCGTCAACGAGCGGCTGCCGCATCGAAGCGACGGCCTGCCGTCCTTTTTCATGCTCGATCATGGCGGCCACGACCGCCGCCAACCGTTCATGCTCGACCGGAACCGGCGCGCGCGCGCCGATGCGTCTTCGACTCAGAAAGCCGGTGTCAAAGGTGCCCCAGATGAACTCGGTGCTGTCCATGATCTCCTGATGGAAAGGGATCGAGGTCTTGATGCCTGCGATGCGGTATTCGTTTAACGCTCGACGCATACGCAAAATGGCTTCTGCGCGATTCTCGCCGTAGACGATGAGCTTGGCGACCATCGGGTCATAGTACAGCGTGACTTCGCATCCCTCGTAGAGGCTGCTTTCGACGCGCACGCCGGGGCCGGTCGGTTCTTTGAGATAGGTGACGACGCCGGTGCTGGGCATGAAGTTGTTGAAGGGGTCCTCCGCCGTGATGCGACACTCGATCGCCCAGCCCTTGGGCTGGATGTCTTCCTGGCGGTAACGCAGCTTGCGGCCGGCGGCGATGGCGATCTGTTCCTTGACGATGTCGATGCCTGTGACCAGCTCGGTGACCGGATGCTCCACCTGCAGCCGCGTGTTCATCTCCAAGAAGTAATATTTGTTGTCTTTGGCGTCGAAAAGAAACTCAATCGTGCCGGCGTTGACGTAGTTGACCGATTCGGCGGCGGCGATCGCCACTTTGCCCATCTCGGCGCGCAGCTTTTCGTCGATCGCCACGCTGGGCGACTCCTCGATCAGCTTCTGATGGCGACGTTGGATGCTGCATTCACGCTCGCCCAGGCTGATCGTGTTGCCGTGGCTGTCGGCCAGAATCTGGATTTCGATATGACGGGCGTTGGTGATCAGCTTCTCGAGATAGACTTCATCGTTGCCAAACGCCGCCATCGCCTCGCGTCGCGCCGCGCCGATCGCATCCGGCAGTGCGCCGACGTCGTACACGGCGCGCATGCCTTTGCCGCCGCCGCCGGCGGCCGCCTTGATCATGATGGGGAAGCCGATCTCCTTGGCAGCCGCAATCAGGTCTTCGTCGTGGAGACCTCTCTCCGTGCCGGGCACAAGGGGAACCCCTCGCCTGCGCACGCTCTCGCGCGCCGTGATTTTGTCGCCCATCGCCTCGATCGCCTCCGGGCTGGGGCCGATGAAGGTGATGCCGGCGTCGCGACAGGCGGCGGCGAACTCGGCGCGCTCGGAGAGAAAGCCATAGCCCGGGTGAATGGCGTCGGCGCCTGCTTTGCGGGCGACGTCGATGATCTTGTCGATGCGAAGATAGCTGTCTCGGCTCGGCGCAGGGCCGATGCAATAGGCTTCGTCGGCGTAGCGCACATGCAGCGCCGTGCGATCCGCCTCGGAGAAGATGGCGACGGTGGCGATGCCGCGCTCCTCACAGGCGCGCAACACGCGCACGGCGATCTCGCCTCGATTCGCTACAAGCACTTTTCTGAACATAGGCGTATTCTCGTTGTTCTCTCAAATTCCTCGACGATGGACGCGTGCTGTCACAACGATGCGGTCGTAATGAAAGGGCAACGGCGCCAGCTCGGCGCTCTCATGCCATTGGCCGAAGAGGGGGTCTCCCGGCCGCAAAATGAGCCTCCGAAAACGCCAGATGGTCACATCGGTCGTCTGCCCGACGCCGCCCCTGAAATCGTCCTCGACGACGCCCACCACTCGACCGACGCCGGCGAGGTGGCGCGTCTCCCATGCACCGTAGGGGAGGCGACCGTCAGCCTGAGGGGCGCAGGTCACGCGCAGAGGCGCGACGCCGCAGTCGATGGTCAGCACGCCGGTCTGTTCATCCTCTTCCGTCAACAGCTCCGCTTCGATGATCTGACCGGAGAAGGCGAACCATGCCGGGCCAACGTTGACGAAGCGCGGCGGCAACGGCTCTTTTTGCACCGTATACCAGCCCTCGGCGGAGACGTCCGGCAGCAGCACGCCGGCGTCGAGCACGACGCTCAACGGCTGTCCCTGGCGCAGGCCGGGAAAGCCTATCCGCTCGTATTGGCTTGCAGTCAGCTCAAACTCAATCTCCGGCAGCGGCATAGAGCGCCCACCTCAAAGCGGAATGTTGCCGTGTTTCTTGGGCGGCAGGCTGTCGCGTTTGTTCTGGAGCATCTCCAACGCGTTGATCAGATGCGGACGCGTCTCGCGCGGCTCGATGACGTTGTCGATGAAGCCGGCCGCCGCCGCCACGTAGGGATTGGCGAAACGCCGGCGGTAATCCTCGACCAGTTCCGCCTTGCGCGCCGCCGGGTCCTCCGCCTCGGCGATTTCACGGCGGAAGATCACGTTGACTGCGCCTTCTGGCCCCATCACGGCGATTTCGGCGCTTGGCCACGCCAGCACGAGGTCGGCGCCGATGTGGCGAGGGTTCATCACGCAGTAGGCGCCGCCGTAGGCTTTGCGCACGATCACGGTGAGCTTGGGCACCGTCGCCTCGCAGAAGGCGTAGAGCAGCTTGGCGCCCTGGCGGATGATGCCGCCGTGCTCCTGATTGACGCCGGGCATGAAGCCGGGAACGTCCTCCAGCACGATCAAAGGCACGTTGAAGGCGTCGCAGAAACGCACAAAGCGCGCGCCTTTCTGGCTCGCCTCCACGTCCAGCACGCCCGCGAGCACGGTGGGCTGCTGCGCAACGACGCCGACCGGCCTTCCTCCCAGGCGGGCAAAACCGACGATGATGTTCTGCGCCCAGTGTTCATGCACCTCGAGGAACTGTCCGTTGTCCACGATGTGCCGAATCACTTCCTTCATGTCGTAGGGTTTGTTGGGATTGTCGGGGATAATCGTGTCCAGCTCCGGCGCTTCGCGCAAAGGATCGTCGGTCGGCGGCTGATAGGGCGGGTCCTGCATGTTGTTGCTGGGGAGATAGTCGATCAGGTGTTGGACGAGGAAAAGCGCATCCTCCTCGTTTTCCGCCGCAAAATGAGCGACGCCCGACTTGCTGGCGTGGACGACTGCGCCTCCTAGCTCCTCGAAGGTGACATCCTCGTGCGTCACGGCCTTGATCACATCCGGCCCGGTCACAAACATGTGGCTGGTCTCTTTGACCATAATGATAAAGTCGGTGATGGCCGGGCTGTAGACGGCGCCGCCGGCGCACGGCCCCATGATGACGCTGATCTGGGGAATGACGCCGGAGGCCATGACGTTGCGATAGAAGATTTCGGCGTAGCCGGCCAGGCTGTGCACGCCCTCTTGAATGCGAGCGCCGCCGGAGTCGTTCAGGCCGATGAGCGGCGCGCCGTTTTTCATGGCCATGTCCATCACTTTGCAGATCTTCTGCGCGTGGGCGCGGCTGACGCTGCCGCCGAAAACCGTGAAATCCTGAGAATAGACGAAGACCAAACGGCCGTTGATAGTGCCGTAGCCGGTCACGACGCCGTCGCCCGGAATCTTCTGTCCGTCCAGCCCGAACTCGGTGGTGTTGTGGGTGACGAAGACGTCCAGCTCGCGGAAGGTGCCTTTGTCGAGCAGCAACTGTAGCCGCTCGCGGGCCGTCATGCGGCCGCGGGCGTGTTGACGGGCGATCTTCTCCTCGCCGCCGCCCAGATAGGCTGCGGCTTTGCGCTCGCGCAATTCTTGAATTCGTGGGTCTACCAATGCGTCTTTCACCATGTGCCTACCTTTGTCCTCCAAAGATGTGTTAAGCCCTCAGACGGGATGGCTTGATTTTCGTGTAAAACAGATGCTGGCCCTCCGATGCGCGACGTTACGCATTCGTCGGCGCTGGGTTCACCTCGATTACAATCTTACCAAACATCTCCCCATTGATAAGACGTTCCATCGCCTGTTGAAATCGTTCGATCGGAAATACGCTGTCGATGATCGGACGGAGCTTTCCCTGGAACACCAGCGGCATGACCGTCAGGTAATCCTCTTGCGTTCCCATCGTGCTGCCAATGATGCTGAGATGCCGGGCAAAGATCAGATTAACCGGCGTTTCGGCCTGGTAGCCGCTGGTGCCGCCGACGGTCACCAGCCGCCCGCCCGGGCGAAGGGAGCGCAGACTTTCGACCCAGGTGGCCTGCCCCACGTTGTCCACCACCATGTCGACGCCTGCGCGATCGGTGGCCTCATGGATCGCTCTTGACCAGGATGGCGTCTCGCTGCGGTCGATCGTCCAGTCGGCGCCGAGCGAGCGGGCGCGCGCGGCCTTGTCTGCGTTGCCGGCAATCACATAGACAGACGCGCCTGCAAGTTTGGCGATTTGGATCGAGGCCGTGTTGACGCCGCCGCCGGCGCCCACCACCAGCACCCGCTCTCCCGCTCGCAGCCGACCGGCTGTGATCAGATTATGCCACGCCGTAACATAGACCAGCGAAGCCGCCGCCGCCAGACGCATATCAAACCCCTCCGGCACCGCAATCAAGTTCCGCGCCGGCAGCGCCACGTAGTCCGCGCAGGCGCCGCGGATGTGTTCGCCGAGCAAATGGGCACTGCGACAATGATTCTGACGACCGGCAAGACAGGCGCGGCAGCGGCCACACCACACCAGCGGATTCGCCGTCACCCGCTGGCCGACTCGCCACTCGTGCACCTGATCGCCGACGGCGACGATTTCACCGCTGAAATCGCTGCAGGGGATGTGCGGCCATTGCAGGTTCAACCCTTTCCATCCGATCCGCACAAAATTGTCGAGCCGATTCAACGCGGCGTAGTGCACCTTCACTACCACGCCGTCAGGCGCAAGTTCTGGCTCCGGAACAGCGTCGCTGAGGCGATACACGGTTGGCGATGGATCATGACGCTCGAAGATGATTGCTCGCATAGGTCACCGGGCGCTAAAGAGTACAATCAAGGTCGCCACCAAAGCGCCAACCAGCATGCAAAAGCCCAAAAACGCCGCCGAAATTACGATCAAGGCGCAGCTCATTGCGATATTGGCCGTCGCTGCCCTGTCGCCGGTCAGCGCCGTCAGTCCGGCGCCCGTCGCCCCTAATCCGGCGCTTGCACAGAGAACGGCGACAAAAACGCTGGCCGGAAGGTCCCATTGAAGAACAATATATGTAATATAGAGACCGATCACGCCTCCTGCCACGCCAGCAGCCGCACTGATAAAAATGATCGGCAGAGATGGACCCGAGTCGTCGAATCCCTCTAGGATGTCCTCGTACGGGAAATCTGCGTCCGTGTCATCTGGGGAAGCGCGAACAGAAAATTGTCGAAACAAAATGGCTCCTGCACGCCTTCGTTGCCAGATCGGCCCTCCGCTTTGAGCCGTTGACAACGCCATTGTACCTGATTGAACAATCTCCACCAAAGCAACACCGATGCTAAGATAAATAACCGTTTGACGCCGCGACGCTCGTCATGTAATCTGTGACTTGATAAGGGTTTTTATACTCGATCCATTTCAGGACTCAAAGAGCAAAAATCGCAAAAAACGCCTGGAACTATGAACGCTTCAACCAATCATCATCCCATCCTGAATATAACTCGCATCGCCGTAGCGCTCAAAGACGCCGTCATCGGCCACACCATCGACTATCACGCCAGCGTCCCCAGCACGATGCAGATCGCTCATCGTCTGGCGGTGGAGCCTTCCACCCGCTCCGGAACGCTGGTTGTGGCGGAAGAGCAGACGGCAGGCATCGGAAGGATGCAGCGCCGTTGGGAGGCGCCGATGGCGCAGGCGCTGCTCGTCAGTCTTATCTTAAAAAGCGATCATCTGCCCACGAATCTGGCGCAGCTGCCGATGATGGCCGGCGTTGCGACGGTGCGCGCCATCGCCGCCGAACTTCCGGAGCTCACCGATCAGCTGGGTCTGAAATGGCCCAACGACATTATGCTCGGTGAAGATCTCGCCCATGCCCAAAAAGTGGGCGGCGTCCTGATCGAAACCTCGTATGTGCGCGAGCAGGCGCAGTATGCGATCATCGGGATCGGCGTCAACGTCAATCAGTCGTCAGACGCACTGCCGAAGGTTCCGCCGGAGGCGCCTCCGCCCACCAGCCTGCGCCTGGCAATCGGTCGCATGGTCGACCGGACGTCCTTGCTGATCGCCCTCTGCCGCGCCTGGGAAGATTTAATTGCGACCTCGACGCATGACGTCTATCAAGAATGGCGCAACCTGCTTTTGACGCTGGGGCAGCCTGTGACCGTCCTCTTTCACAAGGATGGGCATCGTCAGCTGCACGGCGTCGCCGTCGATGTGACGGCGGACGGGGCGCTCGTGGTCGTCGATGAAGGAGGACGTTCTCATCTCCTGGACGCAGGAGATGTAACGACGCGTTTGCCGTGAAAGCCCATTCTTCTCCACCGTTTCCATTGATGCGCATCAGGCGTGCGCTGGCTGCGCTGGCGCCGGCGCTTCTGTTGCTGTCGGCGGGTTTCTGGCTGATTGCAGGCGAGTCGCGCCGCGCCGTCCTCGCCCAGGAGGTCGGCGCGCTGGACAATGTCATCCTGAGGAAGACGGTGGTTTTCGCCGCCCCCGGCCTCGACCCAGAGGCGGCGTGCCAAGCCAGCGCAGAGACGACGATCGCCGTCGTCGCCGGCGCGCCTGTGCACTATTGCTATGCGATCACCAACAACAGCGGGGGGCCGATCACGCTGTTGAGCCTGCTCGACGACAACGGCGCCACGGTGGTCGACTGGACGCCCGGTCCGGTGTTGCAGGACGGCCAGACCCTGACGCCAAGCCTGACCAATGGCCTGATCCGCACCGTCTCCGTCATGACCAACACCGTCTCTCAGGCGCTGTGGACCGTCGAAAAAGACGGACGCGCCTATCAGGTTGCGTCGCAGCCGACCACGATCCACATCGTCGATCCGCGCATCAGCGCAACGCTCACCGTCGGCGCGCCTTCGACGACGTGCAGCACGACGACGAGCTATAACGCGTCGCTCGTCAATAACGCGTATGGTCAGGCGGCGTATTGCCTCACCATCCGCAATCAGGGCGACATCTCCTTCACACAACATCTCGTCAGCATACCGGCTCTCGGCATCATCGAAGCGCCGTTGACGCCCGCCTCGCCGACGCCACCCAATCAGACGCTCGTGATCACCTACGCCAGCCCGCTGGCGAGCTGGAGCCACCAACTGTCGCAAACGGTTGACGTTGCGTCGCTCACCGTCAGGGCGTTTGTGACCTCCACTGCGCCCAACGGAATCTCAGCAACTGGCTCCGCCGTCGTCACCGTCAACGGCCCCGCCGCCTCCATTCAGGTCAAACGCAATGTGATGGACCGACCCGATCGGTGCGAGGATGATTCGACCACCAGCGGCCCGCCGGGCAAGGTCGTCTACTATTGCATCGTGATCCGAAACACGAGCGCGCTCACCGAGTCGCTCCAACTGGTTCCTCTCACGGTGCACGAGCTTGTGGACGGCGCCACCGGCGGCCGCGTCACCATTACGGACGCGCCTGTCTACGGCGGTGGACGCATCACGATCACCAACCAGTTTCTGGCCGAGCGCGGCTTGCCGCAGATTCTAGGGCCGGTGCAATATCGGCAGCCGGGAGCCTTCTCCACCAACGTGTCGGTCACATCGAGCAATCCGGAGCGCGGCTTCCGCGCCACGGCGACCAGCAACAACACCGTCGTGACCATTCCCACGCCGCGTCCTCCGACGCCGACGTCAACCTCCACGCCCCTGCCCACCTGGACGCCGCTGCCAACCTGGACGCCCGTTCCCATTCCCCCCACCTGGACGCCCGCGCCGACATGGACGCCCATTCCCACCTGGACGCCGACGCCGACGGTTCTTTTCTTTTCGACGCCGGGAGGAGCGCCGCCCACGCCCTATCCGCCGATCGGGATCGGAGGGCTGGCGACGCCGACTCCCGATTTTTCTGCGCCTCCTGGGTTCCTGGATCCGTTTGCGCAGACGGCTACGGCGCAGGCGCTCTTCGGCTTCCCGCCCGTCGACCCCTTTGCCCAGACGGCTACGGCGCAGGCGCTCTTCGGCTTCCCGCCCGCCGATCCCTTTGCGCAGACGGCAACGGCGCAGGCGCTCTTCGGCTTCCCGCCCGCCGATCCCTTTGCGCAGACGGCAACGGCGCAGGCGCTCTTCGGCTTCCCGCCCGCCGATCCCTTTGCGCAGACGGCAACGGCGCAGGCGCTCTTCGGCTTCCCGCCCGCCGATCCCTTTGCGCAGACGGCAACGGCGCAGGCGCTCTTCGGCTTTGAATCGCCGCTGACGACGCCGCAGCCTCCCCTCGACCAGGCGGTGCCCCCCCCGCCGCCCCAAACCGTGATCACGGTCACGGCGACGCCGGAGCCGACCTTCACGATCGACCCCGCGTTGCGGCCGATTCAGCCGCCGACGCCCCCTCCGGGCGAAGCCGCCGGGCTTTTCCGCGCCATTCTCACCGGAACCGTCTTCGCCTTTGCGCTCTTAGGCGTGTTCGGCGGCGTTGCGCTCTTTCTGCTTTTGGCCGGCGTCCTGGCCGGGATCAGCGTCGGCAATCCAGGGCCGCCCAGGTATCGGCTCTCCAGGCGCACTCCTTCAGAGGAAGAGACGCTGCGTTCTTCCCCCGCCTCACCTGGAATTTCCGCGTCCACGCCCTCCTCAAAGGCGCAGGACGATGATGAGGATTGGCCTGCTTCGCTCCCATGAGTAAATCGCAACGACGAATTTTTCTGCTGGCGTTGACCCTGTTTGCTTTCGCCTGGCGAGTCGTCCGGCTCGATTTTCAGAGTCTCTGGCGCGATGAGGTGGACGCTATCTACTTTGCGGTGCGTCCTCTTCAGGAGACGTTGAGCATGTTTGTGCAGGCTGCGCAGAACGGCCCCCTCTATTTTATTGCACTCCGCCCCTGGTTTGCGATGGTGGGCGCTTCGGAGTTTGCACTGCGCTTTCCATCGGCCATGGCGGGGACGCTGAGCGTGCTTTTCGTCTGGCATGTGGGCCGGCGCCTCCTCCCGCAGGCGTCGCCGGAACAGGCGTCCACGCCTGCGCCCTGGTTGAGCGTCGCCGCCGTCGGCGCCTTGCTTTTCGCATTCAACCCCTATCAGGTTTGGTACGGGCAGGAGGGCAAGATGTACGCCACGGTCACGCTGCTGGCGTTGCTCTCTAGCTGGCTCTGGCTGCGAGGGATTGAAGAAGGAGGCTGGCGCTATTGGCTAGGCTATCTGGCTGCGGTCAGCGCGGCGATGTATGTGCACCTGCTGATGGTGTTGCTGATTCCGCTCCATCTGACCTGGTTTGCCATTGCCTGGCCGCTCGCCCGCCGGCGGTGGCGCGGCTATGGGCTGGCGCTGGCCGGGTTGACGCTGCCCTATTTGCCGATGGTCTGGTGGCACTGGATGATGCTGACTTCGCCGGAGAAGCTCTCCGGTTTCAACTTTACGCCGTTGGATGCGGTTCTGCGTTCGCTTGCCCTCAGCCACGCTCGGGGCTTCATCACCACGACGCCGCTCTTCTGGCTGGCGCCCGTCTATTTCTTGCTGGGCGCCGGCGCACTGTTCGGCGCGACCGCCATCGGCGAGCGTTTCTCTGCGCGCAGCCCCTCCCTTTCGCCGCTACGGCGAGCGCTTCTCCTGCTGAGCTGGCTGCTTGCACCTATCGCATTCATCTATCTGATCAGCTTGCGCCAGCCCGTCTTCACCGAGCGCTATGTGATCTGGATCGGACCGGCGGCGATGCTCTGCATGGCGCTCGGCCTGCGCGTGCTGATGAACAACAGCGGACGGCTGGCGCTTCCTCTTGCGGCGATCTTTCTCATCTATGTGCTCGGATTGTGGGGCCATCTGGGCTGGCAACAAAAGACTCTGGTGATCAAATTCGACCTGCGCGGCGCTATTCAATATGTCTACGCGCACCGCAGCCCGGATGACCTGCTCATCCTGCAGATCCCCCATCAGGAGTGGGCCTATCGTTACTACACCAGCGACTTCGATTCTGATCCTTTTGCAGGCGGAGACGAACGGCTCGGCCGTTGGGGGCGCGGGCCGTACACGAACTGGGGCCGCCCGGACGACATCGAATGGGCGGAGGTCGATCGGTACATGCGCAGCATGACCGCCGGTTCGGATGAAATTTGGGTCTTGCTCAGCGAAGCGTCGATGTGGGACAATCGACGTCTGATGGATCGCTGGTTGCAGGCTCACGCCACCCTTGAGGAGCAGCGAGCTTTTCCAGGGGTGACTGTGCAGCGCTATCGTTTGAATCAAACGCAGGGGAAGCCATGACCGCGTACAGAGAAATGTCGGTGCGGGCGAATCTGGTCTGGGACGAACCTCCTCGCCCACAAAGGCTTGGGCTGGTGCTGGGAGGCGGTGCAGCGCGGGGGATTGCCCACGTCGGGGCTTTGCTGGCGCTGGAAGAACACGGCATCTATCCACACGTGATCACGGGCACGAGCGTCGGTTCGCTGGTCGGTGGACTCTACGCCGCCGGCGTTTCCGCTCGTCGGCTGGAGGCGTTGGTTCCAACTATTTCATGGCTCGATCTGGCGAGCCTGAGGCTGCCCAAGCTCAGCTTGCGCAACCTGGCGCGGACCTTGCCGCTCGGACTTTTCGACCTCGACAAGATGATCCCGTGGATCGATTCCATCATCGGCGAAAGCGTGCTGATTGAGCAGCTCAACATCCCTTTCGCCGCCGTCAGCACCGACCTGCTCACAGGGGAAGCGGTGGTGATGAACCGCGGACCTCTGGCGCCCGCCATCCGCGCCAGCTGTGCGGTGCCGGGTGTGTTCACGCCCTATCGTCGCAACGGGCGCCTGTTGGCCGACGGCGTGGTGGCGAACAACCTGCCGGTCAGCGTCGCCCGCGAGCTTGGCGCAGACTATGTGATCGCCATCGATCTCTTGCCGCCGCCGCACGCCGGATCGATGGTGCAGCGCGAAGAGCCGCGCAACCTTGCCGAACTTGCGATGAACGCGCTCTTTTTGTTGGCGCGCGCCACTCAGTTTGAGCAACAGTACGCCGATATTGTGGTTGCGCCGGCGGTGGCCCACATCAACCTGACGGATCTCTCCTCCGCCGAACAACAGCTCGCCCTCGGACGGATGGCCATGGAAGAGTGGATTCCCAAAATAAAAGAGGACCTGGCGCTAAAATGAGCAAAGCAACGCCGCCGCCAACGCACTACGACGTGGATGTGCTCTGCGTTGGATTGGCCTGTTATGACCTGATCTTCACCGTCGATCACCATCCTGGCCCGAACGAAAAGGCGCGCGCCAGCGCGTTCATGGGGTGCGGGGGCGGCACCGCCGCCAACGCCGCCGTCGCCGCCGCGCAACTGGGCGCCTCCACCGCCTTTATCGGCTATCTGGGAACCGACATCTACGGCGATCAACATCTGGCGGAACTGAACGATGCAGGCGTCGACACGCGGCTGGTGGTGCGCGGCGAAGAGGCGACCTCGCTTTCGGCCATTTTCGTCAAGCCTGACGGCGCGCGCTCGATTGTCAACTACCGCGAGGCGATCGTCACCCGGCTGACGCCGGCGCATGCTCCCTTTGCGCAGATGCGCCCGAAGGCCATCCTGTTCGACGGTCATCAGCCTGCACTTGCCGTCGCCATGGCGAAATGGGCGCGCGACCGTAACATTCCCACCGTCCTCGACGCCGACACCGTGAACGAGGGTCACGATGAACTGGTGCGGCTGTGCACAATCCTCGCAGCGTCGGAGCGCTTTTCACAGGAATTCACCGGCGCCGACTCGCCGCAGGCGGGCATGGCGATGTTGGCGCGGCTGGCGCCGGCGGTGGTCGTGACGCTCGGTGAGCGCGGCCTCATCTGGCAGCGCGGGGCGCAGACGGGCGCGCTCCCGGCGTTTCCGGTCAAGGTCGTCGACACCACAGGCGCAGGCGACGCCTTCCACGGCGCTCTGGCCGCGGGCGTCGCCCAGGGCATGGAGTGGGAGGAGCTGCTGCGTTTCGCCAGCGCCGCTGGCGCACTGTGCTGCACCCGACGCGGGGCCCGGCCGGGGTTGCCCTCGCTCGAGGAGGTCAGGGCGTTGCTGCAACGAGCGTAAGACTAAGCGACGCGCTTCATTTCGATAAAAATCAGGAAAAGGCCCTCACCCCCGGCCCCTCTCCCAATCCTGGGAGAGGGGTGAAACACGTAGGTTCTCTCGTGAAAGTCAAGAGAGCAAGATTCAAGGAACAGGTTTGAGAGCGGTCTGGAAAGGTTGAGCGGAGCGAAAGACCGCCCATGCCCACACCAGAATCTTGCGAGCCGCTGCGACAAGAGCCACCTTTTTGGGTTTGTGACGAGCGATGAGAGAACGATAGAAGTGACCAAGGGGGTTGTGGCCTGAGACGCCGCCGAAGGCGGCCATGTAAAGCAAAGTGCGCATCGACTTATCTCCTTTTTTGGAAATAGAGGGAGGGCGATACACCGAAGAGATGCTGCGATGGGGGACAGGGTCGAGGCCGAGAAAGGCGACGAATTGTTTGGCGGTTCCCTGCGCAGCGGTGAGGGCGTAGAAGCGATAAAGCAGCACCAGCAGCCGCAAAACGCTGCGTGCGCC
>NZ_CAKZMJ010000028.1 GCF_937128415.1 uncultured Caldilinea sp.
CTGGAAAAATACGGCTATGAGTTCGAGACCGAGTTCGAGGTCGAGAGCTATCTGAAGTACAACGGCCACAAATTCACGCGACGCTTCGACGCCAACAGCTATCTGTACATCACCAAAGCGATGGACTACTTCGACCTGGCGCAGCCGACCGGCTCGCTGGCGGCGGCGTTCGCCAACGCCACGCACATCAAGTTTTTGGTGATCAGCTTCACCAGCGACTGGCTCTATCCCAGCTACCACAGCAAGGAGCTGGTCAGCGCGCTCACGGCCGTCGGCGCCGACGTCACCTATCTGGACGTCAAGAGCAGTTGGGGGCACGACGCCTTCCTGCTCGAGGTTGACACCATGACCCACCTGGTCGGCAGCTTTCTCGACCGACTCGTGCGCGAGGAGCAGGTGGCCCCACCGGTCGGCTACACGCCGCGCAACCGCCTGCTTTCTACGTCGCCCGACGCACGGCTGCGCACACAACTGGCTGAAACCCTCGCATGAGCGCGCAAGTCCAGACTGTCTCCGCCGAGGAGACAAAACAGACGCCCCTGCGCCCCGACTTGCTCGCCATCGCCGACCTGGTGAAGCCGGGCTGGCGCGTGCTTGATCTCGGCTGCGGCGACGGCGCGCTGCTCGAGTATCTGCGCGACCACAAACAGGTGAAAGGCCGCGGCATAGAGCTGAGCGAAAGCGGCGTGCTGGCGTGCGTGCGCCGCGGGTTGAGCGTGCGCCAGGGCAATCTACAGGAAGGGCTGGCCGACTATCCGGATCAGAGCTTCGACGCCGTCATCCTCAGCCAAACGCTGCCGTTCCTCGACGACCCGGCGATGATTTTGAACGAGATGCTGCGCGTGGGGCGCATCGCCATCGTCAGCTTCTCCAACTGGGGACATTGGCGCTGCCGGCTGGAGCTGCTCTTCACCGGACGCATGCCGGTCGCCGTCGATCTGCCGCAGCAATGGTATGAAAGCCCGCGGCGTCAGCCCTTCACTGTGACCGATTTTGCGCGCTTTTGTCGCCAGATCGGGGTGTTCATCGACCAGCAGATCTATTTGAACCGCGGCGCTCGCATTCGCACCGGACGCTTCAAGAATCTGCTTTCGACGACGGCGGTCTTTACGCTGCAGAAGGTTCATCCCCGATAGCGAAGCGTTTCGCCTTCGCGCCCGAGCCGCCGAATCTTCCTCTACGGTCGGCGCTCCAGCCATGTCTCCAGCACAAGCCCGACGGCGCCCAGGGTCTCTGCGCTGATCTTGTCCAGCGTGTCGGCGAGCGTGGCGCGGTAGGGGTAATCGGCGCCGATCAGGTCCGCCGTAGGAACGCCGACGCTGGCGAAGGCAAACGTAGCGGTGGTCGGCGTCGTGCGCGTTTGATCGGGGAAGCGGGCGCCGAGTTGCAGATCGGCGGCGACGCGCCAGATGGCGCGGCTCAGCGACTCATCTGCGCCGTCGTTGCGGAAGAAGCGCTGAGCGACGGCGCCCGCCTGCTCTACGCCGACAACGTAGCGAGGGGAGGCGCAGCGCGGCACGCTGTTCGGCAAACTTTCCACAAAAAGCTGACTGCCGATGTGGCCGTCCCATCCTGGCAGTCCGGCGTTGCTTTCGGCGTCGAAAAAGGCGAGACAGACGGTGTGCTGAGCGCTTTCGAGATCGAGCGTGCGCGCCAGTTCTAGCAGGATCGCCGCGCCGGAGGCGCCGGCGTTGGCGCCTGGCGTGGGCCGTTGACGTTGCGCAGGGTCAGGGTCAGCGTCGGCGGCCAGGCGGGTGTCGTAAGGCGTCGCCAGAAGGATCACGGGCGCGCCGGGCCGCGAGGCAGGGCTGCGCACGGCGATGATATTGCGGCCCTGGATTTGCTCGTTGATGGTGAACGGCTGAATCACGACATCCCATCCAAACATGCGCAGCTGCTCCACCAGCCAGTCGCCCATGCGCAGGCTGGCCTCCGTGCCGGTGACGCGCGGGCCGAATTCGAGCTGACGGGCTACGTGGGCAAGCGCTTTTTCGCCGGAAAAGGCTTCGTTGACGACGTCCGGACGCAGCAAACCGTAGGCAAGGTAGCCGAAAAAGCCGATTGCCGCCAGCAGGGCGGTGATCAAGACCAGCTCGATGGAGTAGGCGCGCAGTCGTTGCATGGGCAGGTTTGACCGAGCTATCCGGCGTTGCGCTCGCGCGAGCGGAAAATCAGCTTGATAGGCGTTCCCTCGAAGGGATAGTAGGCGCGGATGCGATTTTCCAGATAGCGCTCGTAAGAGAAGTGAACGAGGTCCTTATCGTTGACGAAAATGACGAAGGTGGGTGGATCGTTGCCGACCTGGGAGCCGTAATAGATGCGCAGCGCGCGCCCCTGGCGCACCGGAATTTGAGTCGAATCGTAGGCCTCGGAAAGAATCTGGTTGACCTCGCTGGTGGACAGGCGATGGCGCCGCGCCGCAGCGACGCGCAGCGCCGTCGGCAGCACGGTGTGGACCCGCTGGCGGGTCTTGGCGCTGATGAAGAGCACGGGCACGTAGGGCATGAAATTGAGCTGCTCGCGCACGGCGTTGGTGTATTCGACCATGGTGTGGCTGTCTTTTTCGACCGCGTCCCATTTGTTGATGACGACCACAACGCTTTTGTAGCGCTCCAGCACATAGCCGGCGATATGCGCATCCTGCGCCGTGACGCCCTCCTGTGCGTCGATCAGCAGCAGGGCGACGTCGGCGCGGTCGATGGCGCGCATGCTGCGCAGCACGCTGTACTGTTCGATGCCCTGCTCGATGCGACCGCGGCGGCGAATGCCGGCGGTGTCGATCAGGGTGATGCGCTGCCCCTCGCAGGTGATCTCCATGTCGATCGGGTCGCGCGTGGTGCCGGGCGTTTCGCTGACGATCGAGCGCTCCTGACCGACCAACGCATTGAGCAAACTGCTCTTGCCGACGTTCGGTCTGCCGACGATGGCGACGCCGATCGTCTCTTGCTCCTCTTCCTCCGCAGGGTAGGCGGGCAACACCTTCACCACCTCGTCGAGCAGGTCGGCGACGCCCTCGCCGTGATAGGCGCTGATCGGGTAGGGTTCGCCCAGCCCGAGCGCCCAGAATTCGACGGCGTTCTGGCGAACCTGCTGACTTTCGGCTTTGTTGACGGCCAGAAAGACCGGCTTGTTGCTGTGGCGCAGGACGGCGGCAATCTCTTCATCGGTGGCGGTCAGACCGCTGCGGCCATCGACGATCATGATGATGGCGTCGGCCTCGTCGATGGCGAGCTGCGCCTGATTCTGGACGGAGGCGATGAGCGAATCCGATGAGGCGGCAGTCTGCGCTTCGCTGCGGCCGGCGCGCATCGCTTCAGGCGCCTCCAAACCGCCGGTGTCGATCACGATGAAGCCGACCCCGTTCCAGTCGCTTTCGCCGTAGATGCGATCGCGCGTCGTGCCGGGTTCGTCTTCCACGATCGCCACCGGTCGACCGATCAGACGATTGAATAACGTCGATTTGCCCACATTGGGGCGTCCAACCAGAGCAACGACGGGTTTGCGGTCTCGCATGCGTTTCCTTTCCGATCGATCCAGAGCCGTCTGCGCCTATGATGGCTCACGGCGTCGGCGTGGCGGCGGGCGACGGCTGAACTGACGCAGGCGTCGGCGACGCAATGGCGGAGGTCGCCGTCGCCTCCACGTTTGGAATTTGCGGCGCGCCGGCGCCGCTTTCCGCGTTTTGCGCTTTGATGGTGACCTCGACGGTCTCCGGGATGACGGCGTTGCGCTCGATGCCGTTCGGGACGACGATCACGGGCTCGACAATGTGCGTGCCGGGCACCAACCCGGTCAGGTCGAGGATGGCAAAGACGTCATCTTCGTTCATCGATTCCAACAAGGGGATCGGGCCGCTCAGGATGACGTCCACTTCACTCAGCGCGGGCTCGGCGATCAACCCCGGCCCCAGGCCGCGCACGATCAGCGGCTCGGAGACGGTGAGGCCGCCCACGATCGGAGAGATGCCGGCGGTCGCCATCACGAAGTCGCCGTCGAACGAGGTGACGCCTTCGGGAAGGAGCAAGGAGACCCGTTTGCGCACGTCGGCGGTTGCGCCGGTGAGGTCGAGCGGTTCGGTCTCCACAAAGCCGGGCACCTGGGCAAGAAGGTCGGGATCGCCCTGCAGGACGACCGTGGAAGGCTCGGCGCGCACGGCGCTGAGGCGGTAGCCGGGCGCGGGCGAGCCGGTCAACTTCACGCGCACCGCCACCTCCTTGCGGCCTGGCCATTGCTCCACCGGCACGACGACCTGCACCTTGCCCGGCGCAGCCACCTCGACGCGTTCGACCGGACGGTTCTGGGCGTCCACAGGCACGAGCGGCAGCGTGCGCTCCACCTGACTTTTCGCCCCGCGCAGGAAGACTTCAGCGCGGGCGCGCACCACCTGTTCAACCTGGGACGCCGGACCGCGCACGGTCACCGTCATCGGCGTATAGATCGGCGACTGCCAGTCATACCCAAAGGCGGCGCTGTCCATGATCTCCACCTGGACGGGGACTTCTTTCTCGGCGCGGCGGTCGATGGTGACGGTGTACTCCGGTCGATGCACCTCCAACACCGTCACCTGCGGGTCTCTGCGCGTGACGCGAACGCTGACATTGTGTTCGCCGACCCCCAGGCCGGTCAGGTCCAACACGGCGCGAAAGTCGCTGGCGCGCATGGTGTTCCAAGACGAGCGCGGGGCTCGCAGCTCGAGAATCACCGTCTCCCCACTCAGGTCTTGCACCAGCTCCAGCCCTTCGCCCAGGCCGACAACCGTCAGAGGGATGGGCGTGTCGAACTGTTGGACGATCAGGGGGTTCTCCTGGTTGATGGCGATCAGCCAGACTACGATGGCCAGCAGCGCTGAAACAAACAACGTCCCAAGGTCGGCGATATGGAATGAGGGGCGGCGTCGCGTGCGCACGGATGCAGGCGCGCCGGCTCCTGGGAATGCGGCTGCCTGCCGCTGTTGCTCTGCAACTTGCTCGGGCGCATGGCTGTGTCCATGCGTCGGTTTTTGCTCTGTCATTCTCTGCGCACCTGTTTCTCTGCAAGCGCTGGGTCTCCAGCCTGTCAGAGCCAAGGGAAGGCGTCCCCTCATCCATATCGACGCCCCAAGCGTTCCGGCGCCTCAGTCCGTAAGCGTGTTTGAGTAATAGTCGCTCAAGATGCTGCGCAGGCGATTGCTGTCGACCCGCACGATGCGGCCGTTGCGCGCTACGGAGATGCGCCCCGTTTCTTCGGAGACGACGATCACCAATGCGTCGGACTGCTCTGTGACGCCGATGGCCGCCCGATGTCGCGTGCCCATCTGCGTGTCGGCCAGCTCGCGATCCGTCAAAGGCAACACACAGGAGGCGGCCAGCAGCCGATCGCGGCGCACCACCACTGCCCCATCGTGCAAAGGGGTGTTCGGGTAAAAGATCGTGTTCAGCAGTTCGGACGACACTTCCGCATCCAACAACACCCCGCTATCGACGATCTCGGCCAGGCCGGTGACGCCCTCAAAGACGATCAAAGCGCCGTGACGCCGCTGGGAGAGCCATTCGACCGACTTGACGAACTCTGCGATCAGGCTCTGCACCTCGCTCGTATCCCCGCGCCGCATCCATAACGGCGCGGAGCGCCCAATGCGTTCCAGGGCGCGGCGCAGCTCCGGCTGAAAGATCACCGGAATGGCGAAGAGCACCATCGGCGCGGTGGTGCGCATCAACCAGTTGAAAGCCGGCAGGTCAATGGTCTGCCCCAGGATGGCGAAAATGATGATGAAGAGCAACACCCCGCGCACAAGCTGCACCGCCCGCGTGCCGCGAAAGAGCCGGAAGATGCCGTAGAAGATCAGCGTCACCAGGGCGACGTCGAGCAGGCTCTGCCATGAAGAAAGTCGACTGAGGGAGGCGAAAACGTCCGTCATACAATCCTATTTCAAAGGAATGTTGCCGAGCAGATGCGCCAACAGCGCCTTCTGCGCATGCAGCCGGTTGTGCGCCTGTGGAAAGAGCACGCTGTTGGGGCCGTCGGCGACCGCGTCTGTAATTTCTTCCCCGCGATGTGCAGGCAGACAATGCATGACCAAGACGTCGTTGTTGCCGGTGCGCGCCACCAGATCGCGATTGACCTGGTAGGGCGGAAAGACGCGCAGGCGCTCCTCGCGCTCGCTCTCCTGCCCCATGCTCGTCCACACATCGGTGTAGAGCACGTCGACGCCCGCCACGCCGTCCAGGTCTTCGGTGACCATAACGTCGGCGTTCGACTCGGCCACGACCCTGGGGTCCGGCGCATATCCTTTGGGGGAAATAATGCGCACATTCATGCCGACCTTGCCCGCCGCCATGATCAGGCTGGCCGCAACGTTGTTGCTGCCGTCGCCGACGAAGGCGAGCGTCAACCCTTCGAGTTTTCCTAACCGTTCCCAGATGGTGAAGACGTCGGCGAGCGCCTGGCAGGGATGGCTGAAGTCGCTCAGCCCATTGATCACCGGCACGGTGGCCCATTGCGCCAGCTGAACGATGTGACTGTGGTCGAAGACGCGCGCCATGATGCCGTCGCAGTAGCCGCTCAACACGCGTGCGACGTCGGCGATGCTCTCTCGTTGCCCCAGCCCGACTTCCTGAGGGCTGAGATAGAAGGCGTAGCCGCCCAACTGCACCATACCCATCTCGAAGCTGACGCGCGTGCGCAGGCTCGGCTTTTGAAAGAGCAACGCCA
>NZ_CAKZMJ010000029.1 GCF_937128415.1 uncultured Caldilinea sp.
CGCTATCTCGTGGTTTACTTCGGATACACGACCTGTCCGGACATCTGCCCGACCACGCTGGCGGATTTGGGCAAGGCCGAGAAATTGCTGGGCAAGGATGCGCAGCGCATGCAGATGCTGTTTATCACGGTCGATCCGGAGCGAGATTCGGTCGAGCGCATGCGCGATTATCTTGCCTTCTTTGGACCGAATTTCATCGGCTTGCGCGGTTCATTGCAAGAGACTGAAGCCATCGCCAGCCAGTTCGGCGTCGTCTATCAAAAGCAGTATCACAGCGCCAGCGCGACGGATTATCTCATGGACCACAGCGCCGCCGTCATCGTGCTCGACCCACAGCGACGGCCGTTGGTCTTGTTTCCCTACGGCGTCTCTGCAGAGCAACTCGCCGGCGATCTGAGACGGGTGATGCGCTGAAAAAACAGTTCAAAGATGCGTCGTTCGTCTTGACAACCGGTCAAGGCGTTCCACTGTAACGGCATGATCAACGTCCAACGTAGAGGAGAAAAGGAGCATTGCATGCGCAAAGAACCGGATACGCCGATGGGCACTGTCGTTTTGATCGGAATCTTTTTGATCCTGACGGTTGCGTTATGGTTCAACGCCTACTTTGTCGTCTTGTCTAGAGGAGCGAACTGATGAGCGAACACGAGCATGAGACCCAACACTCGACCGGCGGCGAGCCTGGCGCCGAAGCGCATGAGGAAAACGGCTGGCTGCACGTCGAAAAATGGGAAGGCGTCTGGATTCGCGTGGCGGTGGCAATGACGGTGGTCTTCATCGCCGCCATCACGGTGGCTGCGATGTCCTTCGGCATCACGGTGCCGGGCGCCACTGCGCGCATCAACCCGATGACGCTCAATGACCCGGAAAGCCCCTTTGCCAATCCAGGCATACGCGAGCTGGCGCCGGGAAAGTATGAGGTGTACATGGTGGCGCAGACCTGGAACTTCGTGCCAGACCGCATCGAAGTGCCGGTCGGCTCCGAGGTCACCTTCTATCTGACGGCGCGCGATGTCATCCACGGCATCAAGATCGCCAACACCAATGTCAACATGATGGCGTTGCCCGGTCAGGTCTCCGTGTTGCGGGCGAAGTTCGACAAACCCGGCGTCTACAACTATATCTGCCACGAGTACTGCGGCTACGTCGCCAACGCGCCGATCGGGCATCACACCATGTACGGTCAACTGATCGTCACAGCGCCGGACAACACAACGGAAACTGTTCAGGTCACACAATAGAGCAACGGAGGAATCGATCGATGTCTGTACAGGCAATCCCAGGAACACAAATCAAAGCCCAAGCGGCTTCGCCTGCGCTGACCGCCGAACATCTGAAACAGGTGGATCGCATCGCCGGCCTGAACATTCTGGTCGCCATCCTGGCGCTTTCGATCGGCGCACTGCTGGGCGTCTTCCAGGGCCTCGAACATGCGCGCGTCATCAACATCTACCCCTGGCTGCAACCGGTGATCAAAACCTACTATCAGGGGCTGACGCTGCACGGCGCACTCAACGCCATCGTCTGGACGACCTTTTTCATCTGCGGCTTTTTCACCTTCGCCTTCGTGCGCAGCCTCAACCGGCCGCTGAAATATCTGTGGATGAGCTGGCTCGCCTTCGGCGTGATGGTGCTCGGCCTGCTGACCGCCGCCGTGCCGATGCTGACCAACCAGGCTTCGGTGCTCTACACTTTCTACCCGCCGATGCTGGCGGACTGGGCCTTCTATGTCGGCCTGACGCTGTTGGTCGTCGGCTCGTGGATCGTCGGCTACAGCATGTACTTCACCTACTACGCCTGGCGCAAGGAGAACCCGGAGAAGCGGGCGCCCTTTATCGCTCTGGCCGCCACGATCACGATGGTGCTCTGGCAGATCGCCACGCTGGGCGTGGCCGCCGAGATCTTGTTCATCCTGCTGCCCAACGCCCTGGCGCCGGTGCTCGGCTTCACGGCGCCCGGCATGGATCCGCTGCTCAGCCGCACGCTCTTCTGGTGGTTCGGCCATCCGCTGGTCTACTTCTGGCTGCTTCCCGCCTATGTCTCCTGGTACGCTATGTTGCCGGCGCAGACCAACGGCAAGATGTTCAGCGAACCGCTGGCGCGGCTGGTCTTCTGGCTCTTCCTACTCTTCAGCACGCCGGTCGGCTTCCATCATCAGTACGCCGACCCCGGCATTCCGGAGATCTGGAAGTACATTCACATGATCTTCACCTTCGGCGTGGGCTTTCCGAGCCTGATCACGGCCTTCACCGTGGTCGCTTCGCTGGAGATCGGCGCCCGCGCGCGCGGCGGCAAAGGCTATCTGCGCTGGATCACGCGCCTCAACTGGGGCGACCCCTCCTATGCGGCGCAGAACCTGGCCATGATCCTCTTCATCTTCGGCGGCATCGGCGGCCTCATCAACGCCTCCTACAACGTCAACATGGCGACGCACAACACGATGTGGGTGCCCGGCCATTTCCACCTGACCGTCGGCTCGGCCACCACGTTGACCTTCTTCGGCATCTCCTACTGGCTGGTTCCCAAGCTGACCGGTCGCAAGCTCTTCACGCCAAAGCTGGCGCTGGCGCAGGCGTGGACCTGGTTCTTCGGCATGTTGTTCTTCGCCAATGCCTATCACATCCTGGGTCTGGTCTTCAGCGTGCCACGGCGCACCATGCTGGGAGAGGCGCCCTACTACAGCTCGCAATGGACTCCGCAGATGATCGAGTCGGTGGTGGGGCTGGCTTTTCTGACCATCAGCGCCACGCTCTACTTTGCCATCATGCTCTTCACGGTGCTGCTGCCGCGCAAACTGGACAAGCCCATCGAGATGCCGGTGGCGCAGCCGCTTGACCCGACGCCCGCGCCCAAATGGCTGGACACCTGGTGGCCGTGGCTCAACGGCGCCATTGCGCTGGTCATCCTTTCCTACGGTCCGATGCTCTTCCAGCTCATCCGCGACGCCCAGAACTGGTCGCGCGGCATCCGAGTCTGGTGAGGCGCTCACACGTCACTTTCTCCTCTTCCCACCGGCCTCCAGGCCAAGCACGCATCTTCCAGGAAGCTTTGAAACTTCCTGGAAGATGCCGCCCACTTTGCGCACGAACCCGGCAAGCGGTCAATCCCCGTTCGCCAATCTCTGAGATCGCCGACCTCCGACAAATTTTTTGCGATCGGAGACCGGCGCCGCACACTAGCCACTTGACCAGTTCACAGACTGCTACCCTGACCAGCATTACTTCTCCCCAGGTGCACGACGTGCCTTCACAGTGTATGGTTTACACTAATCGACGTATCGCAATCATATTTTTATTTTCTGTCTCACATCGTTGTGAGCTGACCGGCCGTTCAATTGCGAATCTTTTTACCAAGGAGAAATCTGCGATGTCTGTACTTGTGAGAGAAGAACAGCCAACCGTACGCCCTGGTCAAAAACAATGGGTTTTTCTGTTCGATGAACTGGACAAAGTGGAAGCCGCCTGCAACGCCAAAAGCTGGGACGACATTCGCGCCTTCCTTGGCGGCAAGGGCGCCAATCTGTTCGAGATGACGCGCCTGGGGCTTCCCGTGCCGCCCGGCTTCACCATTTCAACGGAAGCGTGCAACGCCTACCTGGAAAACAACCATGAATTCCCCGAGGGCCTGTGGGAACAGGAAGTGGCGGCGATGCACGCCATCGAGAAGAAGACGGGCAAGGTCTTCGGCGACCCGAAAAATCCGCTCTTTGTCTCCTGTCGTTCAGGCGCCAAATTCTCCATGCCGGGCATGATGGACACCGTCCTCAACATCGGCCTGAACGACGAAACCGCCGAAGGGTTGATTCGGCTCACCGGCGACCCGCGCTTTGTCTACGACTCCTACCGCCGCCTGATCCAGATGTTCGGCTCGGTGGTGATGGGCGTCGCCGACGAACCGTTCGAGGAGGTGATCGCCGAGCAAAAACGCAAGGTTGGGGTGAAAAACGACGTTGATCTCAGCGCAGAAGACTGGATGTACATCGTCGAACGCTTCAAGGCGCTGGTCAAAGCCTATAAGGGCATGGACTTCCCCCAGGACCCCTACAAGCAACTCGAGATGGCGACCCGCGCGGTTTTCAATAGCTGGTTCGGCAAGCGCGCCGTAGATTACCGCAACGCCACCGGCATTCCCCACAACCTGGGCACCGCCGTCAACATCGTGACCATGGTCTTCGGCAACATGGGCAACGACAGCGCCACCGGCGTCGCCTTCACCCGCAACCCGGTGGACGGCACCAAGGAGCTGTACGGCGATTATCTGATCAACGCGCAGGGCGAAGACGTCGTCGCCGGCATTCGCAACACGCTGCCCATCGCGCGCCTCAAAGTCGACATGCCCGAAGCGTTCGAGCAGTTTATGGAGATCGTCACCAAGCTCGAACGACACTTTAAGGACATGCAAGACGTCGAGTTCACGATCGAGCGCGGCAAGTTGTGGATGCTCCAGACGCGCAGCGGCAAGCGCACGGCGCGCGCTGCGATCAAGATCGCCGTCGACATGGCCAACGAAGGGCTGATCACGCGCCAGGAAGCAATCATGCGCGTCACGCCGGAGCAGGTGGATCAGCTCCTGCACCCCCAATTTTCGCCGGAGACAAAGCAGAAGGCGCGCAGCGAAGGCAGATTGATCGTCCCCAAAGCGGTCAACGCCAGCCCCGGCGCTGCCGTCGGCATGGCGGTCTTCGACGCCGACACCGCCGAGGAGTGGGGCAAGGCGGGCAAACCTGTCATCATGGTGCGGCCCGAAACCAAACCGGATGATGTGCACGGCATGATCGCAGCCAAAGGCATCCTCACCAGCCGCGGAGGCGCCACCAGCCACGCCGCCGTCGTCGCCCGCCAGTTCGGCACGCCGGCCGTCTGCGGCGCCGAAGAGCTCCAGATCGACGTCGATCATCGCATGATGTACGTCATCGTCAACGACCAAAAGATCGAAATCCGCGAAGGCGACTGGCTCAGCCTGGACGGCGGCACCGGCGAAGTCTATCTCGGCCAGTTGCCCACCCAGGAGCCAGACTTCGAGAATGAGGTCGAGCTGAATACGTTGCTCAAATGGGCGGACGAGGTTCGCAAGCTCGGCGTGTGGGCGAACGCCGATTATCCGAAGGATGCCGAACGCGCCCGCCGCTACGGCGCCGAGGGCATCGGCCTCTGCCGCACGGAACACATGTTCTTTGAGGAAGACCGCCTGCCCATCGTGCAGGAAATGATCATGGCGACCAGCAAAGCGCGGCGCCTCTCTGCGCTGGAGCGGCTGTTGCCGGTGCAGCGCAATGACTTCGAGGGCATCTTCCGCGCTATGGACGGCCTGCCGGTGATCATTCGCCTGCTCGACCCGCCGCTGCATGAGTTCCTGCCCAGCTACAACGAGCTGGTCTCCGAGCTGGCCGATCTCAAGGTGCAGCTGCAGCACTTCCATACGCTCAGCGAGATCGACAACGCCCTCGCCAAGGTGCGCCAGAAGGAAGACATCCTGAGCCGGGTCAAAGCGCTGAGCGAGGCCAACCCGATGCTCGGCCTGCGCGGCGACCGCCTGAGCATCGTCATGCCCGAGATCACCGAAATGCAGGTGCGCGCCATCCTCGAAGCCGCCGTGCACGTCAAAAAGGAAGGCGTGGACGTGCATCCCGAGATCATGGTGCCGCTGGCCGGCCACGTCAACGAACTGAAATACGTCAAAGAGATCGTCGATCGCGTGGCGGCGGAAGTTTTCGCCGAGGCGGGCACGACGGTGGACTTCAAGTACGGCTCCATGGTGGAGGTGCCGCGCGCAGCGTTGACCGCCGATCAGCTGGCGGAGGTGGCCGAGTTCTACAGCTTCGGCACCAACGACCTGACGCAGACCACCTTCGGCATGAGCCGCGACGACGCCGAGGCCAAATTCCTGATGGAATACACCGAAAAGGGCATTTTGCCGAACAATCCTTTCCAGCAGCTGGATCGCGACGGCGTCGGCAAACTGATCGAAATGTGCGTCCAGCTTGGCCGCAAGGCGCGCCCGGACATGCACATGGGCATCTGCGGCGAACACGGCGGCGATCCCAACAGCATCGAATTCTGCCACATGGTCGGCCTCAACTACGTCAGCTGCAGCCCCTTCCGCGTGCCCATTGCGCGGCTCGCTGCAGCGCAGGCCGCCATCAAGCATGGGTGAGCGGTTGGTTGTTCTCCGGTTTCCTCCTTGTGGAAGAGGCGCTGGCGCAGGCCGGCGCCTCTTCTATTGCTGAGATTTTTGTAAGCTCAACTCCGAGACAAAAACCGCCCTGAGCCAAGACCTATTCGTGATTCCACCTATAAATTTTAAGCCATCGGCCCTCTGACCTGACAAAACCTCGCTTTTCCTCCAGACAAAAGAGGGACGCCCAAACAACAAATGTCGTATTTCATCAATCAATTGCAGTAGCTCGTCCGCCTCGCTCGCCTTCCATTTCAGCAAAAATGTACAGTCTTTGCGCCCTATCAAGCGCTCCATAAAGCTTGCTATATTGTAAGCAAACTCGAAACGGACCCGGGAGAACGGAATTCATGAGGAATTCATTCAGTCTCCGGGCGTATGTGGGCCACATCCTTTCTGCACTTATTCTCTTTTGTTCATTCGCAGCGACGCCCCATCTCGCCCGGGCGCAAACGACGGAAAATCTCGAACCTGTTTTCTTAATTGCCTTTCAGGACGAGACAACCGAAGAGGAAAAGTCGGCTGCACTGGCCATGCTGGGGTTGACGCCGCAGCGTTGGCTTACGCATGCGAACGTGGTGCAGGCGACATTGCAACAGCAAGGCGCCGTTTTCGCCAGCCATGCCCTGGAGGCCGTTGCTCCTTATGTAGCCTACATCGAGCCTGACGTCGTCGTCACCGGCGCGCTCACGCCGAACGACCCGGCTTTCAACATCCAGGGAGACGTCTACGGGCAAACCCTCATAGAGGCGTTGCAAGGCTGGAACATCCACACCGGCGGTGCGGACGGAATCATCGCCGTGCTCGACACCGGCATCAATCTGAATCACCCAGAGTTCGCCGGTCGCATTCTTCCAGGCTATGACTTCATCAACGACGACGCTGATCCGATTGACGACCACGGGCATGGCACCCACGTGGCGGGGATCGCGGCAGCGGCGCTCAACAACGGCGCCGGCGCCGCCGGCGTCTGTCCTCAATGCACGATTTTGCCGGTCAAGGTGTTGGACAGCGGCAACAAAGGCACGTGGGGGACAGTCGCTGCAGGCATCTACTACGCCGTTGATCAGGGGGCGCGCGTGATTAATCTGAGCCTGGGCGCCACCGCCTCCAGCAAAACGTTGGAAAGGGCGATTCAATACGCCGAGGAGCACGACGTCATCGTGGTGGCCGCCGCCGGCAACGCCGCCAGCGAGACGCCTTTCTATCCGGCGGCGCTGCCCTACGTCATCGCCGTAGGCGCCACGACCGCTCAGGATGTCCTGTGGCCGCTGAGCAACACCGGCGAGCACATCGACCTGACGGCGCCAGGGCATCGCATTTACAGCACTTTTCGCAACCCGGAGTACGCCTATATGTCCGGCACCAGCATGGCGACGCCGTTCGTCAGCGGGCTGGCCGGCCTGCTGGTGAGCTTCAATCCGGCATGGACGCGAGACGAGATTTTTCAGTTGATGACGGCCAATGCCGATGACCTTGGCGCCCCAGGCAAAGACGCACAATATGGATTCGGTCGCATCAACGTCCATCGAACGCTCGTCGCAGCCAATGGCGGGGTGGACGCCCCTGAGCCCGCAGCGCCGCCCACGGACGAAGCAGAGCCGCCTGCAACGCCAGAGCCGTTCGATGCTACGACTCCGATCTATTTGCCGCTGATCACGCAAGGGTGAATCACCCCACAAAACAGAGCAATCCACGCCGTTGCCGGAGCCCTGACAGTTCTGTGATGTTTCTTTTTTAACCGATGGTGCTAGTTGAAAAAGTCATGAGGTGCACTGCTCCAAAAGTCTACCAAACAAAAGGAGCAAGCCCTCATGACTACCGAAGATTTTATCATTGAACGGCCTTGGTGCATATAAATCAGGATACAGGCAAAAGCGGGCGGAATGCTCCTCGCATCGTGGGCCGGCTTAGACCGGCGCATAGCTATCCGGCATGCCCAGATGGGTCATCCGATTGAGCGCCTGGCAGCGAATCCGCACCTGGGTGCGCTGCGTGGCGAGCAAACGCGCCCTCAAATGGTCCCCAAAGAGGGTTTTCAGGCGAAAAACGGTCGTTGCCGCCAGCGAACGGCGATGAGAGTGGGCAGCCCGTTTCCAGGCGCCACGGCCATGGCGGCAAATAGAGCGCAAGTTCTCATCGCGTGGATGGGGCGGTGCTTTGCAGTTGCCATGTGGCCAGATGCGGGCATCCCGGCGGGGTGGAATGGCGATGTGAGCGCCAGGACTGTGCGCCTGGAGAGCCTGATAGACGCTGCGCCGGTCGTAGGCGCCATCGCCTGCTGCGCTGGCCATCGGGTTTGCCACTTGCTCCAACATGGGCGGGAGCGCCTCCGCATCAGACACACCGGCGTCCGTCACTTCCACGGCCTGAAGTGCACCGCTCTGACCGTCCACCGCAAGGTGAACCTTGCGCCAGGCGCGCCGCTGCGACCAGCCATGTTGACGCACTTTCCACTCGCCTTCGCCATAGAGCTTCAACCCACTGCAGTCGAACACGAGGTGCAACGCACCTGTCGCCCGTTTGGAAGACTCACCTGCACCGTCCCACCCCGCCGCGACAGGGTGGTGTGATCGGGCATGGGCAGCGCCCCCTGCAAAAGCGGAAACGGCGAACGCATGCACCCCTCGGCGCCCCGGTTGGTCAGGTGAAAGACTTCCCGAAGGATCAACATCGCCTCAATCGCTTGCGCACTGGAAATGAACTGAGCCCCGCGCTGGGGCGGCCCAGCAGCGCGCCAGTTTTTCAACCCATCCTCCGACACCCAGACGGTCAGCGAACCCCGCTGGACCAATGCCGGGTCGTATTCCGACCAGTTGCGAACATGATATACTGTCTTGCGGCGCAGGCGAGTAGGCTTGGTTTTCTTGGTCATATCCCAAGTTTACTTGACCTGCTCCGCTTTTTACTCTTTCATGCACCAAAGCCCATATACTCTAACGTACATATCCCAGTGGGGAGGATCATGATGAAAACGCAAGCACTTGTTCTCTCATAAACGGGCGCCGGCTCCGGACATGTACAAAGGAGGATCATGATGAAAACGCAAGCCTTTGTTCTCTCTGTTCTGCTGCTGGCAGCGCTGGTCTTTGTGGGCCTGCCCGCGCCAAAGGCATATGCAGCAGCCCTCATCATTGTGAATACCACCGCCGATGAATTGAACAGCGACGGCGACTGCTCACTGCGTGAAGCGATCCAGGCGGCCAATACTAACGCTAGGGTTGACGCATGCACAGCCGGCAGCGGCGACGACACCATCGTCTTCGACCCCAACCTAGGCGCCGCGACGATTACGCTGACCATGGG
>NZ_CAKZMJ010000030.1 GCF_937128415.1 uncultured Caldilinea sp.
CGAATATGCGAATGCTTTTTCATCTTATCACAATTGGCGCTCTGTATGCCATAATGACGAGATTGAAAAAGTAAAATCATCGAACGGCTTCAGAGCTTGCCGGGAGACGAATCAGAGCAGTTAAATCCAGTGTACAGAGCGCTGTAAGCAGCGTCAAGCCGAACACAATGCAATTGACCGACGAACACCCAACGTTTTCATCCAGGAGCGTCCACTGCGCCGCCCCAAACGACGGCGATCGCAACACAGCGATCGACTTTGTGCTTTCTCCCGAGGCGCAGCCTCTCTTGGAGACATTGGCGCAGGAAGCGCTCGACGACCGGCGCCTCCTGACGCTTTTAAGTCGATTGCGACGCGCCTATCCTGCGGCGATCGCCGCCGAGCTGGTGACTCAGGTTCGCTTGAGGCGGCGCGCAGCGGAGAAATTCAGGGACGCCGACCGGATGTTCTTCATCGCCGAGGCGCTTGAGCAGGCCACCGCTCAGGAGCCGGCCGAACATCGCGCGGCTCAGATGGATGAAGCTGCACCTCCAGGCGTTTTTCTCGATTTGGGATGTGGAATCGGCGGCGATCTCATCGCACTGGCGAAGCGACGACCGGTCATCGCCTACGAGAAGGACCCGCTGCGCGCCCGCCTCGCCGAGGCGAATGCAGCCGCTCTGGGCCTGGCGCAACGCGTCACCGTGGTGCAGGCGGATTGGACCGCCGCGCTGGCAAAGGGGGAACTGCCTCAGGCTGCCGCCGCCTTTGTAGACCCTTCGCGGCGCAGCGAGGGACGCCGCACCTTCAGCCTGCATGCGATGCAGCCCTCCATCGGCGAGATTCTCAAATTGTGCGACCTGATTCCGCTCGTCGCCGTCAAGGTGACGCCCGGCGTGCAGGCGGCGGAGATTCCGGCCAATTGCTGCGTGGAATTTGTCAGCCACGACGGCGTGTGCAAGGAGGCGGTGCTCTGGTTGGGTCGCCCGGATGCGCCGAAACGGTGGGCCTCCGTGCATCGTGCGGAGGGTTGGGTGCAGATCGCCGATGAAGGTCTTCCTCCGCTTGTGGGCGAGTTGGCGCCGGGCATGGTTCTCTACGAACCCGATGGCGCCGTGATTCGCGCCGGCGCTTTGGGCGCGCTCTGCGCGCAGCTGAGCGGGCATCTTGTCGCGCCGGACGTCGCCTACATTGCCGCGCCACGCTTTGTCAAAGAGCCGCTTGCCCAGGCCTTTCTTATCGAAGAGGTGCATCGATTTAGCCTGAAGGTGCTCAATCAGCGGCTGGTTTCCCTGGGCATTGGCCAGGTGGAGCTGCTCAAGCGCGGCTTTCCGCAGGCGCCGGAGTCGCTGCGCCCTCGCTTGCGCCTGGCTGCGGGCGGGCGGGCCGGGGCCGTCCTTTTTATGCGCCGCGGGAATGAACACTGGATGGCGATCGGCCGACGACTATCCGATCGGGATGAGGAGCGATCCGATGATTGACAAGAATATTGACAAGGATGAAGTGATTCAGCTTGCACAGCGGGTTGGCGAGCGCTTGATGGAGCGCAGCTGGATGTGCGCGACGGCGGAGAGTTGCACAGGGGGGCTGATCGGCCATTTGATCACAGAGAACGCCGGCAGCTCCGCTTATTTCGCCGGCGCAGCGGTGGTCTACAGCTACGCCGCCAAGGAGCGTTTGCTGGCCGTCGATCCCGAGACGTTGCTGCGCGAAGGCGCGGTTTCGGCTGCGGTCGCCCGGCAGATGGCGCAGGGCGCATTGCGGCTGTTCAGCGCAAATGTTGCGGTCAGCGTCACCGGCATCGCCGGGCCAGGCGGCGGGCTGCCGAACAAGCCGGTCGGGACGACTTATTTGCACCTCAGCGCTGTGGATGGCTACGAGCAAGGCGCTCACTTTATCTGGCCAGGAAATCGGAGCCAGAATAAATTGCTCAGCGCTCATGCGGCGCTGACTCTGTTGTTGAATTATCTGGAGGGGAGGCCTCAGCCATCATGATGAGAGAAGTTCTGGTCGAGGAGCCGGTGAACGCGCTGGTGCGCGTGATGACAGATGGAACCGTTCTTCCCACCTCGTTCATCTGGCGGGATCGCACCCGCTACGTGGCGACGGTGGGACGACAATGGGAGGAACGCGTGCAAGGGAAGCTGATTCGCTGCTATCTGATCCAGGCGGTGGATGACAACACCTTCGAGCTGCACTGGGATCCGGGCGAGAATCGGTGGACGTTGCACCGCGCCTGGCTGCGCGACCTGGCGGTGTAGCGATGGGCGGGCGCATCCTTGTGCCGACGGTCTCCACCGAGCAGATGAAAGCGATCGAGCGGTCGATGGCCGAGACCTATGGCATCGACCCGCTGCAGGCAATGGAGAACGCCGGTCGCAGCCTGGCGACCCTGGCGCAGCGCATGCTCGACGGCGACGTGGCCGACCGTTCGATCGTCGTGCTTGCGGGGCGCGGCCCGAATGGCGGCGGCGGGCTGGCCGCCGCGCGACATCTGATCAACTGGGGCGCTTGGGTGCAGATCGTCTGCAGCCATCCTCCGGATCGCTATCAAGGCGCAGCCGCCAGACAGCTCCGCATCTTGCAGGCGATGGGCGCGCCGCTGGCTTGGGCCGAGGAAGGCTGGGAGCTGCCGCCTGCGGACCTGCTGATCGACGCGCTCATCGGCTATGGGCTGCGCGGCGCTCCGCGTGGACCCTCGCGCGATCTGATTCGGCTGGCCAACAGCAGCGCGGCGCCGATCCTGAGCCTCGACGCACCCAGCGGCGTCGATACGGCATCCGGGAAAGTTTTCGAGCCTCATCTCCAGGCCACGTCGACGTTGACGCTGGCCCTGCCCAAGGATGGTTTTCGCCAACCGGAGGCTGCGCGCGCCTGCGGCGCCCTCTATCTCGCCGACGTCGGCGTTCCGCCGGCGCTCTACGCGCAGCTTGGCATCGACGTCCCTCCGCTCTTTGGGCGCTCCCCCATCGTTGCATTGATCGTCGAGGACGGCCAAATCTGGGCGGAGAAATAACATGGACGGGGCCGGCGTCAACCTGTTGCATCTGCTCGGCTATGCGTTGATGGTGCTGGGCGTCATCGGCGTCGTGTTGCCGTTCTTGCCCGGCCCGCCGCTCATCTGGCTGGGCGCGTTCGTTTGGGCGTGGGGGGACGGCTTTGTGCGCATCAACTGGGCGATTCTGGCGGCGCTGGGCGCGTTGGCGGCGCTGGCCTCGGCGTCTGAGCTGCTGTTGACGACCGCAATGAGCCGACGGGCCGGCGTAAGCTGGAAAGCCATTGCAGGCGCCATCGTGGGCGGACTGTTGGGCGGCTTCCTGCTCGTCGGCGTTCCGTTGGTCGGTGCGCTGTTCGGCGCGCTGCTGGGCGCCGTGCTCGGCATGTTCGTGGTGGAGTGGCTCGACAAGCGCAATCTGCGCCGGGCGCTGTGCGCCATATGGGGCTATTGGGTCAGCACGCTGCTTGCTTCACTTTTGAAGTTCGCCATCGTCCTCGCCATGCTTTTCATTGTGGCCTGGCGCATCTGGGGATGACCCCTTTGCGAGGTTTGAAACAATTTTCCGTCAGGAGGCAAACTCGATATGCACGCTGCGCCCGCTGGAGGCGGCGCAGCAGGGAAACGGGTTGATCTCGCCGCACACCTGCAGCGGCGTGCGCGGCGTCGCCACGCCAAAGGTTGCCAACAGTTCGCACAGCTCGACCAGCGGCAGCCCCATGACGCTGGCGAAACAGCCATCCAATGCGCAGACAGGTGCAAAATCCGGCGACTGAATGGCGTAGGCGCCGGCCTTGTCCATCGGGTCGCCCGAGGCGACATAGGCGGCGATCTCGGCGTCGCTGTAGTTGCGCATCGTCACGGCGGTGCGATTCACGCGCGTGGCGCAGCGGAACGTCGCAGGTTGGAGCACGGTGACGGCGCTGATCACCTCATGCGTGCGGTTGCGCAGCGCACGCAACATGCGCACGGCGTCTGCTGCGTCTTCCGGCTTGCCGTAGATTTCTCCATCCAGCGCCACCGTCGTGTCCGAGGCGATGATCAAAACATGTTCGCCGGGGTCGGCCAGTTGCTGCGCAACCGCCTGCGCCTTGGCTTCCGCCAGTCGCACGGTCATGGCGGCCGGGTCCTCGCCGGGCAGCGGCGTTTCGTCGATGTCGGGAAGCCGGATAGAGAACGCCAGGCCTAGATCGCGCAGAAACTGTTGACGTCGCCGGCTGGCGGAGGCGAGAATAAGAGAAGGTTGCATACGCATGGATGGATTGTAGCCGACTGAAGCGGTTTTGCCGGAATTGGGCGCTGCGCATGCAACTGTAAACTCAGCTGATTTCGCATGCTCGGCCTTCCAAAAGCGACAACCAACGCTTTGGACAGAAATTCATCCTCTGTGGCACTATACAAGGGTTGCTTATCCGTGTTTTGTCTGGAGGGGATTCAGCGATGTCTGAACTGTTAGAAAGGGTGTCTGCGCCGATGCGCATCGCCGTGATCGGCTGTGGAGGCATGGCGCGCCACCACACGACTTCAATGCTGCGCCATCCGGAGATGGTGACCATTCCGGTCGTCTGCGAGCCTTCGGAGGCGACCTATCAGCGCTACGCGCTCTTGTTCGAGGAGGCCGGGCTGCAGCCGCCGCCCAATGAACCTGACCTGTCGACGATGCTGCGCAAGTACGCCGACAGGCTGGACGCCGCTTTCATCATCACGCCCCACGCCTTGCATCACGACCAGGCGGTCGCCTGTCTGGAAGCCGGGCTGGACGTGCTGCTGGAAAAGCCGATGGTGATGAACGTCCTCGAGGCGCGCAGCTTGATCGCCACGCGCGACCGTACGGGACGGCGGCTTGTCGTCGCCTTCAACGGCAGCCTCTCGCCCCAGATTCGCACCGCCGTGAAGATGTTGCGCAGCGGCGAGCTGGGGCAAATCCTCACCATCCACGGCGTCGTCTGGCAGAGCTGGAACGCCTTCACCATGAACACCTGGCGCCAGGTGCCGGAGCTGTCGGGCGGCGGCTTTCTCTTCGACACAGGCGCGCATCTGCTCAACACCGTGGCCGATCTGGCGGGCGAACCGGTCGTCGAGGTGGCGGCCTGGCTGGACAACCGAGGCCGGCCCGTCGACATCCTGGGCGTGGTGATGGCGCGGCTGGCCTCCGGCGCGCTGATCAGTCTGGGCGGCTGCGGCGACACGATCCAGTCCTGTGCGTCGGACGTGCGCGTCTTCTGCACCAACGGCATCCTGCGCACCGGCGTGTGGGGGGAACGGCTGGAAGTGCAGCGCCAGGGTGAAAGCGATCTAAAGCCGGTCGAGACGCCGCCTTCGTTCGGCGCCTGGGAGCAGTTTATCCGCGTCTGCCGCGGGGAGATGGAGAACCCCAGCCCGCCGGAGGTGGGCCTGCGCATGGCGATCCTGTGGGACATGATCCGCGCCTCGGCCCAGCGCGGGGGCGTCCCGGTGACGCAACGCGAGGCGGAGCAGTTCGTCGTCGATGCAACGTCGGCGGCGGCCTGAGTCGCCTCCTGATGAGATGCACGAGAGGAGAATACATTTATGTCGACGCCGGTTCGCGTGACTGTATGGAACGAATATCGTCACGAGAAACAAAACCCAAAAATTGCTGCGATTTACCCGCAGGGCATCCACGGCGCCATCGCAGGCTATCTGCGCGGCCACGGCTGCATCGTCACCACCGCCACGCTCGACGAACCCGAACATGGGCTGACCGAGCACGTGCTGGAGAACACGGATGTGTTGGTCTGGTGGGGGCACATGGCGCATGACGAGGTGAAAGACGAAATCGTTGCGCGCGTGCACGACCGCGTGTTGCGCGGCATGGGGCTGATCGTGCTGCATTCCGGCCACTTTTCCAAGATTTTCAAGCGGCTGATGGGCACCACCTGCAACCTGAAATGGCGCGAGGCGGGCGAACGCGAGCGGCTCTGGGTGGTCGCGCCGGGTCATCCGATCGCCGACGGCATCGGCGAGTATTTCGAGATTCCGCACGAGGAAATGTACGGAGAGTTTTTCGACATCCCCGAGCCGGAGACGCTTGTTTTTGTGAGCTGGTTCCAGGGCGGCGAAGTCTTTCGCAGCGGTTGCTGCTACCGCCGCGGCCAGGGGCGCATTTTCTATTTCCGCCCAGGCCATGAAACGTATCCCACCTATCATCAGCCGGAGGTGTTGCGCGTCATCAGCAACGCCGTGCGCTGGGCGAGGCCGGTCGAGCGTCCGGTCACAACTTACGGCCATCGCCCTGAACCGCTCGAACCTCTAAATCGGTAAGCTGGAGACTGGCGGCTGCGCAGAGCCGCCAGTCCTCTTAAGTTCAATCGTTGGAGTTTAATCGTTCACCCTTGCCATCTCCGCCAGCGGGTCGGCCTGCACGTGCAGCCGCGGCTCCTTCATGCCGAAGTAGAGCACCAACAGCGTGGCGGCGCTTAACACCGCTGACCCCAAAAAGAGCCATTCGTAGCTGAAGGCGGCGATGACGCCGCCGATCACGGGCGCAATCGCCCCGCCGATGCCGGTGACGGTGTTGCCGAGCCCGATGTAGGTGGGCCGATGCTCCGGCTGTGAGAACTCCATTACGATCAACACGCCGGAGACGATCACGATGCCGTTGACGATCCCCATCAGGAAAAAGATGACGTAGTACCAGTCGGGATGGGGCGCCAGCCACGCCATCCCGAAGGTCAATACGCTGGCCCACTGCGCCAGCTCCAGTGTGAATTTGTGGCCGCGGCGGTCGGCGATCACGCCGGCCAGCAGGTTGCCGAGCGTCTGACCGATCAGCAGCGCCGCCGTGTAGAGGCCGACGCTGGCGTCGCTCACCTGCCACTGTTGAATCGCCGCCACGGTCAGAAAGCCGGCGCCCATGCGCCCCAGGTTGGACAGGAGGCGAGAGGTGAGAAAGTTCCGAAAGTTGCGGTCGTTGCGCAAAATCGCAGCGATCTTTTTCCAGGATTGTCGGCTGCGTTGGCGTGCAGCCTCAGGGATCGGTTGCACCGGCTCGCGCGCCAGCGCCAGAGAGACCCAACTGACGGTGATGGCGAGCGCAGCCACCAGAAAGGTGTAGACGAAGTTCTGTGGATACGGGAACGTTTCCAGAATCCAACCGCTGGCGACGGCGCCGATCGCACCAAGCCCGGTGCCGATGAACGAGCTGAAGCCGAAAAACCAGCCCCGACGGTCGATCGGGAAGATGCGCGCGATCATGTCCGACCAGGCGGGGGCGATCATGCCGGCGCCGAATCCGTGCCAGGCGTAGGCAAGAAAGAAGAGCAGCAGCGCTAGCGTCGGGTGGCCGGGCGCCAGCCAGGCCGCCACCGGCAACAGCCAGATCGGCAGGCGCTCGGTGAAGAACCCCACGTTGATCACCACAGGCTTCTTACGCGGCAGGCGCTCGGTCACGCCGGCCGTCAACAGTTGCGGCAGATACCAGCTGGCCTGCGCCAGCACCGCCAGCAATGCAAACCAGAACGGCGAGGTTGTGAGTTTGCTCACAAAAAGCGGTAAAATGGTGGTCGCCGAGATAAAACTCAGGCCAAACCAAAAGGCGGCGCCGTCGATCAGATTCACCGTAAAATTCCAGCGATAATTGCGTCGCACTTCCCGTTCCAGCTCATCGTCGGTGATCGGGTGAATCGGCTTATCGAGTTCAAGCATGAGCCGGATGATCTGGCGGCCGCGTGGCGTGCGCTGTAGTCCCATGGGGCATTCCTTTGATGTGGTGATGGATTTGAAAAAGAAGCAAAATCAATGCAATCGATACAGAATCATAACGGAATCGTAGGCAATCGTAGACGCCCGATCCGTTAGTATACCTGACTGCACGCATCAACTTGAAAGGAGACGACATGAAACAATCCAGGAGAGCAGGGCTTGCTCTCACCTTCTTGTTTTTGTTGCTGCTGAGCGGTTGCAGCGTCGAAACGGCGCCCTCCGCAGCGGATGCTCGCCGCGCGCTTTGTCAAGCGCTGAGCTCCTTGCGCGAATCTGCAGCCGGGCTCAGCCAGATCGACGCCAACACCGGCGTCGCTCAGCTCCGAGACATGCGCGCAGGCGTCGGGCGTTGGGTGGAAGCGGCTCGTCGCGCCAACACCGTGCTCCAGTTCCAACAGATCACGGAAATGGTGAACGCGTATGATGCATTTAGCAGCGCAGTGGACGGCCTGAACCCCGATCAGCGCGTGGGTGCGGCGGCGGGCCTGCAAGCCTCTGCGGCGCAAATTCTCACTGCGTTGAATCAGGCCTACAGCGCCGCCCGCTGTGGTCAATAATCTTGATAGCGACAAGAATTAGAAAAACAAAAACGAAAAGACGATCTCATGAGTCTGTACACACCGTATACGCCCCAACGGGCGATGTTTATTTTTGCGCATCCAGATGATATCGAGTTTGGCGTCGCCGGCACGGCCGCGCGATGGGTGCAGGGCGGCGCCGAGGTGTCGTATGTTCTGCTGACCAGCGGCGACGTCGGCATCGCCGACCCCAGCGTGACGCGCGCCGAAGCCGCCGCCATCCGAGAGCAGGAACAGCTCGCCGCGGCTGCGCTGATAGGCGTCAAGGAGGTCATCTTCCTCCGCGAGCCGGATGGCCTGCTGGTGAATACGCTCGAGCTGCGGCGCAAACTCGTGCGAGAAATTCGTCGCTTTCGGCCAGAGGTTGTCGTCTGCGGCGACCCCACGGCGTGGTTCGTCAACTCGACCTACGTCAATCACCCGGATCATCGGGCCGCCGCCAGCGCAGCGATCGAGGCGGTGTTTCCGGCGGCCGGCCAGCCCCATGTCTTCGAGGAGCTGGCGGAGGAGGGCCTGCAGGCGCACAAGGTGCGCAAACTGTATGTCGAGGCGTGGAATGGAGGCGACACTTGGGTGGACATCACCAACACGATCGACCTCAAAATTGCGGCGCTGCGCTGCCATGTCAGTCAGATGCGCGATTGGGATCCAGAGCCAATGTTGCGCCAGTGGGCGGCCGAGGCGGCGAAGGGCAAGGAAATGGCCTATGCCGAAGCGTTCCGCGTGATCACGCTGGTCGGCGACGAGCCGCCGACCAGACCGATCGAGGCATGAACCTTTCGTAAAGGCATGGAACGTCCTTTAGAAGGGAGGCGTAAAGGAACGGGTTTTCATGGCCATAACGTTGGAAGAACGGATTGCACAGCTTGAAGCGCAAATGCGCATCCTGAACGAGCAGGTGGAGGATTTCCACCGGGCCTTCGAGCAGATCGACGGGGCGGTTTGGATTTACAATGTTCAGAATCGCTCCGTTCGCTATGTCAGCCCGGGGTTTGAGAGACTTTTCGGGTTGTCTCCTGACGCCCTGCTCAGCGATCCGTTGGCGTTTTTGGAGGTCGTTTGTGTGGAGGATGCGCCTTTCGTGCGTGCAGCGTTTTCATGTCCTACGCAGGGGAATCTGGTTGACATAGAGTTTCGCGTATCCCATCCTGATGGCTCCTTCCGCTGGCTGCGGATGCGCAGCGCACCGGCGTTCAATTCTCAGGGCGAGCTTGCGCGCACTGTGAATGTCGCCTTCGAGCACACAGCATGGAAGGCGACGCAAGCGCCGGAGAACAAGCTGGCGCAGACGCCGGAGGCGCGCATCCAGGAAGGTGCGCAGCCGTTGCAATTTAACGAGCGGCAATTGCGCCAGATCATCGACCTTGCGCCTTATTTGATCTACGTGAAAGACATCGACGGTCGATACCTTTTGGTCAATCGGCCGGCGGCGGCTGCATTCGGGCTGACCCCAGAAGAGGTGGTCGGACGCCGCGACGTCGATCTTCAGCCGTCGCGCGAGGCGGTCGCACGCTTTCGCGCAGAGGATTTGCAGGTCATTCGAGAAGGGGCGACGTTATCGATTCGAGAAGAGCAAGTGCGATTTCATGATGGAACTGTGCACACGCTCCAAACGATCAAACAACCTCTTCGCTTGGAGGGTCTAGATGCGCCTGTCGTCCTGGGCGTCGGCGTCGACATCACCGAATTGAAGCAGGTCGAGATGGCGTTGAGAGCGGTCGAAGCCGAGCTGCGGCGCAGCCACGAGGAATTGCAGGTCGCCAATGCGGCCCTGCAAAATGCAGCGCGTATGAAAGACGAATTTATCGCCACCGTCAGTCATGAGCTTCGCACGCCGCTCAGCAGCATTTTGGGGTTGACCGAGGCGCTGCAGACGGAAATGCACGGCGCGCTCAACGCCCAGCAACAGCGCCTGTTAAAGTTGATACAAACCAGCGCTCGCGATCTATTGTCGCTCATCAATCATTTGATCGATTTTTCGCGTATCGAGGCGGGGGAGATCTTCCTGCAAATCGAAACCTTCGACGCCGTTGCGCTGTCGAAACTCGCCGTGGCGCGCATCGCGCCAGAGGCCGAAAGCAAACGGCAGACGATTCAATTTGCGTCTTCCTGTGAACAGTTGATAGTGGAAGGCGATCAGCTGCGTTACATTCAGATTCTGCTGAATCTGTTGAGCAACGCCATCAAATTCACGCCTGAGCAGGGAGAGCTGGGGGTCTTGGCGGAAAAGGACGCAGCGAGCGGCGCAGCTCGCATCACCGTCTGGGTTCACGGGATCGGGATCGATGAAGAGGGCATGGCGCATCTGTTCCGCCCCTTTATCCAGTTGGACAGCTCGCTGCGACGTCGCTATCCCGGCGTGGGCCTGGGGTTGGCGCTGACCAAACGGCTGGTGGAGCTGCTTGGCGGGCGCATCGTCGTGGAGAGCGCCCCTGGACAGGGCAGCCGCTTCACCGTCATCCTGCCCTTGAAATCAGAATCTTGACCTTGCTTTCCTGCCTACAGCCCCTTCTTCCTCTTGGCATCCGCTGCTGCTGTTTATCTGCGTCGATGGGTTGTGCGCAGAATATTCGCCAGATGCTCCGGCCGCACCGGCTTGGTCAGGAAGCCATCCATCCCTGCAGCAAGACAGGCGTCGCGGTCCTCCTTCATGGCTGCGGCGGTCAGTGCAACGATGCGCGGTTGGCGTTCGGAGGCCACGCTGCGTCGGATTTGCTTCGTCGCTTCAACGCCGTCCATCTCGGGCATGTGCACATCCATCAACACAAGATCATAGGACTGGCGATGCAGCGCCTCCAACGCCTCTATCCCATTGCTGGCGACGTCGGCGCTGAACCCAAACTTCTCCAGCATGCGCAGGACGACCTTTTGGTTCACCAGGTTGTCCTCGGCCAGCAAGATGCGCAAGGACGCATCCTGCTTCGACAAAACAAATAGATTCTCCGTTTCCGACGTCTGAACGGATTGTTCGGGAGGCGC
>NZ_CAKZMJ010000031.1 GCF_937128415.1 uncultured Caldilinea sp.
GCGCCGGCGACGAAGGGGGCGGCCATCGAGGTGCCGCTCCAGGAGGCGTATCCCGGCGATGCATCGATTTCTGCGGCATAGCCGAGCGGAAAGGTCGAAGTGATGCCCTCGCCGGGCGCCGCCAGCGCAATCCACGGGCCGTAATTTGACCAGGACGTTCGCACCCGTTGCTCATCCACGGCGGCCACCGCCATCACCCAAGGCAAGGAGGCAGGGCAGGATGGCACGACGCTTGCGTCGTTGCCGGCTGCAGCTACGATGACGACGCCCTGCGCCACTGCGGCGGCGATGGTTTCGGCGAGGGTGCGGGAGTCGCAGTCGGCCCCCAGGCTGAGGTTGATGACATCGGCCCCTTGCTGGATGGCGTATTCGATGGCATAGGCGAGGACAAAGGTGTTGCCGCGTCCCTGCGCGTCGAGCACGCGTAGCGGCATGATGCGAGCTGCGGGCGCAATGGCGTGAATGACGCCGGCGATATGAGTGCCGTGCCCCCATGCCGTTCCCGGCCCGATGTCGTCCGGCCTGTCTGTGTCGGAGATCATGTCGCTGCTGGCGACAATGTGCAAGGCGTCGACAAGGGCCGGATGCTCGAGGTCCACGCCGGTGTCCAGGACGGCCACCGTGACGCCGTCGCCGTTGACGACGCCGACGACCGGCGTAAGATTCACCTGCTCAAACGCTTGCTGATTCACATAGTTGCTGTCTTCCTGCGAACCCCATTTCCAGGTGCGATAGGGAAAACCTGTCGGCACGCGACTGACGCGGTTGAGCTCCGCCCATAGGACGCGATCGTCGTTAAGCAAGCGCTCTTGCGCATCTTCTTCATCTTCCCGAGTGGTGAACAGATAAATATCCGCCGACGGCAAGATGGCGCGCACGGACATTTCATATTCGGACGCCAACGCCTGCGCCGTTGCAAAGGAATCTGCAGAGGGCTTCAGACGCACGACAACCTGATTCGGCTCTGAGTCATCAGGGCGAACGATTTTTGCGTCCAGGCGACCGTCCGGCGACATGACGCCTTTCGCCCTGAGCCAGGTTCCCGGCTCCGGAAGGCGCCTCTTGAATTTTCTGACGTCGGTTTTGGGCGTCAACACAACCGTAATCTGAGTTTGGCCGTCCAGGGTGACCGGCCATTCGCCGACAAATGAAGTGACCGTCTGCGCCAGTTGACCGTAAATTTCCCGTTCTTCTTCGCCGTGGGCGGCTTTCCGCTGCGCCGTCTCTATGGGAGAAGGCGCCGGATGCATGGCGTCTTGTACGCTCTGCTGCGCCGCCCCCTGCACACCGGCAAGCAAAAGGATCACCATAGTCAGCGCCGCTCCGGCTGCTATCGTGGCTCGAAAAAGAGGGGAAGTTTTCGTAGACCAGGCAGTTCGAGCAACTGTAGGCTTCTCATCAAGCGTCGTTTGCATTGGAAGCTCCTTTCGACGTAGCGAGCGCACCGGCCTC
>NZ_CAKZMJ010000032.1 GCF_937128415.1 uncultured Caldilinea sp.
TCCATCAAAATTTTTTCCAAAAGAAACACGGATTGGCGATAAACGTTGCGTTTTGAAGGCAAAGTTCGCGGCGAATAACAACTCATCTCTCAAGGAATCCTGTCAAAAAAGGCGAATAAAACAAACGCGCGCCGATATTCCCGACAGAACGCGAAGCACTTTTGAGAAAGCCTGTTGGAAGTTGATCGTAGCTTGAAAGCCATGCTATGATGCGCGCTATGGTGCGTTCGACCCTGTGGTTTGTGTGTTATTGGGGCGCAATTGTCTGGCTGGCGCTTAGCCTTACAGGATGCAGCGGCAACGAGGCGCTGGCCAGCCCACAGCAGGGAATGACCGTCCCTGCGGCCAGGACGTCGCCTGTTGCAACGCCTTTTGCGACGTCCACGCCCCTCGTCTCAGCCGGGGCCGCCGAGCCGGCTTCTGTCGGTGAAACGCCGATGGCGTCGGCCACCGCTTCGCCGACGCCGCTCTCCCTGCTTGCATTGCTGCCGACGCCGACCCCGACGCCTGAACCCACGCAGCTTCCTGTCTACGCGCCGACGCCCGACGGCGTGGCGCGCACGATGCGCGTGCCGATCCTGATGTATCACTACCTCAGCGAGCCGCCCCCTGACGCCGACGTCTACCGCCGCGATCTTTCGGTGTCGCCGGCGCAATTCGCCGAACATCTCGACCGCATGTTGGCCGAAGGCTACACCACCGTCAGCCTCTATGCAGTGGTCGACGCCCTGCAGCGAGGGGCGCCCTTACCCGACAAGCCGGTGGTGATCACCTTTGACGATGGCTATCGGGACAATTACGAAAACGCCTTTCCCCTCCTGCGGGAGCGCGGCATGGTGGCCACGATCTTCGTCATCACCGACTTCATGGATGAACAACGCCCGGCCTATCTGACCTGGGACATGGCGCGGGAGATGCTGGCGGCGGGGATTTCGATCGAGTCCCATGGTCGCAACCACGTCAGCCTGGCGGGAAAAGATGATGACTATCTGGTCTGGCAGGCGCTGGGGAGCCTGGAGACAATCGAATACGAACTGGGGGTGCGTCCGCGCTTCATTTCCTATCCGGCCGGCGAATATGACCAACGCACGATCGATATTTTCCAAAGCGCCCACTATTGGGCCGGCGTGACGACCCGACAGGGGGCTACGCTGGACAATCAGCGGCTCTTTGAGCTTCCACGCGTGCGCGTGCGCAACACGACAACGGCGGATGAGCTGATGCGCCTGCTTTCCCTGGATTGGTGATGCAAGCGGTGTGCTGGAGGCTGCGACTATGAGCTGCAGCTACGAGGATTTGCTTTGGATGTGCTCGGCGTCCTGCAGCCGTTTGGGGAGCCTGCGGCTACGAGGATCGCAGATGATTTTGTGAAAAGCCATGAAGCTTCCTGAAAGCGGGCATGAAACGATCGCCTGGCTCCAAGGTGCATAAAAAAGATGAGTTACCGTGAAGAAGGCATCCGATGGTCAAAATTGGCGTGACTCTTCATCCTTCTGATTCGCCCGATCGCGAGGAGCTAGACCGGCTGGCGGCGCAGATCGTGGAAGGCGTGCAGCTGGCCGGCGGCGAGGCGATTTTGATCCCTCCCAATTTAGACGAGGCGACGTTGCGCCTTCGTTTTTCAGAGCTCGACGGGTTGCTTTTGTCCGGCGGCGGCGACGTCGATCCAAGGCTGTATGGGGAGGCGCCGACGGCGGTGGTCAGCGGCGTGGACGCGAATCGCGACCGCACCGAGATGACGTTGGCGCGTTGGGCGCTGGCCGAGGGGAAGCCGCTCTTCGGCATCTGCCGCGGCTTGCAACTCCTCAACGTGGCGTGCGGTGGTTCGCTCTATCAAGACGTGAGTCAGCACGAACGGGCGTTGAAGCACGCCTACTATCCCGACTTTCCCCATGACCACCTCGCCCATCCGGTGACGGTTGCGGACGACAGCCGCCTTGCCTCCATCCTCGGCGCGGCGCGCGTTCAGGTCAACAGCTTGCATCATCAGGCGTGCCGCGTCGTAGCTCCTGGCGTCAGGGCGGTCGCCTGGGCGCCGGATGGCATCGTGGAGGCGCTTGAAGTTGAAGGACATCCCTTCGCCGTGGCGGTGCAATGGCATCCAGAGGCGCTCTTGCAGCGAGCGGAATCGCGCGCGCTCTTTGCGGCACTGGTTGAAGCCGGCGCCCGTCGCTAAGAATGGGTGCGTTAGAGTCGCTTCGCCCTTTTTGCACCGAGGCGCGCATCGAAATGTTGCGTGCGTTCTGGACAAGCGGCGCCAGGATGCAGTATCATTGAAGACAAAAAGGAGGGCGAATAGCTCAGTTGGTCAGAGCGCCTCGCTTACACCGAGGAGGTCAGGGGTTCGAGTCCCTTTTCGCCCACTGGATTGAGATGCAACGCCGTTGCTGATAAAAAGCGTCGCAGGAGAATAAACTTGCGACGCTTTTTATTGGGACCCAATTCCCGCAGTTAGCCTTCTATGAATGGGCTTTGTCGATGCAAACCGCAGCCCCGACAGCCGCCGAATGTGACTTTTTCACCGATCCTGCGCCCATTTTCCGTTGCAGAAAGGGAGTATAATCGGTATGCTATGACGACGATGCATGTTTCAAACTTGAACCGTCAGGCGGAATATCGCAAACTGCCCGCTGTGGACGCGCTCCTACGGTCGCCCGAGCTGACCTTGCTCGCCGCGGAGGTGGGCGTCGAGGCGGTGACTGAGGCTGCACGCGCAGCCCTGGCGGAAGCGCGGCGCAGGATCGCCGCAGGAGGAAGCGCCCCCTCTCCTGAAGCCTGGGTGCATTTGGTGCAAATGCACATGGAGCGGCTCGACGCCCCCTCGCTCCGTCCGGTCATCAATGCGACGGGCGTCATCATCCACACGAACCTGGGACGCGCGCCGTTGTCTGCGGCGGCGCTGGAAGCCGTGCGCAACGTCAGCCTCGGTTACAGCACGCTGGAATATGATCTGGAGGCCGGCGCGCGCGGCAGTCGCCATGATCACGCCCGCCGGCTTTTGTGCGAACTGACCGGCGCCGAAGACGCCATGGTGGTCAACAACAACGCGGCGGCGGTCTATCTGCTGTTGAGCGCGCTGTGCGCCGGCCGCGAGGTGTTGATCAGCCGCAGCCAACTGGTGGAGATCGGCGGTGGGTTTCGCATCCCGGATGTGCTGCGCCAGAGCGGCGCGCGCCTGGTCGAGGTCGGCGCCACCAACCGCACGCATCTGCGCGACTTCGTCCTCGCCGTCACGGCGGAGAGCGCCGCCGTTTTGCGCGTGCACAGCAGCAACTTCAAACAGATCGGTTTCGTCGCCATGCCGACGCTGGCGGAGCTGGCCGACTTCGCCCACAGCCGCGGGCTGTTGCTGATCGATGATCTGGGCAGCGGCGCGCTGCTCGACACGACGCAGTATGGGTTGGCGCCGGAGCCGATGGTGCAGCGCAGCGTGGCGGAGGGTGCAGACCTGGTTGCATTCAGCGGCGACAAATTGCTCGGCGGGCCGCAGGCGGGCCTCATTGTAGGGCGGGCGAAATGGATCGACCAACTGCGGCGCCATCCGCTGGCGCGTGCACTGCGCGTGGACAAGATGACGCTGGCCGCGCTCGAAGCGACGTTGAGCGCCTATCGTCGCGGGCGGGCGGTGGAGGAGCTTCCCGTCTGGCGGATGATCGCCGCCTCGCCGGAGGAGCTTCGAGCGCGCGCCGAGGGCTGGCGGGCGCATCTGCTGAAACAAGGCGTAGCCGCCCAGCTCCAGCCCGGCGCCAGCGCCGTCGGCGGCGGCAGCTTGCCCGGCGAAACGTTGCCGACCGTGCTGTTGGCCGTCGAGCATCCTGATCCGGATGCGGCGGCGGCCCGCCTGCGCGGACAACCTACGCCGGTGATCGGCCGCATCCAGCGCGATCGTCTGCTCTTTGACCCGCGCACCGTGCTGCCTGAACAGGAAGAGACCCTGCTGACAGCGTTGACGGAAGTGCTCAAAGTAACATAGTAAGGAGCGCTGTTCAGTGGTGTTGCGTGTTGCGTTGTGCGCTGCGCAACACGCACCACGCAACACGCACCACGCAACCACGTGTATAGATCATCGAGGATCGACCGCAAATGTTGACTTTCTTGAAGCTCGGCGGCTCACTCATCACCGACAAACGCATCGCAGAGACGCCGCGGCTCGACGTCATCGAGCGGCTGGCGGCGGAAATTGCGGAGGCGCGTCGCGCCGATCCCTTGCTGCGATTGGTGATCGGGCATGGCTCGGGCAGCTTCGGCCATGTGTACGGCCGCAAATATGGCACGCGCGAGGGCGTGCATGACGCCGCCGGCTGGTATGGCTTTGCTGCCACAGGCGACGCAGCGGCGCGCCTCAATCGCATCGTCACGGCGGCGCTGCTTGCTGCGAAGATCCCCGCCTGGAGCATCCAGCCGGGCGCAGCGCTGCGGTGCGCCGATGGCCGCATCGTGCGAGGAATGGAGGAGACGGTGGCGCTGGCTCTGGCGCGCGGGTTGACGCCGGTCGTGTACGGTGATGTGGCGTTGGATGATGTGCGCGGCGGCACGATCGTCAGCACGGAGGAGATCTTCGACCATCTGATCGACGCCCTGCAGCCGCAGCGCGTGGTGCTGGCCGGCGAGGTGGACGGCATCTTCACCTGCGACCCGTTGCTCGATCCACAGGCGCAGCGCATTGCGGAGATCACGCCGGAAACGTTCGACGCCGTGGCCGATGGGTTGGGACGCAGCCATGGCGTGGACGTCACCGGCGGCATGCGCGCCAAGGTGCTGCACGCGCTGGCGATGGTCCAGCGTCACCCGACGTTAGAGATCATTGTCTGCAGCGGGATGGCGCCGGGCCGCGTAGGCGGCGCGCTGAGCGGACAGGAAGCCGGCACGCGCATCGCGATGCAGGTCAGAGGGCGCAGGGTTTCAACATAGGAGCCCGGTGGCGCTATAATGAAGTGCATTTTGCAGAGCGGGCGATTCTCGCCCCTCAAAGGATGAGCATATGTTCGATCTAATACTGACAATTTTCTCTTTCATCGTAGTGCTGGGTGTGCTCGTCTTCTTTCATGAACTCGGGCATTACCTGGTGGCGCGTCGCAACGGCATCGTCGTCGAAGAGTTTGGCCTTGGCTTTCCCCCGCGTGCAGTCAAACTGTTTCGCTATGACGGCACCGACTTCACGCTGAACTGGTTGCCCTTCGGCGGCTTTGCGCGCATGAAGGGCGAGGACGCCGGCGACATGACGCCCGGCTCGTTCAATGCAGCCAGCCGCGGCGCGCGGGCGGCGACGCTCCTGGCCGGGCCTGCCATGAATTTTCTGCTCGCCGTGGTGCTCTTCGCCGCCAGCGTGATGAGCGGGGCGCCCGTCCCAACTGGCGCGCCCAGGCTGGATGCCGTCAGCCCGGCTGCGGCGGCGCTCGGCCTGCAGCCAGGCGACATTGTGCTGGACTACGACGGCGTCGCCATCCGCGTTCCCCTGTTTGACGAGGGCGCGCTCCATGTCATGAGCCAGGGACCTACGGAGAACACCAAACAGTTGCAAGTGTGGCGCAACGGCGCACCGGTGCGTTTGAGTGCAAATTCGTTGAATGAAGTCTGGAACGCGGTGCGCAGCAGTCAATATACGCCGGTCTTGATGACGCAGATCACCGGCGTGGCCGCAGACAGCCCGGCGCAGCGCGTTGGCCTGCAACCCGGCGATCTGGTGTACGCCGTCGATGGCGTCGAGGTGACCTTCGAGAAGCCGCTCAACCAGCTGGTCAGCGAGCGGCTTGGACAGGAAATTGTGCTCACGATCGTGCGCAACGGCGAATGGATGAACATTGCAGTCACCCCGCGCGTGGAGCCGCCCCCGGGGCAGGGAGCACTGGGTGTGCAGATCAGCACGGTGAATCGCATGGCTAATATGGAGCTCCTTCCTGCGCTGTGGGATGGCGTGGTCAATACGGCCTCCTATGCCATGCTGGTGTTGCAGTTGCCGGTGTTGCTGATCGAAGGGCGCATCTCTCCGGAAGATGCTCAGGTGAGCGGGCCGGTCGGCATCGCCCAGATGGTGGGCGGCGCCATGTCCGCCACGATCGACACCGGCTTCTGGTTCCCGATCTTGCGACTTTCCGCCGTGCTGAGCGCAGCTTTAGCGATCACCAATTTGTTGCCGTTGCCTGCGCTGGATGGCGGACGACTGCTGTTTATCCTGGTCGAGGCGATTCGAGGAAAAAGAATCAGCCCGGAGCGGGAAGGCTTGATCCATATGATCGGCTTCGCCTTGCTGCTCGGATTGATGTTGCTCATTACGGTGCGTGACCTCAGTTCGACGCCGCAGACGATCGACTGGGCCAGATTGATGGGGCAATAGATTTTCAGAAGCGAGACGCTCCCTTTCCAAATATCATAAAATCAAGATAAATTGAATGAGCGCCTATGCAAGCACAAACACCGAACCCGGACAAACCCCGTGTTCCGGTGAGTAGCCACCCTGCAGGCGATTTGCGGTCGGCGGCCACGAGGCTCTGCCCCACCTGCAACTCGTCCGTAAGCATTCATGCGTCGGTTTGTCCGGTCTGCGGCGATGCATTGCCCTCTCGCACCAAACAGGTGCGCTGTCGACGTTGCGGCAAAAAAGCGTCGTCGGCGCTGGTGATCTGCCCTCACTGCGGTCGCGAGCTGCACCCGGCGCCGCCGCGTCTACTCACCTGGGGAGCGCCGCTGGCCTTGGTCGCCCTCTTCGGTGCAGCGTTTTTGGTTCAACTTGGAAGCGCCAGCCCGGCGCATTGGGCGCTGCGTCAAGTGGATCGCGCCGTCGCCTTCGTCGCCGCCATCGGCGATCAGCTGCAGCCTGATCTGACGATTACGCTGGGAGCGTCGGCGGAGGGCGAGGAAGACGGGCTGCTCAGTCAACCCCAGGTTGCCACACTTTCCGATGCCTCCGCGCAGCCTGAGGAAGACGTCGCAGCGCAAGGGGACGCCGAAAACACCCAATCCATGACAACGAGCGCCGAGGACGCTGCGCCCGAAGGCGAGGCGGCGGCCGCAGCGGAGGCAGAGTCGCCCCCTGTCGAGGAGCAAGCGCCGCCGGAGACGCCCACCGAGGCGCCCACGGCCACGCCTACGAATGAACCGACAGCGACGCCCACGTCTACATCGGAGCCCACGTCCACACCTACGCCGCAGTCAACGCCTGGGGCGGCGTCCGCCAATCCGACATCGATTGGGCAGACGACGCCGAGCGCCACCCTGACGGTGACGCCCACCCTAGGCGCCGGAGGCGAGCCTACATCGCAACCGCTCGTCGCCAGCAGCGCCGCGGCAACGACACCCACGGCCACCGGCGCACCGGCTTTGACGCTGTTGTTGCCGACGCCGACACCGCCTGCGCCGACGCCGACGCCCAGAATTCACATCATCCGCGCCGGCGACACGCTCTTTGAAATTGCGATGGCCAACGGCGTTTCGCTGTCGGCGCTCCTGGCGGCGAATGGATTGACCGAGAACGACGTGTACACGATCCAACCCGGCGACGAGATTATCATTCCCGACCCCAATGCGCCGGTCGAAATCGCGGCCACCCCGACGCCGATCCAGGGGAACTTCACGTACACGGTTCAGCCAGGCGACACCCTGATGGCGATCGGCATGCGCTTTGGCGTCAACCTGCAGCGCATCTTAGACGCCAACAATCTGACGCTGGCGCAGGCCAGAACGCTGCGACCTGGTCAGCAGCTGATCATTCCCGGGGACGCTCCCTCTGCCTCGCCGACGCCAACATCAACGCCGACCCTCGTCGTCGCGCCTTCGCCCACGCCTGCTCCGGCGGTGAGCGCTTTCCGTCTGGATGCCCCCACGCTGCGCGCGCCGGAAAATCAAGTCTCCGTCAAGTGCGGCGCAAGCGAGCAGCTGGTGTGGAATCCTGTCCCCTCCATCCAGTCCGCCGATCTATATGTGGTTCATCTTGGTTATGTGAACGGACGCGACGCCGGCGGAGCGGAGCAGATCATTTGGGTGATTCAACAACAGCGCCCTTCCAACGTGACATTATGGCGACTTGATGATACGCTATGTGGTCTGGCGCCTCTTGAATTTGGCCGCCAGTGGCGCTGGTACGTGCAGGTGGTGGCGAGAGGGGCCGACGGCGCCCTGACGCCGGTGAGTCCGCCGAGCGAGATGTGGGGCTTCACCTGGCAGTAGTTCAACATGAAGGATCTATGAAAAACAACAACCAACGTCCGCTGAATTTTGACGACGACTTTAACAACGGTTTTGACGGCGCTTCGTTCGATTCCGATGCAGAAGACCGCTTTGAGATGGAAGGGGACGACGAATCGGCGTTGAACGAGCTCTTCCAGGCGGACAGCGAAGGATACCATGTGCGCTCGCTCAACGAGCTCATGGATGATTACCTGATGATGGAGGTGCCGGAGCGCGCCCCCGTTCCATCGTGGTCGCTGGAAAAATTGTTGCAACAGCTCATTGTCGCCCCTGAAGAAGTCTCCTTCAACGAGTACTTCGCCCTGTCCGACTTGACGCGCGCGCAGGCGGAGACAGTTCGACAGCTCTGGCCTTCCATCGACGCAGCCAGTCGGCGTCGCATCGTCGACCTGCTCACGCGCAGCGCAGAGGAGTTCCTGGACGTCGACTTGAGCGTTTTTCTTCTCAGCATCCTCGACGATCCCGACGCCAGCATTCGACAGATGGCGCTCGAAACGCTGGACGCCAATGAGCCAACGCCGGAAATGCTAGGGCCGATCATCTATCGACTTCAGCATGACAGCGTCGATGAGGTGCGCGCAGCGGCGGCCGCCGCGCTGGGCCACTATGTGCTGGCCGGCGAACTGGATGAACTGGACGCCGCCCTGGCGATGCGCGCCGAGGACGCCCTCGTCGCCGTGCTGACGGACCCAACCGAGCCGCTTATCGTGCAGTGTAGAGCGCTGGAAAGCATCGCTTATTCCGGCGAGGTGGCGGTGCGTCAGTTCATTGAAGACGCCTATTATTCGCCTTTTGAAGAGCTGCGCGTGAGCGCGCTCACGGCGATGGGGCGCAGCGCCGACATTCGTTGGCGGCGCATGGTGCGGGCCGAATTGCGCAACCCCTCGCCGGCGATGCGCGCGGAAGCCGCCCTCGCCTGCGGAGAGCTTGAGGCGAAAGCCGCCCTCTCTGACCTGCTTGAATTGCTTTCGGATAGCGAGCGCTCGGTGCGTCTCGCTGCGATTTTTGCTTTGGGACGACTGGGCGGGAAACAGGCGCGGCGCGCGTTGGAGGAGTTCGCAGCCGGCGAGGGCGAGGAAGCGCAGGCCGCCGAAATGGCGCTGGAGGAAATGCTCTTTTACGCCGGCGCAGAGGCGATGGCGATCCCTCTTTTCGATGAAGAAGAAGAGGAAGACTTTGACGAGATCGACCCATGGGAGGCCTGGGAGGACGACGAGGATGAAGACCTCGGCGAATATGAATAAGCGAATCCGAATCCTTGAACCAGGTTGACCTCAACGATTGTACTGGCGGCGAGTCCCGGTGAATCTCAAACTCAAACGTCTGGTGCGCACCCAGTCTTCCGAAGAATACGCGCTCTTTGACCTTGACCAAGCCACCGCCGACGGCGCGCCGATGACGATCGGCAAACTCGACCTGCACTACACCGGTGAGGGCGTCTACGGCACGATTTTGCTTTGGGACGACGCCTCGCGTCAACTGAAACCTTCACAACGTTCGGCTTTCATTCACGCATTGCTGGAAGAGATCACGCAACCGATGGGCATTCCCAACGAATATGTCGTCGAATTTTTCACCCCCACGCTGGAAAACTATCAGGTCTTCCACAATGTCGGCGCCGAAGAAGAAGCCGAAGCCTCCGCTCAACGCCGCCTTTAACTTCGACCGATGACGCTGCTCGCAAATCTGGCGTCCGTCTTCGCCAGCACGGTTTTGCCCGTCTTTTTGGTCGCCGGCGCCGGCTATGCGCTGGCGCGCTTCATGTCGTTGGAAGGGCGCACGCTGGGGCGCGTCGTGTTCTATCTGGCGTCGCCGGCGCTCGTCTTTCGCAGTTTGTACAATATGGATATCAGCACGACGGCACTGATGCAGGTGCTGATGCTGGTGTTAGGCGTCTACCTGGTTACAGGCTTCGCCGGCTGGGTTGCCGGCCTGGACCAGGAGCGCCAACGGCGGTCGGCGTTGACCATTGCCAGCGCCATCAGCAACAACGGCAACATGGGGCTGCCGATCACTCTCTTCGCCCTTGGCCAGGCCGGGCTGACGATTGCGACCATTTATTACGCCATCAGCGCGCTATTGACCAACACGCTCGGGGTCTTCATCGCTTCTTCCGGCTCGGCGCCGCTGGGCAAGGCGCTTCGCCAGAGCCTGCACGCCCCTGTGGTGTACGCCTCTCTTCTGGGCGTCATTTTGAATCGTCTGGCCGCCCCGATCCCGGAGCCGCTTTATCGAGCGCTTGATTTGACGGCGGGCGCCGCTATTCCCATAATGTTGGTGTTGCTCGGCGTGCAACTGCGCGCGACGCCGATCAACCGCGAGCAACGCGTGATCTGGCGGAGCATGGCGATTCGGCTGGGCCTTTCGCCGCTGGCAGCCTTGGCGCTTTGCGCCCTCCTTGGCATCGACGGTCTGGAGCGTCAGGTGATGATTTTACAGGCGTCGATGCCGACGGCTGTGGTCGCCACGGTGCTGGCTACAGAGTTTGTCGCCGCCCCGCATCTGGTCGCCGCCGCCGTGCTTTTCAGCACGCTGGCAAGCATGGCGACCATTTCACTGGTATTGGTGTGGATCGCCTGAACACAAAACGGAGACGCCTATGCAGAAACGCTTAATTCAAATCATCGCCAATCCTGGCGCAGGGCAAGAGGGGCTGAACCTGAAAACCGTGCACGCCGTCTTCTCGGAGTATTCGGCGGAATGGGACATCCGCATCACCAAACAGGCGGGCGATGCAGAGCGTCTGACCAGAGAGGCAATCAAGGCAGGCGTCGATGTGGTGGCGATCTACGGCGGCGATGGCAGCGTCGCTGAAGCGGCTGCGGCGCTCGCAGGCGCTTCGACCCAAACCTGTCTCGCCATTCTGCCCGGCGGCACCGCCAACGTGATGTCGATTGAGCTGGGCATCCCCTCTGCGCTGGAGGACGCTTTACGCGTGGCGGCGGATCCTTCCAGTGCGATACGCGTCATCGACGTGGGTGCAGCGAACGAGCGCATCTTCGTTTTGCGCGTGAGCATGGGGCTGGAAGCAGAAATGGTGGCGGGCGCCGACCGCGAGGCCAAGGATCGCTACGGCGTCTTCGCCTATCTGTGGTCTGCGGCGCGCAACGCAATGGCGCCTCAAACAGCTCGTTATCGGCTCCTTCTGGACGGCAAGGAAGAGGCGCTTGAAGGCGTCACCTGCATCGTGGCTAACTCCGGCAATTTGGGCCGCAACGGGCTTTTCCTGGCTTCGGACATTGCGGTGGATGACGGGTTTCTCGATGTAATCGTGATTGAGCAGGCCGGCTTCAAAACGCTGCTGGATGTGGCCGGCTCCGTGTTGAACGCAGGGCAGCCCTCATCGGATCGAGAAGAGGCAAGGGCTATGGAAGAGGGGCCGCCATCGGCGATGCATCGCTGGCGCGTCAAATCTGTAGAAATTATCAGCGATCCTCCCCAACGCATCCAAAGCGACGGCGAGCTGTTGGAGGCTGGGCCACTGCGCTGCAATATTCTTCCCGGTGCGCTGCGTGTGCTGACGCCGGCGCTGTAAAGTGGTGCGTGTTGCGTGTTTCGTGGCATAACACCCCACACGCATCACGCAACACGCATCACGCAACCCCTTTGCTATAATCTACCCATGGCAGACAAACGACGCGCGTTCGATCCGGTGCGGTTTCTCCGCACGACGGAGGGCCAGCTGGTCATCGGCTTTTTTGTGATTTTGTACGTCGTCGGCGGCGCGTTGATCTGGCGTTTCTATGGCCCAGGCGGCGCCATCGCCGGCTGGTTGTGCATGACCGGCGGCGCGCTCTTTTTCTTGCTGCTGTATGGCATTGTTGCTCTCATAGGCTGGTGGGCCAATCGATGATGCATTTTTTATCTTTAACGGAGCAAGCGGCGGACTGTTGCACTAAGAAGGTCGACCAGAATTGTCAGCGCCAGATAGCAGATCAACGTCGCCGTCACCCCGCGATAGTCGAAGTTGCTGAGCTGTTCGGTCAGGAGCCTTCCTAACCCGCCGGCACCGACTAACCCGACGACCACCGTCTCGCGGATGGTCACCTCCCAACGATAGAGAATGTAAGCGACATAGTCCGGCAGCGTGCTGGGCAAAGCTGCGTATAGAAACACATGTGGACCTGGGGCGCCTTGGGCCTTGAGCGCGCGCAGAGGACGTTCATCAAGATTCTCAACCGCTTCCGCCATCAAGCGTCCTAAGATGCCCATGGTGTAGACTCCGAGTGCAAGCGCCCCTGGCAGGAGTCCCGGAAAGAGCACAAAGAGAAGCACTAATGCCCAAATGGGAGGCGGGATCGAGCGGGCGATCAACAACATTGCGCGGGTCAGAAGCAGCATTCCTCCACTGAAAAGTCGCCAACCCCATAGCGCATCCGCAGGAAGTAGAATGCCACCCGGCGCTAAGAAATTACGCGCAGCTAGAAACGAAAGCACAACGCCGGTGACCCCGGCAAATGTCATTGCCAGAATCGACATCGCCAGCGTCTGGAGAGAAAGGCGGAGCAGAACAGAACCCTGCTCCATAAAGTCGGGCGGGAAGGAATTGCCGGCCACCACCACTAGCCGCTCGATTGTATGAGGAGCCAGCAACTGACCGGGATTGGGCCGCACATACCAGAGGGAAAAAACCAGGAGCGCAATAGCCGCCGTCAGAGAGGCTCGCACAACGATGTCCTGTCGCGGCGCGTGCTGTGGTTGTCGGGCGACGTGCGTCATGTGTAGCTCGATTCGTCCGACCGCCCCAAGCCGCCGGCGCAGTAGACCGCTCCAGTAATCTGTGGCGCCGTTGAGTGCAAAAAGCGCGTACAGCAGCGTCCACATCTGCTCATAGCGCAGAGACTGCAGGCTTAGCAACAGCTCGTAACCCAGGCCGCCGGCGCCGATCAATCCCAGAATCGTCGATGAGCGAATCGAACATTCTAGGCGATAGAAGGTGTAGGACAAGACATTGGGAAAGGCGAGTGGAAAGAGACCGTAAAGCATTGCTTTTGCCGGCGAAGCGCCGCCATGTAAAAGCGCTTCCATCGGCCGTCGCGGCGTCTCATCAAGAATTTCTGAAAATACTTTAGCCGTGATGGCGCCAAAAGGAATGGCAATGGCCAGGATGGCTGTCAGCGGCGTCAACCCTAGGATATTCACAAAAAATAGCCCCCAAATGACTTCATGGATGGCGCGCGGGATGGCAAAGACGCTCCGCGCCATTAGCCAAGGGGCGTGATGATCTTCTTTCTCCCTCCTCGACGTACGCAGCGCCTTCCACCAGACCTCGGACATCAGCACGCCGCCGAGAAGTCCCAGCAACGTGCTCAGCGCCACCCCGCAAACAGCATACCCTAAGGTAATCAAAGCCGCATTAAACGTCAGCATTAAAAATTCCTGACTCAAGTCAGGGCGCACGCTGGAGTGCAAAAAACGCAACAATAGCGGCCAGCCGCCTGGGTTGACAATCTCTCGGCCGAAGACACTGGCCTGCCCCAACGACCATGCAATCGCCAGCAAAAGCAGCAGCAACCACAGAGACCGTCCATTGAGTAGTGCTGGACGGGCAGGTAGGGCCGTTGAATTCGGACGCCGAATCTCGCTCACCTGCGCCATAGCGAGTTACTCCTTTGCGATCCGATACAGCGTCCGCACCATGTCCGGAGTAACTTCCGCAGGCGGCGCGTCGAACAAGACGCCCCCCTCGCGCAGACCGATGATGCGATGACAATGGGTGTAGGCGTATTCGATGGTGTGGAGGCTGACCACCAGCGTTTTTCTCATTTTCTCACTGAGCCGGAAGAGCAGGTCCATGATTTCGCGTCCACGCTCTGGGTCGAGGTTGGAGATCGGTTCATCGGCAAGGATGGCCACCGGGTCCTGGACAAGCACGCGCGCCAGCGCCACGCGCTGCTGTTGCCCTCCGGACAACTGATCGGTGCGCGCATACAGCTTCTCCAAGATACCCACCTGCGCCAGCGCCTGAGCGGCGCGTTCAACTTCCTGGGGCCATATCAACGACCAGGCTGCCTTGAGGAAAGACCAGCGTCCCAACGCACCGGCATTGACATTGTGAATAACACGCAGATTGTCCACCAGGTGAAATTGTTGATAGACCACGCCGATCTGACGTTGAACCTGACGCAACGCCCTGGGCGACAGTTGTGCAAGGTCAAAGCCAAGCGCCCGCACCACTCCTGCGCTGGGGCGAAGGCTGCCGTTGAGCAGGTTGAGCAAGGTGCTTTTACCGGCGCCGCTAGGGCCGACCAGCGCCACCCGCTCTCCAGGCCCGATGCGAAGGTTGATATTGCGCAGGGCAATCAAGTCGCCAAAACAATGGCTGACGTTGATCAACTCAAAGACAGGCGGTGCATCGGCGAAAGGGGTTGCGTCCGCCGATGCACCGTGCAGCGATTGAACGTCTTCCATTATTTGATCTTGCCAATCTCGCGAGCCACTGCTTCGATCTGCGCATAATTGGCGCTCTCGGTGGGAATGAAACGCTCGGCGCCGAAAAGGTCGAGAATCTCCTTGTGTTCCGGCACGTTTGCATCGAGCTTCAAGAAAGCGTCTCGCACTCGCCCGATGAAGCCTTCGCCAAAGCGCTCCTCCACGTCCTTGCGAATCACCCAGTGATAGTCGTAGTAAGCCGGCGTGCGCCAGAGTACGATCACCTTTTCTGTGTCCACTTCGCCGGAAGCGACGCGGCTGTTCCACACCTGTTCATTTAATGCGCCAGCCTCGTAGGCGCCCGCTTCCACCAACTTGATGGTGGCGTCGTGGGAGCCGGAAAAGCCCAGTTCACCTTTGAAATCTTCTAACTTGACGCCTGCCAGACTCAAAAAATATTGAGGCATCAAGCGCCCAGAAGTGGAGGATTCGCTGCCGAAGGTGAACGTATGGCCCTTGAGTTGCGTCAAACCGCTGATGTCCTCAAAGGGGGTTAAGCCGCTGGCGACATTGGCGATAAAGACGCTGTGAAAGTTGGCGTCGATGTCGCGCTGGACAATCGCTTCTGCGCCCGGCGTCTGAAGACGCGCCTGCACGCCGGTCAGCCCGCCGAACCAGACCATGTCGAGATCACCGATGCTAAACGCCGTCACCGAGGCAGTGTAATCGGTCACCGGTTTGTACACGACCGGAACGCCTAACTCTGCGGAGAGATAGTCTGCGAGTTTGCCATACAACCTTTGGAGTTTTTCCGGGTCCTGATCCGGAATGGCGCCGATCGTAAAGGGACGAACGGCGCTCTCTGCGCCTGTTGGCCTCGGTATAGGCGCACAACCAGAGGAGAGCAAAGCGAAAACGATTATTAAAATCTGCAAGGCAACGCAGTGTCGGTTGAAGATAGACATTGACGACTCCTATTCTGGGTTGAGCTGTTTTGATGCAGCAAAATATGCTTCACCTCAGAGGCGGAGTCACAGGCGAGCCGGCAATTTGTTGCAGGCGGATAAAAGCAGCGAGGAGCAATGAGGGGGCTTCTCAGGGATGGCAGGTGAATAGGTCCATTTGGCCTGCGCAGACGATAAAGTGATAAACGTCAGACGTGTTTCACCCTCCTCTCCTTGTCCCCGTATTGTAGGGCTGCACTGTGTTCTGAGGTGAGCGTCCGCTGCACATGCTCGATTTGTTCGCAAGTGGATACAACACGTGCATCTTCGATGGTTTTCAGACAAATCGGCTGTGTCGCATTTGCTCACCTCCTTTCTGAAAAGGATAGGAAACAGGGTGAATCTATATGACGAGACCTTATCGCTTCCGTAACGAACTTAGCGGAATTACCCAAATCTCTGTGTAATCCGCCCCCCAAACGATAAGTGTATCAGCGTATAGGCGGATCGCCCCATCTCCGGTCGAGTTCTCGCTCGCCGCGTTTCATGGCCAACAACAGGGCGTCTTGATCCACCGGCAAGGCCAGACAGCGCACGCCGACCGCATTGTAGATGGCGTTGGTGATGGCCGGGCTGATCGGGATCGAGCTGATCTCGCCGACGCCCTTGGCGCCGTAAGGCCCCTCCGCCGTAGGGTCTTCGACAATGAAGTTGCACATCTGTGGCGTGTGTTTGATGCCCGGCATCTTGTACTGGCCAAGATGCTGCGTCCAGGGCACGCCATTTTCCACAATGTAGTGCTCCGTGAGCGCGTTGCCGATGCCCATGACGATGCCGCCCTCGATCTGACCGAGCAGGCTGAGCGGATTGATAGCGCGTCCGACGTCGTGCGCCGAGACGACGCGCTCCACCGCCACTTCGCCGGTCGTTGTGTCTACGCTCACCAACGCCGCATGCACGGCGTAGGAGAAGGCGAAATGCATGTCGCCGCCGGCGCCCAGCGGTTGGGTCTTCGGCGCCCAATATTCGTAGCGCAGCTTAGGCGACCGCCCCTCCTCGATGAGCAGTTTGACGGCCTCGGCGAAAGAAATCGAGCGAGATCGAGAGATGGCGGGCGTGCGACTTCGCAGCGGGTGCTGAGAGCCGTTCTGCGCCCCTTGCGTTTCGCCGCGCACGGCGGCCAACCGCGCCTCGTCTACGTAGGCCAGCCCTTCATGGAAAGCGATGACCTCCGGTGGAACGTCGAACTTCTCGGCGACGACGCCCTGCAGACGCTCGCGCATGGCGCGCGCCGCAAGCCGCGCGGCGTTGCCGCTGAGATAGGTCTGTCGACTGGCGGTGGTGGGGCCGCCGTCGGGCGTCAGGTCGGTGTCCATCACCAGCACACTGACGTTGCGGATGGGCAGGCCCAGCTCCTCGGCGGTGCATGCGGCCAGCACGCCGATCAAGTTCTGTCCCATCTCGGCGCTGCTCGTGCGGATTTCGGCGCGGCCGTTCGGGAAGACCTCGATCTCCGCCTCGGATTTGTCCGGCGCGCCGCCGCCCAGCCCGGTGTTCTTGTACCCGGCGGCGACGCCCCACGCGTAAACTTTGTCGCCGATGCGCAGCGGAGCAAAAAGGTTGGAGGAGGGACGCCCGGAGAGCGATGCACCGTCCTGCTCTCCCGTTCTCCCACTCTCCTGCTCTCTCTCTCGCCACCACTCTCGAATCGCCGTCTCCACCTTCTCCAAGCAGGTCAACAGCCCGACGCTTTCGCGCAACACCTGACCGGTGGCGGTCACCGCGCCAACGCGCATGGCGTTTTTGCGGCGAAACTCGATCGGGTCCATGCCCAGCGCCTCGGCGACGATGTCCATGTTGCTCTCAACGGCGAAGGCCGACTGCGTGACGCCAAAGCCGCGGAAGGCGCCGCACGGTGCGTTATTGGTGTACATGGCGTAACAGTCGATTTTGGCGCTGCCTACGACGTAGGGGCCGGTGGCGTGCGTGGTGGCGCGCGTCATCACCTTCTCGCCCAGGCTAGCGTAGGCGCCGCTGTCGCCATACAGCTCCGCCTCGACTGCCGTGATCGTTCCGTCCCGTTTGGCGCCGGTCTTGATGCGAATGATGGTCGGATGGCGCTTGGGGTGGAAGCGCAGACTCTCCTCGCGCGTGTATAGGATTTTGACCGGCCGCCCCGTCACCTGGGCGGCGAGGGCGGCGTGAATCTGTCCGGCGATGTCCTCTTTGCCGCCAAAACCGCCGCCCATCACCGTGCCTTTGATGCGCACGGCTTCTTTGGGCAGCCCCAGGCAACGCGCCACCTGGTCGCGGTCGGCGTAAGGAATCTGGCTGCCCACGTAGACGGTCAACTTGTCGTGATAGCCGAAGCGTGGATCGCTCCAGCCGGCGGGCACGCCGATCGAGCATTCCGGCTCCAGGAAGGCGTGCTCTGTCATCGGCGTGCGATAGGTGCGCTCCACGATCACGTCGGCGGCTGCAAAGCCGGCTTCGACGTCGCCGTGGCGCACTTTGATGTGTTTGAGCAGATTGCCGTCCGGTCGGTCGGGGTGGAGCACCGGCGCGTCCGGACGTCTCGCCGTCACCGGGTCGGTGACCGCCGGCAACACTTCGTATTCGACCCGAATCCGTTTGAGCGCATCGTGCGCCAGCTCGTCTGTCTCGGCGACGACCAGCGCAATCGGGTCGCCCACGTAGCGCGCCGGATAGTCGCCGCCGGCGAAGACCGGCCAGTCCGCCTCGACGAGGCCGTGGCGCAATGCGCCGGGCACATCTTTCTGCGTCAACACACACCAGACGCCGGGCAACGCCTCGGCGGCCGAGGCGTCAATGCTAAGGATGCGCGCATGGGGGTGTTCGCTGCGCAACGTGGCGCCATAGAGCATCCCTTCAAACCAGTAATCGTCGGCGTAGAGCGCCCGCCCCGTCACCTTGTCGATGGCGTCGGGTCGGGGCAACGGCTGCCCTACGTAGTGCAGCGGTTCGACGTGCTCGGGCAGCGACGGCTCCGGCATCTGGCCCGTGCGCATCTTCTCGGCGGCGGCCTTGACCGCGTTGATGATGGAGACGTAGCCTGTGCAGCGGCAGTAGGTGTCTTTGAGGCAGTGTTTGATTTCTGCGTCGCTGGGGTTGGGGTTGGCGTCGAGCAGCGTCTTCGCCTGCATGATGAAGCCGGGCGTGCAGAAGCCGCACTGGGTGGCGCCGTAACGGACGAAGGCTTCCTGCAGCGGATGAAGCGCTTCGAGTTCCGTTTCCTGGTCGCCGTTTTCATGCAGGTGGAGGTTGGCGCCGGAGGGCTGCTGCGTTCTCCATGCAGCCGCCAGCCCCTCGATGGTCAACACCTCTGCGCCTTGCGCCTTGAGGGCGGGGAAAATGCACGAATCGACGCTGCGGCCGTTGACAAGCACGGTGCAGGCGCCGCACTCCGCCTCGTTGCAGCCGATCTTGACGCCGGTCAACTTCAAGTCGTAGCGGAGCACTTCGGCAAGAAAACGGCCGGCGGGGACATCTAACGTGTGTTGCACGCCGTTCACGGTCATGGTGAGCATCGGCATGATGGCTCCTCCCTTCTGAACAACATATTGCGTGGTTCGTGTTCCCTGGTGTGTGACGCCAACACGAACCACGCAACACGAACCACTCAACCAAACGTCGAACGACTCTGCGCTCGTTCGATAGCCTTGGGGAGCACGCGGCGCAACAGCACCGCCACCATTTCATGACGGTATTCCTTCGAGGCGCGGTGCTTGCTCGTGCGCAGTTCGGCCTGTCGCTGGGCGGCGACAATGGCGGCTTCAATGGCCTCCTCGTCCAGGCGAGGGGCGGCCAACAGAATCGCCTCGCTCTCGGTGGCGCGGAAGGGAATCGGGCCGGCCGGACCGAGAGCGATGGTCACAGCGGTCGCCCGCTCGCCGTTTTCGTCTAACGTCACCTGCGCAGCGACGCCAAGGATGGGCAGCGCCACGCCCTGGGGGCGCATGATGCGGTCAAACGCGCTGCCGGTGCGCTCCGTCCGCATCGGAAAACGAAAGGCGCCGATCATCTGATTGATGGCGAGGCGATTTTTGCCCGGTCCGGCGAAGATCGAGAGCAGCGGCTGCCATGTGCACTCGACGGCGGAGCCGTTCCAGGTGCAGACCTGCACCTCGGCGTTGAGCGCCAGCAGGCCGATGGTGCCGTCGGCGGCGGGCAGCGCATGCGCCACATTGCCGCCGATGGTGGCGACGTTGCGCACCTGAGGGCCGCCGACCACGCTGCAGCTTTCCGCCAGCGCCGTCCCATAGCGGCGTATCAGCGGGCTGGCCTCGATGGCGGCGTGAGTGGTCGCTGCGCCGATGACGACCCAACCGTCCTGCTCGCAGATGGCGTCGAGGCCGCGAATGGTCGTCACGTCGATCAACGCCTGCGGCGTCGCATGATTGCCCTGCTGAACGTCTAGAATCAGATCGGTGCCGCCTGCAACGAGCTGCGCCGCCCCTCCGTACCGGCTGAGCAGCGCGAGCGCCTCGTCGATGGTCGCAGGGGTGTGATAGGCTTGCCAGCGCATGGTCTCAGCGCCTCCGAGAACCTTGCTGAAACGACAACGAAATCGGATTCCTTACAATGTGTGGAGCAGTATAACAAAAGAGGCCGTCACCTGTCCATCCCGGCGGAAAGGTTACGTTTGGGCCCCCTCACCCCCTGCCCCTCTCCCAAGGCTGGGAGAGGGGGAAGGAAGCCCTCACCCCCGGCCCCTCTCCCAAGGCTGGGAGAGGGGTGAAGGAAGCCCTCACCCCCGGCCCCTCTCCCAAGGCTGGGAGAGGGGGGAAGGAGGCGTCGTCGCTGCGGCTTGCAGCCGCAGGCCCCGGCAGATCGCCAAGCGCGTTCTAAGCGCCGAGTGCAGCGAGCGCTTTCTCTACGCTGTCTTCCGGCTTGACTTTGACTTGGGCGTCGACGATGCGGCCGTTTTCGTCGATGACGAAGTGGCTGCGCTCGACGCCCATGTATTTCTTTCCGTACATGCTTTTTTCCACCCACACTCCGTAGGCTTCCGCGATGGCGTGATCCTCATCGACGATCAAGGTGAAGGGCAGGTTGTATTTGGTTTTGAACTTGCGATGAGATTGGGCGCTGTCGGGGCTGACGCCGAGGACGACAGCGTTCTTCTCCTCGATGACCGGGTAGTGGTCGCGAAAGCCGCAGGCCTGGGTGGTGCAGCCCGGCGTGTCGTCTTTCGGATAAAAATAAAGGATGACCCGCTTGCCGCGGAAGTCGTGAAGCGAGACCGTCTCGCCGCTGTCGGTGACGGCGGTGAAGTCAGGCGCCATGTCGCCAATTTGTAAGCTGCTCATCGTTTTTTCTCCCTGAAAGATGTGATATGCTGGCGATCGCTGCAGCGAAATTGCAAATTCGCTTGTAAGTTTGAAGCTTTCTCGGTCAGCGTCAGCAACATGGCTCTCAATTCACAATCCTCGATGATCGTTGGACGCTCCAGAGCGTGGACGCTGTGGCTCTGGGGCGCGTTTGCGTTTGCACTTCTCCTGAGCGGATTCTCCGCAGTGCAGGCGCAAACTATCGATCCGGCGGCTTCTGACCGGGGCAAGATTGCTTCTGCGTTGGTGGAAGAGCTGCGCGCCTCTCCGGACGGCGCTTCTTTTTTGGTGATTTTGAACGAACAGATAGACCCTCAATCGGTGGTCGCCGCCGCAGGCGCCGAGGACATCGCGGCGAAACGCGCCGCTCTCTACGCGGCGCTGACGGAGCACGCCCGGCGCACACAGGCGCCACTGCGCGCCTGGCTCGACGCGCGAGGCGTTTCCTACACAGCCCACTACCTGGTCAATATGCTCGAAGTGCATGGCGATCTGAAACTCGCACAACAACTGGCGCAACGGCCTGAAGTGGGACGGCTGGTGCGCAATCCGCTGGTGCGCGGGTTCGAGGTCTTCGACGTGCAGCGACCGTCCTGGCTGAAGCGAGAGGCGTTGCCGGCTTTTTCCCCGTCGGCGACGAGCGCAAGCTTGCCCTGGGGGTTGGTGGACGCCAATGCAGATGACGTATGGGCGCTAGGGTTTCGCGGCCAGGGAATTGTGGTGGCCGGCCAGGACACAGGCGTCATGTGGGATCATCCAGCCTTACAGGGAGCTTATCGCGGCTGGAACCCGGCGACGATGACGGCTACGCATGCTTACAACTGGTTCGACGCCTGGGGGCGCGACCCCAATCTTGACCGCAACTGTCCTTCCGATCCTCAAATTCCTTGCGACGATGACCTGCGCACCAGCCACGGCACCCACACGCTAGGCACGGTGGTCGGCGACGCCACAGGCATGGGCGACGCAGTGATCGGCATGGCGCCGGACGCCCTTTGGATTGCGTGTCGCAACATGCGCAACGGTTTCGGCACGCCGGCCAGCTACACCGCCTGCTTCGAGTTCTTTCTGGCGCCCTTCCCGCAAGGCGGCGACCCCATGACCGACGGGCGGCCAGAGCTGGCGCCGCATGTGATCAACAACTCCTGGGGATGCCCGCCGCAGGAAGGTTGCGACGCCGACAGCTTGCGTCAGGTTGTGGAGACGATGCGGGCCGCCGGCATTTTCGTGGCGGCTTCTGCAGGCAATGAAGGGCCAGGCTGCTCCACAGTGAGAAACCCGATCGGCCTGCACGACGCCGTGACCAGCGTCGGCGCGCACGCGAGCAACGGCGCCGTTGCCTGGTTCAGCAGTCGCGGCCCTGTCACCGTTGACGGCAGCGGCCGGCTGAAGCCGGATCTCACGGCGCCGGGCGTCGGCGTGCGTTCGGCGGGGCGCCTTTCCAACGGTCAGCCGACGGTGAACCTCACCCTGAGTGGGACCAGCATGGCTGCGCCCCACGTCGCCGGCGCCGTAGCCTTGCTATGGTCGCTCGATCCGACCCTGATCGGCAAAGTCGAGGAGACCGAGCAGATTTTGCTTGACAGCGCCGTCCCTGTCCCATCAACCGAATGCACCGGCGCCGACATCCCTCAATCTCCTAATCCTGTCTACGGGCACGGTCGTCTAGACGTGCTGAAGGCGGCGCAGCTCGTGTTGGCGGATCGCGTGGCGATTGCGCTCGAAGCCTTCCCTTCGCGTGGAGGCGCGCTCAGCGGGGGAGGCGTCGTTGCGCCTGGCAGTTTGGTGACGGCGACCGCTACGGCGGCTCCCGGCTACACATTTGTCAACTGGACAGAGGGGGGCGTTGAAGTTTCCACCGAGCCTGTATATGCGTTCACCGCCACAGAGAATCGGAGACTGACGGCGAATTTCCGTCCTCCAACCCGTCTGTGGTTTCCCGTGATCTCCCGTTAGCGAGGTGCATTTGATGGCCCCCGCATCCATCCCCGTCGTCCTCATTCCCGGCTGGATGGACACCGCCAGCAAGATGGAGGCGATGGCCAAGCACCTGAAAAAGCAAGGGTTTTCGCCGGTCATCGTCTCGCCGCAGCCGAGCGATGGCTCGGCGCCCATTGAGACGCTCGCCGCCCAGGCGCTGGCGGAGATCGACGCACAACTTGAGCCGGAGGGTGCGTTTGATTACGTAGGCTTTAGCATGGGCGGCGTCATCGGTCGCGTCATCTTGCACTGGTTGGGCGGCAAGAAGCGCATCCGCCGCTTTGTCACGATTTCCACGCCTCATCGGGGGGTGTACATTGCGCAGTGGACCTGGCAGCCTGCTCTGCGTCAGATGCAGATGGGCGGTCCTTTCATCGAGGCGCTGAACCAGCATCTCGACGATTTCACAGACGTTCCCCTCCTCTCCATCTGGACGCCGCTCGACCTGACGATAGTGCCGCCCGACAGTTCTGTGCTCCCCATCGGTGAGTCGCTTAGAGTGCTCAATCCGGCGCATGCATGGATGGTCTACGACCCACGCGTCCAGCAGGCGGTGGCCGATTTTTTAAGGCGGGGTTCGACCTGAAGGAGATGGCCTCGGAATTTGCTACATCGACGTCGAACGTACGGATTCCGCCGCCAGCTCGTTGAGAGAGTGATCTTCCACAGCAAAGACTTCGATGGCGGCTCTTCGTCCTTTAAATTGACGCGCCCCCAGGGGGACAAACTCAATAGACTCCCAGGGGGGCGATGGCTCGCTGAAATGTCTGAGCGTGTCCACCGTGACCAAAATTTGATTCGATTCACAGGACTCTTCCAGGCGCTTGGCCAGATTAATGGCGTCGCCGATGGCTGTATAATTCATCAGGACGGAGGCGCCAATGTTGCCGACGACGGCTTCACCGGTGTGGATGCCGATGCGCGCAGAAAGGCGATGCATGCGGTCTTGATTGCGTCTGCACATTTCCCGTCGCATGGCGATTGCGCTGCGCACCGCGCGTTCTGCATGATCGACGTAGGTCGTCGGCGCATTGAAGAGCGCCATGAACCCGTCGCCCATGATTTTATCCATAAAACCGCCATGTTCGATGACGATGTTTGTGAGAAAGGCGTAGTAGTCGTTCAAAATCTGCACGACATCGTCGGGCGGCAACGTCTCAGAGAGAGAGGTGAAGTCAGAAAAATCCAAAAAAAGTGCGGTCACCGTTTCGCGGACGCCCCCCAGACGAGGCGGCTGTGGGCTGCTGAGCAACGTCTCCACCAGCGGCTTCGCCATATATTGCCGCAGCCGCTGGTTGGCTGCAATCAACTCCGCCTGGAGATTGGCGTTGCGTCGACGCAGACGAACTTTGTCCATCACCTGACGAATGCTCAGGCGGATCGTCTTGAGACGAAAAGGCTTGTTGACGTAGTCATCGGCGCCCCCGAGCATAGACTTGACGGCGAGCTGTTCTGAGGTCAGCGCGCTGACCATGATGATGCCGGCCATTTTGTCGCGTTTGCGAAGCTCGGCGAGCACCTCTAAGCCATCCATCTTGGGGATCACCACATCCAGCAACACCAAATCGGGGCGAACTTCGTCAAATATTTTGACGGCCTGTTCGCCGTCGGTGGCTTCGTACAGGTCGTGACCGTCGGCCTGAAGCATGCGACGCACGAGTTGCAGGGTGGCGGGTTCATCGTCCACCAACAGAATTTTCAAGGGCTGCGATCCCGTCAGCTTGGGCGAGTCCAGCAAAGTGTCGATCACCATAAACACGCTCTGAGAACTGGAGTATAGTCTGTTTACATATTAGCTTATATGTAATACGATGTAGATTGCAAACCCAAAAAAGAATTCGGAGGTTGCATTTGACTTCTTCCGGCGTTGTCTCCCTGGCAGGATTAATTGGAGATCATCTGGCCCAAATCGAATCCGCCTTGAACGCCGCCGCTCCATCGAACTCCGGCAGAGCAGGGGACGAAACGGCTGTCGCCCGTTTTGCGAAGGAACAGTCTCAAGGCTACATGGACGCAACGGATCGCGCCGCCATTCTGTCGAGCGTGCGCGAGCTGCAACGGCTGTTTGACCGACTCCTGTTTTTGGAGAAATGCACGTCGCTTTTTGCGGCTCCGCTGTCGCTTTCCGAAGAGCTTAGCCAGCTGATGGATGCGCTCTGGCAACGGCACTCCCTGGCATTCGCCGCCTTGGTGTTGGGTGAAGCCGAACTCGGCCCTTATTTTTATCACGATCTGCGCGGCGTCCTCGATGCGCGCCGCTATTTGAAAAAACAATGCCCTTTGCCGCTCTGGGGTGAATTGGCGCATGCGTTGGTGCGGCCTCTGGACCCTGAAGAGCCGGATTATCTGTTGATCGACGACATCGCCAAAGAGGAGCGCCCCAAACCCGAGGAGTTTCCCTGGATGCCGCGCAGAGGCTCCGTCTTGTTTTTGCCTTTGCGCAAGGAGAACGTAGCGATCGGCGCCCTGATCTTAGGCGGCGGCGCCCCTCATTATTTTGCCGATCCCGAATTGCGTCTGGAATTGGTGGAATTCGCCCAGATTGCCGCCCGGGTTGTCATAAGCGCTCAAATTCAGGAAGAATTGCAGGAGCGCTCCGGCCAGTTGGTTGGTCTTCAATTGTTCACGCGGTTGCTCGCTGCTTCGCAGTCTTCGCCCAGAATTCTCTCCATCGTCCTCAACGGCATTGCAGAGCTGATGCGCGCCACGACGGTTCTGATCGTTTTTCATCGTGCGTTGATCGGCGATGCGTTGCATCGGCTTGCCATAGAGACGCCCGGCGCGCGTAGCCTTCACGATCTGATCTGCGTCAGTCGCTCCGAGAGCGACCCGTTGCTGTTGTTGAGCCAGCTGCAGAAGCTGCTGATCTGGACGACCGACGCGGGTCAATCGCTCTTCCTCGACCCTTCCCAACCGTTGGAGTCGCCGGAGAATCTTTATTACAATGAAAGTGGTCAGGCGTTGATCACGCCTATCACTGTTGGCGACGCTCCCCTTGGCGCCATCTACATCGAAGCCGCCGCTGACGCTCCAGCCTACAGCGAAGAGGACATGGTCGTCATGCGCACCGCCGTCAATATGGTGGCTATTGTCCTTCAACAGGTTGGTTGAGCAGCCGGTTCGTCATCATCTGTACAGAGGCTGAAGCCGCCCCCGCATCGTTGACGTCCGTCCGAAGTCTCTATTCATGCACAATCACCAGCGTGCCAGGATTGTCCGGTGTGCTCCGGAACCAGGTGGTCTTGCCGTCCCAGACCGGTCCTGCCCAGTCAAAGAGCCATTTGGCGTCCGCATTGGTCATGTTGATGCATCCGCGGCTCTTGGGCCTGCCAAAATCGCTGTGCCAGTAGGTGCCGTGAAATGCATATTCGCCATAGAAGTATTGCACCCACTGGACGTTCGGCAAATAGTAGTAAGAAGCGCCGCTGCCTCCCGACATGGTCTGCGCGCGCACTTTCATTCGGATGCGAAATTCCCCTGTGACCGTAGGCGTTCTCGGCAGACCGGAGGAGATCACGAAGCCGCGGATCGCTTTGCCGTTTTCATAGGCAATTGTCACCTGTTCGCTGAGGTCGACGCGAATCCAGCGATCTTCATCGGGCATCTCGATTGGGGTCAGACGGGAGAGGAATTCTTCCGTGGGAAGAAAGGCGGTGGTGCGTCTTTCGATGTCGTTCATCGGCGCTCGTTTGATCAATGGGCCCACCAACGGCTCTGTGAATGGCAACGGCGGTTTTTCCACCGGGCGCGGAAGATTGGCCGTGATGGGGAAAAGAGGCAGGGTGGAACCGGGCGCAAAGGCGCCGTTGCTGTAAGGGGAAGGCGCCGCTGCGCGTTCGTCGGCGCGCGCAATTTCCCCTGTTCCACCGATGCCAATCGTCAGCAACACCAGAGCGAGGGTGCAGCGAAACAAACAGTGCAGATGAATAGACCGCCAACGTTCTGCAAATTTTTTGAAATTCATTCACGCATCCTTCTCTGTTGTTGAGAATAGATTTGCATCATCTCTTGTTATATTGTAACGCTTCTTTCCGTTGGGCGCCAGCACGGAGGGAAAAGTCTCCAGGGACGAGCATTCTGTTCCGGCGAGCCGCAACAAAACATGATCGAATGTAAGCAGCAGTGAATGCACGCCACCTCTATGATTGAGGTTGCGCCTTGCTTACAATCTGCGCCGGCTCTCCCCAGCGCCCCTCGAAGACAAATTCGCTTAACGGGCGGCGGCTGCGCGGGTTACGTTCGCGCTCCCGGTTCTTTTCATCGAGCATCTCAGGGTCGCCCAGGTAACCGATCGCAATCGCTGTGACCGGCTCGAAATCTTCTGGGATGGCGAAGCGCTGGCGCGCTCTCTCCGGATAAAAACCGCCCATCTGATGCACGTACAGGTCAAGCGCCGTAGCCTGCAAGGTCAGGTTCATCACCGCCAGCCCGACGTCGTAGAAAGCATGTGCATTGGGATGGCCGCTGCTGGTCGTCATCTTTGCAACCGCAAGCATCAGCACCGGCGCCTGCGCCGCCCAAGATGCGTTGCCTTCCTTCAGCACTTCGACCAGCGCAGTGTGCGCCTGGGTTCCCCGCACGCCAAGGAGAAAGCGCCACGGCTGCCCGTTGCCGCTCGAAGGCGCCCAACGCGCCGCCTCCAACAGCGAGAGCAGTTTTTCCGGCTCGACCGGACGATCGGCGAAAGCGCGCGGACTCCAGCGCCTTTGAATCAACGGATGCACCGGGAAATCGGTGGAGGCCAGTTTCACGTGGCTCGAAGTTGCAGTTATTGTTGTCATGCATTCTCTCCGCGTCTGCACCTGTTTTTTTACCACTAGAAGTCACACAGTTAGGTGAAACCTTTTCATAAAACATGACCTTCCAGGAAGCTGGATGGAATTCAGCAATTCTTCCCCCCTCTCCCAGCCTTGGGAGAGGGGCCGGGGGTGAGGGCATCCCCACGGCTTCGGGCCTGTCAAGAGCCTGCGGCTGCGAGCCGCAGCTACGGTGAATCTGGAGCATCTGCTGCGAGCCGCAGCGACGGCGCTTCCTTCCCCCTCTCCCAGCCTTGGGAGAGGGGCCGGGGGGGTGAGGGCCTTCCCCCTCTCCCAGCCTTGGGAGAGGGGGCCGGAGGGTGAGGGCATCCCCACGGCTTTGGGCCTGTCAAGAGCCTGCGGCTGCGAGCCGCAGCTACGGTGAATCTGGAGCATCTGCTGCGAGCCGCAGCGACGGCGCTTCCTTCCCCCTCTCCCAGCCTTGGGAGAGGGGCCGGGGGTGAGGGTCTTCCCGCAGCTCCAGGGTCTGCCGAGGGTCTGCGGCTGCGAGCCGCAGCTACGGTGAATCTGGAGCATCTGCTGCGAACCGCAGCGACGGCGCCTCCTTCCCCCTCTCCCAGCCTTGGGAGAGGGGCCGGGGGTGAGGGCTCTCCCCTCTCCCAGCCTTGGGAGAGGGGCCGAAGGGTGAGGGCTGCACCTTACCACCACCGCCGCCTGTTTGCTCAATCCACTCTATCGATCGCCGGGTTAACTGCGCACCTCCTATCACTACATCAAAAGCTATTTTAGTGAAGAGGGTTTGTCGCAGCGGGTCTGTAGCGATGCGTTCATTTGGTCGATGTAAGATGAGAACCATACATACGCAACAGGTCGTTGCGCAGCACCTGCAACATCGCCTGCGGCGCGCTTTGGCCGACGGCGGCGACCATCGGCGCCATGCCGCTGCGATCCCACCAGAAGAGCTCGGGCTGCGCCCATAAGGAGGTCGGCCATTCGCCGCTGACGAGCTGCAACGCCGGCCATTGCGCCAGCGCCGGCGGGCGAGTCTGAGGCTCAACAAAACGCATTTTTATCTCCGAGCGGCCATGCGTCGTCCACACATGCAACCACCAGAGCGGTGCACAGTAAAGCCCATGGAGTTCCGGCAATCCATGCAGCTCCATCCACACCCGCACCAGGCGCGCAAAGGCGTTTTCCTGACCGATCAGTTGACCAGGCGGAGTGATCCATTGACTCAGCGCACGCAAACCGAGCGTCCGGCGGCTGAGTCGCCAATAATAGAAGTTGCACGCCTGCGCCAGCGCGGTTTTCTGAATGACTCCGGGCGCGGGCTGCACGTTGGCGACCGCCTCCATAGCGCCACCGCCCGCCGTCTGCAGCGCCTCCGCTGCATGAGGCGCCGCCCAACGATTGCCAGCGTATATGACGACCGGGCGTTGCGTCGGCGCCAACCGACTCAACGTCTGTCCGAAGATGCGGCTGAGCTCCACGAGGGAACGGTGCGTTGCGGGGGCGGGGTCATCAAAACCGCCGACGATCACCAGCATGTCGGGAGCCGCCGTCACCAACGCATTGGTCAGTTCGGTGACGCTGAGGTCGGCGTCGAGCGCTGTGCTGCCGATCACATGGGCGGGCGCACTGCACAGGGCTTCATACGCAGCGGCCATGCTCTGCGTCGGCGAGAGACCCGCCACCCAGACGCGCACATGAGGACGCGGGCTGGCGGCGACCGCAACGTGGGACAGCGGCGGAAAGCGCACAGGGTCTGGGCTGTCGAGCAACGGAGAGGCGGCTGCAACGTCCACCAGCAGCCGTCCCAGCCGGTCGCCCATCTGACGACAAAGGCTGACGGCGACCGTCGCCAGATTCTCGCCTTTGCGGTGGGGCGAAGCTTTCCAGGCCGCTAGACGATAGACGCCGTTGACGTTTTCCAGCAGGCAGGCGCGCACCTGATTCACCTCGACGCCCAGGGCCAGGATTGAACCGTCGTTCGCCGTTGCGCCGCCGCTTGCGGGCGCTTCCCGCTCATGGCCGGTGGGCTGCACAGAAATCGATGAATGCGCCATTGTTTCAGGCTCCGGTTGCAATGCGCCACCAACGCTCCAGCATTTCGCCCATCGGGGTCGACTGAAGCGTAGACGACCAGTGCGTCAACTGTGCGGCGAGCAGGCTCAGGCGAGACGCCAGGAGCCGGGCAAAGAGCGCGCCGGCCGCCACCCACAGCGCGCGCTGGCCAATCCAGAGCCATGCGCGCAGGAAGTGTTGCAACCACACCGGCTGCTGCGCCAGATGCCGCTCCGCGTCGACGACAAAGAAGAGCAAAGAGGCGATGGTGACAACCAGCGTCAAGACGCCGGCGGCGAAAATGGTCCACTCTGCGTTCCAGTTCAGGCCGTTGCGCGCAGTGGAGAGGAACTGAGGCGCCAACGTGCCCTGCACTGCGCCGATAAGAGCGACCGCGACGCCGATGGAGACCAACCCCAACGCCGGCGCAGCGCCGAGCGCGCGTAGCCCGCGACGCCACCCGCCGCTTCGCCCGGAAGACGCTCGCCCTTGGGCAAAGATGCGCTCCAGACCGGCGACGGCCATGATGAGCGCCAGCAACACCGGAATCCAGTTCCACGGTTGCCCCTGAGGATCGGCGCGCAAAGCCATCGCCAGGCGAGATGAAAGGATGCTTTGCCAGGTCACGACGACGGCGTAGCCCAACACCGCGCCCACCAGCACATGTTGCGCCAGCCTAGCCAACAGATGGTCGCCCAGCAAGGCGCTGAAGATGAGGAGTGTAAAAACAAAACCGATCCAGAGTCCGGCGGCGCTTCCCCACTCCGGCCCCATCAGGCTATCCATGCTCTCTCCCTCCTCGCAGCAGCAGAGCCAGGTTGCCCAACGCAACGATCAATAGGATCGTCAGGGCGCCGTACTGTTGAACGGCGAATTGGAAGCGCATTCGGTTCGGCTCCACTGGAGCAGGCGTCTCGTCAAGAAGGTGCACGTAGTGATAAGCGCCGTCAAATCCACTGACGAGGCCGACGAGCTGTCCACTCTGCCAATAGGGGCGCAGCGGCGGGTCTGCACCGGCGGCGGTGACCGCCACCACCGGCGCCCGATTGAGCGGCGCCACCTGCTCGAGCCAATGCTGCACATCCTCCGGCTGAGCCGCCAGCACTATCGCTAGCTGGCTGCGCACAGAGCCGAGCGAGGGCAATGCGACGGCGCCTCCGGGCAAAAAACGCACATCGACCGCCGGCGGCACGGGAATCCCTAACAAATCGACGCCGCGCATTTTGGCGAGAGAGGCGAAAAGGCGTCGTGCGGTCGCCGGTCCATTGGGCAAGAGCGAGACGATGTCGAGGACGGCCTGTCGCCTCTGCAAATGGCGCAACACCGGCGCAGCGAGCAGCTCCATCTCGCCAGCCGTCGCCGGATCATACGCCCAAAGCACCTGGACAAGCGCACCGGGAGGCAGCGCTTCGATGGCTTGAAAACCGGACTCGACGCCTTCCCAGCGAACAGGCTCGCCAGGCGAAGGGGATTGGCCCAATAGCAGCGGGAGGATTACGCCCATGCCCATCAGCAGGAAAATCCAGGGGAGCCAGAGTTTAGGGAGTTGCGTCGCAGCTTGCTGCACTTCGGCGCCGACAAACGTCTCCTCCGCCATCCACTGTCGCACCTGGCGCATCTGGGTTGCGTTCAGAAGCGACTCCGCCGGAATGGGCGAGGGAAGCGACGCGCCTTGCTCCTCTGGAAGGGCGGCGATGCGCAGCGGCTCGAGCAGCCCCTGGACGCCGCTCACCAGCCGGGCTGCAGGCGTCGGCGGCGTCATCTCACTGCTGACGTCCAACTCCTCCTCTTCAAATGGGACGTCGTCATCGCCCAGGAAGTGGGGGTCCAGCCAGGGCTGCTCACCTTCGGCGCTTGAGGGCTGTGCACCCGCTGCAGCCGGTGCGTCCGAGGTCTTGCCGACGTCCGCGTCCGGTGTGCGCAGATCGGCCCCGCAGCGATTGCAAAAGTTCGCTCCGACGCGATTGGAAGCGCCGCAGTGTGGGCAGAGGAGAGTCGCCATGCGTTCAAGTTCTTCGCAGCAAGAGTCGGATTCCCGTCACAAGGAGAGCCAGGCCGCCGCCCAAGAGGACCCCGCGCAGCGCCGCCATCACCGGCGCGTCCAGGAGCCACTGAGTTGCGTTCGCCAGCCTGCCCCTGATTTCGCCCAGTCCCAGCGCTGCGCCGTCGAAGGGCGTCTGCACCAGCAGAACCAGGAGAAAGCCCAACAGCATCCAGGCGCCTCCGCGACGACCAACGCGCAGATGCTGGAAAGCCGCTGCAGCCATGAAAAAGACCAGCAGAGCGTACAGCGCAGCCTGTCCCGGCGCAATCAGGGCGTCGAAGATCCAGTCGAGCAGGGGGTTGACGACGCCAGCGGGGCTGAGCAGGCCGGCGCCGATGACGGCCGTCAGCACCGCCAACAACGCCAGGCTCAGCATCCAGTCGCGTTGCCCGAGGAGGATGCGGCGAACGTGCAGCCAGACCACATTGGCGACGCCCAGAAGCAACGCCACGCCCGCCAGCAAGATCACCCATTCAAAGCCAACTTCGCGCAGGGAAGTCGCCCCCGGCGCGATGTCCATACGCGTGACGCCGACAAAAATCAATGCGGTCAACAGCAGCACAACGAACAGCCAGGGGGTGCGCACAGAAGCGGGACGTCGCATCCGTTTTATCCAGATCAACTATGTCAACGCTGCAACCAACAGCAATAGGAGCGCCAGGATAACGCCTGCCCAGGCCAACCAGTCATCGCGTCCTTGCGCTGCTGCAAAGCGACTGAGCGGCGCAACCTCCCATCGCTCCGGCGTCCCTGGGTTGCCGGCAGGCCCCGCTTCCATCTGCGCCCACGCAGGCAATGCGCCAGGGCGCCGGAAAAAGGGCGAACGTCGTGCGTCCCAGACAGCGCAGGCGGCGCGATGGGTGGCGACATCAGGCGCAGTGTAGATCACGGCTGTAGGCGCTGTGCGTTGAGGCATGTTGAGCGGTGGCTCGCGCCAGAGCGCAGCCAGCCACAGCGGACTCACGCCTCCGATGAGCAAGGCGGGCGTAGTCAGGTCTCGGCGCTCGGCGTCGAGCAGCGTCAGCGCAAGGATGGCGTTTGCGCCGCTCAGTCCGTCGCCGAGCGCATCGACGATGAAGATGGGCGACTCGCCGACCTCCTGCCCTAGATCGAGCCACTGGCGCCAGGCCTCTGCGATGCTCTGCGAGCTTCGTCCTTGGTTCATGTGGGCCTGTCATCCTGCTGGATTGCCGTCTCCAGCGTCTGGCGCAGCTGCAGCAGCGCCTCCTCATCGTCCAAAACAGCGGCCCAGGCGTTCAGCTCATCAAACCCTAGCAGGCTCGCCATCGGCGCAGCGGCGACGAGCGTCTGCCCGGCCAGAAAGCGCAGCGGCCGATGCGCATCCAAAAAGAGCAGAAGAGGCAGGCTCAACCGCCAGCGTTGCGTCTGTGCAATCAGGCGCTCCAGCGCCTGCGAAGAGGACATGAGAATGCTCCGGCGCTCCTGTGTAGAGCGGTTGGGTCGAATCAGGTTCTCCATTGCTTTGCTGCCTTGCGTCGCCATAGGTTGCGTCTTGAAACGTTGCTGACAAAATTCGAGCGCCAACGTTGTCCGTAAACGTTGTTCATTATAGATTCGCAACGATAAAACCGAAAACGAAGGTGCTTCGGCAACTCAGTCGCTGGAGCGCAACTCCGTGAAACCCTCTCCCAACGCCTCCTGCGTAATGCCGATGACAACGAAGGCGCGCGGATCGTGTTTCGCCACCAGCCGCTTCAGGTCGCTCACCTGAGGGCGATAGATCGTGCACATGACGACGGTGCGCGGCTCGCCCGTGTAGCCGCCCACCGCCTGCCAGTAGCTGACGCCGCGTCCAAGTTCGGCGATGAACGCTTGTGTGATCTCTTGCGGGCGGGTCGTGATCACCATCGCCGTGCGCGCTCGACTTGGGCCTTCGAGCACAAAGTCGGCGGCCTGCCCGTTCAAAAGCAGGGTGAGAATAGCGTACAGCGCAATCTCCCACCCGAAAATGACGCCCGCCGCCAGGACGATCGAGCCATCCACAAACAGGTAAATCTGACTCAGCGAGAGGCCGGTCTTCACCTGCAAAATGCGCCCGATAATAGCGGTGCCGCCGATGGTGGCGCCGGCCAGATAGATCAGCCCGCCGCCGATGCCGCCCACCAACCCGGCGTACACGGTGCTGAGCAAAACGTTCTCGGTGATCGGCCAGCGGACGAGCAGAAGCGGCAGGTATTCGTCCGCCAGGCCAATGGCGGTGGAAAAGACCACCACCGCCACCGCGGTCAGAATCAAAAATCGCCAGCGACCGAGATAGAAAAAGCCGAGCACGAAGAGAGGAACGTTCATCAGAAAATACAGGGTCGAGATCGGCCAGCCGGTGAAATGGTTGATCAGGATGGCCACGCCGCTGACGCCGCCTGCAGCGATGTTGTAAGGCGCTTGAAAGAGGCTGAACCCCAATCCCGCCACCGCTGCGCCGACCAGGATCAGGGTCAGACGCCATAGTTCTTCTGCGATCCGAGCCCAACGAATTCGTTTCATCCGCTTGATTCCTTTCGCTGTTTATGACGTTTTGCCAACATCTTCCGACAAGTTTTAAGCTTGTGCCTACATGGCGGCGTTTTCTCTTTCCAGGAAGCTCCAGGCTTTTTGGGAATGGCTTGATGGAGACGTTATGGCGTTTTCGTCGCCATTGGCGCCGCCATGCGCAGCGCTTTGTTGGAAGATGTTGGCACGGTTTGGCAAAGAAGACAACTTCCCAAGAAAGCTTCGTGCATGCAATCCGTTCATTCTTCTTTTACACAGAATTCCGCTTTTACACAGAACTCCGCGCAGACAAATCTGGGCGCGCGAACGACTCCGGCGCTTGCCGGGGCGACGCGATGGCTGCTTCTCTTCATCATCGCGCTTGGCTTTGCCTTGCGCGTGCATCGGATTGACGAGAAGGGCCTGTGGCTCGACGAGGCCTTCAGCGTATGGATGGCGCAGCACACGCTGCCGGAGCTAATCGACTGGCTGGTGCGCATCGATCAACACCCGCCGCTGTACTACATGTCGCTGCATTGGTGGCTCTGGTTCGGCGAAAGCGCAGCGCATGTGCGCATGCTTTCCGCCCTGTTCGGAGCGCTCGCGCTTCCGGTGATTTTTCTGATCGGTCGCCGCCTCTCTGGGAGCGCCGTCGGGCTGGCCGCTGCGTTCATTTTGGCGATTGCGCCGTTTCACGTGCGCTTCGCTCAGGAGGCGCGCATGTACGCGTTGCTCATGCTCAACGCCAGCCTGGCGACGTTGGCGCTCGTCTATCTTCTCACCGATCCGCGTGCGTCGTCTGCGACGATAGGACGGCAATTTGCGGAGCATTTCCGAACCTGGCGGGCAACGCCTCCGACAAGACAGGGGAATGTCTCGCATGAACGCAAAGTGAAGCTTACTTCCATCCGCACCGATCTGGCCTGGCTCGCCTATATGTTGTTCACTGCACTCACCGTTCTGACGCATAACACCGCCGTCTTCTTTCCGATTGCGGTCAACCTCTTTGTGGTTGGATGGATGCTGCAAAAGAAAGTTTCTCGTGAGTCTAGCGCCGACGCCCCTCAAAACACAAGAACGCAAGCCGACTCTCCTCGACCCGACGCATCCATTGTCTCCCCACCTTCTGACAACTCTCCAGCGCTATTCGCCTCACTTCCTCCGTTTTCCCCGCCGTCGCTCTCCAACTGGCTCATCGCCCAAGTCGGCGCCTTCCTGCTCTGGAGTCCCTGGTTGGCGCCCTTCGTGATCCAGAGCATCGGCGTTTATGCCGAGTTTTGGATTCCTGCGCCAACTTTGTGGACGGTGATAGGAGCGATGCAAAATTTGCTCTCGGCGTTCTGGCCGCACCATGGCATGGCAGGCGCGTTGGTGTGGAGCATGTATGCCCTGTTGATTGCGCTGGGTTTCAATCATCTGCGCAGACGACCCGCCATTGCGTTTTTTCTTCTCGCCCTTCTCCTTACGCCCTTCATCGGCGAATGGTTGGTCAGCCTGCGCCGGCCGATCTTCTATGACCGCACGCTGATCTGGACGACGATTCCGCTCTATCTCCTGCTGGCCTTCGGATTGGCGCCGCTGCGCTTCCGCCCTTCCCTCTTTTTCATGGGGGTGGTGGCGCTGGCGGCGATCCAGGGCGCATCGCTGCGCGAGTACTACGACAACTTCCAAAAAGAGCAGTGGCGAGAAGCCGCCGCCTACGTGGCCCAGCATGTGCAGGAGGACGACCTGATCCTGTTCAACGCCACATGGGTGCAGATTCCATTTGATTTTTATTACAAAGCGTACCATCTCCCGACCGAGCGCCGCGGCGTCCCGGTTGACCTTTTTGACCGTGGCGTATTAGAGCCTAAAATGATGGAAGACGACCTGCCGCGGCTGCAATCGTTGGTGCAGAACCGCAAGCGCGTCTGGCTGGTCTACAGCCACGACTGGTACACCGATCCGCAGAAACTGATTCCGACCGCTCTAGAGGAGAAGTTCAGACTGCTCGATCGGCGTCTGTTTTATGGTGTAGATTTGCGCCTCTATGGGGCGCCTTAAATTCGCGCAATCCATGAAAGGACCCCCAAATGAACGTTCAATCTCTCTCTGGCCGATGGCAATTTCGCCAGGCTGGCTCCGCCGAATGGCTGCCGGCGACCGTGCCCGGCGGCGTGCACACCGATCTGCTGGCGCTAGGGCGAATTCCCGATCCCTTTGTCGGCGACAATGAGAAAAAAGTCGCCTGGGTGGCCGAGCAGGACTGGGAATATCGTTGTCGGTTTGCGCCCACCGACGCCGTGCTGGCCGAGGAGAAGGTTTTCCTGGTCTGCGAAGGGTTGGACACCCTCGCCGAGGTCTCACTCAATGGGCAGGTGGTGGGCGCCGCCAACAACATGTATCGCCGCTATGCGTGGGAGATCAAACACTTGCTGCGCCTCGGCGAGAACGAGCTGCTCATCCGCTTCCGCTCTCCGGTGAAATTTATCCAGGCCGAACAGGCGAAGCGACCGCTGAAAGGCGTGCCGCAGGCCATCGAGGGCAGCCCGCATCTGCGCAAAGCGCCCTGTCAATTCGGCTGGGATTGGGGGCCGCAGTTGCCGCCGATCGGCGTCTGGAAGGAAATTCGCCTGGAAGGTCGCAGCGCCGCCCGCCTTGAAGACGTGCATCTGCGCCAAAAGCATGGCGAGCGCGCCGTGACGGTCTCCGTCGCCGTGGCCGTCGAACGATGGAACGAAGCGCCGCTCAACCTGATCCTGCGCGTCGTGTCGCCGGATGGACATGACGTCTGGGAGGCGACCGCGCCGGTGCATGAGCGAAGCGCAACCGCCGCCGTGGCGATCGAAAATCCACAGCTCTGGTGGCCCAACGGCTACGGCGACCAGCCTCTGTACGACGTTGAGGTTGCTCTGCAGCAGAGAGGCGCCGCCGTCGATGCGCGTCGCTTCCAGATCGGTTTGCGCACGATCGAGCTGCGCCAGGAGCCGGATCAATGGGGCAAATCTTTCACCTTCGTTGTCAACGGCGTCCCGATCTTCGCAAAAGGCTCGAACTGGATTCCGGCGGATTCCTTTCCGACCCGTCTCCAGGAGGGCAAAGGGCCCGGCGCCTCCCTTGAACAGTTGATCCGCGACGCCGCCGCCACGCATCAAAACATGCTGCGCGTCTGGGGCGGCGGCTTCTATGAGGAAGACGCCTTCTACGATCTCTGCGACCGCTACGGCATTTTGGTCTGGCAGGACTGCATCTTCTCGTGCAGCATCTACCCTCTCGACCGCGCCGATTTCGTCAACGACGTGCATCGGGAGATCGTCGACAACGTGCGGCGTCTGCGCCATCGCGCCAGCCTGGCCCTATGGTGTGGCAACAACGAGATGGAGTGGGGCTGGGAGATGTGGGGCTGGGCCGAGCCTGACCTGACGCCAGAGCAGCGCGCTGCGCTCGCCAGGATGGCCGAGCGCGAGTGGCGCGTCCAGATGCTGCTGGACGCCATCAACAATTTGCAGCTGCTGCCAGATTGGCGCACACTGCGCGACGCCTACGACCGCTTTTTTCACGTCACCCTGCCCGATTGGCTGGCGACGCTGGACCCCGATCGCCCTTACTGGCCCAGCTCCCCCTCCTCCAACACGCCCTTCCACGACGTCAACGGTCAGCGCCAGGGGGATGCTCACTACTGGGAAGTCTGGCACAGCCGCAAGCCCTTCACCGCCTATCGCGAGCAATTCCCGCGCTTCATGAGCGAGTTTGGCTTCCAGGCGTTGCCGCCCTTGGCGACGATCCGCACGTACGCCGATGAGCCGGACTGGAACATGACTTCTTATATTATGGAGCATCACCAGAAGAACGCTGCCGGCAACGGGCTGATCATCGCCCAGATGACCGAGAACTATCGCATGCCCAAAGATTTCCCATCGCTGGTCTATATGAGCCTGGTGCTCCAGGCGGAAGGCATCCGCTACGGCGTCGAGCACTGGCGCCGCCACATGGATCGCGTCAGCGGGACGCTCTACTGGCAGCTCAACGACTGCTGGCCGGTGGCCTCCTGGTCGAGCCTGGATTACTTCGGGCGTTGGAAGGCGTTGCATTACGCAGCGCGACGCTTCTACGCTCCGGTGCTGCTTTCAATTGAAGATGACGGGACGCGCATGGCGGTGCATGTCACCAGCGATCTGCGGCGGCCCTGGACAGGCGTCGTGCGTTGGACGCTGGAGACGCTCGACGGCGCGGCGCTGCGCAGCGGAGAGCAGGCGGTGCAGGCCGCGCCGCTCGCCAACACTCCTGTCGTCGAGCTGAACTTCGACGCCGAAGTCAACGAGGAAAATCGACGACGCGTTCTCTTCGTGGCCGAACTCTGGAGCGGCGAGGAATTGGTTGCGTGCAACATCGCCACCTTTGCGCCGACGAAACATCTCGAATTGCGCAAACCGACGCTGAACGCAACGATCTCCGAGCAAAATGGCCAGCTTGTCATTGCGCTGACGAGCGACACATTGGCCCGTTTCGTCGAACTCGGCCTGGAAGGCGTCGACGCCATTTTCAGCGACAACTACTTTGACCTGCCGGCGGGGCGCCAACGCATCGTCACGACGCCGCTGCCGACAGGGTGGACGCCCACCCAGGCGGAGCGCGCCTTGCATATCCGCTCGCTCTACGATGCCTTTGCCTGAGGCTCCGCCGGGATGCGAAAAACAGGGAAGCGATGGTCTTTTTCGGACAAATGGTCAAAAACCATGTGAAAATTTGCGCTAAGGAATCGTCGCTTGCTATAATCGCCACTGTTTGACGACAGAAAACAGCGTGCTTCTTCGGTCTTGTCATCTTGCGGGCGGAATGCCCGCGGTATGAATTGCGTCGTACCGCCGCCGTCGGTTACACTGCTGCTGTCATGTGCGTGCAGTCACCGTTGCTGTGAGTGAAATTTGAAGATCGAAGACGGACGAAACGAGATGCATCTCGAGGGGCGTCAAGCGCAAACGTCGTCCATGCGCATCGACTGGCGGCGTCTGATCAGATATGTCCTGCTGCTGTTGATTGCGCCGACGCTGGCAGCGATCGTGTTGGATCAAATCCTGGCGGTCTCGCCCTGGCTGACGCTCATCGTCAGCTTGATCTGCATCCCGGCCACTACTGTCGTTGTTATGCGCACGGCGCTACTAGAATTTGAAAGAATTATCGAGGTTGTTGCGCCTGTGGAGCCAGAAGCGGACGTCGAGCCAGAACTTGCAGAAGCATCCGCAGTCACTGGAGCGGAGCAAAACTGAAAAGGTGCGTTGTACGCCGCCAAATGCGATTTTACATTATTATCTATTAACGCCGATATTCATTAACGCCAGCCGAATCGTCGGCTTACGCCTGTTATCAAAGGAGCATTTTGCACCATGCGCGAAAAAATCGTCGATTTTTTGTGGGGCACCCAACAGCGTAAGATTTGGACGAGCGTGATCGTTGGGTTGTTTGCAGCCAGCATCTTGATCCGATTCATTGCTCCCGTGCCCCCTCCCCATGTCGCTCTATCCGGCGAGCCGATTTTTTCCACCGGTCCTAAATGGTTCACCAATTCCGTCTTGACGACGATCATTGTCGACATCGTCCTTATCCTTCTGGCGCTGGCCGTGCGCTTCAATCTGAAAGAGATTCCCGGCGCCTTCCAGAACTTCATGGAGGCCATCATTGAGGCGCTGTATGGCTTGGCCGAAAGCGTTGCAGGCAAAAACGCCTCGAAATTCTTCCCCTGGGTGGCGACAATTTTCCTTTTTGTGATCATCAGCAACTGGTCTGGCATGCTTCCGGGCGTCGGCAGCATCGGCTTCTATCATCCGACCGACAAAGACAAACACGGCGAGCATGCGGCGGCGTCCGAGAGCGATGCCGGCAGCCTCCTCGACCGGCAACTGGCGATGGCGGGAGGCAGCATTGTGCTGGCGGCGCCGGAGCGCGTGCAGGAGGCGCCAGCCGCCGCTGAAAGCGAGCACGGCAAGTTTATCCCGCTCTTCCGCGCGCCCAGCGCCGACCTGAACGTCACCTTCGCCCTGGCGATCTCAACGATGGTGATGGTGCAGATTTGGGGCGTGCGCTTCCTGGGCGGCAGCTACTTCCATAAATTTTTCAACTTCAGCGGCCCGAACCCGTTTATGAAAGGCATCAACGGCTTTGTGGGCATTCTCGAGCTGGTGTCGGAGTTCGCCCGTGTGATCGCCTTCGGCTTTCGTCTTTTTGGCAATGTCTTTGCAGGCGAAATCGTGTTGGCGACGATGGCTTTCCTGGTCGCCTTCCTGTTGCCGGTGCCCTTTTATGTGTTGGAATTGTTCGTCGGTTTTGTGCAGGCGTTGGTTTTCATGATGTTAGCCCTGGTCTTCTTCCATATGGCGACCATCAGCCACGGCAGCCACGACGAACATCATTAATACAGTTTTTCGTAGCTTACGTCATCTCATAATAAAAAGGAGCTTGCAAAATGGATATCGATGCGATGAAACAGCTTGGCGCAGCGTTGGCGATGGGTTTGGGCGCGATCGGGCCTGGCATTGGCATTGGTCTGATCGGTTCGAAAGCCATGGAAGCGATGGGGCGCAACCCGGAAGCCGCCGGCACCGTGCAGACGAACATGATTCTGGCGATCGCCTTCGCCGAGTCCATCGGTATTTTCGCTCTGGTGATTGCGCTGTTGCTCAAATTCGTCTAAGTCCAGGCGCAGCGATTACAGAGCTCCGGCCGATGTGATCGCAAGGTGAAGAAGGAGGCAAATTCGTGGACGCACTTGGAATTGAATGGTCGCTGCTACTGGCGCAGATCGTCAACTTCCTGTTACTGATCGTGCTGTTGCGCATGTTCCTCTATCAGCCGGTGCTCAACATGCTCAACGCGCGCAAAGAGCGCATCGCCCAGAGCATGAAGGACGCAGAACGCGTCAGCGCCGCCGCACGCGAGGCGGAGCAGGAGAAAGCCAAAATCCTGGAGCAGGCGCGCCGTGAGGCGCAGGAGATTCGCGCCCAGGCCACGCGCGATGCTGAGCGGATTGCGCAAGAAATTCGCAGCCGCGCCGAGCAAGAGGCGACCGAGATCCGCATGAAGGCCCAGGCCGAGGCCGCCAGGCAGGTCGAGACGGCGCTGGCGGAGGCCAACAAACAGATCGCCGATCTGGCCATCATGGCTACGGAGAAATTGCTCGGGCGCGAGCTTGCCAATAGGGCCGAACAACAGCGCTTCGTGGCGGAGTTTCTGGCGAACGCCGGGGGTAAGGGCAAATGAGCAGCAAGCAGGAGCGGGTGAACCGCTATGCACAGGCGCTTTGGCTGGCGCAGCTGGAACGCTGGCGGCAGGCCTTCGAGCAGGCGCAACGGGCCCTGTCCGATGAAAAGTTGATCGCCTCCCTTGCAGACAGCAGCAAGAGCAGCGCCGAAAAGGCGGCCGCTCTCGAAAAAGCGCTGCCCGCCGACACGCCGGTGGAAATCGTCAATTTGCTGAAAGTGATGGTCGACGCCGGCGATCTCAACCTGGTGGAGGACGTGGCGACGCGCGTCGCCCAGGTCGCCTCTGGCAAGGCGGAGGCCATCAAGGTGGAGGTCACCAGCGCCGTCGAGCTGACCGAGGACGAAAAGGAGCAGCTGCGCAAGCGGCTCGCCGAGGAATATGGCCCCGGCCTGATTTTCAGCTTCAGCGTAGACCCGTCGTTGATGGGTGGGCTGCGCGTGCGCGTGGGCGACCGGCTGATCGATAACTCGATCGCTTCCCGTTTGGCGGCTTTGCGCGAGTCGATTGTGTCGGTGGTTCGTTAACAGGAGGAAGTGATTCAAATGGCTGTGCGCATCGATGACATCACAGCGTTATTAAAGCAACAGATCCTCAACTATACGCCAGCGCCTAGCCAGATCGACGTCGGCGAAGTCTACGAAGTCGGCGACGGCATTGCGCTGGCCACCGGCCTGACCAACGTCATGGCCAGCGAGCTGGTGGAGTTTCCGAAGACTGGCACCCTCGGCATCGCCCTCAACCTGACCGCCGAAAATGTCGGCATCATCATTATGGGGGAGTACCAACATATTGAGGAAGGCGACCTCGTGCGGCGCACCGGTCGCATCGCCTCGGTGCCCGTGGGCGACGCCATGATCGGCCGCGTGATCAACGCCGTCGGTCAGCCGATCGACGGCAAAGGCCCCATCAAGTCGGACAAATATCGCCCGGTGGAGCGCATCGCGCCCGGCGTCATCAAACGGCAACCGGTGAACACGCCGGTGGCGACCGGCATCACCGCCATTGACGCTCTCATCCCCATCGGCCGCGGCCAGCGCGAGCTGATCATCGGCGACCGGCAGACCGGCAAAACCGCCATTGCGCTGGACACCATCATCAATCAGAAGGGCAAAGACCTGATCTGCATCTACGTGGCGATCGGTCAGAAGCAATCTTCGGTGGCTCAGGTGGTGGGCACGCTCGAAAAGTACGGCGCAATGGAATACACGATTGTCGTCAGCGCTTCGGCCTCCGACCCCGCCGCGCTGCAATATCTGGCGCCGTTTGCGGGCTGCGCCATCGGCGAGGAGTTCATGGAGCAAGGGCGCGACGCGCTGATCGTCTACGACGATCTTTCCAAACACGCCCAGGCCTACCGCCAGGTCTCGCTGCTGCTGCGCCGCCCCCCGGGTCGCGAGGCGTACCCCGGCGACGTCTTCTACCTGCACAGCCGTCTGCTCGAACGCGCGGCGCGTCTGGCCGATGAATTCGGCGGCGGCAGCCTGACTGCGTTGCCAGTGATCGAGACGCAGGCGGGCGATGTCTCGGCGTATATCCCGACCAACGTGATTTCGATCACCGACGGCCAGATCTTCCTGGAATCCGATCTCTTCTATGCAGGCATTCGCCCGGCGTTGAACGTCGGCATCTCGGTCAGCCGCGTCGGCGGCGCTGCCCAGACCAAAGCGATGAAGAAGGTCGCCGGCCGTCTGAAACTGGAGCTGAGCCAATATCGCGAGCTGGCCGCCTTCGCCCAATTTGGCTCTGACCTCGACCCGGCCACGCAGCGCCAGCTCGATCGAGGTCGTCGGTTGACGGAGCTGCTCAAACAAGGACAGTACGTGCCGATGGCGCTCGACAAACAGGTGATGAGCCTGTGGGCGGCCGGGGCCGGCAAGCTCGATAAAATACCCGTTCAGTATGTCAAGCAGTGGGAAGCGGCAATGCACGCTTACATGGACGCCAATCATCCGGAGATCGGGCAGTCGATCCTGCGCACCCAGGACCTGTCGCCGGAGATCATCGATGCGTTGAGCGTGGCGATCGACGATTTCAACGCTTCGTGGCAGCCGCCGCAGTCGTAACAGACGTGGTAACGAGGAAGAATCACCTTGGCGAACTTAACGCGTGAAATCCGACGTCGCATTCGGTCGGTCAGAAACATTGCACAGGTTACAAAGGCGATGGAGGCTGTCTCCGCCGCCAAGATGCGCAAAGCGCAGCAACAGGTGCTGGCGACGCGTCCCTACGCCCGACAGGCGCGCGAGGTGCTGAGCTACATTGCGCGCCTCACCAGCACGGAGAATGAACTCAACCCACTGATTCATCCCCGGCCGGTGAAGCGCTGCGGCATCCTGCTCATCACCGCCGACCGCGGCTTGGCGGGCGGCTTCAACGCCAACGTCATCCGTCGCAACGCCCAGCTGATGCGCGAAAAGCGCGCAGCCGGCGCAGATGTCTCGGTCGTCACCGTCGGCAAGAAGGGAAGAGAATGGCTGCTTCGCTACGACCCGGTCGTGCGCGCCGAGTTCACCGGACTGCCGGATAATCCAACGACCTTTCACATCGCCCCGATCGTGCGCGTGTTGATGGATGACTTTCTGTCCGGCTACGTCGACGAAGTGATGATGGTCTACACCGACTTCATCAACACCATCAAGCAGGTTCCTGTAGCGCGCAAATTGCTGCCGGTCGAACCGGCCGAGCCGTCCGTCACCATGGCGCCCGAATATATTTTTGAGCCTTCTCCGGAGGCGGTGCTCAACCGCGTGCTCTATGGCTTCACCGAGGTGCAGGTCTTGCAGGCGATCTACGAGTCCCTGGCAAGCGAGCACTCTGCGCGCATGGTGGCGATGCGCAACGCGACGGATGCAGCCGATGAGTTGATCGAGGACTTAACGCTGACGTACAATAAAGCGCGACAAAGCGCAATTACCAGCGAACTGATGGACATCGTCGGCGGCGCCAGCGCGCTGGAAAGCGCCGAAGCGCTCACCCACTCCAGCCGCAGCGATTGGTTGACGGCTGAGCTGGAACAAATCTGAGAAAAGGCGTCGTCGCACTCGCCGACGAAACAGAGATTAAAGAGAGTTCGAGAGAATCGAGTGTAAGGAGGTCATCCGTGCCCGAACAAATGATTGGCACGATTCAAAGTGTTGTAGGGCCGGTCGTCGATGTGGTCTTTCCCGCCGGCGAATTGCCCGAAATTTATGACGCCATTCACGTCAAGATGGATGATGGCTCGACATTGGTTCTGGAAGTCGAGCAACATCTCGGCGATGGCGTGGTGCGCTCCGTCGCCATGGGCAGCACAGACGGCCTTCGCCGCGGCATGACGGCCGTTTCTGACGGCGAGCCGATCATGGTGCCGGTTGGCCCCGCCACCTTGGGCCGTCTTTTCAACGTCACCGGCGATCCGATCGACGGCAAGGGCGAAGTGAAAGCGGAAGTGCGCTATCCCATTCATCGCCCGGCGCCCCCCTTCGCCGAACAGAGCACCAAGGCCGAGATGTTTGAGACCGGCATCAAGGTCATCGACCTGATCGCACCCTTCACGCGCGGCGGCAAGACCGGCATCTTCGGCGGCGCCGGCGTGGGCAAGACGGTCGTGATCCAGGAGCTGATCCACAACGTCGCCGAGTTTCACAGCGGTTATTCAGTCTTCGCCGGCGTAGGCGAGCGCAGCCGCGAGGGTAACGACCTCATGCGCGAGATGATCGAGTCGGGCGTGATCAACTCGACGGTGATGGTCTTCGGTCAGATGAACGAGCCGCCCGGCGCCCGCTTGCGCGTCGGCCTGACTGGCGTCACGATGGCGGAGTATTTCCGCGATGAAGGCCGCGACGTCCTGCTCTTCATCGACAACATCTTCCGCTTCGTGCAGGCCGGTTCGGAGGTCTCCTCGCTGCTCGGGCGCCTGCCCAGCGCCGTCGGCTACGCGCCGACCCTGGGCACCGACATGGGCGATCTGCAGGAGCGCATCACCTCCACCAAGAAAGGCTCGATCACGTCGATGCAGGCGGTCTACGTGCCTGCGGACGACTACACCGACCCGGCGCCGGCCACGACCTTCGCCCACCTGGACGCCACAATCACGCTGCAGCGCTCGCTGGCCGACCAGGGTCTCTTCCCGGCGGTCGACCCGTTGGGTTCGACCAGTCGCATCCTGGACCCGCTGATCGTGGGCGAAGAGCATTACAACGTCGCCCGCCAGGTGCAGCAGACGCTTCAACGCTATAAGGACCTGCAGGACATCATCGCCATCCTCGGCGTCGAAGAGCTGAGCGAAGATGACAAGCTGATCGTGGCGCGCGCGCGTAAGATTCAGCGCTTCCTGACGCAGCCCATGTTTGTTGCAGCCCAGTTTACAGGCCGCGAAGGTCGCTACGTCAAGATCGAGGACACCGTGCGCGGCTTCCGCGAAATTCTCGACGGCAAGCACGACGATCTGCCGGAGCAGGCTTTCTACATGGTCGGCACGATCGAAGAAGCGCTCGAGAACGCCGAACGAATGCGCAGTCAGTAAAAAACAGGCCTGCGCAGGAAAGAGAGGGGCGCAGCGCAAAAACGCAGAGAAGCCTACGTCGCCTCTCTGTGCAAGGCGCAGCGAGAAGCTTGGTTTGAAGGAGTCTTCATTCATGGGCATCAAGGTGGACATTGTCACACCGGAAAAAATGCTCTTCAGCGGCGAGGTCGATATGGTCACGCTGCCGGGGGCGAATGGGCAGATGGGCGTCCTGCGCGGGCATGCGCCGCTGCTTTCGACGCTGGACATCGGCGAGATCGTGTTGCATCGGCGCGAAGGCAATGAATACATTGCCGTCAGCGGCGGCGTCGTCGAGGTGCGGCCAGACAAGGTGACGATCCTGGCCGATGTGGCCGAATCCAGCGAAGAAATCGACGAGCAGCGCGCACAGGCTGCGCTCGAACGGGCGCGCAAACTGTTGGCCGAGAGCCCGCCGCCTCAGAGGGTGCCTGAGATCATGGCCTCGCTGCGCCGCAGCTCGTTGCGGCTGAAGGTGGCGCGGCGACGCGCAGGACGTCGAACCAGCGCCGTCCCTCAGTTTGAGGGGGAGGGCGGAGGCGAGAACCACTGACCGTGGCGATCTCCTCAACCTCTTTCTTAGGTGCATCGCTAAAGCAGAGTTTGCACTTTGCATCGCAAGCTCTGCTTTTTCTTTTGGAGCCATCCACAATTTTCCGTCCGATCAGAACGTTGCAGCGCCCGGTTGCGCCTGCGCAAAATTGTTGTAATAGATTGCGGTTTCCGCTTCGTCGATTTGGGATGAATCTGGACTGGAACGTATAATGGTAAAGTTGACGATTTATGTCGTCAGGAGCGATTCGTATAGATAAGCAATTATGTTCGGTAAACAAATCGGCATCGACCTGGGAACCGTCAACGTCCTTGTTCACGTCAAGGGGCGCGGCATCGTATTGAATGAGCCGTCGGTGGTCGCCATCCGTGTGCGCGACAACACGATGGTGGCGGTCGGCCATGAAGCCTATGACATGTTGGGGCGCACGCCTGAAAGCATCGAAGTGGCGCGGCCGATTCGCGACGGCGTCATCGCCGACTTTGTGGTGACGGAGGCGATGTTGCGCTACCTGATTCAAACAGTGGCTGGCGATCACAATCCCCTTTTCCGCCCCTTGTTTCGTCCTAGAGTCATGATCAGCACCCCGCGCGGGGTGACCAGCGTCGAAGAGCGCGCCGTGCACGACGCCGCCATGCAGGCCGGCGCCGGCGCAGCGTACCTGATTCCCGAACCGCTGGCCGCCGCCTATGGGGCCGGCCTCCCGATCGGCACGCCGACGGGCAACATGGTGGTGGACATGGGCGGGGGCACCACGGAGGCCGCCGTCGTTTCCATGTACGACATCGTGGTCTGGAGCAGCGTGCGCATCGGCGGCAATCGCTTTGACGAGGCCATCATCAACTACGTGCGCAAGAAGTACAATCTTTTGATCGGAGAGCAGACCGCAGAGGAGATCAAGATCGGCATCGGCAGTGCGCTGCCGATGGAGGATGAACGCTTCATGGAGGTGCGCGGCCGCGATCAAGTCACCGGACTGCCCAAGATCATCCAGATCAGCAGCAGCGAGGTCACCGAGGCGTTGCAGGAGCCGCTGCAGGCAGTGGTGAGCACCGTCCGCGCGACGCTGGAAAAGACGCCGCCGGAGCTGGCCGCCGACATCATCGACCGCGGCATGGTGCTGACAGGCGGCAGCGCGCAGCTGCGCAACATTGCGCAGCTGTTGACGCAGGAAACCGGCGTCCCTGCCTATGTTGCAGAAAATCCGATCGCCTGCGTCGCACTCGGAGCCGGGCGCGCGCTGGAGAACTATGAAATCATGCGCCGCAGCCTGCCGATGGTGCCGGATTGACTCCTGTCGTCGATCGGGCAGCCCCACATCGCTGCGGCGCCAAAAATGTATTTTTCGTTTTGACCTGAGGCGTTTTTTGACGAGAATATCGAGAGTCAGTAAAATCGTAAGCATGATTCCCAGGGAAAGTTGGTGACTGAAGATTGATTGTAAACGGCCAAGCGTTACAACCTCGACACGGGAAGCGTCGATCTTTTCCTCGGAATCGCACAACAGCGCACACCCTGATCAATGAGTTAAATCGACATGGGTAAACAGATCGTCAACACTTCAGGCGCGCCCGCCGCCATTGGCCCCTATTCGCAGGCAGTTCGCGTGGGTCAATTTTTGTTTGCATCCGGCCAGCTAGGTCTCGATCCTGTCACCGGCGAATTGCGCGACGGGATCGAGGCGCAGACGCGTCAGGCCCTGGCCAATATGCAGGCCGTTTTAGCGGCGGCGGGAGCCACCACGAAAGACGTCGTCAAAACGACGATCTTCCTGGCGGACATGGCGGATTTTACAGTCGTCAACCGCATCTATGCGGAAGTCTTTGGCGAAGAACCGCCTGCGCGCAGCACCGTCCAGGTGGCGGCTCTGCCCAAAAACGGTCTGATCGAGATTGAAATGATTGCGTGGGTGGGCGACTGAAAGCGTATTCATCACCGATCGGGTGATAGGATAAAAATTCTGTTTTCGGAGGATTTTAAAGCTGTATGAGTGATTTGCAAGCAGCGTCGAACGGTGGACAAAGCTGGCTAAACGGCGGCGCATATGACCATCCGATGGCGGCATGGTTGGATGAAATCGACCGCTCCATTCAAGAGCCAGTGGCAGGCGAGATTCGCACCGGCGTCATCGTCGACAAACGCCCCCATGAAATTCTGGTGGACATCGGCTTCAAGTCAGAAGGCGTTGTGTCCGGGCGAGAGCTTGAGCGGCTCGGCGAGGCGCTTGCGTCTCTGAAGGTGGGGGACGAAGTGCCGGTCTACGTCATGCGCGAAGATCGCGATGGCAATCTCCAGCTCAGCATCAGCCGGGCGCTCGCCGAAAAAGACTGGGAACGCGCCGAAGCGCTGATGCAAAGCCAGGAGATTTTCGAATGCCCGGTGGATGCATACAACCGCGGCGGCGTCATCGTGCGACTGGGGCAGGTGCGCGGCTTTGTGCCGGCCAGTCAGTTGGTCAGCGCGCCGGCGAGCACCGGCGAAGAGGACGCCGACAGCCGCTATGCATCGCTGTTGGGTGAAAAGCTGAAGCTGAAAGTGATCGACATCGATCGCAAACGCAATCGCCTGATCCTTTCGGAACGGCTCGCCATGCGCGAGTGGCGCCGACAACAGAAGGAGCAGCTCCTCGACACCTTGCATGAAGGCGCAGTGATGGAAGGTGTGATCAGCAGCATCGCCGACTTCGGCGCCTTCGTCGACCTCGGCGGCGCCGACGGTCTGATCCATCTCAGCGAGCTGAGCTGGAACCGCGTCACGCATCCAAGCGAGGTCGTTAAGATCGGCGATCGCGTCAATGTGCAAATCCTCAGCATCGACAACGAGCGCCGACGCATCGGTCTGAGCTTGCGCCGACTGACGCCTCAACCGTGGGAAGTGATCGACAACACCTATCAGGTCGGCCAAATTGTCAAGGGACGCATCACCAAGCTGGTGAATTTCGGCGCCTTCGCCCGCCTGGTCGACACCGGCATCGAAGGCTTGATTCACATCAGCGAGCTCGCCGACCGACGCGTCACGCATCCGAAAGAGGTCGTCAACGAAGGCGATGTGTATGACCTGCGCATCATCCGCATCGAAGGCGACAAGCGCCGGTTGGGGCTGAGCCTCAAACAGGCGCAGCCCGAGCCAGAAGTCGACTGGCAGATTGCTCCTAGCGCTGAGCAGGGTGAAGCGGAAGGCAGCGCCTCGAATACAGCACCCGCCGACCATGAGGCGTCGATGGGTGAGTCCTCTGTGCTGGCCGAGGTCGCCGAATAGAGGCTCGGATTTGCTTTCACCGGAGGTCGGTCGTCTGTAAGCATTGAGCGCTGAACGCTCCATGAGACCTTGATTGGGATTGAAAAACGGGGACGCGGCTGCGTCCCCGTTTTTTCGTGCAGGCCGAGAAGCGTCCGTCGAGGCGCTGTGATAGAATTGAATTTTGGCGCTTGCCGGAATAAATATGGGCAGACACACACAGAACCTTTTGTCTTAAATCTCTGAGAGTCTCCGAGAGGAAGTCATGGCGATGACCGTTCGTGTCGAAGTGCGCAACATCCATCCGACGGCGGGTCAGCACATTGTGCGTGGGGCGGCGAAGCTGGGCGTTTATGGCGTGAAACGCTGTGAGGTGGTGCGCCTCTATTTCCTTGAGCGCGATCCCGGCGATGAAGCGGTCGAGCGCCTTTGCAGGCTGTTGCTTGCGGACCCGGTCACGGATGTGTGGCGCGTAGTGAGAGAGGCCGGAGTCGTTGCACCGAAGTCTCCAACGTCAGGAACCCAAGCGCTGCATGTGGTCGAAGTCGCTTTCCGCCCCGGCGTGACCGACGTGCCGGCGCGAGAACTGCGCCGCAGCATGGCGGAGATCGGCCTGCCGGATTGTGAGACGGCGACCGGCGTCCGCTATGAGTTAGAAGGCGATCTCACCGAAGCGGAATTGCGTCGATTGGCGCAACTGTTGTTGTGCAACGAGACCGTGCAGCATTTTGCACTGGGCGAAATCGCCGTGCACTTCGGGCATGAGACGGTGGCCGGCGAGCGCGTTGAGATCATCCCCGTGCGCGACCTGGATGACGCGGCGCTGCTGGCGCTCAGCAAGGCGCGTCTGCTCTCGCTCGATCTGGACGAGATGCGCGCCATCCAACGCCATTACGTGGAACTGGGGCGAGATCCGACGGACGTCGAGCTGGAGACGCTGGCGCAGACGTGGTCCGAGCATTGCGTTCATAAAACCTTCAAAGCGCGCATCGAGTTTGTTCATCGCAACGCCGACGGCTCCGTGCGCAGCCAGGAGACGATCGACGGCCTGATTCACCGCTATCTGCGCGCTGCAACCGACGCCGTGTGGCCGGAGTGGCTGCGCTCCGCCTTTGTCGACAATGCCGGCATCATCGCCTTTGACGACGAATACGACCTGGCTTTCAAGGTGGAGACGCACAACCATCCTTCTGCGTTGGAACCGTTCGGCGGCGCCAATACGGGGGTGGGCGGCGTCGTGCGCGATGTGATCGGCGTCTCGGCGCGGCCCATCGCCACGACCGACGTCCTCTGCTTTGGCCCGCAGGACTTTCCATATGACCAGTTGCCGGAAGGCGTACTCCATCCGGCGCGCATCGCCGAAGGGGTGGTGGCCGGCATCGGCGACTATGGCAACAAGCTGGGGCTGCCGACCGTCAACGGCGCCATCCTCTACGATGAAGGCTATCTGGGCAACCCACTGGTGTTCTGCGGCTGTGCAGGGTTGTTGCCGCACGGCAAACATCCGACCTGTGCGCAGAAGGGAGATCTGGTCGTCGTCATCGGCGGTCGCACCGGCCGCGATGGCATTCACGGCGCCACCTTCTCCTCCGCCGAATTGACGCACGAGACCGGCGAAATTGCGGGCAGCGCCGTGCAGATCGGAGACCCGATCACCGAAAAGGGATTGATCGAGCTGGTGGAGGCCGCCCGCGAGCGGGGACTGTATAACGCCATTACGGATTGCGGAGCCGGCGGTTTTTCCTCCGCCATCGGCGAAATGGGCGAGGCGCTCGGCGTCGACGTCGATCTCTGCAACGCGCCGCTGAAATATCCCGGGCTGGCGCCGTGGGAAATCTGGATCTCCGAGGCGCAGGAGCGTATGGTGCTGGCCGTTCCGCCGGAGAAGCTGCCGGAGCTGCAGCAGCTCGCCGAGCTGTGGGAGGTCGAGCTAAGCGTGTTGGGGCGGTTCACGGGCGACGGGGAGCTGGTGGTGCGTTTCAACGACCGTGTGGTCGCCCAGCTGTCGATGCATTTTCTGCATCACGGACTGCCCAGACGCACCTTACGCGCAGAGTATCAGGAGCCGCCGCCTGCTCAACCGCTCCCCGAAGCCGGGGTCGAGTTGAAGTTTCCAGGCATGGACCTCAACGACGTCCTGTTGGCGATGCTGGGCCACCCTTCCATCGCCAGCAAGGAGCATGTGGTGCGCACTTATGACCACGAGGTGCGCGGCGGAACCATCGTGCGGCCGTTTGTCGGCCCTGCGCTGGATGGCCCGGCGGACGCCGCGGTGCTCAAGCCGCTTGGGACATGGAAGCATGATCGGGCGTTTGTGCTGAGCAACGGCATCAACCCCCTGATCGGTCGCATCGACCCTTACGCGATGGCCATCAGCGCCGTCGATGAAGCGGTGCGCAACGCCGTTGCCGTGGGCGCCGATCCCGACCGCATCGCCATTCTAGACAATTTTTGCTGGGGCAACCCGACATATCCCGACCGATTGGGCGCGCTGGTGCGCTCCTGTCAGGGCTGCTATGACGCTGCGCTCGCCTATCGCACGCCCTTCATTTCGGGCAAGGACAGCCTCTACAACGAGTTCAACGGCAAGCCGATCCCGGGCACGCTGTTGATCTCGGCCATCGGCATCGCCCCCGACATGCATGCATGCGTGACTTCTGCGCTGAAGACGCCGGGCAATCGGCTGTATCTGCTTGGAGAAACGAAGGTGGAGTTGGGAGGTTCGCTGCTGAATGCGCTGCTCGGCGAACGGAGCGGGGCGCCGCCTTCGATGCCGCAGAAGCCCCTGGAGCGCTATCGAGCGTTGCATCGAGCCATGCGCGATGGACTGGTGCGCGCCTGCCATGATCTCAGCGAAGGGGGGCTGGCGGTGGCTGTGGCCGAAATGTGCATCGCCGGGCGGTTGGGCGCCGTCGTTCATCTGGACGCGCTGATCGAGTCTGCAGATGCAGGGGCTCTGATTATTCCGCTGCTGTTTAGCGAAAGCAACGGGCGGCTGTTGATTGAGGTGGCGGAGACAGACGCCCCTGCCTTTGAAGCTCTTTTTGCAGGACAAACGTTGACCTGGATCGGCACGGTTGTGGAGGAGCCTCGGCTCAGCGTGGTGGTGAACGGCGCCGCCATCATCGATCTTCAGGTAGAGCAGCTTGTGAAGGCATGGAAGGGACAGTGAATGCATGAAGCCTGCGATTTTGATTTTGCACGCATCGGGCGTGAACCGCGACGCCGAAGCTGCTCGCGCCTGTGAGTTGGCGGGCGGCGCGCCGGAGATTGTCCACATCAATCAGCTGCGCTGCGGCGAACGCAAACTAACCGACTATCCGATGTTGCTTCTGCCGGGCGGGTTCTCCTACGGCGACGCGCTGGGCGCCGGTGTGCGGCTAGCGCTCGACCTGCAGGTGTACTTTCATGACCAGCTTCATGACTTCATCGACCGCGGCAGGCTGGTGCTCGGCATCTGCAACGGTTTTCAGGCGCTGGTGAAAGCAGGAGTGTTGCCCGGCGTTCGCGCGGATCGTTCGGCGACCGGGCTGCGAGCCATCGAAGAAATGGCGCTGCGTCGCGTCACATTGACGGAAAACGCCGGCGGCCACTTTGAATGTCGCTGGGTGCATCTGGCTGTGAATCGGCGGGCGAAGGCTGCCTTTCTGCGCGACATCGAAGATTTGATCTTTTGTCCGGTGGCGCACGGCGAAGGCAACTTCCAGGTCAAGGACGCGGAGATGCTGGCCGAAATCGAGCAGGAGGGGCTGGTTGCGTTTCGCTACGTCGATGCAGAAGGCCGGCCGGCCAACGGCGTTTATCCGCTCAACCCCAATGGCTCGGTCGCCGACATCGCCGGCATCTGCAACCGCCGCGGCAATGTCGTCGGGCTGATGCCGCACCCGGAGGATCATGTCCTGCCGATCCAGAATCCCCTGGGCGGCGCGGGGCGGCTGGGGCTGGCCCTCTTCCAGGCGATGGTGGCCGCGCTGTAATCCCCGCCAAGGCCAGGCCGGCGCAGCTGTCTCTACATTGCGGCGTTGCGTATCTGCAAAAATCGTTCAAGCACCTGGCGCAGCGTCGGTTCGCCCACCTCTTGTAGCTCGTAGCGGACGCGCAGCGCCGGTTTGTCGATGTGAATGAGCCGACGCAGGTCGATCGGCGTGGCGACCAGCACGACGTCGGCGGGCGTGCGGCGGATCGTCTCCTCCAGCTCCGCCACCTGTTGGTCGCTGTAGCCCATCGCCGGCAGGATCGGGCCGGTCTGCGGGTATCTGGCGAAGGTTTCGGCGATGGTGCCGACGGCGTAAGGCCTGGGATCGATCACTTCCGCCGCGCCGAAGCGCCGCGCCGCCACCCAACCGGCGCCGTATTTCATCTCGCCATGCGTCAGGGTGGGGCCGTCTTCAATCACCAGCACGCGGCGCCTCCGGATCAGGCTGTGCTCCTCGACGAAGATCGGGCTGGCGGCGTCGATCACAGTGGCGGTGGGGTTCAGCTGCAGCGCAATCTCGCGCGCCTGCTCCACCTGCTCGAAGGAGGCGGTCTCCACCTTGTTGATGATAAAAACATCCGCCTTGCGCAGGTTGACCTCGCTGGGGAAGTAGCGCACGCCGTGGTCGGCGCGGTGCGGGTCGATCACCACCATCCACAGATCAGGTTTGAAAAAGGGAAGATCGTTGTTGCCGCCGTCCCAAATCAGCACGTCCGCCTCGGCCTCGGCCTGACGGAGGATGCGCTCGTAGTCGACGCCGGCGTAGATGACGCCGCCGTTGGCGATATGGGGTTCATACTCCTCGCGCTCCTCGATCGTGACGTGATAGCGGTCGAGGTCTTCCATGGCGGCGAAACGCTGGACCGCCTGGGCTGCCAGGTCGCCGTAGGGCATGGGATGGCGCACGGAGACGACGCGCCGCCCCAACTCGCGCAGCGTACGCGCGACGGCGCGGCTGGTCTGGCTCTTGCCTGCGCCCGTGCGCAAGGCGCAGATCGCCACCACCGGTTTGCTGGAGGTCAACATCGTCTGCGTCGGCCCCAGGAGTAAAAAGCTGGCGCCGGCCGCCATCACGCGCGCGCTGACGTGCATCACATGCTCATAGGAGACATCGCTGTAACTGAAGACGGCCACATCGATGCGCTGCTCGAGGATCAGCCGCTCCAGTTCATCTTCTGAGAGAATGGGAATGCCGTGGGGATAGCGTTCGCCCGCCAGCTCCGGCGGATAACGGCGATTCTCGATGAACGGAATTTGCGTGGCGGTGAAGGCCACCACTTCGTAGTCGGGATGATGGCGGAAGAAGACATTGAAATTGTGGAAATCGCGCCCTGCGGCGCCCAGGATCAGCACGCGCTGCGCCATTGCAGGCTCCTTTCTGACGGTTGTGATTCTTTGACCTTATGTGTTGCCAAACAACAGGGTGACAGACAATGCATGCCATCACCAGTTTCCTCAGTGTAACGGCTGTGGAGATTGAGGACACTGTCTGATGGTTGGGTCTATGGGCTGGTCAGATGGCGGGTTCTGACGCTGGCTGCGCCGGAGTCGTTATGCTGCGGCGACTCAAGAATTTCACCGCCAGCCGGTTTGTCAGGCGCGCTCGACAAATTTTTGCGGTCCAGGCACCTGGAAGGTGAATTTTATATCTTGACAATAGAATAAAGGTATGTTACATTACGTCCGCCTGGGAGCGCTCCCAAGCTTTTCACAATAATTTTCTCACAAAATACGATAACAAAATAATAATCTTTTATCGCCTACGGCGCACCGCCATATTTTGTTGCTTAACAACGAAGAGGGTGAAAGTCTTTAAGCCTTGGGCTGCAATCAAACATTATAACAACTTAGGCAGCGATGAAGATGACGCTAGAAGAGATCGCTCGCCTCGCCGGGTGCTCTCGCTCCACCGTTTCGCGGGTTATCAACCACGGCCCAAACGTGCGAGCAGAGACGCGTGAACGGGTGTGGAAGGTCATTAGAGAGCACGATTTTCAGCCTAATCTTGCTGCGCGTGCACTGGCCGGCCGTCGGAGTCGAGTGATTGGGTTGGTGATACCGCAGCCATTGAGTACAATCTTCACCGATCCATATTTCTCAATGTTGATTCAGGGCTGTGCGACGGCGTGCGACGAGCGTGGGTATTATCTCATGCTGTCGCTGGTGTTGCGGCAGGCGGACGACACCTATCGCTGGCTGATTCGCGCTCGTCATATGGACGGCCTGCTTCTTGCGCCGCCTTTGCTCGACGATCCATTCGTTCCGCATTTGTTGGATAAGCATCTTCCACTTGTGATGATCGGTCGTATCCCCGGTCGCACTGACATTGCATCTGTGAATGTCGACAACGTAAAGGGGGCGAGTTTAGCCACTCAGCACCTGTTGAATTTGGGGTATCGGCGGATTGCCACCATCACTGGCGTTTTAAATTTGGTCGGCGCTATCGATCGTCTGGAAGGTTATCTTTGTGCGTTGCGAAAGGCGGGAATTGAGCCGCCCCCGGAATACATCCAAGAGGGGGATTGGTCAGAGATGAGCGGAAAGCGCGCCATGGAGCGCCTGCTGCAGTTCAGGCCACGACCAGATGCTGTTTTCGCTGCCAGCGACAGCATGGCTATCGGTGCGATCAAGGCAATTCAGGCGGCGGGGTTAAAAGTTCCTGATGACATTGCCGTGGTGGGGTTTGACGATATGCCCTCGGCAGCCATAGCGGATCCACCTTTGACGACGATTCATCATCCAATCGAAAAAATCGGGTTCCTGGCGGCTGCAACACTGATTGAAAAGTTAGAAATTCCGGCAACATCTATGTCGGAGACTAACGTTCAACATATTGTGTTGCCAGCCAGGCTGGTGATTCGTATGTCCTGTGGGCAGGCGTTGCGTTGCAGCGCCGAGTCTGCGGTCACATAAAAAATCAAACTACAAATTGACAAGAGGAGGTGAAAGATTTCGAGAAAGCTGGAGGCGACCGATTTATCTGAGGTTGTTTTTGATGATTTGAACCTTTAGACGTTTTTCAGGAGGCAAGCATGAAACATCGCTTCAATCTATTGATGATTTTGCTGATGATTGCCGGTATGGTGCTAGCCGCCTGTGGTGGCGGAGCGACCCCTGCGCCGGCGCAGCAACCGGCTCAGGAGCAGCCGGCGCCCCAGCAGCAGCCGGCGCAACCTACAGAGGCGCCGACGGAGGCCGCGCCGACGGAGGCCGCTGCTCCGGTGAGCGCAGATGCGTTGCCCCGCAAGGAGACGCTTTACTACAACGGCTTCCAATGGGGTCCGGTGGTCGGTTGGAATCCCTATTCCAACAGCAACAATAACGGCATGGCCATTGCGCAACAAGACAGCGCCCGCGTGACCATGTTCGAGACGCCGTATCTCTACAACATGCTGGACGGCAAACAATATCCGCTGCTCGCCGACGGCGATTGGTCTTGGAACGAAGATCGCACTGAGATTACGTTCAAGATTAAGCCGGCTGCGCGCTGGAGCGACGGCACGCCGGTGACCGCCGAAGACGTCGCCTATACCTGGGCTACGCACGTTAAGTATGAGACGGCGATCGGCGCCGCCAACCGAGACTACATCGAAACCATCGAAGCAGTCGATCCGCAGACGGTTGTGATCAAGGCGAAGTTGGACGAGAATGGGCGCGCCGTCAACCCCCTGATTGTTCAGGCGTACTTGAGCACCAACTACGTCGTCCAGAAAGCCTGGACGCAGAAGCTGGAGGAGCGCAGCGGCGGCGATCCCACCAAACTGCTGGCCGATCCGGCTGAAGACGTCGTCTATTCCGGCCCCTATGGTAAGTTCTTCGCCGACGACACCAAAGTCGTGCTGGTGCGCAACGACAACTACTGGGGCCAGGATCCCAGCATGTGGGGCAAGCTGCCGGCGCCTAAGTATCTGGCGCACGTAATCTTCAAGGACAACGCAGCCGGCACGACGGCGCTGGCCGCTGGCGAAGTCGACGTCAGTCAACAGTTCAACTCCAATGTGCAGGATTTGTGGGAGAAGCAGAACCTACCTATCTCCACTTATCTGCCTGATCCACCTTACCACATTGGCGCCAGCCTGCCGACGGCGTTCTACAACCTGAAGGCGCACGGCCTGGACCAGGTCTGCATTCGCAAAGCAATCGCAATCGCTGTTGACTACCCGGCGATCATCGCCAACGCCATGACCAACCAGTCCGCCACGTTTGAGCAGGTGCCGCGTTCGTTGATGAACCCGACGCCCTTTGAGCAGGCCATGTACAATCGCGAGGCGGTCAAGCATCTGCAGTGGGTGGGCAACGACATCGAAGGTGCCAAGAAGCTGCTGGATGAGTGCGGCGTCGTCGACACCGATGGCGACGGCTGGCGCGAGTACAACGGTCAGAAGCTGAGCTATGTCGCCACCTGCCCGAACGGCTGGTCCGACTGGCAGGCCGCCATCGAGATCGTGGCTGCAGCCGGCAAGCAGATCGGTATCGACATCACCACCAACTTCCCCGAGTGGTCGGTCTACCAGACGGTCGTCACCAAGTCCGACACACCGCTGCCGCCCGGCTACGAGATCTTCATGATGTGGAGCGCCGGCGCCGGCCCGACGCAACCGTGGGGTCGCATCCGCAACCTGCTCAGCTCGGAGTGGATCGGCCTGCCGAGCAACTGGAGCGGCAACTGGGGTCAGTACTCCAACCCCGAGGTGGATGAGCTGCTGAAATTGATCCCGCATGAGACCGACGAGGCCAAGCTGAAGGAAATGTACACGCGGCTGGTCGAGATCTATCTGACCGACGTGCCGTCCTTCACGCTGATGTATCGGCCGCAGAACTTCCACACCGTCAACGAGAGCGTCTGGACCAATTTCCCCCATCAGGGCGATGGCACGAACCCGCCTGTCCCGCCGCTCAACCTGACCGACGGCTGGAGCATCGCCGGCCTCTATAACCTCACGCTTGTAGAGCCGTAGTGGGATTTACAGAGGCCCTCTCCGAGAAGCCTATAGAGAGGGCCTCTCACAGCCTCTCTACAATAGCAAACTTTTTCGGCCCTGGAGCACATTTTTCCCGGACATTCCGGCATTCGTTGTGTGGCATTGGTGGGTAGGGTGGGGCAAGGCGTCGCTTTCACAGCCTTGCCGGTTTGACAGATCAAAGGAAGGGTTGCGTTGAAAGGCTACACCAAATACTTCCTCAACAAACTCGGGTGGTTTGCGATTACATTTGTATTCGCCTTCATCTTGAATTTCACGTTGCCGCGTCTGATGCCCGGCGACCCGGTGGCGGCGATCGTGGCGCGCCAGGCGCAAGGCATCAGCAATCCGACCGGCGTGCAGGCGATCTATCAGCAGTACACCGAGCTGTTCGGCACCGATAAGCCGATCATCGAGCAGTTTTTTATCTATGTGCGCAACGTGTTTCGCGGGGATTTCGGCTTTTCCTTTAGCCAGTATCCGCGCACGGTGGCGGAGGTGATCAGCGCCTCGATCGGGTGGACGCTGATTTTGCAATTTCCGGCGATTATCGTCGGTTGGATTCTAGGGAACGTGCTCGGCGCTATGGCCGCATATCTTCGAGGCGGTTTTGACAAAGTGTTGATGCCCTCAGCACTTTTCCTGAGCAGCTTTCCTGCCTTTGGCATGGCTGTGATTCTCCTGGTGATCTTCGCCGTACATCTGAAGTGGTTCCCAACGTCAGGCGGCTACGGCTATACGCTCATCCCCAGCCTGACGCCTACCTTTCTATGGTCTGCCTTTGTCCACTATCAGTTGCCTTTCTGGTCGATCGTGCTGATCGCAATTGGCGGGCAGGCGATTGGGATGCGTTCGATGTCGATCTACGAATTGAATGCGGACTACGTGAAATTCGCCCGCTTCATGGGCATCAAGGATGACAAGATCGTCGCCTACGTCTTTCGCAACGCCATGTTGCCGCAGGTGACCGGTCTGGCGCTGGCGCTCGGCACGATGGTCGGCGGCGCGCTGATTGCGGAGATCGTCTTCAGTTATCCAGGGCTTGGCACGACATTGTTGAACGGCGTCATGGGGCAGGATTACCCGCTCATCTCCGCCGCAACGCTGATCATCACCTTCATGGTGTTGACCGCCAACTTTATCCTCGAGATTTTGTACGGCGTGATCGACCCGCGCATTAAGGCCGCTCAGTCTGATTAAAGGATAAGCCGCTTATGCAGCATACACTTCGACAGGTTTTTCGCTCCGGCAAATTTATTGTTGGTTTCTCCATCCTGATGACGATCCTTTTGATCGTCATCATTTACCCCTGGGTGGTTCGTCATCCACCGTTGCAAATTATCGGACAGGGGACCTTTTTCCCACCAGGCATCTATGTGAACGTCTACGACGCCATTCATGCACCGACCCTATACACATTGAATCTTGAGGACGCCGCTGCCAATCGCATTGGAAACAAGCTCCGTCAGGAAGATCGCGTCGCCATGAAGGAGTGGCTGGTGGCGTTTGGCGTGCCTGAAGATGAGATCGATATTGACGACACAGAAAAACTTCTGGCATTGTGGGAGGCGAACTACAACCCCGATCTGCGCCTGCCGGGGATGACTTTCGCCAGACATCGCTATTTCCAGCGCGTCAACGCTTCCATCGATGGGCTGCTCTCCACAGAGCCAGCCATCATTGCTGCACCTAATTCTGAGACAGGCGCCCTTGAGCAAAAAGCGCTCATTCGGCAGACGGACTACGCTAATGTGGATGAGGTCGCCAACGTGCGCATCCTGGCATTGGGCACGGACAACTTTGGTCGCGACGTGCTCACCCAACTGGTCGCCGCCACGGCCGTCTCCCTGGTGATCGGCCTGGTGGCGGGATTGATCGCTACGACTATCGGGCTGACGTTAGGGTTGCTGGCAGGATACATCGGCGGACTGGTCGACGACGTGCTCATGTTCTTCACCAACCTGTTCACCGTCATTCCCACCTTCGTGTTGCTCATCCTCATTTCCTTCAGCATCGGCCAGGACAAACGCGGCGCCATCACCATTGCCATGGTGATCGGCTTCACCTCCTGGGTGTGGACGGCCAGAGCCGTGCGTTCTCAGGTGCTTTCCTTGCGGAATCGCGACCACGTCAACTTGTCGAAGCTGTCCGGCCATTCGGTGCCGCGCATCATCCTGGTTGACATTTTGCCCTACATCGCCTCTTATGTGGTGATGGCCTTCATCCTGCAGGTCTCTTCGGGCATCCTGGCGGAGGCGGGGCTCTCCATTCTGGGGCTGGGGCCGCGTACTACAGAAACGCCCACGCTCGGACTGATGATGAACTGGGCGATGATTTATCAGGCGCACATTCTGGGCAAATGGTGGGCGTATCTGCCGGTGCTCGTGACGATTGCGCTGGTTTCCTTTTCCATGAACCTGATGAACACAGGGCTCGATCAAGTGTTCAATCCTGCTTTAAGAGATTGAGTGAAGCGATGGGAAGAGTCATGCTTGAGGTGCGCGACCTGAGCACCAAATATGTCACCCGTTACAAAGAAGATGTCTACGCGGTGGATCGCGTGTCGTTAAAGATCGAGGAAGGCAAGACACTGGGCATCGCCGGCGAGTCGGGCTGCGGCAAATCCACGCTGGCGTTGAGCCTGATGGGCTATTACTTTCCTCCTCTACATTATATCAGCGGCGAGATCATCATCGACGGTCAAAACATCACCGGCATGAAGCCGGATGAAGTGCGTAAGTCAATCCTTGGAAAGGAAATCGCCTATATTCCCCAGGCGGCGATGAATGCGCTCAATCCGACGCGCAAAGTGATTGACTTCATCGGAGACGTCATTCGCGCCCATGATCCGACCTGGACCAAGCAGATGATCTACGATCATGCTCGCGCGCTCTTCGAACGCTTAGGATTGCCGGCCGAAGTATTGCAGAAATATCCGGTGGAGTTGTCGGGCGGCATGAAACAGCGCACCGTGATCGCCGTGGCCGTCACTTTAACGCCGAAGGTGCTGATCGCCGACGAGCCCTCCTCGGCGTTGGACGTCACGTCGCAGAAGATGGTCATCAAGATGTTGCGCGACATGATGGAGAGCGGCTTCATCAAAGCGATGATCTTCATCACCCATGAGCTGCCGCTGCTATACAACGTCGCCGACGACATCATGGTGATGTATGCAGGCCAGATTGTGGAACGCGGCACGGCCAAACAGACTGTCTTCGATCCTCTCCATCCATACTCAAAAGGACTGATGGGCTCTATCCTTGTGCCGGAAAGCGGTCTGCGCAGCGCCAAGCTCACGGCTATCCCCGGCGCGCCGCCTAACCTCAAAAATCCACCCCCAGGATGTCGCTTCGCCGATCGTTGCAAATATGTAAAACCCGAATGCAGGGTGACGTCGGTGCCTTTGTACGAGGTGGGACATGGTCGAGCCTATCGGTGCATCTTACCAGAAGAGGAGCTAAGGAGGGCGTACGAGCATGGTGAATAAAGGGAATCCGTGCCTGAGTGGCAGAGGAGTAACCAAAATTTTCGGTTTTGGGCGCCATAAGACAATTGCAGTCGATCATGTTGATTTCGACTTTCACGAGGGGGAAATCGTCTCTATCGTCGGCGAGTCGGGCAGCGGCAAGACGACGCTGGCCAAAATGTTGCTAGGACTAATCAGCGTCACCGAAGGCGAAATTTATTTTCAAGGCAAAAAGCGCGATCTTAGCTCCGGCAGGAAAAAGCAAGAATACTGGCGCAACATCCAGGCCATTTTCCAAGACCCTTTTTCCTCCTACAATATTTTTCATAAGATCGACTCCGTGCTGCTCGACTGCATTCGCATGCGCGGGGGCGGCAACCTGCCCCGCGAAAAGAAAGTGGAAATGATGACGGAGGCGTGCAGCTTCGTCAACCTGAAGTTCGCCGAGTTGACCAATAAATACCCCTTTGAACTTTCAGGCGGGCAGATGCAGCGCCTGATGATCGCCCGCATTTTCCTGCTCAAACCCAAGATTCTGGTGGCGGACGAGCCGACCTCGATGATCGACGCCTGTTCGCGCGCCACGATTCTGGATTATTTGATGAAGCTGCGCAACGAAACGGGTATGACGCTCATCTTCATCACCCATGACATCGGCCTCGCCTATTATGTCTCGGACACGATCTATATCATGGAGCATGGGCGTTTCGTCGAGAGCGGCTCCGCCGACGACGTGATTTTGTATCCCAAGCACCCGTACACCCGCCGCTTGATCAGCGACGTGCCGAAGATTTACGAGGAGTGGGATCTTTCAACGGTGTAAACGTTGCGCCAACTTGCGGCTGACCTTGCGCCGAACCTGGTGCGCCCTGGAAATGACGCCTGCGCGCTTATCGCAGGCGTCATTGTTTCTCTCCCAAATAGGCGTCCTGAATCTCCGGATCGTTGAGAAGCGCCTGTGCGCTTCCTTCCATCACGATGCGCCCATTTTGCAGCACGTAGCCTCGATGCGCGATCTGCAGCGCCAGGTGGGCGTTTTGCTCGACCATGAAGATCGTGTATCCCTGCGCGTTGATCTGTTGGATCAACGCCAGCACCCGGTCGACATAGAGCGGCGAAAGCCCCATTGTCGGCTCGTCCATGCAGATCAGCCGTGGGCGCCCCATCAGCGCGCGTGCGATGGCCAGCATCTGTTGCTCGCCGCCGCTCAGCGTGCCGCCGCGCTGATGGAGTCGCTCCTTCAGCCGTGGGAAGAGCGCCAGCATCCGTTCGTAATCTTCGGCGATCGCCCGGCGATCCTTGCGATGATAGGCGCCCATCAACAGATTCTCGCGCACGGTCATCTGGGCGAAGATGCGCCGCGCTTCCGGCACGGAGCCAATGCCAAGGCGGACGATCTGCGGCGTCGGCAGACCGGTGATCGCACGTCCATCGAAGAGCACGGTTCCCCGCAGCGGCTGCACCAACCCAAGAATGACCTTCATAGTGGTGCTTTTGCCGCTGGCGTTGCCTCCTAACAGACAGACGATCTCGCCCGCATGCACGTGCAGATTCAGATCGAAGTGCACCTGAATCGGCCCGTATGCAGTGTCGATGTTCTTGAGCTGCAGCAGCGGCTGCCCATTTGACGCGTTCATATCGCCCCCTCGGAGAAGTCGGCGACGACCGCTCGGGGCGCATGGTTCGCTGCAACTTCGTCGGCGGCGACGCCCTCCCCCGTGCGGTGATGGCCGAGATAAGCTTCGATGACCCGCGGGTCGGAGCGCACGACCTCCGGAGCGCCTTCGGCGATGACGCGCCCCTCGTCCATCACTACGACTCGATCGGAGAGCTTCATCACCAGCGAAAGTTTGTGTTCAATCAACAAAATTGTCTGGCCGCGCGCCTTGAGCGTGTGTAGAAATTCGAGCATTTCCGCGGTCTCAGCCGGGTTCATGCCGGCGGTCGGTTCGTCGAGCAGGAGGAGCCGCGGCTTGAGCAACAAGGCGCGGGCAATCTCCACGCGGCGCCGATTGGCGTACGAAAGGCTGTACGCTGGCTGATGAAGCCTGGGGAGCAGCCGCTCGCCGAATTGCGCCAGGATCGTCTCCGCTTCTGCGCGCAAGATCTGCTCCTCCTGCCGCACGCTCGATGGCCAGAAAAGGCCATAAAACAATTCTCGCGCCAGATGGAGGAACGAAGAACGCGCCTGCGTCGCCCGGCGACGGCTGTGGGCGCCGAGCAGAACGTTGTCGAGCACGCTCAGGTTGCCAAAGACGCGGCCATGCTGAAAGGTGCGCGCAATGCCGCGACGGGCGTATGCGTCGGGAGGCAGGTCGATCAACGATTCGCCGTCGAAGCGAATGTCGCCTCCGTTGGGCCGGTCGAGGCCGGTGATCAGGTTAAAGAGCGTCGTCTTGCCTGCGCCGTTGGGGCCGATGACGCTGACGGTCTCTCCCTCGTCCATCTGAAACGAGACCTCGTTGACCGCCAGCACCCCGTCAAACGCACGCGAGACGCGTTGGATTTCGAGCAGCGCCATAGCTTCAGTCGGTTCCTAACAATCCTTGCGGTCGGAAACGGATCACCAACAGCAGGGTCAGGCCATAGACCAGGTAACGATAGTCGGCCAGCCCGCGAAAGACCTCCGGCAGCGCCGTCAATGTCACTGCGCCGACGATGGCGCCGAGCAGGTTGCCCATGCCGCCGAGGATCACCATCGTCAACGCCAGGATTGAGGTGGTGTTGGTGAACGTTTCATGGCTGATGTAGGTGTACATATGGCCGGTCACGGCGCCGCTGAGGCCCGCGATCCAGGCGGCGACGCCGAAGGCCAGCGTCTTGTAACGGTTCAGGTTGACGCCGAACGCCTGGGCGGCAATTTCGTCCTCGCGCAGCGACCGCCAGGTGCGTCCCAGCGGCGAGCGCACGAGTCGCCATTGCACCAGCGCCGCCAAACACAGCAACGCCAGCGAAAAATAATAGATTTCATGCGGTCGAATCATCTGCCAGCCCAGCAAGGAGGGCGGCGGCAGACCGGCGATCCCCATGGCGCCCTGGGTCAGCCCTTCCCAGTTGAGAATGACCTGATTGACGATCTCGCCGATGGCCAGGGTGGCGATGGCGATATAGGCGGCGCGCAGACGAAAGGCCGGAAAGACCAGCAGCGTGCCCAAAATGGCGCTGATGAAGGCAGCCGCAATCATGGAAAGTTCAAAAGGCCAGCCCAGCCGCAACACCAGCAACGCCGACGCATATGCGCCGATCGCCATGAAGCCGGCCTGCCCCAGCGAAGTTTGCCCTGCTGTGCCGGTCACCAGCGTCACGCTGAGCGCCACCATGCCCAAAAGCCAGGCGTTCGTGAGAATTTGCAAAAGATACGGATTGGGAACAAGGATCGGCAGAACGAATGCAACCCCGATCAGCGTTGCGATCAGCCACTTCGGCGTCGGGACGGGGCGCCCCTTGGCGATGAAGGTGCCGGTCAAAGGCTCCTGCGCCACGCGCGGCCTGAGGCTGAACAACCCATTGGGCCGCCACACCAGCACCGCGATCAGGATGACAAAGGCGAAGAGGTTGCGATACGTGGCGCCGAAGATCGCCACGCCGTAGCTCTCGATCAGCCCCAGGAGCAACCCGCCCAGCACGGCGCCCGGCACATTGCCCAAGCCCCCCAACACGACCGCAGCGAAGCCTTTAAACGTCGCCTGAAAGCTCATGGTGGGGTAGACGGTGTTAAAATACATGCCGACCAGCAAGCCGGCGATCCCACCCAGGGCTGCTGCGATGGCGAAGGTCATGCGGTTGACGGCATTGACGTTCACTCCCATCTGCAGCGCAGCCTCCCGATCCTGCGCCGTGGCGCGCAGCGCCCATCCCCAACGGGTGAAACGCAGAAAAGCGTAAAGCGTCAACGCAGTCGCAACGCCGACGCCGGCGATCAAAAGGTCGATTGCGCTGACCGTGACGCCGCCCACCTGGAAACGATGCTCGATCAGCGGGTTGGGAAAGGCGTGCGGGTTGCGCGAAAAAAGAAGCTGCACCGCCTGGTCGATCATAAAGCTCACCCCGATCGTCGCCAGCAGCGGCGCGATCGGCGGCGCGCCGCGTAAGGGGTAAAGGGCGAAGCGCTCGATCGCCATGCCCACCAGCGCGCAGACGAGCGCCACGACCACAAAGGCGACCGCCAGCGGAAGATTCCACCAGGTCATGCAGATCCAGCCCACGTAGGCGCCGACCATAAAGACGGAGCCGTGCGCGAAGTTGATCAGGTTGCCGACGCCGAAAATCAACGCCAGACCGACGGCGATGAAAGCGTAGATGTTGCCGATCACCAAGCCGTTGATGGTCTGATCGGAAAAAGTGCGCAGAAAGCTTTCCATAATAATCTATCTTGTTTTATGCAACCTATTCAAGGCGTTGCGCCGTCATCCACCTTCCAGGAAGCTCCTGGCTCCCTGGAAGGTGGATCGCTTTACACCGGCTCGACGCTGCGCCGCAGGGCGTGCAGGTTGGCGGGCGGAGCGTCCATCGCCACGCCGCAGCCCGGGGCGAGCAGGAAGCGCCCTCCTTTGCCGGCTTCGATGGCCGCACGCGCCTCCGCCATCACCTCCTCCGGCGAGCCGTGTTGCAACGCACCGGTCTCGTCGACGCCGCCGATGAGCGCTTTGTCGGTTTGACGCCGCGCCTCTGCGATCGTCGGATTGCGCTGATTGACGCTGGCCCAGTTGATGGCGTGCACCGGATAGTCTGCAACCAGGTCAAAGTAGACCGCCGGCCCGCAGACATGCAGCAGGTTAAAGGGGGCGCCCTGGACGGCGGTCAGCACCTTCAAGTCGTAGGGCTTGCCGAACTCTGCATATTCTTCGCGCGTGAGCACGCCTTCGCGCGCCAGTTTCACGATGGCGAAGAAGACGCCGCTGGCGCCCGCCTCGACCGCCGCAGCCGCATAGCGAGCCAGCGTCGCAGCGATGTTCTCCAGCGCCGCATGTACGCCCTGCGGATTTTCGTCGAGAAGGCGTCGAAGCCCCTCGTACTGGGCTTGCACGGCGGCGTCTTGCGTTTGCGTCTTTGGCCGCGCGGCCAGGAAGGCCAGCACCGAGAGCGGCGAGAAGACGGTCTGCACAAAATGCGCACCTTGAATGCCCTCTTTGATCAGGCGCACCAGTTCGAGATGTTCGGCGAAGACGCCGTCGACGCCGCTCAGCTCGCCGATCTTTTCCAGGTCCGCCGGTGTGTTAAGCGGCCCTTCGATAAACGCAGGGAACACGCCATCGTAGCGACCGAAGTCGTAGCGGTTGCCCCACGCCTCGGCGTAATAGGTGGCGCGCGGGTTCACTTTGAGCCAGTCCCAGTCGAACGTAAAGAAATCCTGCAACGACGCCTGGGCCAGGGTGGAAGGTTGGCGCTCCGCCGGGATGAAGTGCCGCCAGGCGGCGACGGGAGGACGATCCACCTCCTCCCCCCGCAGCGCCGCCTCCACGCGTTCGCGCTTGCTCAATCTGGCCATACCTATGCTCACTTCTCGATCGGCAGACGCACGGCGTTGCCCCACTCCGTCCAGGAGCCGTCGTAGTTGCGCACGTGTTGATAGCCGAGCAGCTTGCTGAGCACGAACCACGTGTGGCTGCTGCGCTCGCCGATGCGGCAGTAGGCGATGATGTCGTCGTCCGGCTTCAACCCCTGCTCCTGCTCGTAGATGGCGCGCAGCTCCTCTGCGCTCTTGAAGGTGCCGTCCGGATTGGCCGCCCGCGCCCACGGCACATTCTTCGCACCCGGGATGTGCCCGCCGCGCAGCGCGCCTTCCTGAGGATAGTCGGGCATGTGCAGCAGCTCGCCTTTGTATTCGCCCGGGCTGCGCACATCGACCAGCGGGCGGCCAGCCTGAATGTGGGCCAATACGTCGTCGCGGAAGGCGCGGATGGCTGCATCGTTGCGCTCCTGGGCGACGTACTTCGTGGGCGGATACGAAGGGACCTCGCGCGTCAGCGGACGTCCTTCCGCCACCCACTTGGCGCGACCGCCGTCCATGATCTTGGCGTTGGTGTGCCCGAACAATTGAAAGACCCAGTAGGCGTAGGTGGCCCACCAGTTGTTCTTGTCGCCGTAGAAGATGACGGTCGTGTCGTTGGCGATGCCCAGCCGCGACATCAACGCCTCGAACTGCTCCTTGTTGATGTAGTCGCGGATCACCGGGTCGTTGAGGTCGGTGTGCCAGTCCACTTTGACGGCGCCGGGAATGTGGCCGGTGTCATAGAGCAGAACGTCTTCGTTGCTCTCGACCAGCCGGATCGAGGGATCGTTGAGATGTTCGGCCACCCACTCGGTGCTGACCAGAACTTCTGGATGTGCATAGCCTTTGTTTTCGACGCTCATGATCTTTCCTCCTTGTCGTGAAACGAATGAACGAGCTGATTCGGTGAAACAGGGGACGCCGCATCATCGTCGGTGCGGCGCCCGGTGCTGACGTTGACTACTTTTTCTCCGGCTTTACGCCGTCCCACAGCACGAATTCGCCGTTGACGACTTGCAGGTTGACGAACTGTGGATTGACCACGCGGCGCGTTTCCGGGTCGAAGTTGGCTTTTTCGTAAATCACGCTCGGCACATCTTTGAGCTGATACAGCCCTTTCAACACGCCTTCGCGAGTCGGTCCGCCGAGCTCGATCGCCTGCGCAATCAGCTTCATCGTATCGTAGGCGTGGATTGCGAAGAAGTCCGGCGTTTCATTGTATTTGGCGACGTAGCGATCCACCACGTTCTTGACGTGGGGACGCGGGTCGGTGGGCAGGAACTGCCCCTGGATGTAGACGCCCTCGACCGCATCGCCGCCCAGTTTCAAGAAATCGGGGGACTGCAGCGAGCCAGCGCCGACGATGGGGACGTCAAGCCCCGCCTGTTTGATCTGCTGCGCGATCAGCGCGCCGTCGGCCTGATAGGAAATGAGCACCAGGCCGTTGGGATTGGCGTCGCGCGCGCGCGTCAACGCCGAGCGAAAGTCCTTTTCTTCGGGGAGATAGGCCTCCGCAGCCACGATCGTGGCGCCAAGCTCCTCGGCGCGCCGGGCGTAGAGATCGAAGGTGGACTTGCCCCAGTCGGTGTTGAGGTAAAAGACGGCCAGCCGATCCAGCCCCAGGTCGACTACGGTGTATTCCGCCAAAGCCGGCGCAGCTTGAGCCTGCGTCACCGAGTTGCTCCATGTATACTCGCCGCCGCCTTTGGTGAAATCGGGATGGGAATTGGTGAAGCCGAACTGCACCAGGCCGCCGCGCTGATAGATCGGCGAGGCCGCCATCGAGGCCGGGCTGGCGAAGTCGCCCAGCTCGACGATGATGCGCGGATCGGCGACGAACTTCTGCGCCACCACGACCGATTGCTTTGGATCGCTCTGGGAGTCTTCAAAGATGTAGGCGAGCGGCCGACCGTGGACGCCGCCTGCGCCGTTGATTTCTTCCAGCGCCAGGTCGAACCCTTTGATCCACTGTTCGCCGTAGCGCGCGTTGGGACCGGTCAGCGGGCCGCTCACGCCAATGTAGATGGGCTCGACGTTTTGCGAGGCGTCCGCCGACGCTCCGCCCGTCGCCTGCCCGACAGGTTGAACAGGCAGAGCGCAGCCGGCCAGTCCCATCAGCGCAATCAGAATGAACAAGGCGATCAATAGCCGGTGTTGTTGCAGGTGTGCTCTCATATCTCGTGATTCTTTCTTGACACAACAAAAGTCCCGTTCTTGTCTACATAGCGAATACACGCAGCGAAATGGAGTGTAGCAGGTCGATTCTGTCCTCTCTGTGATGACAATAACAACAAGCTTCCATAGGCTCCTCCTTTTTGTGCAATGAATTGATCGCGCACGATGACCCCAAAGTGCATCCGAATTGTGTCGGAAAACAAACGCCCCGGCTCGTTCTGAGGAGACCGGGGCGCTTCCAGCAAGCGATGAAACCAATAAAAAAACGCCCCGGCGGCGCCGAGGCGTCAGTCACAGGTAGCGACACACTTCACACTGACCGAGTGGTCTCCTCCACGGCGCGCGCAATAACACAACATGCACAACAACAACAGCAACATGTAAAGTGAGCGACTACGCCTAGAGAAACCATTGAACGCTAATCGTCCGTAGCTCGGATCAATCAAAGATTGGTTTGCGAATATATTCCATCTAAAAAATCGTTGTGGAGCGTATCAAAAGATTTTGCGTTTGTCAAAATGAACTCGGGCGTGAGGCGCAGACATCCGATGGGAAAGGCAGGCGCCGTTGAGTAAAATCTCACGAACCTCTTTCCTGATTCCAGTTGCAAAGGAGCGCTTCTCATGCAGAACAGCCTGTTTTGATCCAAAATAGAAGGCTCCCCCTTCCGAAAAAGTCTGTTTGCACGGATGTCCGCTCTATGTATAATCTCGAAATAACCGAATTGGGTAAGGCCATCCATCGAGTTCCCGTCTTTCACAGCGCGTTCATCAAACGACGAACCCTGCACCCACAATTCGACAAAGTTCCTGTCATGAAAGGAGGCGCTCCATGAAAAAACTCCATCCGGTGACGTTGTTCTTGCTTGCAGTTGTGTTAGGGATCTCAGCGTGCACCGCCTTGCCGGTCGATCAGGTTGCGGCGCCTGCAGCGAGGCCCAAGGTGACGCATATCCGTTTTTCTCTTGACTGGGCAATCGAAGGGCCCTCGTCTCCTTTCCTGGTGGCCCTAGAAAAAGGCTACTTTGCCGAGGAGGGGCTATCGGTCGTGATCGACCGCGGCACCGGCTCCGCCGGCACGGTCACCCGCATCGCCAGCGGCGCGTACGAGATGGGCTACGCCGACGTCAACGCCATGATCGAGTTCAACGTCAAAAACCCGGACAAGGCGTTGCTGGCGATCGCCATGGTCTACAACACGGCGCCGATGACCGTCTTCACGCTCAAGGACAAGGGCATCGAGACGCCGCAAGACCTGGTGGGCAAGAAGATCGGTGCGCCGGCGGGCGATGCAGGTCGGCGACTCTTTCCTCTCTTCGCCAAGCAGACCGGCTTTGACCCGGATTCGGTCGAGTGGGTGACGATGGAGCCGGCGCTGCGCGAGGTCTCGCTGGCCAAAGGCGAGGTGGACGCCATCACTGCGTTCTACGCCAGCGGCTGGTTCGGCCTTCTGCGCAACAACGTTCCGGCGGAAGACATTGTGGCCTTCATGTACAAGGACTACGGCCTGCCGCTCTACGGCAACGCGGTCATGGCTCCTCCGGAATATCTTGAGGCCAACGAGGAGGCGATCAAGGGCTTCCTGCGCGCGCTGACGCGCGGCTGGCAAGATACGCTGGCCGATCCGCCGGCCGCCATCGAGGCGATCAAACGACGCGAGCCGCTGGTGGACGCCGACATCGAACTCCAGCGGCTGCAGATGGTGATCGAACAGCACTTCCTGACCGACGAGGTGCGACAGAATGGCTTTGGCGCCGTCGATCCAGAGCGCCTCGCTACAGCCATCGACCTGGTGGTGGAAGGCTTCGAGCTGCCATCCACGCCTGCGCCAGAAGAGGTCTTCACCGACAAATATCTGCCGGCCAAAGAGCAGCGGATGCCGCCCGGCCAGTAATTCCCGCGCCGCTCGTTTTCAACCCCCGCCCCTCCTTCGCCGCAGGAGGGGCGGCTATTGACGATGCATATGAACACAGAGAGTCCGATTTGTGTAGAGCTGCGGGGCGTTTCGCTCAACTATGTCAGCAACGGCAGAAACGTCCACGCACTTCAGGATGTGACGCTTGCGATCCGGCAAGGGGAGTTCGTGGCGATTGTCGGCCCGAGCGGCTGCGGCAAGACCACGATCCTCAAGCTGGTGGCCGGCCTGCTGCCGCCCACGCAAGGGCAGGTGCTGATCGACGGCGCTCCGGTCAAAGGGCCGCAGAAGAACGTCGGCATGGCCTTTCAGAATCCGATCCTGCTGCCCTGGCGCACGGCGTTGGAAAATGTGCTGTTGCCGCTGGAGATCGTGCAGCCCCATCGTCAGGAGTTCGCGCGCAATCGGCGCAAATATGAAGAGCAGGCGTTGCATCTTCTGCACACCGTCGGGTTGGAGGGCTTCGCCGACAAGGCGCCCTACGAACTTTCCGGCGGAATGCAGCAGCGCGTCTCGCTCTGCCGGGCGCTGATCCATCAGCCGGAGATTTTGCTGCTGGATGAACCTTTCGCCGCGCTCGACGCCTTTACACGCGAGGAGCTGTGGGGCGTGCTGCAGACCTTATGGCAGGATCGCGGCTGCACCGTCATCCTGGTCACGCACGACCTGCGCGAGGCAGTCTTTCTGGCGAGCAAGGTCTATGTGATGAGCAAGCGACCGGGGAGATTGGTCCAGGAAGCGAGCGTCGATCTGCCGCGTCCGCGCACGCTGGAAAACACCTTTGAACCGGCGTTTGTGAATCTGGTGCATCATCTGTACACCTGCATCGGCGAGGTGCGTGCATGAGTGACAAAATGCGAAAACGATTGCTGGATGTGATCCCGCCCACCGTCACGATTATCCTCTTCTTCCTGATCTGGGAGGTGGGCTGTCTGGTCTTTGGGGTGGACGAATTTGTGCTGCCGCGGCCGAGCGTGGCGGTCGAAACCTATTTTCGCTGGCAGAGCGCCATCTGGCCCAACGCCTTGCAGACGCTTTACACGACGCTGGTCGGCTTCGGCCTGGCCATCGTGATGGGCGTGGCGCTCGGCGCCCTCATCGGCTACTCCGAGCTGCTGTACAAGGCGCTCTATCCACTGTTGATCGGCTTCAACTCGATCCCCAAGGCGGCGCTGGTGCCGGTCTTCGTGATCTGGTTCGGCGTCGGCACGATGCCCGCCATCCTGATCGCGTTTCTGATCGCTTTCTTTCCCATTGCGGTCAACGTGGGGACCGGCATCGCTACGGTTGAGCCGGAGATGCAGGATGTGCTGCGGTCGCTGGGCGGCAGCCGCTTCGACATGTTCCGTAAGATCGGTTTTCCGCGCGCCATGCCCTATTTCTTTGCCTCGCTCAAGGTGGCGGTGACGCTTTCCTTCGTCGGCTCGGTCATCGCCGAGCTAGGCGCTTCCAATCGCGGCATCGGCAACATGATGGTCATCGCCAGCTCGCGTTTCGAGGTGCCGCTGGTCTTCGCCGGGCTGTTGGTGGTCGCTGCGATGGGCGTAGCGCTCTACGCCGCCTTCGCCTTGCTTGAACGGCGCATGGTGCGCTGGGCCTATCGAGGACAGAACTGAGACGGTCATCCCGCAGCCGGTTGACAAAGATTGCAGCACGCGTCGATTGCGCTCGAAACTCGCCTTTGCAAACAAATCTCAGCGCCGCACTTCATCCACGATCAGCCCGTCGGCGATCGTCACCGTGCGTTGTGTGCGCCTTGCCAGCTCGTCGTCGTGGGTGACCATGACGATCGTCTTGCCCGCCTCCGCCAGCGAGACGAAGAGGTCGAAGACAATGGCGGCGTTGCGCGTGTCGAGGTTGCCGGTCGGCTCGTCGGCGACCACGATGGGCGGGTCGTTGGCGAGGGCGCGCGCAATCGCCGCGCGTTGCGCCTGGCCCACCGAAAGCGTGGCGGGGAACTTGTGTGCGTCGTCGGCCATGCCGACCTGCTCCAGCAGATGCATGGCGCGTGCGTAGCGTTCGCTCAGGCTATACATGCCCGCCAGGTCCATGGGAATCATCACATTTTCGACCACGGTGAGCGTGGGCAGCAACTGGAAAAACTGGAAGACGATGCCCATCGTGCGCCCGCGCCATTCGGCCATCTGGCCTTCGTTCAGGCGACGGATCGGCGTGTCGGCGACGATCACCTCGCCGTCCGTCGGATGATCGATGCCGGTGAACATGTTGATGAGCGTCGACTTGCCGCTGCCCGATTTTCCCACGATGGCCAGAAATTCCCCGCGCTCGACTTGCAGGTCGATGCCCTTGAGCGCCGTAAACGGCCCCGCTGGCGTCTCGTAAACCTTCACAACCTTGCGCAGGTCAATCATGGGGCGCACTGTGAGCCCGGCGTTGGTGTGAAAACCATTGGTCGGCTGCGCTGCAGCGACGCGTTCACGCTTCCATTTCAGCAACAAGCGTATGTCCCTCCTCAACCGATTTCAGACGCACATCCTCGACGATCAGGCCGTCTTCGATGCGCAGCACGCGCGAGACGCGCGACGCCAGCTCGCGGTCGTGCGTCGCCATGAAGATCGTCTTGCCCGCCGCCGCCAACTGCTGAAAGACCGCAAACACGGCGTCCGCCGTACGCGAGTCCAGGTTGCCGGTCGGCTCGTCGGCGGCGATGAAGGTCGGGTCGTTCGCCAGCGCCCGCGCGATGGCGACGCGCTGACGCTGCCCGCCGGAGACCGCCGAAGGCAGTTTGTCGGCGTGTTCGGCGATGCCCACCGCCGCCAGCAGATCGAGCGCTCGCGCATATTGTCGACGGGGCGAACCGTACAGGTTGGCGAAATCCATCGGCAGCATCACGTTCTGCGCGCAGGTGAGCATGGGCATCAACTGGAAGGATTGAAAGACTACGCCCACCTCGCGGCCGCGCCAGCGCGTCAACTGGCCTTCGCTCATGCGGTGAATCGCCTGTCCTCCGATCCAGATTTCGCCCTGCGTAGGCCGGTCGATGCCGGTGAGCATGTTGATCAGCGTCGACTTGCCGGCGCCGGAGCGTCCCAACAGCGCCACGAATTCGCCAGGCCAGATCTCGAGGTCGATGCCTTTGAGCGCGTAAAAGTCCCCTGCGGGCGTGCGGTAGGCCTTCTTCACCCCCTTGAGCACGATCAACGGTTCATTCATAGGCCAACACCTCGCGGATCGTCAAGCGCACAGCGTTGTAGGCCGGCCCCAGGCTGGCGGCGACGGCCAACACCAACAACACAAAAAACCACGCAATAGCGGCCGGCAGCGCGTAGGTGAACGACAACGGCGTGTCGAGCAGCGCTACGCCGATCTGCTCGCTCATCACCTGCGCCACCGGATAGGAAAGCGCAAAGCCGACAAGCCAACTCAACGTAGCGATCGCCAGCCCCTCCAGCAGCACGATGCGCCGCAGCGCCGCGTTAGAGGCGCCGATGGCACGCAGCACGCCGATCTCGCGGATGCGCTCCAACATGTTGATGCCCATGGTCGTCGAAAGCCCCAGGCTGCCAACCAGGCCGAGCAGCACTGCGTTCAAAATCAGGAAGCCCACGATCACGTCGAACATCAGCCCGTTCTGGGCGTTGAGCGTCTGCGTCGTGCGCGTCGAGCGCACTGCATAGCCCAGCTTCTCGAAGTGCTGAAGCAGCAGCGCCTCCATCGTCTTTTGGCTGAGCAGATCGTGCTCCTCCGTGATCACCTGAATGCTGTTGGCGCGATCGGGGCTGCGGTTTTCATAGCCGAAGACGCTTTGATGCATGTAAATTTTCGGCCCCTGCGCGTCCGAACCCACAATGCCGGCGACCAACCACTCCCGTTCGCGTCCGTTCATCTTGAGCGTGATGCGGTCGCCGACGCGCACGTCCGGCTCGTCCTGCGCCACCGTTGCATTGAGCACCACGACATACTCGTCGCCGGGCTGAAGCCAGCGCCCCACCTGCACGATCGGATCGACCATGTTCGACCCTTCAGGCAGCGCCACCACCTGATAGCGGTTGCTCTCCACTCCGTCGGGACGCACGCGCGTGGCGCCGCCCAGCGCCCAACTTTCGACGCCGACCACGCCGGGCGCAGCCAATGCCGCCGACTCCAGCCGCGCAATACGGTGCATCTCCTGAAACTGCACCTGCACGTCGTACTGGTGATAGCGCAGGAAATCCGCCTGCGTCGTGTTGACGGAGACGCGCACCGAGATCACGGCGATAAAGAGCGTCGTGCCGAGAGTCATCACGATCATCGTGCGCAGCAGCCGTCCCTTGTGGCGCAGCGTGTTGCGGATGGCAAGCAACAGCGGCCGTTGCAGCCAACGCTTCGGCAGAAGCGCCAACATTCGATCGAACAATCCGCCGCCGGTTGCGCCCGTCTGCATGTTCAGCTCGTTCAGCGCCGCATAGGTGGTGATGCGCGTCCCTTGCCAGACCGGATAGATCCCTGCGACCACCGGAATCAGCACGCCAATTGCCACCATCACCCCATAGACCCACAACGGCGCATCCAGACTATCCGGACGGAGGTTGACCAGGTCTTGAATCAGGTGCGTCATCAGATATTGCGCCGTCCACGTGGCCAGCGGGATGGCGATGGAGAAAGCGATCACGCCGAAGACGAGCACGAGCGAAAGATACATCGCCATCATTTGTCGGCGGCTGGCGCCGACGAGCTTCATGATGCCGATCTGATTCACCTGCTGGGCAATCAGCGCCGAGATGGTGTTAACGACCAGGAACGCCGACAGCAACAGAATCATCCAGCCGAAAAAGGAGAGGATCATCACCGCCGTGTTGACGATCGACTCGATGATGGACTTGCCCACGATCGTACGCCCCACGATCACGCGTCCGCTCCGCTCGATGCGCTCCTCGACGGCGTCTACGATGGCGCGCGCGTCGCCGGCCTCTGGCTCCAGGCGCAGCAGCAGCTCGGTGAAGAGGGCGCCGCCGCCCAGATACTCCATGCCGGCGGGCGTGACGGCGCCCACCGTAAAGTTGGTGATCTCCGGGCTGGGATAGCGCGGGTCGTGCATGGCGCCGGTGACGACAAAACGTTTCTGCGCGCCGTCCGGCAGCTCCACCACAATCGGATCGCCGATGGCGACGCCCAAATAGCGCAGGCCCATATGCTCCAGCGCAATCTCGTTTCTCTTGTCGGGCCAGCGTCCGGCGACGAGCGGATAGCTGTTGACGCGCATGGCGGCGAAATCGTGGACGGCGATGATCTCAATTGTGCGCCGCGTCTCCGCCCCGACCGGAACGCGCGCCCACAGCGACTGCCTTCCTTCCGCCGCCGCCACGCCCGCCAGTTGCTCGATGCGTTCGGCGAGTTTGTGGTCGAAAGGCTGCGTATAGACGATGGCGTCGGCCAGCCGGGCCTCCTCTCGGTCGCTGTGGAACTCGCGTAGCATCAGCGTCTGCGTCGCCATGATGGCGCCGACGGCGTATACGCCCACCGCCACCGCCAGCGACACGATCAACGTGCGCATGCGGTGGCTCCAAAGGTCGCTGATCACTTTGCGCCAACGAGGTCGAATCATCTTATTTGTTTATCGTTCCCTCTATCGAACTATCCTACATTCTGTCGCCTGGCATGCCTTATCCATCATGCCACATCTTGCTGCATTCGTAAGAGTTGCATCCCGCCAATGTAGCGCATTGAGAAGCGAATTTGCCGTGGTGAACCTTCCAGGATTGAAGACTCTGACTTCAACAGGAAGCTATTGGCGGCGAAGAATACGTTTTGTGAAGAATTGCGAGAGCTTCATTTGTTCGAGTTAATGAAGGGACGCCACAGCGCAGCGCAAATCGTAGATGCTTAAAGCGCTGTGGCGCGTGACCTGTTGGAGGCTCAGCGGCGCGAACTTGGCATTGTGGTAGAAGAAATTTTATGCATGAAACTGTGGGCGCAAAAAAGAATCAATCCGGCGCCCATAATTTTGTAATTTCATCCACCGTAAATGTGGGGAAGGGCGTACGTCGATGACCCACGACTGCCCAACACCCTTCGTTGGCGGGAAGGATGCGACCGATCACCCTGGCAGGGCGCCCCATGCTCTCCCACAGATGAAGCAGAGGCTCAACGCAGGATGGAGACGCCGTCGCCAGCAAAGCGCCTGAGGCCAGCGTCCCCAGCGGATCAAGGCCGAATGCGGCGCACAATCGTCGGCTCAACTCAGACACCGGTACTTGATCCAGGTCGATTTCCACACCCACTTCAGAGGCCATCGCCAGCTCGAGGACGCCGGTGGCCAGCCCTCCTTCGGTCGGGTCGTGCATGGCGGTGACCAGGCCGGCGCGGGCGGCGGCGAGCGCCGGCTCGAGCACGCTGATGCCCGGCTCGAAAAGATAATTGGCCGCCTCGTCCAACTCCGCTGGGCTCCATCCCTCCACCAGCAGATAGCTGCGCATTTCACGCGCAATAATGCTCGTCCCCTCGATCGGCACGCACCCGACGAGCAGCACCAGGTCGCCGGGCCGGCTGCCTCCGCTGCGCACAAAATGCGAACGCTCCACCTCTCCAAGCATAGCTCCGGCGACCACCGGCTGACTCACCGTCGGGGTCACTTCACTGTGGCCGCCCGCCACCACGACGTTCAGCCTCTGGCAGGCCCGCCCGATCTGTTCAAAAATGGCGTTTGCCATCTCAAGATCGGCGCTTTCGGCGGGTAGCAAGACGGTCGGCAAAAAGAAGCGAGGCGTGGCCCCTGTCACGGCCAGGTCATTGGCGCAGATGTTGACAGCGTAGTATCCGATCTGATCGGTTGCAAAGGTGATGGGGTCGCTTTTGACCACCAGCAGTCGGTCGCTGGCCGGATCGAAATCGATGACGGCTGCGTCTTCGCCGACAATCGGACCGAGCAACAGCTGAGGATCCTGAGTAGGCAGCGTGCGCAACAATTCAGCCAACATCGCGTGGGGCAATTTGCCTGCTCTCAATTTGGGTGAAGCGTCGAGGAAGGTTGTTTCCACAGCCAGGTTGCCTTTCCAGGTGACCGATTGTCAGAAGTGACCGATTGTCAGAAAATTTGTTGTCAGGAAGGATAGCGCTTTTCGGGTGATTCCATTGACTTGTCAATTGAGCACGTGCACCGGCATGCCGATGTAGGCCATGCGGAAAAGGATCGACGCCTCCAGGTCGCCGAGCATGGCGCAGCCAAAGGTGGCGGGTTGCCCGATCAGCCCCGACCAGATTTTCTTGCCCGTTTGCCAGGAGACCGGCAGGCCATGGATGCCGTTTTCGTAGGGGCCAACGTCGTAGATGCCCAGCCAGTAGGGCATGTCGAGCTTCCACACCTTGCTTTTGGCATTGAGAATCTTGGACTGCACGGCGTAGTTGCCCGGCTTGGTGCGTCGTTCACCGGCGCCGGTGCTACAAGGCCATGCATAAACGACCCGCTCGCCCTGGTACACCCAACATTGCTGCCGACTGATGCTGACCACAAACCGCGTGCCCGACATCGGCACCGGCGGAAAAACTTGATCGATGGGCGGCGGGCCATAGGGAATTTTGATCTGCATATTGTTGTAGACCGTTTCGGCGTCGGGCAGGTTGTTATATGTCTGAATGGCCAGCATCGTCGTGTTCAAGTTGCGAGCGATTGTCGACATTGTATCGCCGGGCTGCACGGTGTAGTAAAAAAAGCCATTGCGCGGGGGGCCGATCTGCCGAGAGGCGCCGCCGTGCTCGCGACTGTCGCCAGGAATGATCAGCAGTTGGCCGACATAAACCGTGTTGGGGTCGGCGATGCGATTGACCTGCAGAAGGGCAGCCAGCGTCACGCCATAGTCGGCGGCAATTTTGCTGAGCGTCTCCCCCGCTTGCACGCGATGCTCGCGGTCCGGCGTGCGCGGTCGAAGCTCTTCGCCGGTGGCGGGCAACAGCAGCTGCTGACCGGCGCGTAATGAGACATTGACCGATGGGAGCCGGTTAAGACGCCGCAGCGCGTCGGCGTCGACGCCAAAACGCAAGGCGATCAGGCTGAGCGTGTCGCCGGTTCGCACCTGATAGGTGCGGTTCAAGGTGGCGATGGCGCTTCCGCTCCGCTCGACGGCGACTTCCGAGGGATTCTCGCCGGATGTGGTTTCCACCCCGCCATTTGCTTCTTCTATGACATCCTCATCTACTGACTGAGCAGAGTGCGCTGAGATGGGGATAATCAATTGTTGTCCGCTAAAAATTCTGTCGGCCTCCGAGATTTGATTCGCCTGCATCAGGGCCTCAAGAGCGACGCCGTAGCGGGCGGCGATCTGCGTCAGCGTTTCCCCTGGCTGGACGATATGGACTGGAGATTGAGCAAAAAGCGGCGCTGCGTCCACGGCCAGACTGAGCGCCAACAAGAAAGAGAGCAAAGCGATTAGGGCATATAGACGAGAGCGCAACCAGCGCTGAGGGTGAAAAGCGAGCGACCAGGTGAACATAGGCGCCTCACAGCACGGAGCAACAGAAAGTTTAGCAATTGTTCTTGCCGTGAGGGTACTCAGAATCTAAAGATGTGTCAAACCGGAACGGAGAATGAAAAGGGGTGAAAAACATCAACAGAGTATGTTGGCGATGGCCTACTCTCACACAGGCCGAGGCCTGCACTACCATGGGCGCTGGCGGG